>RRBB01000700.1:0-986 GCA_006543605.1 Rhodococcus sp. WS4
CTAGATGATTGATTCCTTGAAGGTGTGTCGCTGCGAGGCTGGTAGGCGGAGGGTTTCCAAGATCAAAGCGTGACCAAAGAACTGGAAACCCTCCTGACCGAACTCTATGTGCTCATCGACGATCATGTCGTCGAACCCCGCACCGGACGGGGCCGGCGCCCGCTGCTCTCCGATGCCGAACTGCTCACCCTGACCGTCGCGCAGATGCTGCTCGGATTCGACTGCGAACGCCGGTGGATCCGGCACGCCCACCACAGCGCCGAGTTGCGTGCGCTGTTCCCCTACATTCCCGGACAGTCGGACTACAACAAACGCGTCAGGGCGGCACGAGGATTGCTGTGCAAGACAATTCGACTCCTCGCCGAGGTGTCCCCGTCATGGTTCGACGACCTGTGGATCACCGACGCCACACCGGTGCCCTGCGGGATGTCTCGGGAAACGGTGAAGCGGTCGGACCTGGCCGGGCACGCGGGATACGGCTACTGCGCCTCCCATTCGCGCTTCTACTGGGGGCTGAAGCTGTACCTGGTCTGCGCCGGCGACGGGATGCCGATCATGTGGTGCCTGGCGAATCCGAAACTCGGTGAACGTGAGGTGGTGACCGCGCTGCTCGAACGCGATCACCACCTGATTCGGTCGGGACAGATCCTGCTCGCCGACAAAGGCTTCTCCGGCGCACAGTTCGCCGCCACCACCGCCGCGATGGGCCTGCAGCTGCTGCGACCGGACCGCAAGGACGAAACCTACAAGAACGGCAATCTCGGCGGGGTACGGCAGTGGATCGAATCGGTCAACCACACCTTGAAAGGGCAGCTTGGCCTGGAGGAACACGGTGGCCGTACCACGCACGGGGTGTTCGCCCGCGTCGCCCAGCGTGTGCTGGCGATGGCCGCCGGCATCTGGCACAACTGGAACATCGGCGCCACCGCCAAGCGATCATTTATCGCCTACGACCACTGATCCGTTCAAGGAATCAATCATCTAGG
>RRBB01000701.1:0-982 GCA_006543605.1 Rhodococcus sp. WS4
GCGGGGCGAGCAGGTGCAGGCGGTGATCGCGGAGATCTCGGCGATCAACACCGAACTGCTGGCCCGGCGGGAACTGGACTAGCCGATGAGTGCGGCGCCGTCGACCGTCCTGGCGACCGGGTCCGCCCGGGCCGAGGCGGTGGCGGTGCTGGCCAACATGACGATGGCGGCGTTGAAAGGTGGCGGCGATGAACGGCGACACGAAGATCACCGGCAGCCACCGGGACCGGTTGGCGGTGATCTATCTGCGCCAGTCGTCGATGGCGCAGGTCCGCGAGCACACCGAGTCCACGACACGCCAGTACGGGCTGGCCGACGAGGCGGTCCGGCTGGGGTGGGCCCGCCGGGACGTGATCGTGATCGACACCGATCTGGGCGTCTCGGGCCGGTGGGGGGTGGCCCGGGCGGGACTCACCGAGCTGGTGACCCGGGTGTGCTCGGGCGAGGTGGGGGCGATCTTCGGCCTGGAGATCTCCCGGCTGGCCCGCTCGAACGCCGAGGTGGCGCGGCTGATGGAGTTCGCGGCGATCACCGACACGCTGCTGATCGACACCGACGGTGTCTACGACCCGGCCGATGTCAACGACCGGATGCTGCTCGGGATGAAGTCCACCCTCGGCGAGGTGGAACTGCACGTGATGGCGCAGCGGCTGCACGCGGCCAAGAGGGCCGCGGCGCAGCGAGGCGAGCTGCGCACCCCGTTGCCGGTCGGATATGTCCACGACGACGCCGGCGAGGTCGTCATCGACCCCGATGCCGAGGTCCGGGCCGCGATCGGTGACCTGTTCGCCGCGTTCGCCGCGTCCGGCTCCGCCTACGGGGTGGTGGCCGCGTTCGCCGGCCGCCGGTTCCCGCTGCGCGCCCACGGCGGGGTCTGGGCCGGGCAGCTGCGCTGGGGCACGCTCACCTACGCCCGCGTCCTGAAAGTGCTCAAGAACCCCTGTTACGCAGGAGCATACGTGCACGGCCGCTACACCTCCCG
>RRBB01000702.1:0-975 GCA_006543605.1 Rhodococcus sp. WS4
GCCGCAGGGCGCTTCGGCGTCGCCGTTGCTGGCGAACGTCTACCTCCACTATGTCTTCGACCTGTGGGCCGACTGGTGGAGACGCCGGTACGCGCGCGGTGATGTGATCATCGTGCGTTTCGCCGACGACTTCGTCATGGGCTTCGAGCGGCAAGCCGATGCGCAGCGGTTCCTCGCCGATCTTCGCGAGCGGTTCGCGAAGTTCAACCTGGAGCTGCACCCGGATAAGACGCGGCTGATCGAGTTCGGGCGGCACGCCGCCAGAGGGCGGTCGGCACGTGGGCTCGGCAGGCCGGAGACGTTCGATTTTCTCGGCTTCACGCATGTCTGCGGGAAGACGAGGAATGGGCGCTTCTGGCTCCGGCGCATCACTGTTTCGAAGCGGATGCGGGCGAAGCTCCGAGAGGTCAACGACCAGCTCAAGCGTCGTCGGCACCAGCCCATCCCCGAGCAGGGCAAGTGGCTCGCGAGCGTGGTGCGAGGTCACCTCGCTTACTATGCCGTGCCCGGCAATATCGATGCGGTTTCGGCCTTTCGTACCCAGGCGACGAGGAACTGGCTGAAGGCGCTACGGCGCCGGAGCCACAAGACGAGTCTCACCTGGGCACGGATGGATCGACTCGCAACTCGGTGGCTGCCACCCGCCCGTGTGATGCATCCCTACCCCGAACAGCGCCTCGACGTTCGGACCTTAGGCAGGAGCCCAGTGCGGTAGTTCCGCACGCTGGGATCTGTGCGGGGGGCCGCCCGAAAGGGCGGTCCCTACCGCAATGCGAGTCTGAGTGCCGGGTTCGCCTCTGATCTGCCCGTTCTCAGGTTCGGAGCTCTGCAAATGTAGTCAGAATTGTTGGCGTGTCGCGGCGACTGTTCGTCGTGAATTGCAGTACCGTGATAGGTATGGCAAAGCGTGGTGACGCGGTCCATGTGGTCAGAGTGCGGAAGTCGCATGTGGACAAACAGGGGCAACACCGCGAC
>RRBB01000703.1:0-972 GCA_006543605.1 Rhodococcus sp. WS4
TGCGCGCCCACGGCGGGGTCTGGGCCGGGCAGCTGCGCTGGGGCACGCTCACCTACGCCCGCGTCCTGAAAGTGCTCAAGAACCCCTGTTACGCAGGAGCATACGTGCACGGCCGCTACACCTCCCGCCGCACCGTCGAGCCGGACGGGACCGTCCACACCGGGCAGATCGAGCGGCCCCGAACCGAATGGCCGGTGCTGATTCACGATCATCACGACGGCTACCTCGGCTGGGCCGACTACCTGGCCAACGAGACCAAGCTGGCCGCCAACCGCACCAATGCCGGGGCCCGGCCACCGCGGGAGGGGTCGGCACTGTGCCAGGGCATCCTCTTCTGCGGGTCCTGCGGTAAACCGATGCGCACCAATTACCACAATAGGCAGAGACCGTTCTACGAGTGCAGCTCCCGTGCCGATCGGCTCACCACGCCGAATTGCCGCTCGGTCGTGGCGTTCACCGTCGACGATGTGGTGGCCGAAAGATTCGTGGCGGCAGTCGATCCCACCGAGATCGCGCTCGCCCTGGCCGCCGCGGACGAGGTCGCGGATCGGCACCGGCGGGTGAGTCGGGCGCATGAGCTCGCCGTCGAACGTGCCCGCTACGAGGCGGACCGGGCCGAACGCGCCTTCGGTGCGGTGGAGCCGGAGAATCGGCTCGTCGCCCGCAGCCTGGAGGCCCGCTGGGAGGCCAAGCTCGCCGCCCTCGTCGAGGCCGAGCAAGCCCTGGCCACGGCCCAGGACACGCTGCCGCCGCTGCCGGGCCGGGGCGAGCTCGAACAACTCGCCGCCGACCTGCCCGGGCTCTGGCACGCCCCGACCACCAGCAACAAGGACCGCAAGCGGCTGCTGCGTACCCTGATCGCGGACATCACCCTGCTGCCGGAGCCCGACCATGCCATGGTTCGGATCGGGATCCGCTGGCACACAGGAGCATCCGACGAGATGCGGGTGCCGCGTGCGATCCATCCCGGAA
>RRBB01000704.1:0-923 GCA_006543605.1 Rhodococcus sp. WS4
AACTGGAGGCGATGCTCTGTTCCGCCACCGGCTACGACGCCGTGTCGTTGCAGCCCAACGCCGGCTCCCAGGGCGAGTACGCCGGCCTGCTGGCGATCCGTGCCTACCACCAGAGCCGCGGCGACAGCCAGCGCGACATCTGTCTGATCCCGTCCTCCGCCCACGGTACCAACCCGGCTACCGCCAGCATGGTCGGCATGCGCGTGGTGGTGGTGGCCTGCGACGCGCGCGGCAACGTCGACGTCGAGGACCTGCGCAACAAGGCCAGCGAGCACAAGGAACGCCTGGCCGCGCTGATGATCACCTATCCGTCCACCCATGGCGTGTTCGAGGAAGCGATCCGCGAGATCTGCGCCATCGTCCACGACTGCGGCGGCCAGGTGTACATCGACGGCGCCAACATGAACGCCATGGTCGGCCTGTGCGCCCCGGGCAAGTTCGGTGGCGACGTTTCCCACCTGAACCTGCACAAGACCTTCTGCATCCCCCACGGCGGCGGCGGCCCGGGCGTCGGCCCGATCGGCGTGCGCGCGCACCTGGCGCCATTCCTCCCCGGCCATGCTCGCGGCGAGCGCAAGGAAGGCGCGGTGAGCGCGGCGCCGTACGGCAGCGCGAGCATCCTGCCGATCACCTGGATGTACATCCGCATGATGGGCGGCGAAGGCCTCAAGCGCGCCTCGGAAATGGCCATCCTCAATGCCAACTACATCGCCCACCGGCTGGAGGAGCACTACCCGGTGCTCTACGCCGGCGGCAACGGCCTGGTCGCCCACGAATGCATCCTCGACCTGCGTCCGCTCAAGGACAGCAGCGGGATCAGCGTCGACGACGTGGCCAAGCGCCTGATGGACTTCGGCTTCCATGCGCCGACCATGTCCTTCCCGGTGGCCGGCACGCTGATGATCGAGCCCACGAGACTGCAG
>RRBB01000705.1:0-952 GCA_006543605.1 Rhodococcus sp. WS4
CCTGACTTGCACAGTTTTAGTGCCCCGGTCAACGTGTCGGTAGTTCCAGCGAGGTGAGGATGGCTGCGGCTTCGACGGTGAGCGGGTCGGCGGCGGTGTGGGGGTGGCCGGCGATGGTCAGGCTGATTTCTTGTAGCGGGCGCAGGGTTTTCACGATGCGCCCGATCGAGACTCCGGTCTCGGCCTGCAGATAGCGGGCGACCGCGAGCGCGGTGAACACGACCGTGAGGTGGGCTTCGATCGCGTCGCGGGTGTGGTGGAACATCGGCCGCGCCCGTAGGTCGGTTTTCGACATGCGGAACGACTGCTCGACATGCCAAAGGTCGTGATACTTGCCGATCACCTCGCCCGGGTCCATCAGTGTGGCGGGGATGTTGGTGACGTAGCCCTTCAACCCGACCAATGATCGGGCCCGATCGAGAGATGCGGTGTCGAGGGTGCGGCCGCCCGCGGTGGTCTTGACGAACCGCGTCGACTTCGGAGCTGTGCCGCCGTCGACGACCTCCCTGGCCCGCGCCTCCTGGGCGTTGAGTGTCTGATTGTCGCGGACCGCCCGTCGTTTCGAGTACTGCCAGACCGCCCGCCAGGACTTCGGATGTCCGGCCGCGTCCCAGACCGGTTCGGTGCGCTTGTTGACGTTGTTGACGGTGCTCTTCGCGTGCCGGGGAGTGACCGTATCGATTATCTGTCCGTCACGGAAAGTATTACCGTTCCAATGGAAATGGTGTGCGAGATCGGCGGGGGCTTTGGTGACGCGGGACCCGACGATGAACTTGAGTCCGGCCTCGTCGAGGTCCTTGAGATTGCCGGCGGAGAGCATGCCTGCGTCGGCGGCGACAACCATCTCGACGCCCTCGATGTCGTGGCGGGCCTGGAACTGCCGGACGATCGGGACGATGGTATGGGTTTCTGCCTTGTTCCCTTCGAAGCAGCCGATCTCGAAGGGGAATCC
>RRBB01000706.1:0-947 GCA_006543605.1 Rhodococcus sp. WS4
TTGCAGCGATCGATCGGACAGTTCAGCTCGCCGACAGAGGCGCGTTGCGCGTGCCGGAGGGCCAGCCGATCCCCCTCGAAAAGTTCAGCGAAGCCGTCCATTTGACCGAAGCTCCCGAACACGGGGGTAAACCGCTGCTGGTGTTCGAACCGTAGGCGGCAGACATATCCGACAAACCCGAGCCGGCGGCCGAAGAAAAGATGGCCGATGCCCTGCATGCGAGGCGAACTAAACTTTCCTGTGCCGCACTATCCACTGCCTCATCCGCTTCCCGGAAAAGTGTGGGGGCCAAATCGGCACATTCACTCGACCCTACCCACGGCGTCCTCGAGATGGCGCTGCGCGCGGAGCACGCATCGGCACGGTCGCCTCTCGGAATGAAGACCAGCGAAGTGTCGCATTTTGGGCGGCGGTTCTCGGCCGGTCGATGTAGAACCCGGTTGCAACCACCGCACCGATGTCGTCGCATAAGCGGTCGCAGACAACGACGACCTGGTGGACTCTGCCGGCGGTGTCGAGGATGCGGTGCTTGCTGCGGACGGTCCGGCGGCGCTGATCATCCGTTCCCGGACCCGCGCCACGTGCGGGTGGTTCGAGGGATGCTTGTGGGACAGCAACAATGCGGTGGTCGGGACGATCTCGCCGGGCTGGTAGCCGTGCATCTGGGCGACCGCATCGGACCATTCTTACCGCTGCTATCCCGGAAGAAGCGGAACTGATCGGATCATCGACATGCTCCGTGACGAATAGTCGACCGCGTTCTCCGCATCAGCCCGGAATAATTGATGGTCATCGCATTCCGAGAGTTCGGCGGACGATACCGCGCTTGCGCTTCTTCTCGATCGTCGTCGCCAGGCCGATACGACGGCCGGTGAGCGGATCGGTCGCGGGGGCACCGCCGAACCCGGCTTCGGACGCGGTTTCTGGCGCTGCGTCACGGGTGTCGG
>RRBB01000707.1:0-947 GCA_006543605.1 Rhodococcus sp. WS4
GTTCTTCACCGATGTCGGATTCGTCCAGGCCCCCGAGATGGAATCAGCCCTGCTCGATCAGGGCCGGTGGGAGGGGCGGTCGGAGTTTCGGCATTTCCTGACCGGTGAACCGATCCCCGTGACCTTGTCCGCCTTCGTGGTCGAGCGCACGCAGGACCACCCGATGGTGATCGCCTGCATCGCCCAAGACCTGCGGACTGCGCAGGAGCACGAACAGCGCTTGCACACCGCTTTGGAGGCCGCCGCGTACCGGGTCCGCGAACAGCACGCCCTCGCCGAATTGAGTCAACTCGCCGTCGACGGCGACCTGGACCACGTTCTCGCGGCCGCGGCGGACGCAGCCGCCGCGTTGGTGGGGGTGAACTGCGCCTCGGTGGCCCGGACCGAGGAGCCGGGCGGTGCGTTGCGGGTGCTCGCCTACCGTGGTCAACCTCCCGTCCCGGAAACCTTCGCCCCCGGTACCGATTCCCAGCCCGGATACGCGGCCGCCACCGACGAGATCATCATCTGCCCCGACCGGTACGGGGAGCACCGGTTCTCCACCGAAGCCATGAATTCCCGGGGGCTACGGAGCGGAGTCTGCGTTCCCATCGGCGCCGAGACGGTATGGGGCGTGCTGACCGCGCACAGTGCCCGCCCCCGCGACTACTCCGACCGGGAGGTGATGTTCCTGCGCTCGGTGACCGCGGTGCTGGCCGCGGCGATCCGGCGCATCGAGGCAGAGCAGGCACTGCGACATCTGAGCCTGCACGATTCATTGACCGGGCTACCGAACCGTGCCCTGGCGCATCAGCAGATCGACGCCGCCCTGGACGCGGCACGCGGAAGCGGGCGCACGGTTGCGGCGTTGCTGATCGATCTCGACGAGTTCAAGACCCTCAACGACCGGCTCGGCCACGCCGTCGGCGATGACGCCCTCATCCGGTTGGCCGAACAACTGCAGTCGG
>RRBB01000708.1:0-943 GCA_006543605.1 Rhodococcus sp. WS4
ACACCCGCCCGGCCTCCCCGGCCTTGAGGGTGACCACCTGCTCGAGCAACGACTGCCGCCGCTCCGCCGCCGCCGCCGCGAGGCCCCCGGCACGAGTCCCCACCGGGTCGGCGAACGCCTCATCGAGAATCAGCTTCGCGATCAGCGCCCACTCACCTCGCGGCGCATTCCGGGTCACGTACTCCACGAATTCGCCCGCCACCTCCACACCACGACTCCCACCGATGGGGTAGGCGGCGGCGCTCAACCGGTGACCACGCCCGGCAACCACCCGCGGCCCACCCCCGCTCTTCGCAGCCGGCGCCTTGATCACCTTCCGCCGTGTCCGATTCTCCGGCATCCCACACCTCCGATACGTTAAGTACGTACACTTAATCGTACTCCACGTACATCTTGTCGGACAGGGCATCCAGGTTTAGGTCTTCCCCGGTCACACCCGCTTAGTTGGCATCAACCGTGTTTGGCCAGAGCTGGACCAGCTGTGCAAGCCGAAGATGCGGTAGCCCTCGCCCCGTCACGTGTGGCGCAAAATCGTTCGGCCTCACCCCGTCGTTGTGTCGGGTCCGGCACGTCGCCGGCGGGAGCGGAGAGTGTCTGGTTGACCAGCAGATTCAGTGAAACACCTCGCTCCTCGGCCTCGACGCCAGTGTGCGGTGCACCCGGGAGAGGTCCGCACCGTGAAGGTGCCGCTGTAGGAGCGGTCCGTGATCGGCACGGGCGGGCGTTCTCCGGCGCTCGCCATGTCATCGAGAGCCTCTGGGACGACGGTGACGATGCCGTCGAGGGCCTCGTCTTGGGTGTCGGCGAGCCAGGACCGGGAGGGGAATTCGGCTGGCTATTCGCGGAACCGCTCCGCGACAAAGGCGACGTGCGCGACGCCGATGTGCGCGGACATCAGCGATTCGGCGACGCTGGAGTTGTGTTGTTCGATGGCATCGACGAT
>RRBB01000709.1:0-937 GCA_006543605.1 Rhodococcus sp. WS4
GCCCCGGTCCCGGCGAGGCGGCACCGTCCGCGGGGTAGGGCGGCACCGAGAGATCCGGGGGCCCGGTATCCGAAAGTGGGGATTCGTGACACACCTCGTCACACCCGGCCGACACTGAGGCGAGGGTCTCGCGGACGGTGCATCACCGGCAGCTTCGGATCGTGAGCCGAACGGTGCTCACGGGCAGTGAAGGGCGAGCGAGGGGTGAGATCGGTGAGGGCGCCGTGGATGTGACCGAGTTGCACCTGTTCGGGTATGCCGCCGCCGTGTTGATCGGTCTCGGTGTCGGTGTCGAACGCGAACACAACGTCGGGGCCGGGGCGGCGGCGGGAGCAGCCGGCCCGGTCGAACCGCCCGGCGCCCGGACGTTCCCGCTCATCGCGCTGGCCGGGGCGATCGCCGCGCACCTGGGCGGCATCGTGGTGGCGATCGGATTCATCGGTGTGTCTCTGCTGATTCTGGCGTGGTATTGGGTGCGCGCTCACACCGAACCGGATCCGGACGTGGGCACCACTACCTCGGTGGCGGCGCTGACCACATTTCTGCTCGGCGCCCTGGCCTGGCACGAGGCGTCCCTTGCCGTGGCGCTCGGGGTAGTCGTGCTCGTCCTGCTCGCCGTCAAGTATCCGGTCGACGAGTTCGCGCACCGGATGATCGACGAGCGGGACATCACCGACTTCTGTGTCCTGCTCGCCATCGCGTTCCTGGTGCTGCCGCTGCTGCCGGATCGGGATCTCGGTCCCTTCGGGGCGTTGAATCCGTCCACTATCGGAACGATCGTGCTGCTGTTGAGCCTGATCGGGTGGGCGGGATACGTGGCGACGCGGCTGCTCGGTCCGCGGTGGGGTCTGCTGGTGGTGGGATTCGGTGGCGGATTCGTCTCGTCCACCGCGACCACCGCCGTGGTGGCGCGCACGGCCCGCAAGCACCTCGGGAC
>RRBB01000070.1:0-49198 GCA_006543605.1 Rhodococcus sp. WS4
CTCCTGAGTCGGTCACACGCCCGCGCCCAGCACCCACCCCCCCGGGTGCTGGGGCGCACTACATTTCACAGCAACCGGCTCGCCAGGGCGCAGTGACCGATTGTGGCGGCGACCTGTGCCATGGGGTGCGAATCGAGGTCCCCGAACGGACCGGAACAATGGCCGGTGATGAGCGAGACAAACATGGGTCGCGTACCGGTGGGGGATCCGATCCCGCTCCGGTTCGACCCGACCACCAAACAACGCCTCGAGGAGTTGGCCGCCGGCATCGGACCGCGCCGCTTCGGGGCGCTGGTGCGGGTGGCGGCACGACGACTTCTCGCCGACCCGGACCAGGTGCCGGAGGCACTGGACCAGTCACGTCGCGCCTCCGCCGACGCTCGCCGCATCCCCTGGGCGGAGCGACCTCTCGACCTCGACCCCGCCACCAGCACTCGCCTCAACGAACTCGCCTACGAGTTCCACACCGACCGCAGCGCGATCGTCCGCGTCGCGCTGCACCGCTTCCTCACCGGGGCAGGCCGATTCCGGCACCCGGTGCTCCGCGAAGACGCCCGCACCGATCTGACCTGCCGCGCCCGCGTGTACCTCAACCGCTCCACGCTGGTCCGCCTGGAGAAGCTGATCAGCCGCAACGGCGACGCCCTCACCGCCGCGGCCATTCGGGTCGCGGTCCGCCGACTCCTCGACGACCCGGGAGACCTCACCGCCGACCTGGCCACGATCGGCGCCGCCCGCGCCCTGACCCCGGAAACTCTGGGCCCGCGCACAAATGTGCACTTCGACAACGAGCTGCGCGACCAACTCGACGCTCTCGCCGGTCGGCTCGACTCCGACCGCGCCGAACTCATGCGCCTGGCCGCCCGCGAGCTCCTGGCGAACTGGCGTGACCTCGATCAGGCGGTGACCGAGGGGATCTACCGCGGGGACGCGAACCGGGACCTGCTGATCGCCCGGAATACCCGCCGCCGGCAGACCGCGGCCGCAAACCAGGCGACCCACCCGCCTGCCGCTCGGAGGGTGCCGAGTCCGCAGGGGAACCCGTTCGGGAAACGGCATGTCTTCCGGTTCGATGAGGACACCAAACGCCGCCTGGAGGAGCTGGCGGACGAGTACGGTCCCCGCCGGGTCTCCGCGCTGCTGCGGGTTGGGATTCGCCGACTCATCGAGAACCCGGCGGCCGATGAGACCCTGGCGCAGGCCCGCCGTGTCGCCTCCCTGCCGCGCACAGCCCGGGTCGACGTCGCCCTCGACGACGAACTCCTGGCGCACCTCGACGCCCCTCGTCGACCGGCTCGGCTCGGACCGTCAGGAGCTGGTGCATCTGGCGGCCACACGCATCCTCCGCTTCCATCACAACATCGAGAACCGGATGCTCGACGAGATGTTCCGCGCCCAGAACAACCGGAAACACCTGCTCGCCAAGCATGCCCGCCGTGAGCGGATTCGTCGGATGGACCGCGGCAGCGGCACCTGACCTGCGAGAATGGGCGGTGGGTCGGGCCCCGCACCACCGGAGGACCCATGTCTCGGTTTCTGCGCCTCACCCTCGTCGCGTCCACCGCGGCCGCCGCCCTGTCCCTGACCGCGGCGCACGCACACGCCGCCCCAGCTCCGAGTGGGTGCGACATGCAGTTCTTCGCGGTCGGTGCCATGTCGACCTGTGCACCCGGATCGGTGAATACCCACCAATTGGAACTGGTGTGCGTCCCGTTTACCAATTTGATTTATCCCGTCAACGCCATCATCGTGTGGGGGCCGGAGGTGCCCACCTTCTTGCCCTCCATCGCACTGTGTCCGCCGCCCATCTACTTCGCGCTCGGCCCCCTGGGGGACACCCGGGTGCACACCCGATAGGACCAGCCCCCGGCTGCTCCTGCGCCGTACAACCCGGCAAGTGACCTGCGGAGATGACACGTCCCCGGGGTCGGTCTGCCCGATCGGCTGCGGCCGCCAGTAGGGTTCTGCCTGCTGTATCGAGAAGACGTGAGAGATCGGGGAACTGTGGCGCGCAAGGTAGTTGTCGAACTGGTCGACGACATCGACGGAACCGTCTTCGGTGAGGACGGGGAGAGCATCACCTTTTCCGTCAACGGGGTGGACTACGAAATCGATCTGAAAGGCAAGCACGCCAGCAAGTTTCACAAGAAGATCGGATTATTCATCGAGCACGCCACCCGGGTCGGTGGCCGCAAACGACGCTCGGATCGCCCCGTCGTCTCGGACGCCCCGGTGCGGCGACGCGGGAACGGCAAGGAGAAACGCGCCTGGGCGGCCGAACAGGGCTACGAAATCTCGTCGCGCGGTCGCATTCCCGCCGAGGTGGAGCAGGCGTTCCAGGACGCACACTGAACGCGAAGGAGCGTTGATGCGATCGCTGCGTAATCCCTGGTACCGGGCCTCGGTGCGCCGAGCGGCGAGCGGCGAGCGAGCATTGGCTGACCACCGGCAGCCGGGGGTACGTGGCATGACCGGTGAGCCGGTGGAACTCAGCGACACCGAGGCGGCTACCGTCCTCGCTGCCCTGGTCGAAACCACCGGTGGTCGGTGGCCGGCCCACCCCGCGCGTATCGCCCGCACGCTTCGCCGGCTCGGCATCGACGGCAACACCGAGCAGATGGCCACTGCCATCACCGCTCTGGTCAGCGACCCGGACTGGTCCCACCGCGCCCGCGAGATCACGTCCAGCGCATCGGACTGGTAAGCCGGATTGGCTCATTCACCTGGGGAGATGACATGTCCCCATCGACCGCAATCCGGGCCCAGCTATTGGCACAGGGAAGCTCCCTAGTCAGGCGTTCTCGCTCTGCTTGTTCGCCACTTCGCCGACTGCACTCTTGAGCCACCACCGGAGATGCCGCCTTCCGACCAATCGCGCGCCATCCCCGAACCGGCTTCGCTCCTGCGAAATGAACGGAACCGGATTGCCCTCGACCACGGGCTCTTGTGTCCAACGGTGCGGCGACCCGTAAATCGCATTGAGGGCGTCGCGGTCATTTCCCAGCTCTACCAGCTCATCTTCGGAGATTTCATGGTGATGGAGCGGATCGGGAGCACCCGCAGTTCCTGCTCTACGATTGAGCTCCTCGTAGAGCCTGACCAGCTCGCCAGCAGCCTCTCCCACCTCGGAATGTCCCCGCAGACGTTCGATAAGGAAGGGCAGTACAGGGATGAGGGCCCGTCCTTCTGCGCGGTCGATCCAATCATCTTCCCAACCGAGGGTTCCGTCGGGGCTTGTCCTTGGCTCCCCGAAGAGTTGACGTGCTCCATCGACCGTATATCCCTGGTCGTACAGTTCTTGGGCTGTGATCCACGACTGCTCGGGCATTTCACTCCTGTTCACTCGTGTTGCGAGCTTCTCAGTCGGATAGTTGGCGCGGTGCTTGGCGCGAAGACAGTGAATCCGCTAGGTGACGGTTTCTCCAAGGACCCCGCACGCGCTCGGGCGTGTCGCTCAGCCGGCGACGGACGGGCGGTGACGGCCGTGTGGTTGTCGCGATTCTGAAATCGGCGACGAGTTCGGCAGAATTGGGTTTGACCTGTGATGACGACAGGTCCCCGAGAAGGGATGAGGCCTTTACCGGAGTGCGCGCAGGTTCGATTGGGCGGTTGCATGCGGAATCCTCCGACTTCAGCTGGTCGCGGGGGTACATAGCGCCAAGTAGCCCGGCCCTCGATTTCGCACGAAACTAATGGATTCCCTGAGTTATGCGTGCAATCCGCGAGTTTCTCGCAGATTCCGATACTTGCCGCCGTTGGGAGCGCATGTCTGCACCGTTTGGCGCCCCAGTTCGGGATTCTTCACCGGACCACCTCTACGGGACTTCGCAGGTCAGCGAGTTCCAGTCATGGGACGACAATCGGAACGTGCCAGTGAGGGTTCGGCTTGCGGGTCACCACGGACGTTGTCAGCAACTGTGCCGTTCACCGGTTAGCGCATGCAAGTATCGGTGGCATGTCCAAAAAGCGATTCAACTTTGCCTATGTCGGCGATCCTCCACCGGAGTGGACTGCCCACTTGAAGTGGAGTGCCCGGATCTTGCGATTGGCTGGCGAATCCATCCCGGACAAAGAACTTGAGCGCGAACTGGAACGTGAGGAACAGGAACAACGCGAGAAGCGCGCGCAGCGGCCGCCCGGCCGCCGCGAGGTGCCCGAATTTCGGAAACGACCCGACGCGTTCCTGACAACAGAGGACGAGGATCCAGTCCTTTACGAGCCGAAGCTCTCCATCCCATTCAGAACAAACAACGGCCTCGACCTCCAGTTCACCAGAGTGAAGGTGTACGAGAACGGGATGGGCTTTGATCTGGTCGCCCGGGAACCGGACCCAGACCCCACCGCCGGTATCCCCTTCGACACCGAGACAATCAATCTGGGGTACAGGATCAGGCCGGACAAGGCTCACAAAACCAGGATCCGGCTGGTCCTCGCAGTATCACCAACTCTTGGTGAGCACGGTCTCTTCGGCGGCACCGTGCTGTCCAACTCATTCAGACAGGACGACTTTCCCGATGATCCGAACGAGCCATGGCTATCTGGTGGCGGCGACTCCCGCGGCCGTGTCCGCGACCTGGGTGTGATTGAAACGCGAGCGCACTACTTCCTCAGTCCGGTACCCACAAAGAGCACCATCCACGTCACGGTGGCTTACCCCGAGTTTGGACTCAAAACGACCAGCATCGAGTTCTACGCCGCGAACCTCCGCCCGCCGGGCCGATAGCCGATCGTTGAATGAACGAATAATGCAGATGTTGCGTTTAGCCTGATGCGGTGACGCAGTGGGAGCTTGTGCGAGTTGACCATCATCAGTTTGCCCTCGGTGAACCCGGTGCCGACACTCTGAACGCGGTAGCCGAGGGCACCTTGATCGAGGTCGGCCCCGGCTTCGTCTCGTTCTACACCGGAATCACCTACGGCCCCGCACGTCTGGCGCTCGACCTGCTCGAAGACGCCCCCGACACGGAGGCCACGCAGGAATGGGAGGTGATCGAAGAAGCCACGATCACCACCACCTCGGACATCGTCGTGACCACTCTCGACGGCACCGAAAGCACCACCCTCACCCCAATCCCCGCCGGGCGATACGTGGTACGTGCACACACCCGCGGCCGCGACACCCGATACGGCGAAGACGTCACCGAACCGTGCGAGGACTACCTCGTCCAACTCTGGCCCACCCCCACCGACGATGGCACGGTCCGCATCCTGCACAAGACCGATCGCGCATGGTCACCACAGACCCAGGTCGACGAATCCAGCCTCTCCCGCGACTATGTCTTCATCCGCAACGACGCAGGCGATGTCGTCAAGGTTCCACCCAAGGGCCCCGAAGCCAACGCCGTGCGCGCACACCTGAAGGAGTTCGGCGGCAAACCGCTAACCCCCACACTTGAGGCGGTGTTCTCCAGCAGGTATGTCGCCGGCCTCGACCGTGACCTGATCGACCGCATCGACGCCGCACCCCCGGAGCAGCAGCGGGCCTTCGCCCGCTGGTGCGTCCACCGCGCCTGGGAACGCGCCGGAATGGCACACATCGACTGGCTCCGCGACGTCCTCACAGACATGGACGCGGGAAATCCCGTCAACGACGACTTCATCGCGAACTTCGCCGCCCGCAACCGACTTGATCAGGACCCGCGGATCACCCGCCGCATCGTCTCCGGTCTCCCCGCCCACCGAGAACTCGTCCAGCAGTACGAGGCGCTCGCCGCCTACTCACGCAGCATGTACACCGAAGCCGAACCGCTCGAATCGGCCATCGAAGCGTTCTGGCACGCCGCGAAAACCTATGGCATGGACTACCCGGAACTCATCGACGCCGCGCGCCGAGACTTCTTCGACAAGCAATAGCGTCCGGCGGCCACCAGGCGACCGTTGAGGGATCGTCATCCGGTGCTACTACAGACAGGGCGGGTGGTAGTTGTGATCGAGGTCGAGCTGGAGACTGCTCAGCTATCTCGTCCTGCGAGTGAGAGTAGGGGGCAGAAACCGTTCAGCCATACCAGTGACACCCACGACAACGATGGCCACGACGACGTTCCAAGTCACAGCCCAAGTGCTCAGAACACACATCAGAGCGAGGGAGATGCCGACGAGAGTAATGACACCATCCCACCACGGGTTTCGCCGAGAGCGGCCATCGACAACGGCGTGGTCGACCGGTCTCATCGGAACGAGTGGGTCTGACATCAATCAACTATCTCACTGGTAGTGCTGGTCAGTAGTCGATCGGTGACCGGTCAGCGATCGTTGACCGGCAAATCGAGCGCCCTCGATTCGGATCGTCGTGTGCCTGGATGGGTAGGGTATGCCAGTGATTGTCGCCGTCGAAGGGCCCAGTGCCGCCGGGAAAACCACGTGGTGCCGGGCAACCGGGGGACAGTTCGTCGCCGAATACACCCCGACAGGTCGGGAACCGGATGGATCCGATCAGGCGGAGCAGGCGACCTACTGGGCTCAGGTCAACGCGCACCGGTGGACACAAGCGCTGACCTTGGAGGACGCCGGTGGTGTGGCGGTGTGCGACAGCGACCCGCTGAAACTGCATTACAGCTGGTGCCTGGCCGCAGTGGGTGCGGCACCGGTCACGCGATTCACGCACGACCTCGCCGCAGTCCGGCAGATGTTCACGCAGCGGCGTCTCGGATTCGCCGACGTGGTGCTGTTGTCGATCCCCGATCCGCAGCAACTGGTGAGACAACGCAACGGCGACCGCACCCGCCGGCGTGGTCATTTCGACTTGCATGCCCGACTCTGCGAACCACTGGCCGAATGGTACGCAGTCCTGGATCGACTCGACCCGGGCCGCGTAGTCGACGGCTTCCCGTCCGAGCTCGACATAGCGACGCTGGCACCACCGCGCCCCGACCGCCACGACATGGGGCTGTTGGAAGGATTGGTCGACGAGTTGCCCGCTTTGTGATGGATTAAGACACTCTCTCATTCTCTGAATCGATCGCAGATCCGGGAGTTCGTGAGTTCATCAACGGACGCTTGCGCTGCGCCAGCATGCAGGCAGGAGGTTCGCCCTGCCACTAGCGCCTACGCGCGGGTAAATGCATGCCGTGAACTGTGGAAACAGCACATCCCTCGAGCCTGGGGTCCGGAACTTCGATGTCGTTCGTCGGGTGCCCGTCGAATCGTGGTGCGGTGATCGAGGAATGCAATTGAGGAGGCGGCGTCCGGCCCGCGGATCCCGCCTTTCGACG
Source organism: Rhodococcus sp. WS4 (assembly GCA_006543605.1). Lineage (GTDB taxonomy): Bacteria > Actinomycetota > Actinomycetes > Mycobacteriales > Mycobacteriaceae > Rhodococcus_F. The sequence goes on from RRBB01000070.1 coordinate 7,212, forward strand.
AGAAGTGCTCAGCGAAACCTGAACGGGGCGCGGGAATCAGGGCTCGAGTAGTTCGGACACGGTGACGAACCGATATCCCTGTGCCGTGAGTCCGGCGACGAGGTCGGGGACGGCGTCGAGCGAAGCGTGACGCGAGGGAAACATGACGTGCATGAGGATGATGGAACCGGTGCGGGTCTGCGCCAGCGTCGCGGCTACGATTCCAGCGGTGTCGGCGGTGGCCGCGGAGTCCGGTTCGACGTCCCACATGACAGTGGTCCGATCGTGCTCGGCGAGATAGTGGGGAAGCCCGAGGAGTTTCTTGCCGTACGGCGGGCGGACGGTGATCGGACCGGTGTAGCCGGTGGCCCGGATCGCCTCGTCCGTTCGTTCGATTTCATCCCGCACGGTGTCGGCAGAGACGAAGACCATTCGACGGTGGGTATCGGTGTGGTTGCCCAGTTCGTGTCCGGCATCAGCGATCCGCCGGCCGTGTTCCGGGTTCGCGCGCAGCTCGGTGCCGTTGAGGTAGAACGTTGCTCGGATGCCGGCCTCGTTCAGCAGTCGCAGCACCTCGGGTGTTCTGCTGGTCGGCCCGTCGTCAAAGGTGAGAGCGACGACCTTGTCGTCCGTGTCGACCCGATCGACGAGAGTTCCGAAAAGCTGGTAACTCCGCGCGTTCATCAGTCTGTATCCGGCGAAGGCCGTCACCGCCACCACAAGCAACCCGGTCAACATGAGCGCGAGTGTCGTCCTCCGACGGGGTTTCTGGCGAGGGGTCACCAGCGCTCCTGTTCATCCGTCGCTGCCTGGGGCCCGGCCACAGTAACAGGCCACTGCTGCTCGGTGGCCGGGTGAGACAACCGGTTTCGCTGGTCGTTTTCGCCATGACGCCGCGATCTGCAGGGCCGGCCGGAGCGGGTCGCGAATCCTGCGATTCTGCTGCAAGGAGCCTATTACCGCTCCGCTGATGAGCAGTCGACGAGCAAGCCGAGGAAGACCTACCCCGGAGCGAGGCGCCCGCTGGGAGTTGAAGAGGCGGATGACCGCGGGAAGCGGCTCGCGAAACAGAGAACCGGAGGCACCAACCCCGGGAAGGGTGAACGCCTCCGGCTCATCCCGGTGGATCCGCAGGGTCGCCGACTCTAGCCCATACTTGCCCACAAACTAGACAGTCCGCCTTGTTCAAGCGGCCCGCGGCACTGCGATCAGCGGATCGGGGGACATGTCATCATCCCTGGTGAAAGCCGCACTCCGTCGTGGTCGGTGCGGCGGCCAGGAACGGTCGCATCTCGAGCCATTCGTGGATCGGCTTGCCATCCGCACCCGGGGCCGCGGACAGTTCGCCGGCCAGTTCGAGTGCCCGCTCGTGGGTCTTGACGTCGATCACCATCCAGCCGGCGATCAGGTCCTTGGTCTCCGCGAACGGGCCGTCGGTGACCGGTGGCCGCCCTACGCCGTCGTAGCGGACGAACGTGCCCTCCGGGGAGAGGGCCTGACTGTCGACGAACTCGCCGGTGCCCTCCAGTCGGGCGGCGAAGTCGTTCATGTACTGCACGTGGGCGGAGATCTCCTCCGGTGTCCACTGGTCCATGGGCACGTCGTTGGCCGATGCGGGTGCGCCACGGTAGTGCTTGAGCAGCAGGTACTTGGCCATCATGTTCTCCTTGCGTGCGGTACGGCCCATTCTGGCCGTTTCACTCCGGGACGAAGCCGCGCGCGGGTTCTCGACATCCTACGGCGACATTTCTTGACCATCTTCGCTGTCGGGCCACAATCCATCGCGGGAAGAGGAGAGCCGCTCAGCTCAGTTGTCGGATGGGGGGACAGTGTCGGCGAGTTATTCGAATAGGGTGGGCGGGCCGCGCCGGAGCCAGGGAGACGACCACGGTCGAGGTGGCTGCCGTCGATGAACTGGGAAAAGCGGTGCTGCCGTGCGGGGACACCGAGATCACGGACTGTGGCGTAGACGGGATTCACCAGGAGCCGGTGACGGGCGATGTGTGCCCAGACATCGGTGGTGGTCCCCGTTCCAGACCGGCCCGTACGCAACCGTCCCGTCGCGGCGGATGGTGTATGCCGCCGCGGGCATTGAGGTGCCGGCGCGCACATCCCACCGCTCGTCGGGCAATCGCGAGCTCAGACGTCCGCACCGAAACCCGTGTCCTCGATGACGTCCTGGAGCCCGATTATCATCTAAAGCTCCGATAGGCATTCCACTATCGGGGTCGCTCCGAAGTGGAAGTTCCGTTCCCGCCATTCGTCCTCCTTCGTTCCCGAACGATTCCTTTGAGACTCCAGATACTCTGATGGAGCGGTCGGGACACACAGCGGGAGGGTGCGATATGGCCGGATCACGGATCTGGCACCGCCATTGCCTTTGGAATGGCGGCGCACGATGTGGACTGTCGTTCCCCTGTGACTCCAGTGAACAAATGGTGGGTACGAGGTGAGTGAGATGGGCAACTTCATTCATCTGGCGGGAGACAGCTGGATCTTCTGGTCCCCGTTTCCACCCGCAGTAACTTCCTGGCTGGTTGATGTAATGGGGCAACTTTGGCAGGCGGGAATCATCCCCGGAGGCAGTTGAGGGTTGAGTGGACTTGAGGCGGTGGCTCGGGGTGTTTGTAGGGCAGCGGGGCTGACTCATATCGCCGGACGTCGAACCGCGTCGGGCGAGATCACCGTCACCGTGGGTGCCTGGCAGGGGCTGGCGCTCGTCCCGGAAGTAGGTCGCTGACCGCTCACTGAACCCGATTTCTCAGGCTCGCAATGTGGATGTCGCTCTCTGGTTCAGGCCGTGTTCCGAAAAACACGCAGATACCCGTTCCTTCCTGACAGATTCGACTCGTCATCACCGATCTGGATCCGAGCCACACGGTCCAGTGGATACCGCCAACCCTGAAGTGCAATTCCAAAGTTTGCTATTGTCGCCGCGGAGAACCAAAGTGTTTGACTGCCAGAGTGAGTCGCGCTCGCTCTGCCCGAAGCTTAGTGCGTCGTGAATGTGGGACTCCAGGTAAATCGTGTCAGCCTGTCCAGATCGGCGATGGGTTAGGGACGATGACATGTCAGTTCGGGAGAGTTTCCTGATTACCGGGCGTGCCCGCCTGCCGTTACTGTGTGCGTTCGACGGTTGCCCAGCGAAGAAGGAGACACATGGCGATATCACCGAGGAATTCCGAAGGTTCGGCGAAGACGACAACCAAAGAGATTCGCGAGTGGGCGATAGGGGCGGGGCGCGAAGTGTCCTTGCGCGGCCGGATCTCGGCCGAGATCGAGCAAGCCTTCCACGACGCTCAGGCCAAGAAGGTTCAGACGAAACCGGCTCCGGTGAAAAAGACGGCCACGAAGAAGACGGCCACGTCGAACACGGCCGCGGCCAAGGCTCCGGCGAAAAAGGCGTTCAAGGAGATTCGCGAGTGGGCGATCGGAGAGGGCCGCGAAGTTCCATCCCGCGGCCGGATTCCGGCCCAGATTCAGCAGGCCTTCGAGGACGCTCAGGCAAAGAAGGTGCAGACAGAGACGGCGCCGGTGAAGAAGACCACCACGAAGAAAACGGCAGCGTCGAAAGCGGCCGCGCCGAAGGCTCCGACGAACAAGAACGCGACGAACAAGAACGCGACGAATAAGAACGCGACGAATAAGAACGCGACAAAGGCAGCTGCTGAGAAGACGGTCGCGAAGAAGGCGGTCACGGTGAAGGTGCCGGTGGAGAGGGCAGTGGTGAGTAAGGCTCCGGCGAAGATGTCTTCGAGGGAGATTCGTGAGTGGGCGATCGGTGCGGGTCACGAGGTGTCCTTGCGCGGCCGGATTCCGGTCGAGATCCAGCAAGCTTTCGACGAAGCTCAGGGGACGAAGGTTCAGCTGACAACGGCGCCGGTAAGGAAGCCGGCCGCCAAGAATGCAGCTGCGAGAAATACGGTCGCGGCAACGGGTCGGGCGAAGAAGGTTCCGGCGAAGAAGCCTCAGACAACATCGGCTCCGACGAAGCAAACGGCCGTCAAGAAGCCAGTCGCGGCGAAGATGCCGGTGAAGGTGCCGGTGGAGAGGGCAGTGGTGAGTGAGGCTCCGGCGAAGATGTCTTCGAGGGAGATTCGTGAGTGGGCGATCGGTGCGGGTCACGAGGTGTCCTTGCGCGGCCGGATTCCGGTCGAGATCGAGCGAGCCTTCCGTGACGCTCAGGTGAAGAAGGTTCAGGCGGCAATGGCGCCGGTAGGGAAGGCGGCCGCGAAGAAGGCAGCTGCGCGGAAGAGGTCCACGGCGAAGGCTCCGTTGCAGAGGACGGCGGCGAGTACTGCCCCGGCGAAGAAGACGGCAGGGAAGAAGCCAGTCGCGGCGAAGGTTCCGGTGAAGGTGCCGGTGGAGAGGGCAATGGTGAGTGAGGCGCCGGCGAAGATGTCTTCGAGGGAGATTCGTGAGTGGGCGATCGGTGCGGGTCACGAGGTGTCCTTGCGCGGCCGGATTCCGGTCGAGATCGAACGAGCCTTCCATGACGCTCAGGTGGAGATGCCAGTCGCATAAGTTGCGACATTGTCCTGGTGCACAGCGTGGCCATCGTGCCGCGAAGGCTATGAGACTTCGGGGACCATAGTCTTCGGCGCCGTGCGGTTGTCCTCGTCAGCGGTGCAAGTTACGGGTGCACGTCGGGGGCAATCGCACACGCTGTCGACGCAGGGTCTTCGCCGGCGTCAAGAGCGGGGCTGCCGAAAACTATCAACTCGCTGCTGGGGCGATCGTCCAACATTCGTGGGAGGAGACGGTGGTCGCGTACCGCGCCCGGAACTCGGACCACCGCGCCACGACTCGACACCTGTTGCCTGCCGACCACCTCGGCTCCCGCGAGGTCGCCGTCCGGGCCTCAACGACAACGACCGGTGTCGGGCCCGCACTAACCGGCGGTGTGTCCAACAGCTCGGTGGCATGCAATGCGGGTTTGATCGAAACCTGGGTGGGGTTGCCGACGCCCTCTTCGGCTTTACCAGCCATGTCGGCTCCGGTCGCGGATGCGTTGCCGAACATTTCAGGCAGCCATTCGAGGGCGTGTTCGGTGGTAGTGGCGCTGATCGGGTCGGCGAGCAGTCGGCGGCACGCGTCGGCGACGTCGTCGGGCTCGGATGCGACGAGCATGCGGTAGATGTCGTGGGGCGTCCTTGTTCTGCAGGGTTGCGGCCGGGCCCGGACAGCAGGTCGACGGCGACCTGCTCGATTGCCGCGATCGTGTATCCGTCCTTGGCCCGAGTGGTGTTCTCGAAGACGACCGGGTATTCGGGTTCTCCGAGAATCACGTTTGCCGCTCCCGCGGTGTCGGGGTCGACGGGGTTCAGGCGCCACTTCCCTACGGCCTCGTCCAGGTTGTCGGTGTAGATGAACGCTGCCCCGCGCCGGAGCGTACGGGGCCCGTTCGACTGCGGCGACGGATCCGGTGACCGCGTATCGGAACCCCGGGTCTTAGTCCTTCGCGAGCCGTTTCAGCGGCCCGGCAGGCACGTTCGGGATATCAACTTGTTCCGATGCGCACCGGAATCGAGGCTTTCTATGCACTTCAGGGGCGCGCAAGGTAGAAGGGGAGCGACTACCCTCAAGCGGAATCAGCCTCAGCGGCTCGGCTATCTGTAACAGGCCGATATTAATATGGCCGCTGAGGCCGATGGTCACCTTCCCGAGAAGGCGGTTCCTTCGTCGTCGGCGCTCCAACGGGCGACACCATGAAACCCGGCGGGTACTCATCCGCTCTCGGGGCGACAGTGGCTGGGGTGCAGTCGCGCGGAGGGATCTAATCTTGATTGTGCTGGCGTTGTGTTGTGCTGGTGGGGCTTAGCTGCCGAAGATGGTGCCCAGTTCACTGAGGTCGGGGACGAGAGCGGCGGCGGGTGGTGCGGGGTCGACGCTGGGCACGGTGACGACGGTGGAGGTTTGTTGGACGGTAAATTCGGTGCCCGGCCATTGCTCCAGGTAGTCCTCGATGCCGGGGTAGTCAGAGATCCACATGGCGGGGTCGGTGTCCGCGCGCGAGCATGAGGCCAGTGCGACGTAGGAGCCGTCGGGAATATCGAGTACCGACTGGGTCGTCGTCCCCGGCTGTACCTCGCCGGTCTCGTAGAGAGTTTGACCGGCGCTAAGTACGTCCCGCACCGGTGGCAGCACCCCGCCAGGGGCCGGTGCGAGGGCGGTTCCGCACGTCAGAGTGGTGCCGCTGTTGTTGGTGATCGTATTGGTCACGGTCGAGCCGCTGACGGTGAAGGCGAAGGTGACATCGGTGGCCGCTGCCGCTGACGCCTGCGCGGGCGCTGCGACAGACAGCGGGATGGCCGCTGCGGCAAGGAGTGTGGTGCGGGCGATCACGCGCATCTAGGGTCCTGTTCGTCGGGGTTGAAGGGTTTCTGAACAAATGGTGCAGAAAAACCGACCGATCGGCATCGTTTTCGTCCGACCTGCCTCGCTGCGCGGCCTCGACACTCCCCGTGGGATGAGCGAGGCCTGTACGGGAAGTGCCGACCGGCAGGCCTCGCTCGCGTGATCCCTACAACTGATCGTTGACCCTATCGAGTACCTCGTTCAGTGCCGCCTGACGCTGCTTCTCGACCGACTTCTCCGCCTGCCGCTGCTCGTACGCGCGCTGCCGTTCGGGAAGTATCTCGGCAGTGAACTTGGTGTTGAGTTCGGTGATCGCAGCCCGGAGCTCGGCGACCGCTACCTCGAGGTCGTCATTACGAACCCGGAGACCGATGCTGGCGCGATGAGTCTCGTGGACGAGATACGCGCCGTATCGCCGGTCGCCCGGCAGCTCGTAGAACAGCTGCGCCCACTCATCGTCGACCTGCGCACTTTTGAGACTCAGCGTGATGTCGGCGAGATCGGGATCGTTGTCGACCGGCTTTCCGTGCGCCCTCATGACGATTACGGGGCTGAACGTCGGCTCGATATCCGCTGGGTCGAGAAGGCCGGGATGGCGCTCCATGTGATGTTCCTCCGGTCGATTGTAAGTCTGGTTCGTTGAACTGCCGGAACAGTACTCAGAGTGGCTGACAGATAACTCGTTTCGATCGAGTCGGGCGATCCACGTAGCGAGGACCGACGCGAGGACGTTCTCGGCAATGCCGACGACGTCGTGAGCGAGGGCGAGGAGAAAATCCGAAGCGGGCATAATAGGCTCCGGGGACTCAGCATCGAGTGCCCGGCCCGAGGCCAGCGGCGATTGATCGACAGACTACTTCGACGGTCCGACAGGCTTCGGTTTACCGATCATCCGCACCGGCTCACACTACGCCTCGAACTCGGCCTGCTGACGCTGCTCGCTGGATACTTCCACGGCGCCTTGACCACGCCGGGGAAGTTGCGGTCGGTGCAGGCCGCCGTTTCTGGCACAGTGAGCAGGTCGCAATTAGGTGAGTTGGGTGCGGCCGGTTTCGCACTTTAGGGTTCGAGAGTCCAGGTGCATCCACCGAGCGACTTCACGAACTGGCCAGCCGACGTTTCGAGGTACGTAGTCGCTCCGAGCGCTTGAGCACCAGGCATCGCCTCGGCGTCTGGCGCACTCTTGCGCGGCAGGAAGACTGCGATGCAGCCGCCGATCCGGCTCTGTCCGTTCGTCACGTAGACACCCGGTTCGATGTCCGCACCGACTGCAAACACCCCGTCGCTGAAGGTAGTCCGCCTCTTCGCCGGAGCGGTAGCAGGCGTACTGACCACTGCCGGCACTGACGTCGTTGTCACGGGCGCGGATACAACGACGGTGACGGTTTTGTACACAGTGACCGTCTCGGTCGCGGCACCAGACGCGTCGCCATTACTACATCCAGTCAGCGCTACAAGCCCGACAGCGGCGATGCTCACCGCAATTTTTCTCATGATCAGTTTTACCAGGCCATGCTCATCGGCTCTTGGTGGGTAACAGCTTGGCGCGCAGTGTCATTTGATCGATATACACGGAGCATCGGCGGTGGTCGCTGTGAACAACGGGTACGACCGCGTAGGGCACCTTCTCGCTCCGGCACACTCTGTCGGGTCGTTGGGCAACGGATGTCGGCGTTCATCGACGACGAAGCGGAAACTGTGGGACGCACTGCGCTCCGGCGGTATCCAGGTGCACCCGTTCGACCAGGTGTCCGGGCTGAGGGTGCGGGAACTACGAGCGACGCTGACCGTCGGCAACCGCGACCCCGTGGCGGTGAAAGGGACGCCCCGCCACGGTGCGCCCCGCCGCCGAAACGGCGCGGTGACGCAGGAAGCGCGCGGGGCTGGTCTTCCGTAGCATCCGAAACGTGAAGCAACGACCGAAGTGTGGACGCCTGACGAAATCGGGTCCGCCCTGTGCAGCGCTGGTGCGGTACTCGAAGCCGCTGGGACAATTCGCGCCAGCGTGCCCCGCGCACATGAGCGAAGCCGAACGCAAGGCGGTCGCCGCGGATCCGTTGTGGACCAACGAGGGCCAGGTCCTGTGGGTGCTCGAGCGCAGTGCCGGGACCGATGACCTCGCACCCGTGTCGGCGATCGCCACCGAACTCGGCTGTCAGCCGCAGACGGTGGTGTCCGCGCTGCGGAAACTAGCTGACGCTGGGGCGGTTGCCGCGCATACCGTCGGTGGCCGCGACATCTGGGGCACGGCCGCGCAGGTTCAGCGGATGGACCAGGCGCGGCGGCAGGCCGACGCAGACCGGGCCGAGGCGGCCGAGCGAATCCACGAGCGGAATCGGGATCTGGAGGCGCTCAGATGCCGACTCGAGTCGAGCGTTGCGGGGCGAGGCATCGAGGTGACCAGCCTGTCCCGGATGTTCCCGACGGTGTGGGACGGATCCCGTCTCGATCAGCTGATGGTGATGACCGACGATCCGGAGGTGGCAGCGTGGTTGGTCGGTAGGCTCGCCGATCCCGACTAGTGGCGGGTGCCCGGTCGGTGGCGGAGAGGAAACCGTCGGTGTCGGGGCCGTTGCGCCCCATCACGAGTAGTCGTGGTGGGGCGCACCGTGATGTCGGGCGGGTGCACGAGGGGCCACGCGCTGCCACACCATCACCGCCGGCAGATAACAGAAGAACCCAGCAGCAGAACCGCACACCCCAGCGAAATCCGCCAACCCCGCCCCGACCCCAACGGTTCCGAGCTCCGTGACCGCTACTGAGTCCGTCGTTCGGTGTCGGCTCCACTCCCTATCCTTGCAGGAGCGGCGTCGATTGAACGCCCGAACTAGGAGGACCAGGGTGGGACAAAAGTACAGCAGGAAGAACCAGAACCGGCCGCCCAAGCCGCCAAGCCCACCCAAACGGCGCCGGACGCCGCTTCCTGAGATCGATCCGGGTGTCCTCGAGATAACGGCGATTGCGCATGAGGACTCGGTCCTGCCAGTCAAGCTGAAATTCCCGCCACCGCTGGCCGAACTGGCTCAGGATAAGAAGGCGTTCGACTACAACTGGCAGCTCATGACCTACGCCTTCGAGCTCTCGAACCCGCTGGATATCCCGCCCTTCGAGACGCCGTTTGATGAAGCCGAGATGCGGAAGCTGAGCCGCTTCCTAGAGGTGTGCGAGAAGGTCGCCGCATACAGCGTGGTCAGCATGCGTGGTGGCATCACCTGGAAGTCCAACATGACCGAGTCAACCTATGAGAGCATCACCGCCGACGACGAAGTCCTGGTCGGCTTCTCGGTGCGCTTCCGACAGTTGCACGACAGCGACAGTGGCGACCCCTGCTACGACAAGGTGAGCGGCATCCTCATGAAGGCTGCACGTCAGGCGACCGACGATCGTGCCGAGGAACGCCTAGAAATCTTGAAGCAGTGGTCGAAGGCTCGCGGTCAGCTCCTCAACCATCCGCTGAAGAACATCGTCGCGACGAAGGTACTCGAAGCCGACGGTAGGTACGCGGACCCGGCGGAGTTCGCCAACTACAGCAATGTCGACCCGCAGCGGATCATCTCGCTCTTCAACTACGGCGAGAAGATCCATCACGGTAAGCACGCTGACGCCTTCGATGAACTGATTCAGGATGATTTCAAGCACGCTCATGCGGAACATGACTTCGTCTTGAGCATGTTGGGACTGGTTCACCTCTACTTCGGCTACTCGCAGGTGATTCGGGCGGCAGCCGGGTTTGTGTACGTCCGCGAGGACATCCCGGCCTAGTAGTTGTCGTTCAGTCCGCAGCGACAACGGGGATGAGCACTCGGTCGGTCCCTGCCGTTACCGAACAACGCGTCGATCTTGACGGTCTCGCCGTCATACGTGTGCACACACGGAGCAGGCACCGGCCAGCGCTTCCCACGTCTTCTCTTCGCCCGATCTCGGTCGCGAAGTTCTTGAGCCGCCTGATAGGTGTTGACACTATGGGTTTGTGCGAAGATCTCGGCACGCACTGGGGTATTGATCACCGTCCTGGGGTGAGTCCGGTAGCTACGGTCGTTTGACCACGAGGATGTCCTCGCGCGGCTTCTTGCTGGTCTTGCACAGGTTCGCGTCTTTCGTGATCTTGAAGACAGCCTTGTGGGCGTCGTCGTACGGGACCTCGAACTCGGCGCGCTCCCAGCTGGTCAGGTAGCTGTACTTGCCGCCCAGCTCGTTCAGCACAGTCACGATGTCGGTCGCGGCGGGCGCTGCGATTTGGAGCAGCCGGACGGTGAGGTTCGCGTCCTTGCCCGTCGTGGCGACCCGGCGGATTTCGTTCACTGGCAGGGCCATGTCGTTTCGGACAGCGAACTTGGCTGCAGCAGCCAGAGCCGTGCCTTCGTCGGTCGGAATGAAGTCCGCCAGGGTTCTGAGTATCAGCTGGCCGACCTTGTTGCTCGTCTTGGGATCCTCAAATAGGTAGGCGACCATCCCGTCGACCAGGTTGGGGATAAGGAAGTTCTCGACTTCGTTCGAGGCGATAATGGCGGGTCCGAGGGCAGCCCATCCGCCCTGGCGAAGGTGTGTGAAGGTGGCTGCGTCGTCGGGAACCAGTTCGTCCTTGAGGAGGAGCGCGAATAGGTTGCTTTCCTCAGGTGTGATTTGCGTGGCCGGGAGTGGCCCGTCGAGCCCGAGGCTCCCCACGAGCTGGACCCGGTCCTCGGGGCGTGGTATGCCACGTCGGGCATTGAGCACGGCTACAGCGGCCTTTGCCGCATCCTCCTCATCGTGGGGCTCATTCGTCTCATCGTCGGTGTGGATGACGCCGCCGGCGAGCAGGAGTTGGCCGAGGCTCTCGTCGATGTCTCCGACCTCGGCCCTGTACGCGTCGAGATTGCCCAGCGACGCACGGAACAGTTTGGCTGAGGCCAGCGCTGGCCAGGTCGAGTGGGGTGCGTCGGCCAGCTGCCGCAGCGAGCTGTCGGGTGACGCGGTCGCGGTGAGTCGATTGAGGGTCTCGTCGTCCGATTCCGCGGCCTGAAGTGCGTCGACGAGTGCCGGGGCGGTCAGCGTCGAGTAGTCGGTGTCGTCGTCGGCTTCGACGGCGTCGAGGTAGGTACCGAGGTTGGACAAGCAGTACTGGTAGATCGTGTCGTTGCCGCGCATGCTGTCCAGCGGCACCTGGCCGTTGATATTGAGCGCCGTGCGCAGGTTTTCGGCAGTCAGCTCGTACCGGTTGTTGTCCACGAGGAGTGTCCGCAGCTCTTCGTAGACACTATCGAGGCTGGGCAGAAGCACGTTAGCGCGTTGCAGCACAGTCACGACCGTGTCCAGATCGTGCCTGGGGTGGGGCTCAGTAAAGGCTGGCATCCGCTTGTAGTGCGAGACCACGAAGTCGCAGACATCGGACCTGAGGTCGTAGGGGCCGTTTCGGTCGGCGGCTACGAGTGCGGCGTCGACGAGTGCAGTACGTACATCGGTGGGCACGCCCTCGTTGGAGACAAGGTAGGTGAACACGTCCCGCCACGGTTGATGGCTTAGCCGCGCCGCCAGTCGGGTCCGCTGTACGTTCGAGGTGAAGAAGGCCGCCAGGAACTGTTCCGATTCGCTCCCAAAGTTTGAGGTCAGGTGGTTCACGACCTGGTCCGCACGTTCGACGTCCTCGGCGAGAAGGTAGTCGACCAGCTCGATGTTGTAGGCGCTGATGGTGCGGGTGAAGTCCTCGTCGGCTTCGGCTAGCAGGTTTGTGAAGGCGTCGGGGCTGGTGAATTGGTAGTTGATGTCCATGCTGTTGGTCTGGACGGTCTGCACGATGAACGTTGCCACGTCGATGCCGGTGAAGTCGCCATAGAATTGCGCGGCATAGAGCGCGAAATTCCTGTCGATGAAGCCCTGCTTGACGAGGTCGCGTGCCAGGTCCGACTTCAGGATCCTGTCTACGAGTTTGCCGAACGTCAGATTCTCGTCCTCGCCCGGGATGGTGATCGTGAATTTGTCGGCGTTGACCAGGTCCCGGAAGTCGGCGCCGCGGAGATCTTCGATGTCGCGGTCGAGCTGCTGAAGTTCTTCGTGCAACGACTCGGTATTCGTGGCTTCCCACCGACCGTGCAGGACTTCTGGGAAAAGGTCCTCAAGATGGTTCTGGGTCAAGGGGATGAGTTGGCTGGGGCTGCTGTATTGCGGGTGCGTCGCTTCGATGGTGATGACGGGGGAGGTGATGACGGCTTCCCAGAACGCGGGTGTGGTCACTTGGTCAGAGTTGTATGGGTCCGACCCAACGGAAAATTTCAGCTCCCAGTTCGCCAACCCCGGGTTTCGGTCACGGTCGGCCTTCCCGATTCCTATTAGCCGTTTGCCCAGCTGCCTTGCGAACGGGTCGACGGCCGGCGGTTGCGCGTTCCTTGCCAGCAGGTCTCGCTTGGTCTGCTCGCGGTCCGCGACCGACGTTGCGACGAGCTCGCGGTGATAGTCGTACAAGCGGTCGAGGTCGCTGGAGCGCCGCGAAATGTCCTCGAAATCCTCCAGGTGGAAGTTCTTATAGGCGATCAGCGCGAAGAGGTGACTGGGGGACAGCTCGGGCGCGACCTTGTCCGACTGCAGCAGGCGTTCGGCGAATACGAGGTACTCGTTGCGCATGTTCAGCAGGAGGCGCTTGTCGGTGGCGTGTTTGGCGACGAGTTCGACCAGCGGACGCTCGATGCCGGTGACGTTCGCCTCCTGCAGGAGCTGATGTAGGTGCTCGCGGGCGGTGCGGTGTGAGATGAATGGCACGATGGGGATGACGATTTCGAAGAACTTGGTCCGGTTCGCGCGGACGGTCTCGGCCCGCGCCGCGTCGTCACCCTCCTGGGCCGTGTCCTCGCCGATCTTCTCGAACAAGCTGTCGCGCATTGCGTAGATGAACCGGAGGGGCTTTTTATGCTTCTTGATCTTCTTCAGCCGTTTCGGGGTGTTGTTGAGGAGGGTGTTGAGCTCACGCAGCGCCTCGAAGATCTGGGGGTCGTTATAGCGGTCCAGGTCCTCGAAGAGGACTATGTCCGTGGATTCCTGGTCGAAGAAGTAGACGATTTCGTCGAGGTGCTCGTCGAAGTAGGTGTGGTTTGCCGCCGACAGAGTCAGGGCCGCGCCCGCCGCGGACACGTTGGAGACCGTAAACCGGTTATAGGTGACTATCCGCAGAACCGAGAGCACGACGACGAGTAGGGCGGCCAGCGCTCCCCACACCACCGCCTGCTCGATGCCGGAGTGATCAGGTCCGGTTGCCACCTGCGAGGGTAGATGCCCCAGCAGCGCCAGCAGCGCCCCGAGCACGCCGACGAATAGGGCGGACTCAACGATCGGCCGCCACATCGGCAGCGGACCGCGCCGACTGAACCGCGAGTGGTGGAGTGTGTGTGGTCGGGCGCTGTAGATCAGTTGCTTGAGTATCTCCTTCTGGATGCGGTTGGTCAGCGACACGCCAACTGTGTCGGGCGCGAGGGTTGAAACCGCCAGCCGCAGCGTCGAGTCCTCGTGGTTCTCCTGGAACTTGTCGAGCACGCTGGACTTGCCGGTCCCGTACCGTCCGCTCAGGGCAATGTTGCGGTTCCTGGGATCCTCGACTGCCTTTTCCAAACGGTCCAGGTAAGTCTTGTGCTGGGCTTCGTCGTATTGCGATGCCAAGGATTTCAGCGCTACCTGGTCCGAGGTCGCCAACGAGGTTTCGCTCCGTGTGTCGTTGACGAAGTCCGGGAAGAAGGTCATCCCGCAATCTCAGCAGATCGCCCCGACAGGGCACGGATCAAGGTGGGGTCCTGGGCACGCGGTGTGGAGGGTGAGGGCTGTCGACGGCACGTGAAAACTAATGGCGGTGTAAGCGGCCGTCTAACGCCTACGTGAAAGCCGGAGTCGAACTCTTCAGTTCAGGTCGGTGTTGTGGTCGCGTACGAGGCGGGGCATCGCGTCGTCGATCGTCGCGCGGAGTCGGTGCGGCGCTGCCCCGGCGCGCCATCACCGGTCGTGACCGTCGCCGGTTGACGATCGTGACGTGAGCCAGCAGGAAGCTACCTCTGATCATCGACACGCGGCCTATGACCGCTCGGGTGTGTGCGTACATCACTGCCTGGACGGACCCAGACGAACCTGGAATCACTCGGTTCCTCCGGCGCAGACCCCTACTGCGATCTAGTCGTCCACTGGCGCAACCTGTCGACCGGCGAGTGGCGCTGCGGATGTACGGACCTTTCCTGGGGTCGCCAGACAGGATCTCTGACGGTGGTTGCTGCCTTCACAGCGGGCGGTATGCCCGGTTATTTGGGCACCCCCACCACGCTGTCACCGGGCGCCGGCGTGTGGGCCGTGCCTTGACCTGGATCTGCTGTTCACAGTTGAGACATGTTGTACCACAGATGAACCCGACCCGACTCACCCGAAAGGCGGATGCGATCGGCGCGACAGGCTCACAACCCGCGTCGCCGCCAGGCCCAGACGCGCAACCCGGTATTCCGGGTTCAGGGGCGTGTCCGGTCGGACGATCGTCGAACGGTCACCCGGTTTACGAGTAATGCAGTCCTGGCCACGCTGGGTTGCCCGGCGATATGGGGTGCAACTGCCGATCGCTCAGCGAGAACCCGGCCTCGCGGACCTGTGCCAGCAACTCCGATTTGGTGACCTGATCGGGGAGGTACGCTCTGAAGATCCAGGTACTCGAGGAAGCCGTTCTCTTTGGGCACCACCACCCCGATCACCCCCTCGCATCGTCTCTCTACGGTGCCGCTGTAGTCGCCTACCTGACTCTGGAGTAGGAGTGTGCACTCGCTGTCGAGAAAATGTTACTGGCGAGTAGCTGTGCGAATCACATCCCGAACTAGAACCCGGCGCGGCACCCCTGGAGACCGTGCACAGCGCCCGGCCGCACCGGTGTTGGGCAAGAAAATTGCACCTTGAGTGATATTATTGTGCCATGAAGATGGGAGATGCTGCCGTTGCGGCGGCCGAGTTCGGTGCCGAGCAATGGGGGCTGATCACCTCGGCGCAGGCCCGGGCACTCGGCGTCACCGCGGTGCAGATGAAACGGCTCGCGGACCGCGGCGCCCTCGAGCGTGTGCATCACGGGATCTACCGCATGACCCGACTCCCGTACGACCCGCGCCAGGACCTGCGTGTCGCGTGGGTCGCGCTCGACCTGAACACCCCCGCGTGGGAGCGCCTGTCCCAGCCCTTCCCCGGGGGCGTCGTCTCCCACCGAAGCGCCGCGCACCTGCACGACCTCGGCGACCTCGACGCCGACGTCGCCGAGCTCACCTGTTCGCGTCGGGTCCGGCTCAGCCTGCCCGATGTGCGCATCCACACCGGAACGGTCGACATCGACGACTGGACCGTCGTCGACGGACTCCCGGTCACCACGGCCCGCCGAACGATCGCCGACCTCGCCGCCGGGGGAATCGACGGCGGACACCTCGCCGGCATCGTCCGCGACGCCCTCGCCCACGAACTCGTCTCCATTGCAGAACTCGAGAAGACGCTCGCCTCGTTCGCCTTCGACTACGGCCATGTCCTCGGCGACGGCCGCGCCTTCCTCGACGCCCTGATCGCCCAGGCTGGGATCTCCGAGAACACCCTCGGACTCGCCGACGCCTACCTGAGAAGCAAAGAAGGCCCCCTCACCGCTCGCCTCGCCGCCGTCCACCGGCCGGGGGCTGACCTGGCCGACCACCTCGAGTCGACAACCGCTGCACGCCCCATCTCGGACCTCTACCGCGATGACCGCGTGCTGCCCTTCGCGATCGCCGCCTCCACCGGCCAATTCGGCAAGCTGCTGAAACTGACCAACGACGCACTCGTCGCGGACGCCCTGAAAGGACTCACGGTCGCACAACTGGCACCGCTCAGCGAACAAATCCACGCCGTCACCGCGACCTCCCCCGACACACCCGCGATGGACGTAGCCCACCCGTCGATCCGGCAGAACCTGCCGACACCGAACACCGAGGCGATCCGGGACTCGGTGGCGACCGAGATCGAACCCGCCGCCCGGCAAGCCGCCGTCAACAGCACCGCACGCCGGCCCGGCGAACCGGAGCCGACTACCAGCACCGACGACGCCACCCCGACCACGCCGGACAATGACACCGCCACCTTCCCGCAGACCGATCCCGACTCAGGTGAGAATCCCTAGATGCCCACGCCATCCCCCGGCCAGCTCCGCGCCTCGATCCAACAACGGCTGAAGAATCAATCCGCGAGCAGCGGGCAACCGCTGCAACAACTCCGGCGCAAATACGTCATGACACGCTTCCTGACCAGAGTGTTCGACGCCGACCCCGACGGGTGGGTACTCAAGGGTGGCACCGGGATGATGGTGCGCCTCCCACAGGCCCGCTACAGCAAGGACGTCGACCTCATGTCCACCGATTTCACCGACATCGGGGACGCCATCGACAAACTGCGAGAGATACTCCGCCACGAGGTCGATGCGTTCACCTACACGATCTCACGCAAAGAGGACCTCACCGACGACAAGGGCACACGAATCAGCGTGCAGGTACGACTCGGGGCAACGGTGTTCGACACCTTTCCCATCGACCTGGTCACCCACCGCGGGCTGATCGGGCCGGTCGAGATCCATCCGATCCCGCAGGTGATCGATTTCGGGGACCCCGCAGAACCTGTCCGGGTCCGTGTCTACCCGATCGCCGACCAGATCGCCGACAAGCTCTGCGCCATGTACGAATACCACCTGCGCACCGGCCAGCCACCGCCCGGTGACACCTCGACCCGGTACCGCGATCTCGTCGATCTTCTCCTGATCAGCCAGAACCTGCCGGTACCGCTGCGCCAGGCAGTCGAGGCGCTCGAGAACCAACGCCAGCTGCGCAATGGGATGGAACTCCCACCAGAGCTACGCCCGCCGGGGCCCGACTGGCACGACAATTGGTCAGCGCAGGCCAAAGACAGCCCGGTGCACGATTCTCTACACGAGCTGAACGCTGCACTGACCGCGGCCGCCAGCTGCTACAACAGCATTCTTGCCGGGATACCCACTACGAGCCGAACCGCCACGTGGGATCCCATCGGCCAGCAGTGGACCGATCATTGATCTCGGTCGTCCCCAGTCGCCTGTGTTGCGGCGGCAGCGTGCCGCACCCGCGGGTCATCGTCCTGAAGGAGTAGTTCGCGGACCTCATCTGGAAGAGCGTCACCGAGTGCCGGCAATGCAGCTCGCACGATTGGCGACGGATCTGTCGCGAGGATCTTCGACATCTCTGGACTGACCCGACACGCGTGAATAGCGTTCGCGCGAATGGACGGGTCTCGATCTCCAAGAAGTCCGGCCACCGCGTCGAGCGTGAGTTCACCGGCTCGCGCGACTGAGATCAGCGTGTTCGCAGCAGCACGGCGCTCGACTCGGTCATCGGTGGCTAGGAGCCGTAGGGCCGCAGCGGTGAGCCGTTCGCCGAAGCTCCTGTCTGCCGGGACGGCCGACGACTCAGCACCGCGCGCGACCTGGTGCGCCTGTGCGGCGATCTTGAGTGCGGTGGATGCGAGATGCCCCTCGCCAGTCCCCATGCGCATCCGGCTCAACCCGTGGTTCATACCCATGACGACCTGATCAGCAACGGAGTGCACAGGATTGTGATGCACCGCCTCCAAGCGGTGCGCGAACAACTCGGCGATATCCGGCTCAACGTACGGAAGCAGCCGGCCGAGCGCCGCGATCGCGTTTCGCCGCGTTGTACCGCTATCCTTGCTGTCCTCACCTATCGCGAGTAGTTTCTCGGCGACTACCTTCACCAAGTCCGCGGTCGGACCGCCAGCTAGGGTGGCTGAGACGTCGGGACGGTCAGGTACTGCAGCATCACCTTCTTCCGCAGCGACCGGAATTTCGCTAACTTCTGAACGTTCGAAGCTTGCCCTGAAGATCATTCCTCCGGCCGGTCGAGCTTCGGCCGCGGTGAGAAGTGCGGGGTCGATATCGACGAGTTCGGACTCGTCGAGAGACAGCAAGGCCAGCAGTAGGTCGACGGTCGCTCCTTCTTCTGTCCCGACATCGTAAAAAGCTCTGTCGATTCCGACAGGCCTTCGAAGCAGCGCAGCGCACGCCTGTCGAGCCGCTCGCTGAAGATTCGGTGTCGGCAGACCCCACGCTGCCGCGGTGGCGACCGCGTCCGCGTCACCAGCGGCCGCGGCGATCTCCACCGCGGGAATCAATTCGCCGCGAACGCCTTCCGGTAGACCTTGGATCCAGCCCCAGAGCACCGGCGGTGTGCTTTCCGGGCGCATCATCCTCGCAATTGCTGCTGCTATCTCGGTCCGCCTGACGGGAACCGCGAAATAGCTCTGGATGAGCAGTTCAACGATCGTGTCCGACCCATCCAGCTCGGCGTCGAGTGCCGGCTCGGCGATCTGAAGTATGTCGTTGATGGCGGTTTCGGGTATCCGGCGCCCGAGTTGCGCGAGTGCCTTCACTGCCTCTCTCTCGGGGTACGCGCCAAACCGCTTGTAACGGTTCCAGACCTGGGTGGCATCAGTCAGAAGTAACACAGTGACCAGGGGAATGAGCTCGTCGGGATACCTGTCGGCTTGTGCTTTGATGACGCGCATTACTCCCGCGCGCCTGCGTGGCTCCGTTGAGGCTATCCACTTCGAGATGTCGACCGGCGCCAGCCGATGCGCAAGTTCCTCAGCCTTCTTGCCCTCCCCGGCAGCCACATAGGCGAACAACGCGGGACCCGGCTGTTCAGCGGCGACCAATACATCCGCCAGCAGAGACATCGCCTGTCGCTCATGCGACAGGGAACCGGACAAGCGGACCTCCCGGAGGTATCGACGCGTATCGCCGAAAGCATCTGGAAGCTTCTGTTGATGTGCCAGGTCGAGTGCGCTGAGATGCGGGTCGTAACTGGAATTGGCCAGCAATTTTCGACGATTGGGGAATGCGGCGACGACGTTTTGTATCGAGTTAGGAAAGTTGCCATGGTCGAACACGATGTCGCTGATGGATCGAAAGGCGGAAAGCGCATCACCGTAGTAACCGGCCTCGCAACTGTCGAGAATCGAACGTTGCCACCACATTTGGGCAGTAGTGCGCTCTCCACGCACTGCGAGTGCATAGGCATGCCGGGCGGCAGTAAGTCCGTTGGCCTCGAGGAATCCCCCCGCTGTTGCGGCCAGGACGATGTCCCGATAGGCCGCATCCACCTCCGACGGGTCGGCATTCAGCCGCAACGAGGAATCGGCAACACCGCAGGCGATTCGGGCGCGCAAGATCGGATCGGATGGGGTGAGTCGTCCGGCCATGTCGGATAGCTCGATGAGCAGCGGTGTAGGGTCACCGTCCGACGTATCGACGAACGATGAGTGCGGCGGTGTGAAGTCATAGAGACCGTCGACAAGCGCGTTTTCTAGGATCATGCAGCACAACTCAGGATGAGCCGGATCCCTGTTCGTCTCCAGTTCGCGCAGGGCAGGTACCGACGTCGACAGGTGGCTGGCTTGCTCATTCCATTCAGCAAGCTCGGACAGCAGCGTGTACTTCGCTTTCTCTGTGATGCTGTCGGCGACATTCTTGAGCTGTGACAAGGGATTGGTAGAAGCACCGGACCGGACCTTGGTCAGGCAGATTTCGAAGAGGATCGAAAAGGCTGCGGAGTTGTCGCCCGCTGCGGCTAATGCTTTGGCGGCACGCTGTCGAACCTCGTATGCATGTGCAGCGAATCCAGCGCCTTCGAGCACGTCCGCGGCATTGCTGTATAGGTTCGCGGAAGAGCCGGGATCTGTCTCTTCGACATCGTTCGCTGTTTCGAGCATAGACTCGACATTGAGCACCCTGGCCGGGTGGTGAACGAATGCCAGGGCCTGAGGTGTGGTTTGCAACTCGGGTTGTGCTTGGAAACCGCACCAAGCCTTCGCCCACTCCGGCCCTATAATCCGATGAACAGTACGTGGATGGCTTTGTAGCATGCGGGACACGGTTTCCGTGCCCCACACGTCAAGTGCGAGATCCCCCGCGTACTCCGCCCGGAGCTTCTTCAGCTCATCTACATTCTTGGTATCGCTATCGAATTCTGCAGATGTGACAAGGATGAATTCTCGTGGGTTGAACTTGCGCTGTGTGGTTGGGTTCGGGGCTCCCGCGTAAGTGACTACAGCATCACGAATCTCCGCAGGGGACAGCGTCTGATATCGCTTGACCTGGTGAAGAATTGGCCGTTCCTGCCCATCCCACTCGACTATGTCTAGGCCGTACTGGGCCTGGCCGCGTCGGCCGTAGAAGTGGACACTGCGGCTTCGATGGGCGACGAATTCCGTGACTAGCCGTTCGAAGACCTCGGGCTCAAGCTCAGTGAGGGGGAGAGTTTCGGGGTTCTGTAGCGGGATTGGAAGTGGGGCCCGTTGTTGCGGACGCAGCACCTGGCCCAGGCTTCTCTGAAACAGGCCGTCTTCGGCTTGCATGCCGCCTCCACAAGTCGCTTCGAGACATCTGGTCGCCCGGTATAGGCGGACCCAGCATCCTAGCTGACGATGGCGGGTGCATGTTCAGCGCGCAGAGCATGGCGGAGGACTGGGCATCACAAGCGACGTTTGCGATGAGAATGCCGCAGCGCTGCTCGGCCGATGCGGAGTACAGCGGAGCGGCCGCGCGCGGAACCTCGGCCACGCCGAGGTCGTGTTTCACCGTTCCCGCGGAATCGGTGGGCTAAGCCACTTCGTGGGCGCTTGCGCTCCTGGGACCTACTTGTGGGTGTTGCGGTCGCTGTTGGTGCTCACCACCGCCGATTTCGACCGCCTCCCCGACACGCCGCCGCTGGGAGAGGTTTCGACCGCCGACGAGGTCGCCCGGTTCGTGGCCAGCGTCGCATACCCCACCGGCCCGGTGGTGCTGGTGGACGAGGAACTGGCCCTGGCCGCCCCGGCGCGGGCCTACGGTGAGGCTCGACGCGCTCGGTCTGCCGGACCTGGCGGTGAAGACGCGCACGCTTATGCCGGAGACAGCCGGCGGCCGACACCGCCCCTGATTCCGGGCCCGGCGCGTAGCGACCACCTCGGCTCGGTTCCCGGTCGCCCGCATCTGGGGGTGAGGGTGCGGGGTATGACATTACGGCTGCCGACCACCCTTGCGACGGACTCGGGTGCTGCGGCGGTCGCGGCCCTGACGAGGTATTACGACAGCCCGTACCTGGGCGACGAGGCCTACGTCGGCGCGCATTTTGACTCCTGGTCGAGCACCGGGGACCGGGCCGGGGAGGCGGACCGGTTCACCGCGGCCGACCTTGGTCGCGGCGGGTGTTCGTGTCGGTGCAAATCCCCCCGACGGCGGCAAGGGCGATCCTGGACACCGAGGCGGAGGCGCTGAACGTGCTTCTGACGGTGGTGGGCCCGGATCGGGGCTGTCGTTCGAAATCGCGCGCGGCTGCGCACGGTACTGCTGGGCTCCGATCCCGAGGGCGTGACCTCGACCCGGCGGGCGGCAACAGTGCTGGCCGAGCAGCGGGCCTTCTACGCCGATGTGGTGGATGCGGACAATCGTGGTGCCCTCGGAGGGCGTCGGACAGTGGTGGACCTGGGCGGGGACCGCCGCGAACCGGACGCTGAGGCGTCACTGCCGGGTCTGGTGGACCCGCGGCAACGGATCGACGAGCAATCGCTGCGGCTGCTGCCGGGAGTGGGCGGCGTGCACGAGGTGGCGCGGGCGTTGGCATCGGCGGTGCTCCACTCTCCCAGGTGAGCCCGAATGCGGTGGCCGGGCTGAAATTTTCCGCCGCGCTGCCCTCAGCGCTAGCAGAAGCGACCCTGGGAGCGAGATTGGGAGATCAGGAACACGCGCGGCTAGTCATTGCCGAACAGAGAATGATTGTCCGGCAGTAACTCCGAGGTTGCAGATACTGCAACAGGCAAATATGTCACCAGTCTGAAGCCGCCGTTACCTCTCCGTCCTATGCGTCCGGGAACTCGCGACGGTGATGGGCCGGCGGTTGGGGGTGATGGGCTCCCAGGGTGCCGTAGTTGTTGACTTTAAGGGCTGTCAACTGCACTTCACGCTGTCAGGACGAGGTCGGCCGCGTGATAGGCATTGGCCGCGAGCCGTCGGCAGGCCCGCGCGGTGTTCGAGTGCCGGGCCCGGCGGTGGAGACTGACCGCGACGTTCCTCAGCGTGGCCATCACCTGCGGGCCGTGGCCGGCACGAACCGTGGACCGGTCCTCGTCGAACGTCACATCCCGCACGTAGTGGACCTTGTTCTCAATGCCGCGAGCAGCTTCGGTGGCGCCTGCTCACACGGCAGCGGGCAGATCGCGTACATCACCTCGACACTCCACTGTCCGGTGCCGAGGGCACGTCGACGTCGGGTGCTCTGAATTACCTGCTGGGCATACGGAAACCGCAGATTACGGGTCACGGTGAGGATCTTGTAGTCGCGGCGTTCCTCACGGCCGTGGCCGCGCTCGACCGGGTCGGACCAGACCACCGGCACCAGCTCCCAGGGCTGGTCCCGGACCCGGGCGAGCAGCCCCGGCGTAGAGTCAGCCAGGCTCAAAACCACCCACAGATCAGTCAGAAGAGCCCTATTTAATCCCAATTAACGCTATGGTCGAACGCGGCATCGGCACGTTCCGTGAACGATTCGACAGTTCCTGCCTCCAACGCTCCCAGCGCACGACCGACGGCTTCTGGACGGAAGTCTGCGGCGAGCCCCGACCTCAACCATGGATAGAATTGATGCGCCTCGAACACCTCGTCGACATTTCTAATCCGTCCAAGGATTTCGTCCAGGTCTTCAGACGACAGCGAAGACTGCCAAAGCATGTATCGGTCCGTCAATATGCCGTCCTCGTCGGTGACGAGGATTGAACGTCCTGGCGCCCAGTTCACGAACATGCCATCCGTCGGGTACCCCCCGCCCCCATGCAGCAGAGGGTTGCGGTATCGGTCGGCGAGCCGAGACAGATCCTGCTTCGCCCGCCCGACTATGCCTTGATGCGGCAGGGGAAACGCGATGTCGAACTGGTCGGCCCACTTCGCGTCGAGCAGGCGCTTGACTGAGAAGTCGGCATCAAGGGCCCGCGGGGAGAAGGCACTGAGAACAACCATTGCATGCTGCGCGTAAGCGAAATACGTGGCAACTAACGCCGTTGCTAAGTAGGTCAGTTCCTCATCCCGTTGTTTCGAGCGAGCGAGTTCGTTCAAAATTGAACTGAGCCCCGACTCAAGCGGCCCCTCTCCCAAGTTGATCCCTGGGTGGGGAGGATCACTTTCACGAACCCGATGAACTTGCTTGATGAAGTAGTCGACCATTCCGCGGTACCGCAGGGTCTGATTGAGCACGGTGACGTGGTTCCTTTCGATCTCGCATTCAACTCGAGGACGTATCGCTCGCTTGTACAGGTTCATTGCGGCCTTCGTAAGGCGCTTCTCGACCTTCTCGCCGAGCCCATCCGCTCGTTCGGCCTCCCCGTGTGGAAGCCAGAAACTTAGCTTCAATCCCGATCTTTCCCATCGCAAGCGGCACTGCACGCCTTGAAACTCGAACGCGAACGCCCATGCAGTCTTGTCGTATGCAGGGAGCGGATGCGCTGGCAAGACTTCGAGCAGGAGCGAGATGGTGTCGGCGACGGAAACCGCTCTCAAAGCGAAGCTATGTTCATGAGCTTCGTCCTCAGGTTCCGCAGCCGGGGCCGCGCCAGGCGAGAACCCGCGCAACTCTCTGTCGCGTAGGCCAATCAAGGACGAGACAAGGTCGTCGGTATCTGGAGTCGCCGTAGGAATGCAGTGGGGATCGTCTGGAACGTCATTCATGAGAATAGTGTCTCCCTTCGGTTCGAACTCCTCCCTGGAGTTGCGCTTCTTTGACCTTGGGAAGAAGTTCAAGGCGCCGTTCGACTACCGGTGGTGACGTGAGCATGATGCTGGGACACGTGGTGTGGATCGGGGTGGACGGTCGCGCCAGGGTCATCGACGGGGACGGGTCGGCGATCGGGTGCCGTTGGTTCGACGTGGTGCGGCTGACCCGGGGTCTGGATATGTGGGTCGATGACGAGGGCGCAATCCAGGCCGATGCCCAGGTCAATCTGATGGCGACGGCGATTGCGCGCGCCCACGGGGCGATCTGGCAGCCGTTCTGCGGTGCCGTGGTGTTCGCGGCCCACGACGGCACCGGGGCCACGGTGGGCCTGTCTGACGCCCAGAAGGATGCCCTGCTGACCGGTGCGGTGTTCGCGCCCACCGTGAACCACTGACTGAGGAAGGAAACCCCACGATGACAACAGCGACGGCGAACACGAATATCCCCACCCCTGCCGAGGTCTACATGTGTCAGGGAGAGCGCGCCCTCACTCGCGGCACCCACTACATCGAGGAATCGATCTGGGTCTACCTGATGCGCGACTGGGACGGCATCGATCGGTGGGTGGTCGATCCGGTGACGGTGGACGGCTGCGGGCTGGACTCGGGCCTCGAGGACGGTGCCCGCAACAGTGAGTGCATGTGCGAGGACAAGGACGAGTGCAATGCGGTTCGGGATCGGATGGACCGAGCCGCCCTGGGGTGTTCACCTGTGGCGAGCAACGCGACTCGCGACGCTCTGCGGCCACCAGAACGATCTGCAGCGACCGACCCGTTCGCCGGTTGTGCGCGAACGTGCCCGCAGCAGGCGGAATCAGGTGTGATTTGAGGTCCCTCTTGCGTGTGATTACTGGTCAGTCAGTCCGTGGAGCTACCAAGGCCCGCACTGTACTCATGCGGGGTCCTCAATCCGACTGGCAGTGTCCCGGATGCGACAACGCTTCCCGCAAGCCCGGCCGTGACACCGTGATCAACCACTTTCCGCATCACACTCTGCGATCTCACTTTCTCGTCCCTGGCTGTCATTACCGTCCGCTCTCACTCGTAGGCACCAGAGCACCCTCGGAGTTACTAGGGTGCGGCGAGTGTGGTCGTGCCGATCGCACGATGCAGTTCGATCTCGTCCCCGTACCACGCGCGTAGGGCGAGGGCGCGCTTGTAGTACCAGTGCAGTTCCACTTCCGTGGTGAATCCGATCCCGCCGTGCATCTGTAGCGCGTCTTCGCACACGCGCAATGCCGCGTCGGCGGCATAAGCCTTGGTCACGGCCGCGGTGTGGGCGAGTTCCTGCTCGGTCGAGGCCGGAGCGTCGGCCATCGCTGCGTTGCAGAGGTTCCTCAGGGAGCTCGTGCGTTCATACATGTTCGCGACGGTGTGTTTGACGGCCTGGAATCCGCCGATCGCAGCACCGAACTGTTGTCGCTGCTGGACGTACTCCACGGTGCGTTCGAGTAGCCTCTCGGCGATACCGGTCAACTCGCATGCGATGAGCAGCCTTGCCCACGAACGTATCTCGCGGACCAATGTGTCTGCCTCGTTGCCGACGGCCAATGGTGCGATGTCGCGGTGTGCACCGTGGAAAGCCACCCGCCCGTACCGTGCGGTGGGATCCGCGCTGTCGATCTCCTCGACGACGACTCCTGGGTCGGCGGCGTCCACTACACACACCGCGTGGTCGTCACCGTGCCGGGCGATGACGACGAGCGAGTGTGCTTGGGCTGCGAATCGCGCCATCGCGACGCTGCCCTGCAGCCCGTCGTCGGTCAGGGTGATTCCGCCGACGTCGGAGAGCCAGTCGTCGGTGATACCGGGGTCGGCGATGGCGAGCACTGCGCCCTCGCAGACGGTGCGCTGCAGCCGCGTGGTCAAGGCCGCATTGTCGTGTCCGTTCAGAAGTACCGCCGGGAGCAGGAGGCTTTCGAGCATCGGCCCCGGCACGAGGTGCCGGCCGAATGTGGTGAAGACCGGGCCGAGCGCGCACAGCGGAAAACCCAGGCCCTCGTGACGCTCGGCAACCGCGAGTCCGAACCAGCCCAGCTCGGCGAGCTCAGCCTGGAACTGGACGTCCAGTCCGCCCTTGTCGAGTAGCGCGAGTCGCCGGTCCGAGTCGAACGATCGGGTCAGGTACTCGCTGATGGCGGATGTCAGCGCGTCTCGGTTGTCAGGATGGTTAGCCACGAGGAAGTCCTAGAAGTCGTTCGGCGATGATGTTGCGCTGGATCTGGGAGGTCCCGCCATAGATCGAGGCGGCACGAGAGTAGAGGTGGTTGTGGACCCATCGTTCCGCGTTCAGGCCGAACGGCCGGGCGGACGGCGACGACCGGAGCGGACCGAGCAGGTCGGCGATCGATGCGAAGATGGTCTGCTCGAGGTCGTTGAGGAGAAGTTTGTCGACCGAGTCCTCCGGCGTGGGACCCACGTTGTCGGCGAGGCGGGTGATCGTCTGGCGGGTTTGGGCATCGAGGACCTGCAACGCGACACGGACGCGGCCGATCGCAGTGCTGACCCGGTCGGGTGCGGTCTCACCTCGGTCGTGGAAATACCGGCGAATCTCGGTGACGGCGTCGTCGACCGCTACCTCGTAGTCGACTCGACGTCGCAGGGTGTATCCGGCGCGTTCGGTGCCGAGTGTGTGGATGGCCAGTGGCCAGCCCTCGTTGATCCGGCCGACCAGGTTGCGTCGGGGGACGCGGACCTCGTCGAAAAAGACCTCGCAGAACTCTTCGTCGCCGGTCATCTGGACCAGGGGGCGGACGGTGATGCCGGGGGAGTTCATGTCCACCAGCAGATAACTGATTCCCTTGTGTTTCGGAGCAGCCGGATCGGTGCGGACGAGCAGGGCGCACCACTGGGACAGGTGAGCCCAACTGGTCCACACCTTCTGCCCGGATATCACGAAATCGTTCCCCTCGACCCGGGCGCGGGTCCGGAGGGACGCCAGGTCGGAACCCGCGTCGGGCTCCGAGAATCCCTGGCACCAGATGTCTTCACCCGACAGGAGCCGAGGCAGCAGCTGCGTGCGCTGCCAGGGCGAGCCGTAGTGGTCGATCGACGGGCCCACAACGTCGAGGCCGATCAGTCCGATCGGCTGCGGTGCGCGAGCTCGGGCAAGCTCTTCGGTGAAGACCAGGTGGTGCATGGGTGTCAATCCCTATCCACCCGCCTCCACCGACCACGCGATGCCGACCCATCCGGCTTCGTACAGGGTCTTCTGCCAGTCACGCAGAACGACGAATCGCTCGGTGAGCGTGAGTGGGACCTCCGGAATGGTGGCAGTGCTCAACCACTCGCGGGCCTGCTTCCGATAGCGGGCCAAGTCAGAGGCGAGTTCCTCGCCGAGAATCGCCATGTCAGCGGCCCACGTAGACGGGCGTGCGCCCCTCGACGACCGCGTTGACCGCTTCCTTGGAATCGTCGTACCCGGACAGTTCGCCAGTCAGGCCTTGCTCGAACTCGTATCCGGACTTCAGTTCCATGTATTCGATGGTGTTCAGGCTGCGTTTGGCGAAGCCCAAGGTGACCGGGCTGTGACGAGCGATCGACCGCGCCACTGCCCGCGCAGCGTCCAAGAGCTGCTCCGGCGGGACGATCTCGAGGATGCCGCCGTACGGCTGGAGCTTCTCCGCCTCGATCAGATCTCCGGTGTAATGCATGAAGCGGACCATCCCCTGCGGCACCAACCGGGACAGGTGCTTGGCACCGCCCATCACACCGACGTTGACTTCGGGAAGGGCGAACCGGGCTCCCTCGGCCGCCACCACCAGGTCGCACGACGCCGCGATCGCCAAGCCCGTGCCGACAGCCACACCGTGCACCGCCGCGATGACGGGAATCGGGTTGTCGTACACCGCCCAGAATGCATTGCGCACCAACTTCATCCGCTCGGACGCATTCGACGGATCCATGGTCTGGAACTCGGCGAGATCGTTTCCGCCGCAGAAATGCCGGCCCCGGCCTGCCAGGACGACAGCACGGGCGTCGGGCAGGTAGTCACGGATGTTGTCGAAGAAGTTCTTGATCTCCTCGTACATCTCGCCATTGACGGCGTTCACCGGTGGTCGATCGAGCCAGACCGTCCCGATCGTGCCCTCCGTCTGCCAGTCGATGAACTTCAGATTCTTCATTGATGTTTCCTGTTTTCTCTCGAAATCGTTGAACAGCCAGGGGAGTGCCGGGGGAGGATCAGCGGCTGCCGCCGTCGCAGACCAGGCACTGACCACTGACATAGTCGGTCTCGGGCAGGCACAGGGCGAACACGGCGCCGGCGGCCTCGTCCGGTCGTCCGGCCCGGCCCAGTGGAATGATGCGCTCGGCCGCGGCGAGCAGCTGGGGGTTGACGCCGACCTTGATCTCCCGGCCTTCGATGTCGATGGTGGCGTTGCCGTCTGCCGACGCCTCCGTCAGGCGGGTGTTGATCAGTCCGTAGGCGACGGCGTTGACGTTGACGTTGTATCGGCCCCACTCGCGGGCGAGGGTTTTGGTCAGGCCGATGATGCCGGCCTTGGCGGCGGCGTAGTTGGACTGGCCGGCGTTGCCGACGACACCGGCGTTGGAGGAGATGTTGACGACCTTGCGGTGGTAGTCGGTGGGGTTGGCCTTGATGTACGGGTGGGCGGCGCGCAGAATCTGGAACGGTGCCTTCAGGTGCAGATCCAGGATGGTGTCCCACTGCTCGTCGGTCATCTTCTGGATGACATTGTCCCAGGTGAATCCGGCATTGTTGACGATGATGTCGAGGCCGCCGAAGGTGTCGACGGCGGTGGAGACGAAGCGGTCCGCGAAGCCTTCCTCGGTGACGGAACCGATACTGGCGACGGCCTTGCCGCCGGCTGCGACGATCTCCTCGACCGTCTCCTTGGCCGGGCCCGGGTCGAGGTCGTTGACGACGACCTTCGCGCCTTCGGAGGCGAACTTGAGGGCGATGGCGCGGCCGATGCCGCGGCCGGATCCGGTGACGACTGCGGTCCTGTTGTCGAGCTTGCCCATGATGGGTGTCCTTTCGATCGGGGGAGGGTCAGGGGGTAGCGATGACGGCGTCGCCACGTAACGTGACGGTGCCGTCGGTGAGGGTGACGGTGAGGTCGAGGTGTGCCAGGCCGTCCTCGACCTTGACGACGGTCCCGGTGCAGATCGGCCGGGCGTGTAGCGGGGTGACGGCGACAAAGCGCACACCGAAGGATCGGATGCGTTCTTGCGGAACGTAGTTGGCCAGCAGTCGGCCGAGGTAGGCCATCGACAGCATGCCGTGGGCGAACACGTCCTCGAGGGCGGCGGAACGGGCTACGTCGAGGTCGATGTGCATCGGGTTGTGGTCGCCCGAGGCGCCGGCGTAGAGGGCGAGTGCGGTGCGGCTGATGTCGGCAAGCTCCAGTGGGGGAAGGGTGTCGCCGGTCTTCACTTGGTCCCCTTCGGGTTGCGGACGACCAGGGTGTTGGTCAGTCGTGCGATCGGCTCGCCGTGGCGGGTGACGTCGACGGTGCGGACCAGAAAGTCCAGGGCACCGTTCTTCTTCGAGTAGGTGTCGGTCACGCGGCCCGAGTAGCTCAGCGTGTCGCCGGCGTATGCGGGGGCAGAGTACTCGAATCGCTGCTCGCCGTGCAGGATGTACCGCACGTCGATGGCGAGGTCACGGAGGAGACCGAACGGGTCGGGCCTGTCCATGTCCAGGCAGAACAGGAAGGTCGGGGGGACCAGGACGTCACGGTGACCGGCGGCCTTCGCGGCTTCGACGTCCGAATAGATCGGGTTGGTCTCGCCGATGGCCTGTGCGAAGAACCGCAGCCTGCCGCGTTCGACGACGGCCTCGTGTCCGGGGAGCTCGCGGCCGATGACCGCGGGATCGATGGCCACGTCAGTCCACCTTCTTGTAGAGGGTTACGACGCAGGCGCCGCCGAGACCGAGGTTGTGCTGTAGGCCGATGCGGGCCCCGTCGACCTGGCGGTCCTCGGCCTGGCCGCGCAGCTGCCACACCAGTTCGGCGCATTGCGCCAACCCCGTGGCGCCCAATGGGTGGCCTTTGGACAGCAGGCCGCCCGACGGGTTGGTCACGACCCGGCCGCCGTAGGTGTTGTCGCCGTCGAGGATGAACTTCTCGGCGGTCCCCTCGGGTGTCAGCCCGAGGCCCTCGTAGGTGATGAGCTCGTTGGCGGTGAAGCAGTCGTGCAGCTCGACGACCTGTACGTCCTCGGGGCCGATGCCGGCCGCCTCGTACACCTGGGCGGCCGCTGCGGCGGTCATGTCGTAGCCGACCAGCTGCATCATGTCGCGTGCCTCGAATGTGCTCGGGGTGTCGGTGGTGAGCGCCTGGGCTTCGATGACGACGTCCGCGGCAATACCGTGCTTGCGGGCAAAGTCCTCGCTGCACACCACCGCGGCGGCAGCACCACAGGTGGGCGGGCAGCATTGGAAGCGGGTCAGTGGTCCGAACATGTGCGGCGAGTCGAGGACCTGTTCTTCGGTGAGTAGGTCCCGGAACACAGCGTTGGGGTTGTTGGCCGCGTGCTTGCGGGCTTTGACCGAGATCTTGGCGAAGGTCTCCGGTTTGGTGCCGTATTTGCGCATGTGGGAAACGCCTGCGCCACCGAAGATCTGGGCCGCGCCCGGGGTGGCTTCGTCGTATCCCTGTAGGTCCGCCATGAGGTTGTTGAAGCGGAGCATCGGCGCCGGGCGGTCGTCCCAGACCCGCTTGAGCGCACCGGGTTTCATCTGTTCGAACCCGACGGCCAGGGCGCACTCGACGGCGCCGCTGGCAACTGCCTGGCGGGCCAGGTACAGCGCCGACGAGCCGGTGGCGCAGTTGTTGTTGACGTTGATGATCGGGATTCCGGTGAGGCCGACGCCGTAGAGTGCGGCCTGGCCGGCTGTGGAGTCGCCGTACACGTAGCCGACGTAGGCCTGCCGGATCAGTGAGTAGTCGACGCCCGCGTCCGCCAGCGCGGCGCGCGCGGCCCGGCCGCCCATGATGTCGTAGGTTTCGCTCTTGCCGGGCTTGGTGAATGGGATCATTCCGACCCCGGCCACGTGGACCTTTCGTGTCACTGTCAAACTCCTGATGTCGTCGGATGGGGACTTACTCGAGGCTGCCGAAGTCCGAGCGGTCAGAACCCGGCAGACTTGGCGATGATGGTCTTCATGACCTCATTGGTGCCGCCGTAGATGCGTGAGACGCGGGTGTCGGTGTACAGCCGGGCGATGGGGTACTCGAGCATGTAGCCGTAGCCGCCGTGCAGCTGCAAGCACTTGTCGATGATCTCGCCCGCGTTCTCGCTGCAGAACAACTTCGCCTTGGCGGCGTCGGCGACACTGAGATCGCCCGTCTCGTGTAGCTCGATGGCTTTGTCCACCATTGTCTGCGCGGCCTCCAGTTTGGCGATGCATTCGGCGATGACGAACTTGGTGTTCTGGAAGTCCGCTACGGGCTGACCGAACACCTTGCGGTCGCGGACGTAGTCGCAGGCGAACGTGATTGCACTGGCGGCAGCGGCGGTGGTGCCGACCGCGATCATCAGGCGCTCCTGGGGCAGGTTGTTGGCCAGGTAGCCGAACGCCGCGCCCTCGGCACCGAGCATATCCTCGGCGGGCACCTTGACGTCGGTGAAGGAGAGCTCCGCCGTGTCGGAGGTACGCAAGCCGATCTTCTCGAGCTTGCGGCCCACCTTGTATCCCTCGCTGGTAGCGTCCACCACGAGGATGCTCAGGCCGGCGCGCCGGTTCTCCTCGGTGGCCGGGGATGTGCGGCAGACCACGAGGACGCGGTCGGCCTGGACACCGCCGGTGATGAAAGTCTTGGCGCCGTTGAGGATGTAGTGCCTGCCGTCCTCCGACAATCGGGCGGTGGTCCTGATTCCGGCGAGATCCGAACCGGTTCCCGGTTCCGTCATCGCGATGGCGGTCATCATGTCGCCGCTGACGAACCCGGGCAGCCAGCGCTGCTTCTGCTCCTCGGTGCCGTAAGCGAGCAGGTAGGGCAGAACCAGGCCGGTGTGCACACCGTACGCACCGAAACTGACTGCGGCGCGTGCGGTCTCCTCGACCAGCACCACTTGGTATTTGAAGCCGGTTTCACCTGCCCCGCCGTACGACTCGGGCACAGTCATTCCCAGTACGCCCAGCTTGCCGAGCTGGCGGTAGAAGTCGCGCGGCACCATGCCCTCGCGCTCCCACTCGGTGAAGTTCGGGCTGACCTCCGACTCGATGAAGTCGCGGATGACTCTTCGGAAGTCTTCATGTTCTTGGTTGAATACATTGCGCTGCAAGTCTATTCCTTCGTCTGGGAGATGCGGGGCACGCAATCGTGCCGCCGAGGGTCGGTGATGAAGATGGGTACGTCAGCCTTGGAACCGGGGACGGTCCGGGACGACGTCGATGTCGAGGGGAGGTCTGCTATTCGGAGGGCCGCAGGCCCGCCAGGTCGGACAGCCGATCTCGGTGATGCTGCAGCGGACCCAGCAGTGTCTGGGCGCTTCGTGCTCGGCGGTACGCCAGATGCGCGGAATGTTCCCAGGTGAAGCCGATCCCGCCATGGACCGAGATATTTCCCTGCGCGCACACCGAGAGCGCCTCGACACAGGCGAGGAGCGCATGTTCGGTATCGAGCGGGGTGGGTTCGCCGTCGCGGTCGATTCCCTGCACCGCTTCGTCGAGCACGACGGCGGCGGTTTCGAGGGCGAACCACATATCGGCGAGTCGGTGTTTGACGGCCTGAAAGCTGCCGATCGGGCGGCTGAATTGCCGGCGCGAACATGCATAGTCGACGGCCTGGGAGAGGGCCGATCGTGCAGTTCCCAGGCATTCGGCGGCAAAGACGAAGGCCCCCAGATTCAGGGCTGTCGCTAGTGCGGTGGAGGCTCCCGAGGTGGGGCCGACGGGGACGGCCGGTGTGTCGGCGAAAGCGAGGCGGGCCTGCTTGCGGGTGAGGTCCATGGTGGTCAGCGGATTCCGCTGGACACCGCCACCTTCTACCGGGGTGACGGCAAAGAGTCCGATTCCCGCGTCGCTGCGCGCCGTGACAATGACGAGTTCCGCTGTGCAACCATCGATTACGTCTGTCTTGGTGCCGGTGAGAAACCAGCTGCCGTCGCGAAATTCGGCACGGGTCGCGATGGGGTCGTGTACCGACGAGCTCGCGGTGCTCGGAGACCTTTCCTCTTCCCTCAGTGCGACGGTCGCCGTGATCGTTCCATCCGCGATGGCGGGAAGGTGGCGCGTGCAGGCGGACTCGTCGCCGGACGCCTGAAGTAGCGCAGTCGCGAGAACGGTCGACAGCAGCGGGCCGCCGTACAGCGCTTGACCGGCCTCCTCGAATACGGGTGCGAGGTCGGCCGCCGAGAATCCGGCACCGCCATGTTCCTCGCTGATGAGCATGGCGGTGACTCCCATGCCGGTTGCGAGTTCTGACCACAGACTACGGTCGTAGTCGTCGGGGACTTCCATCCAGTTCCGGACCGCCCGCTCGTCGTGTCGGAGGGCGAGCAGGCGGCGGACCGCAGCGGAGAGCTCAGCGCGCTCGTCGGTCGCCGTCGTGAATGGGGTGATCGTCGTCATTGCTCGTCCTTGGGCTAGGAGTTCTTCAGGCGATTGAACGGTGTGCCGCGTTCCGGGGAGGGTTCGCGGGGCAGTCCGAGGATTCGCTCGCCGATCGTGTTGCGTTGGATCTCATCGGTTCCGCCTCCGATTCCGAGGCCGGGCGCGTCGAGAATTTCGCGCGCGAGCGCGGTGGTGTCGGCGTCCCTTGGGTCCCAGCTCGCGCCGGCGGCGAACGCGAGATCTGCGGCGACGTGCGCGTTGCGCTGGCCGTTCCTGGTGCGGTGCAGCTTACCCAGCGAGGTTTCGGGTCCGGGCAGGTGGCCGGCCAGGGTCCGGGCGCTGATCCTGGTGCTGATCAGCGCTGCGGCCCGCTCACCCATCCACGCTTCGAGGAGGTCCTGTTGGACGGCCGCCTCGCCGAGGCGGCCGTTGCGCTCGGCCAGTCGCACCAGTGTGTCGACCGGTAGTGGTCGGCGCGAGGACGCACTGCCGGAACGGCTGACCGAGCGCCGTTCGCGTCCGAGCACTGATGTCGCGATCTTCCACCCTTCACCGGGGGCGCCGATCATGCGGTGGCCGGGTATGCGGACCTCGTCCAGGAAGACCTCGTTGAATTCGCTGTCTCCGGTCATCTGCCGCAATGGCCGGACCTCGACGCCGGGGGCGTGCATATCGAGGACGAACATACTGAGCCCCTTGTGTTTAGGCGCTTCGGGGTCCGTTCGTGCGAGCAAGATTCCGACGTCGGCGTACTGCGCATAGGATGTCCAGACCTTCTGCCCGGAGACGATCCAACGATCGCCGCCATCGGATTCGGCTCGAGTGCGTACCCCGGGAAGATCCGAGCCGGCGTCCGGTTCGGAGAACAGTTGACACCCGATCTGGGTGCCCGAAAGCAGTGCGGAGCCGAACTCGACGGCCAGGTCGTGTTCTCCGAACTCGATGAGGATGGGCAAGATGAGGTGTTCGCCCACATGGTGGATCTTGTCCTCCGGCGGAGTGCTCTCGACGCTCAGTTCTGCGAATGCGGACTCGAACGCGTCCGGCATGCCCTGGCCGCCGTAGATTCGAGGGATGTTCAGTCCAGCGAGTCCGGCGTCGAACAACGCGCGCCGGTAGGCGGAACCGCGCGGGCGGAATTCGGTGTGCTGCGCGAGAACAGGGGGTACTTCGCAGTGGAGAAAGGTGTTCACTCGGTTGCGGAAGTCGGTGCCTGCGTGTGTCGTGTTCATATCCAGTTCCGTGGTGGTTGATGTGTCGCCTGAATCCGGCTGGTCCGGTGAGGGTGCGCTCATCGTGCTGCCTGCTCGGCGTGTACCGCGAACCTCGCGGCATCCCGGTCGGGACGCACCAGGAACGTTGCGGCCGCACCGCCGATGGCCATCAGCAGGCCGGTGATCAGGAATCCCTGTTGGTACCCGGAGATCCTGTCTGCGGCATTTCCGACGAAGTAACCGAGAAGCAGTGGCGCGAGGACACCCGCCATGCTGTAGAACGCAACGATGCATCCCAGAACCATCCCGCGCTTGCGTGGATGCACGACGTCGCCGATTGCCGCAAACGCGACGACATACGCCGCGGTGTTCGCCGAGAACGACACGGCGATCAGGGCCATCTGAAGCCAGCCCGTCGGCAGTGCGGTGAAGCCGGCCATCGACAGGCCCGAAAGGACGATCAGGCCGCCGGCTAGATAGCCCCGGGCCACCCGGCGAGACGTACCTCGTGAAACAAGCCGATTCGATAGCCACCCCACCGCCATGGATGCGGCAGCGGCGACGGCATACGGAATCATGATCAGGCGACCCGTTGTGAGCGTGTCGTATCCCAGTCCATCGGAGAGATAGACGGGGAGCCACGCGACCTTCAGCGTGGTCGACCAGTACGAGAAGAACAACAACAGGGCGACACCGACGACCGTTCCCGTAGTCAGCAGTGTGCGGAGGGAGATTTCGACCAAGGGATCGTTGTCGGAACTCGACTCCTGGAGAACGTCGGATGGCGCGTTGTTGCCGAAGATCAACCAGACGACGGCCCACAATCCGCCGGCGACGATGAGTACGCCGAAGGCGGCATGCCAGGACCAGGTCGCGATGACCCACGTCATGATCGGCGCTGCGAGCAACGGTCCGATCGCGGCGCCGGAGGTAGTGATGCCAAGGGGCAATGCCCGCTTGTGGGCGGGAAACCAGGATTGAACGCAGTGCGTAGCGAGCGCGGCGGCGGGGCCCTCCGCAAACCCGAGAACGATCCGGCACGCGAGGAGCACTCCGAAACCCACCGGGCCGAGGAGAGGAACCATCGTGACAACCCACACCAACATCAGCCCTGCGAGCAGCCAACGCAGACTGACTCGTGTGGACAGCGCTCCGAGCACGATGGCACCGACGGCAAACAACCAGAAGAAGGAGCTCTGCAGGAGACCGAACTGTTGCGGAGTGATGCCCAGATCCCGCTGAATATGTACCCCGGCAAATCCGAGTACCGCTTTGTCGGCGAAGTTGAGCAGCATGAACAAGAACAAGAGAATGGTGATCAGCCATGCACGTCTCGAGACCGGATTCGTCTCGGTGGATCGCACTGCGGTAGTGGTCATAATGGCACTCCGAATGTGGATGAGGGATGGGGTGGGCGCAGGGTCAGCGGCCGGTGAAGACCGGCGGACGCTTTTCGAGGAAGGCTGCGGCTGCTTCCCGCACGTCGTCGGAGCGGGCGCACTGCACGAGGCGCTCGGCTTCCGCGGCGAGGTAGTCGCCGAGGGCCGTCGTCGACGACTGGAGAAGGTTCTGCTTCATAGAACGCAAAGCGAGTGGTGCGGCGGATGCCAAGCGTCGTGCGGTGTCCTGCGCCGTCTCCTGCAAGTCGGCTGCCGGTACGACGGAACCGACGAGTCCCAGACCGAGCGCCTCGGAGGCGGAGAGCTTCCGAGGCAGGAGGTACAGATCGCGCGCGAGCGCTCCGCCGAGCAGCCTGCTCATGAACCAGATGCCGCCCAGATCGCCCGGAAGCCCTGCGGTGAGAAAGGCAGTGTTGAAAACCGCTCGCTCGGAGGCAATCCGAAGGTCTGCGGCGAGTGCGAGCGACAGGCCGGCACCAGCGCACCCGCCGTCGATTGCCGCGATCGTGACTTGGGGCATCTGGTGGAAGTGGTTCAGCATCGTGTTGATCTGCCGAAATCGCTCGGTATCGTCGGCGATGGATTTGCCGCGAACGGTTTTCGTCTCGCGGGGCGCTGCGAGATCCGTGCCCACGCAGAAGTCTGAGCCTCGGCCGGTCAGGATCACAACGCGAACATGGGAGGAAGACGACAGCCCACTCAGGGCGGTCCCGAGATCTCGGAGCAGGTCGAAGGACAGGGCGTTGCGACGGTCAGGGTTGTCGAACTCGATTGTTGCCGTTGCGCCCTCGATCCTGGTCGTGACTCGATTGGCCATGGTGTCTCCTCGAATGTTGCGTCGGTAGCGTGTTCCGGCTGTCGCGTGGGTGTCGTGGATGACGTCGCCGGTTGCGACATCCAGAGTTGGTCGGTAAATCAGGGGTCTGAGTCGGCGCATCCCGCAGCCCCTCGGGGTGCCGCGCCGGAAGTGTGCCGTTACGCCTGAGATCCGACCGATCGCCCGGCGTGCGCGGCGTCATTCTCGGTCCGTACGATCCCGGCAGCGAGGAGTGCATCCAATTCGGACTCGGTGTAGCCGATCTCGGCGGCGATCTCGGCGGAGTGTTCACCGAGTCTCGGCACCCGCCGCACAGCACGGTCGTGCTGTGCGCCCAGCCGATAGGGCATCCGGACCACGTCGAACGGGCCGCCGTCCGGGCATTCGCCGCGGGTGAAGAGCTCGCCGGCGACGACGTCACCGGCACTGCGGACCTGGTCGTAACTGCGTACGGCACCGACCACGACGCCGTTGTCGGCGAGCAGTTGTACACACTGTTCGCTGGTGCGATCACCGAGGGCGTCGGACAGGGCGATGAGGAGCTCGTCCCGGTTTGCCACGCGCGTCTCGTTGTCGGCAAATCGCGGATCGGTGGCCAGGTCCGGTCGGCCCAGCACGTCGCACAGGCGCGGCCAGTGTTGCGCGGAGTACCCGGAGACCACGATGTAGCCGTCTGTGGTTGCGATCAGGTCTGCGGCCGGTGCGACCCCGGGTTGTCCGTTTCCGCGGCGTTGCGGGGCGACGCCGGTGAGGTCGTAGGAAGTCCACTCGGTGGACTGCAGGTGCACGGCGACCTCGAGCAGGGAGACCTCGATCGGGGCGATCCGACCGAATCGTTCCCGATCGAGTAGCGCCGCGAGAATGGCCTCGGTGAGAACGTGAGCGGTCGCGGCGTCGATGATGGTGGTGCCTACTCGAAGCGGGGTGCCGCCCATTTCTCCCGTGATGGCCATCAGGCCGCTTTCGGCCTGGGCTGCGATATCGAGTCCGGGCCGGTTTCGAGTCCGGGCCGGTTTCGAGATGGTCCGTGCAGTCCGAACCCGCTTACCGTGGCGTAGATCGCTCGTGGGTTCAGTTCCCGAACTCGGTCCGGTCCGAGGCCCAGCGCCGCCATCGCGCCCGGGCGCATGTTCTGGATGACGACGTCGGCGTCGGTGATCAGCCGTTCGGCCACCTCGAGTCCGCAGGGGTCCTTCAGGTTCAGGGCGATCGAGCGTTTGCCGCGGTTGTAGGAGCGGAGAATCGCGTCCCCGAGCGAAGTGCCGGATCTCACCCAATCACCTTCGGGTGGCTCAACTTTGATCACATCGGCGCCGAGTTCGGCGAGGGCCTGCGAAGCGCCCGGGGCTGCGACGAACTGGCCGAAGTCGACTACGCGGATCCCCTGGAGCGGGCTGTGCTTCATGGTGTGGTCCGATCTCGTGAAGAGTGACGCCGTTCGGCGTGTCATCAATGCGCGCTGAACTGCGGTGGGGGACCGGTAGGCGGCGTGTGATTTCGAGAACGTACCGACATTGCTAAACATTTGATCGGTGTCGTTGTCGCGGGTATCCGCCAGGTTCTGTTCCACCATCCATATCGCGGCAAGACCGAGACGCGACCAGGACCGGTATCCGAGCTGCGACAACAACGAGTCCGATCGGGTACCACCCTGGTACTGCCGGAAGCTGTCCGACACCGCGATCGGCGGTCCGGCCGTGACGATCGATCTTCGGGTGCCTCGGATTCGCCTGCAACACCACCGACTGCGCGGCAAAGACTTTCGACGACCAGACACCGGGTCTGACCCGATCATGGTCACGACGCACACCCATGCTCGGCGCGATGATCGCAGCGATCGGTGGGACATGGCAGTCCGGACCGGTTGCCGGCCGCCCGTATGCCTCGGGCCGCCTCGGCCTCGACGCCCTGCTGCGGGCGCCTTGAGGCCGATCCGAAGATCGACGAGATAGCGACGGCGGCACAGACGACTTCGCTATACGCCCCAGTAGTGCCTACGGCACCGCCTGAAGGCCCGGAGTTAGTCAAACTGAAGGAATCTCGGCACGAACTCAAGGGCAGAATGGACTCAGAACCAGCATGGTGCGTGGGTTCGCAATCAACTGTGGAGATCGTGGTGTTCTGCAGGGGTCCCGAGGAGGTGCCGGGAAGCGGCGGCATAACGGGATCACGGTGCCCGGGCTGATACCGAAGATTGCGGCGAGGCGGAGTGGATCCGGACCGCGCGTAAGTGATTCTTCGAGTTGACGATCGATGTGCCGCCGATCGAGGGCCGTCACGACAGGGCTGAACCTGTTCCACAGTTCGGGCCCCCGTCGAAGACCACATCAACTTTCTAAATCTAGAGATGCTCAGACGTCAAGTGTACGGATAAGCTAGCCGTGACCCTGCTCCGAGAACTCGTCATCCACACCGTATAGCCAAGCTCCGCAACAGCTTCACGAAGAGTGCGCCAGTCCGCTTCCGCTTGACGATTGACAACCGGAAGGTCTCCGGCCGCCGCGTTCGTCCTTCTGCCTGGCGGTCCACGGGTACCCACCTGCCGGGCGTGGGAACCTCGCTACGCAACAGTGTCACGCGGTCGGCTCTCTGGTCGGATGCTGCATTTGCGGTCAACCGGACTCACCGCATCTCCGCGGCCGCGCCCGCTCAGGCATTGAGTTTAGGAACGAACTCGACCACAGATCAGCGGTGCAGGCAGATGAAGTGGTACGTGTATGGGAACACCCTTCGATCGCTACCGGCCGACCTCGTTGAGCAAGGCCATCGACGCTTCCCGCATCTCGACCTTGCGCACCTTGCCGGTCACGGTCATCGGGAACTCGTCGACGACGTGCACGTACCTCGGGATCTTGTAGTGGGCGAGTTTCCCGGTGCAGAACTCCTTCACCGCCGCGGCATCGAGAGGAGTCGCGCCGTCCTTCATCCGCACCCACACCATCAGTTCCTCGCCGTACTTCGCGTCGGGCACACCGATCACCTGGGCGTCGAGGATGTCGGGATGGGTGTAGAGGAACTCCTCGATCTCCCGCGGGTAGACGTTCTCGCCGCCCCGGATCACCATGTCCTTGATCCGCCCGGTGATCGCGACGTACCCGTCGGAATCCATCACACCGATGTCGCCGGTATGCATCCACCGGCCGGCGTCGATCGCCTCCGCCGTCTTCTCCGCGTTGTTCCAATACCCGAGCATCACCGAGTACCCCCGGGTGCACAGCTCGCCCGGCTCACCCCGCCGAACGGTCAATCCCGTTGCCGGATCGACGATCTTGACCTCGAGATGCGGGCCGACATGGCCGACGGTGGAGACGCGCTGGTCGATCGTGTCGTCCGACCGCGTCTGCAGCGACACCGGCGCCGTCTCGGTCATGCCGTAACAGATCGAGACCTCCGACATGCCCATCTGCTCGATGACCTGCTTCATCACCTCCACCGGGCACGGCGAGCCAGCCATGATCCCCGTCCGCAGGCTGGACAGGTCGAAGGACTCGAAGTCGGGGTCGGCGAGTTCGGCGATGAACATCGTCGGCACCCCGTACAGCGACGTGCATTTCTCCGCCTCGACGGCCTGCAGCGTCGTCTTCGGATCGAACGACGGCCCCGGGATCACCATGGTGGCGCCGTGAGTCGTGCACGCGAGGTTGCCCATGACCATGCCGAAGCAGTGGTAGAACGGCACCGGGATGCAGACGCGGTCGTTCTCCGTGTAGTGGCACAACTCGCCGACGAAGTACCCGTTGTTGAGGATGTTGTGGTGGCTGAGCGTCGCGCCCTTGGGGAAACCGGTTGTCCCCGAGGTGTATTGGATATTGATCGGGTCGTCCGCAGACAGCGCGGCCTGCGCGGCGGGCAGCAGGGACGGATCCGCGGCGTGCGCGGCCATCCCGTCCGAGG
The DNA here is from genome assembly GCA_006543605.1 of Rhodococcus sp. WS4. GTDB lineage: Bacteria > Actinomycetota > Actinomycetes > Mycobacteriales > Mycobacteriaceae > Rhodococcus_F. The sequence goes on from RRBB01000070.1 coordinate 48,178, forward strand.
CCAGGCGGCTCCACTCGGCACTGCCGAGCAGCACCACCATCTCGAGGTCGGGGCACTCCGGCCGGACCTCCTCGATCATCGCCGCGTAGTCGGAGGACTTGAACTGGGGCGCCGACACCAGCAGCCGGATACCGGCCTGATCGAGCACGTACTTCAACTCGTGCGCCCGGTAGGCGGGGTTGATGTTGACGAGGATCGCGCCGATCTTCGCCGTCGCATACTGGATCAGCGTCCACTCCGGGCAGTTCGGCGCCCAGATCCCCACCCGGTCACCCTTCCCGATGCCCCGCGTCAGCAACCCCACCGCCACGGCGTCGACGTCGCGGGCCAGTTCGGCGTACGTCCACCGCCGCCCCGATGGGCGGTCGACGAGGGCGTCACGATCGGCGTGGGCCGCCACGGTCCGATCGAAGTTGTCTCCGATGGTGTCGCCCAGCATCGGGGCATCACACACGCCGTGGGTGTAGCTGAGGTAATCGGGTTTGTCAGAGAGGGTCATGAGTACTCCTACAGATGCACGGCTCTGGATGAGCGATCGACTTCACTGGGCGCAGTCACGCGGCGAGGTTGTGGATGACGAACGCAGTGGACACACCATCCCCGCGACTGAGGATGAGTCACACCGTAGACAGGGAGTGTTGCACACTCACCCAGCGATGCAATAGTCGCAATTGTGGTCATGCGCTGTTCTTAAGCGCATTGGGGGATCTCGTTGCGAATACGCCAACCGGCATTGCCGAGCCCTGGCAGCAGGACGAACAATCACTTGGACAAACCGCCGGCACATCAACCCGGACGCCACCACAAGTGCGACGGGAGGCGCTGAGTGATGGGCGGTGCCGATCACCTTCGCTGCAGTAATCCGGCCACGACGCGACAGCACCCGGTCTCCACCGCACCCACCGTGAGGGGGAGCGGTGCCGACGTGGGCGGCTCGGAATGCGAGTCACCCGAGACGGGCGGCTCGGCCGTGGCACCGGTGTGTTGAGTAATCGAAAGGATCAAGAATGGTTGACAAGTT
>RRBB01000710.1:0-937 GCA_006543605.1 Rhodococcus sp. WS4
GGTCACCGGTCGACCGGCCGCGGTCAGCTCCGCGGCCTTGGCCTGCTCCCGGCGGGTCAGCGACACCCGCTCCGGGTCGTACTCCGGTTTCGGCCTGGTCCCCGCCGGGGCCTGCGGCGGCACCCCGCGCAACACCTCGACGATGTGCTGTTCCCACCACAACGCCTCCGCCGCCACAGCTTCCGGCAAACTGTCCAACAGCGTGGACGGGGGAACCGGACCCTGCGCCGGCGCACTCACCGCCTCGAAGTCTCCGGCCGCCAATAGGTCGGTCAGACCGGCCTCGGTGACTTGACCGCCGGTGTCCGCCAGCTGTATTCGTGTTCCAGATACCGCGATCACCGTGTGCAACGTTCCCGCCAGCCGCACGCGATCACCGATCGACAACCGTGCGGGCCGCCGAGGCGCGGAGCCCCCGCTCACCGAGCACCACCGACGGAACCCGCAGTCGTCACCAGACTCGTCGGGCCCAGCCGGGCGGCCGCCAGATCGGCCACCAGCTCCTGCTGCCATATCAGGTGAAACAGTGCTGGCAGCACCGCGATCCGGTCTCCGACCCGCTCTGCGGTCGCCAGCAGCGGCGCCGGTGACGCGAACACCTCCCGCAGCCGCTGCCCGATCTCGGCCCGGCCGGCGCACCGCGGATGCCGGTACCGTGCCAGCCACCGCAGGTTCCCCGCCAGCACCGGATCCAGCACCCCCACTCGCCGATATCGCCAGCCGACCTGCTCACACGCCTGCGCCGTGACCGTGAACGCTTCGGCGTCCTTCGGCTCGATCGCGTCATCGGCGCGGACATCGATCACCACCCCCGACCCGTCGGCCAAGCGAGCGAAATAGTCCGGGGCATGGCGGCGCTTGCGTCTGCCATCACTCCAGTGCAGCCAGAACGGCTGCGACGCGATACCGACGACGTTCCGATCGAAATCGAGCGCGC
>RRBB01000711.1:0-929 GCA_006543605.1 Rhodococcus sp. WS4
CGGGCGGCGCCGCCGTCGTTGGTGAAGATCGCGGTGCCGTTGCCGAACTGGCTGGAGTTCACCAATTCCAGGGCCTCGTCGTACGTCTCGACGCGGATCACGGACAGGACGGGTCCGAAGATTTCGTCGGTGTACACGCTCATGTCGGTGGTGACGTGGTCGATCAGGGTCGGGCCGAGCCAGAACCCGTCCTTGCCGCCGTCGGCCTGCACGGTCCGGCCGTCGACCACGATGGTGGCCCCGTCGTTTTCGCCGGCGTCGATGTAGGACGCGACCTTGTCGCGGTGCACCTTCGTCACCAGCGGACCCATGTCGGAATCGCGGGTGCCGTCGCCGATCTTGAGGGTGTCGGTGCGGTCTTTGATCTTGGCGACCAGTTCGTCGGCGATGTCCCCGACCGCGACCAGGGCACTGATGGCCATGCAGCGTTCCCCGGCGGACCCGAAGCCGGCGTTGACCATGGCGTCCGCGGCCAGATCCAGGTCGGCGTCCGGGAGGACGATGGCGTGGTTCTTCGCCCCGCCGAGGGCTTGGACACGTTTGCCGTGGGCGGTGCCGGTGGCGTACACGTACTGGGCGATGGGGGTGGAGCCGACGAAGGAGATGGCCTTGATCGCCGGGTGGGTGAGCAGTTCGTCGACGGCGGTCTTGTCGCCCTGCAACACGTTGAAGACGCCGGCGGGCAGTCCGGCCTCGGCCCACAGTTCGGCCATCCAGATCGCGGCGGTCGGGTCCTTCTCGGACGGCTTCAACACCACGGTGTTGCCGGCGGCGATGGCGATGGGGAAGAACCACATCGGGACCATGGCGGGGAAGTTGAACGGGGAGATGATCCCGACCGGGCCGACGGGCTGACGGATCGAATGCACGTCGACGTTGGTGGACGCGTTCTCGGTCATCCCACCCTTGAGCAGATGCGCGATGCCGCA
>RRBB01000712.1:0-926 GCA_006543605.1 Rhodococcus sp. WS4
GGTCACCTCTACCGTCCCCCCGCGGCAGCCGCGGGCCGGGAACGAAGACGGTGGCCGCCGTCGCGGCGGCCGCCGTCGCCGTGGCCAGCGGGGTGGCCATCAGCCACCTGCGCAACGGAGACAGTGAAACCGCGTCTACCGCGGCCACAACCAGCGCCACCGCAGCGGCTGAGGAGAACGGGCTGCCCATCCTCAACCTGCCCGAACCCGAACCGGCCGAACAGACATCCGCCTCGGACGGGGAGTGCCGGGCCGACCGCGGTGACCAGAAGAGCGGCGCGGGCGTGATCGCAGCGTTCAACCACGCCTACTACAGCCAGCGCAACGGCGAAGCCGCCCGCGGCCTCGCCACCCCCACCTCATCGGTGCTGCCAGGCCCCGAGCTGCAGAAGGTCATCGACTCGGTCCCGATCGGCACCAACTATTGCCTCCGCACCGTCGAACTGTCCGACGGGGTCTACCTCGTCGATTTATCCGTGATGCAACCCGCCCAGCCAGTCAAACGCGGCACCCAGACCGTCACCACCCACAAGGTCGACGGGCGCTGGTACGTCGATGTCTTCACCTGAATCACTAGCCCGCAGGGAGTGCTCGCTGCCGCCAACGAACCCGACCGAAGGGGGACGTAGTCCGGGCGGAGCGCTCGACCACCGACCACGGTTCGCCACCTACCGCCAAGGTTGGCCGCCAGCCGATCTCACGAAAGGAACGCATGAACAGCCTTTCGATCCTGCCAGGTCACCCGTCATCGCCGGTGATCCTGCACGTACCGCACGCCTCCCGCACGATTCCCCCGCAAGTCCGCGCACAGCTGCTGCTCGACGACGCGGCACTCGACGCCGAACTGGACGAGGCCACCGATACCGACACCGACCTGATCGCCACACTCGGCGCCGACCACGCCCGCACCCATCCGTGGATCGTGA
>RRBB01000713.1:0-926 GCA_006543605.1 Rhodococcus sp. WS4
TCAGGCACCTGCAGGTACGTCGGGAGAGCATGATTTCGTCACGGGACGAGGTCGGCTGCTGAGCTCTGCGCGTCGCGAAGCGCGATGACACTCATGGCGGAGAACTCGAGCGACCAAAGATTGCCGTGGTCCGGGTACTTGGCCGACATGGCGTCGATGAGGTCTTCGGCGCCCTTCGCGGTCTCGTAGGCGGCCGCGAAGTCCTGAATGTAGGCGCGGGTCTGCGCGATCATGGTGTCGGTCGCGTAATCGTCGCCGTCGGGCCGGCGGTGGCCGGCCACGATCATCCGAGGGTTGAGCTTCTCTACGAGGTCCACGGTCTCGAGCCAGTCCTGCCACTCCTTGGGCGTCGACAGGCCGAGCATCGGGTGGATCTCGTTGTAGACGGCGTCACCGGCCACCACGGCATCGATCGCCGGGATGTGCACGATCGAGGTCGGGTGGATGTCGGCCTGCTTGACCTCGATGATCTTCAGCGGTGAACCGTCGACGTACAGCGTGTCGCCCTCGATCGGGTCGGGGAGCGCATCGCTCACGACGCAGGCGTCGCCGAACATCATCGCCCACTGCTGACGGTGTTCCTCCATGTTTTCCTTCATGGCCTCGACGACATGGGGCAGCGCGACACACTTCGCCTCCGGGAACCGCTCCATCAGGGGGCCGATGCCGAGGTAGTGATCGGCGTGCGCATGCGTGACGTAGATCGTGGTGAGTGTCTTCCCGGTGCGTTCGATCAGGTCTCCGAGATCCCGGACGTCGTCCTTCAGGTACTGGGCGTCGATGAGAACTGCCTCGGTCGGGCCGCTCACGATGGTGGCGGTCGTCGGCGAGAAAGTCCCGGTGGGCATTTCGGGCCAATTGTGCGGGACCCGGGGCCAGCGGCCGACGTAGGTCGTCGCGCGGATCGGCGGTGCAGCTGGCGACGA
>RRBB01000714.1:0-912 GCA_006543605.1 Rhodococcus sp. WS4
CTGTGAGGCGCTGGGGGATTACTGCGGGAGCAGTCCCTTGTTGGCGTCGATGAGCTGCAGGATCTGGGGATCGATCGCGATGCCCTGAGCCTTGGCGGCCTCGATCGCGCTGTCGACGACGCCGGCGTACTGCGAGGTGCCGACGTCGGCGTTCTGCGAGGTGCCGTTGGTGCTGGGGACGCCGCCCGTGAGGTCGGGGAGTGCCGGTGCCGCGGGGGCCTCGGGCACGGTGGCGGGGGCGTTGCGCTGGGTGGGTGCGCTGCTCAGGCCGAGGCTCGAGGAGCAGGACGGCCATGCGCCCCAGCCCTGGGAGTCGAGGACCTTCTCGGCGACGACGATCTGCTGTTCACGCGTGGCCTGGTTGGCGGTGGCCGCGTACTGGGTTCCACCGTGTGCGTTCCAGGTGCTCGGGGAGAACTGGAGTCCACCCTGGAAACCGTTTCCGGTGTTGATGCCCCAGTTTCCGCCGGACTCGCACTGCGCGAGGCGGTCCCAGTCGGAGTCGGGTGCCGCGTTCGCGGTGCCCGAGAAGGCTGCTCCGGCGACGCCCATGATGGCGCCGGTGACGGCGACCTTGGCGACGGTGCGGCCGGTGTTGGTGGGCTTGCGATGGCGTCCGCTCATAGTGGTCGAGATCCTCTCCACACGCGCCTGCGAGGTCAGCTGTCGGGTTCGGGCTGAGAGGTCGCCCGGCCTCGCCGCTCCTGGCTGGAGAGGGTCTGGCTTCACCCCAAGGTCCGAGTGCGCGAGGCACATTCGGACCGGTGTCCTTCCGGGAACTCGCGTTCCCTGGAGGACTTTTGGGTCCCCCGTCCTCGTCCCTGGAATGCTTCGTCGGGACTCCGGTACCCGCGGGACGAGGCTTGGCGCGGCGGGCCGGATGTGGCCGATGTTTCCTCGGCCGGTGACGAC
>RRBB01000715.1:0-908 GCA_006543605.1 Rhodococcus sp. WS4
GGGGGTCACGACAGCTTCGCGACCGTCAACAGACCGCCGAGTCCACCAACGCTTCGAGGCTGTGCCGCGCGTCGGGCACGATCAGAAGATCACCCGCGTGCCCCTCCCAAGACAGATCGCCGGCCGCCGGCCGGACCCGACCGGACAAGACCTGCACCGTCGCCTCACCCGGGTTCGTATGCTCCCCGAGGACGGCGCCCTCGATCATGCCGATCACCGTCTGCCGCAAGACTTTCTCATGCCTGCCGTAGACGGTGTCGGCGGTGTGACACCACCCGCGGTGGCCGCCTGTTTCAACTGCTGACGAGCCGAGGCTTCGAGAGAAACCCGCTGCATGTCAGCAGTCTATCCAACCCCGCACACGGAGCGGCACGGCGAAGGTCTGCTCCGCCACAGAGCCACGATCACCCGCCCGGCGCGGCCGGGTTGTTCTCGCCGACACCTGGGAAAAGTGGTGGTGGACGACGAAACCCCAGCCCCCTGCCCGCACCCCGGCGGGTCTGGGCCGTGGTGATCGGTGGCCTGAACGCAGGGGGCCGCACCTGTCCGCGAGACATGCGGCCTCGGTCGGAAAATCCGTGCACTCCGCCGGAGCCGGGCGTCGAGCGCACCTGGCGCTCGCACGGGTGGAGTGCTAAACCAGAAGTAGCGCAGCCAGCCGACACCCGTCGCGGTGGCGAGGTGCGGCCACCAACATGTAGGAGGTGGTTGCTGTGCTTCATCCCGATCCCTTCCGTGACATCGACAGACTCACCGAGCAGCTGCTCGGCGCGTCGGCCGGATCCGCCCGAGCCCCACGGTTCATGCCGATGGACCTCTACCGCTCCGGCGATCACTACGTCCTCCACGCCGACCTCCCGGGCGTGGACCCCGGTTCGGTGGACGTCAGCGTCGACGGCGGCATCCTC
>RRBB01000716.1:0-903 GCA_006543605.1 Rhodococcus sp. WS4
CACCTTCGGCGGCGCTGGACGGCGCGCAGCGCCAGGCCCTCTGCGAGAGCGCGGTGCGCCTGGCGCAGAGTCTCGGCTATCGTGGCGCGGGCACCCTGGAATACCTGTTCGACGCGCACAGCGGCGAGTTCTTCTTCATCGAGATGAACACCCGTATCCAGGTCGAGCATCCGGTCAGCGAGATGGTCACCGGCATCGACCTGGTCCAGGCCATGCTGCGCATCGCCGCCGGCGAGGCGCTGCCCTGGCGCCAGGAGGACATTCGCCTGAACGGCGCGGCGCTGGAGATGCGGGTCAACGCCGAAGACCCGGCGCGCAATTTCTTCCCCAGCCCCGGCACCGTGGAGCGTCTGGAATGGCCGCAGGGCGAGGGCGTGCGAGTGGACAGCCACCTGTATCCCGGCTACCGGGTGCCGCCGTACTACGATTCGTTGCTGGCCAAGCTGATCGTCCATGGTCGCGACCGCGACGAAGCGTTCGCCCGCGCGCGCCAGGCGCTGGAGCGCACCGTGCTGGCCGGCATGGCCACTACCCTGCCGCTGCACCGCTGGCTGCTCGCCGATGCGCGGGTACAGGCCGCGCAGTTCGATACCGCTACCCTGGAAACCTGGCTCGCCGAGCGGACCGCCGCCGCGCAGGAGGTTTGAGATGCATGCCAACATCCGCTACAGCTTCGGCGGCGACGAGCACCTGTTCGCCGAGGTCGCCGAGTCCATGTCGCTGGAAGCCTTCTTCCGCGGCATGGCGATCACCCGCGCCATCGAGACCCTGCAATTGCCCGGGGTGCTCGACGTATGCCTGGCCAACGCCTCGTTCCAGGTCCGCTTCGACCCCGACCGGCTGGCCCCGCAGGCGCTGCTGGAGACCGTACGCGGCCTGGAGGTCGAGGCGGTCGCCGCGCGC
>RRBB01000717.1:0-897 GCA_006543605.1 Rhodococcus sp. WS4
TCGACACCGGACGACGCCCAGAAGACATTCTGGCCCTGCCCCTGGACTGCCTGGACCGCGACAAGGACGGAGCTGCGGTGCTCGTCTACGACAACGCCAAGGCCCACCGCCTCGGCCGGCGGCTGCCGATCGGCGACGCCACCGCCGCCGTGATCACCGGCCAGCGGCAACGCGTCCGAGCAATGTTTCCCGACACCCCGGTGGCGGAACTGGCCCTGCTGCCCACGCCGCGCCGTAATCCTCACGGGCGCACACCAATCAGCATCGATATGCTCGACGCCCGGCACCGCGAGTGGGTCTCGGCCCTGCCTGTCCTGCGCACCCGCGACGGGATCGAGATCGACAAGACCAAGGTCGTGCCCTATGTCTACCGGCACTGCTACGCCCAGCGGCATGCCGATGCGGGTGTCCCGATCGATGTCCTGGCCGAGCTGCTCGATCACCGCAGCTTTTCCGTGACCCGCCGCTACTACCGCATCGGCGAGGACCGTCGCCGCGCCGCCGTCGACACCGTCACCGCCCTCAGCTTCGACCGACACGGCAACCGGATCTGGCGCGACGCGGGGATGCTGCTCGACTCCGAACGTGCCCGCCACGCCATCGGCGAGGTCGCCGTCCCCTACGGCACCTGCACCGAACCGACCAACGTCAAGGCCGGTGGCGGGGCGTGTCCGGTCCGATTCCGGTGCGTCGGATGCGACCACTTCCGTACCAGCGTCGCGTTCCTGCCCGAGTTGCAGGCATACCTGGAAGATCTGCTGCGCACCCGGGAACGGCTGGCCGCCACCCTCGACGGGGTCGACGACTGGGCCCGCGCCGACGCCACCCCCACCGACGAGGAGATCACGCGAATCCGGCGGCTGATCAACAGGATCAAAGGCGACATCGCCGAACTCG
>RRBB01000718.1:0-891 GCA_006543605.1 Rhodococcus sp. WS4
GCGAGTGTCTCGTGGGCTCGCGTGTATGTCCTCAAGAGCCTCGACGAAGCCGCCCTGCGCAAGCTGGTGGGCCGCGCGCTGAACGAGGACAAGGGCCTCGGCAAGCGCAACCTGAGCCTGCCGGAGGAGAGCTTCCAGGTTCTCCTGGCCGCCGCCGACGGCGATGGGCGGCGCCTGCTGAACCTGCTGGAGAACGCTGCCGACCTCGCCGAGGACGGCAGCGAGATCAGCCCCGAGCTGCTGCAGAATCTGCTCGGCGATACCCGCCGGCGTTTCGACAAGGGCGGCGAGGCGTTCTACGACCAGATCAGCGCGCTGCACAAGTCGGTGCGCGGCTCCAATCCCGATGCGGCACTCTATTGGTTCGCGCGCATGCTCGACGGCGGCTGCGATCCCCTGTACATCGCCCGGCGGGTGGTGCGCATGGCCAGCGAGGAGGTTGGCAACGCCGATCCTCGCGCCCTCGGCCTGTGCCTGTCGGCCTGGGACGTGCAGGAGCGCCTGGGCAGCCCCGAAGGCGAGCTGGCGGTGGCCCAGGCCATCGTCTACCTGGCCTGTGCGCCGAAGGGCAATGCGGTGTACAGCGCGTTCAACGCGGCGATGCGCGCCGTCGCCGAAAGCGGCTCGCGGGAAGTGCCATTGCACTTGCGCAACGCGCCGACCAAATTGATGAAGAGCCTCGGCTATGGCGAGGAATACCGCTACGCCCACGACGAGCCGGATGCCTATGCCGCCGGAGAGGATTATTTCCCCGAGGATCTGGAGCCGCGGCGTTACTATCAACCGGTGCCGAGGGGCCTGGAACTGAAGATCCGCGACAAGCTGGAACACCTGGCCGAGCTGGATCGCACCAGTCCCCGCCAACGCAGAAAATCCTGAGCGGTATGGGCT
>RRBB01000719.1:0-889 GCA_006543605.1 Rhodococcus sp. WS4
ATGCTGGCGGATCATGCCGCGGGTATCGCGCCCGGAGGCACCGGCCTCGCTGCGGAAGCACGGGGTATGGGCGACGAACTTCAGCGGCAATTGCTTGGCGTCGAGGATCTGCCCGGAGACGATGTTGGTCAGCGAAACCTCGGCGGTCGGGATCAGGTAGAGGTCGGCTTCGCCGTCGCGGCCGATCTTGAACAGGTCCTCCCCGAACTTCGGCAACTGGCCGGTGCCCTGCAGCGCCGGAGCCTGGACGAGATAGGGGGTGTAGGCCTCCTCGTAGCCATGCTCGGCGGTATGCAGGTTGATCATGAACTGCGCCAGGGCGCGATGCAGGCGGGCGATCGGGCCGCGCATGAGGGCGAAGCGCGCGCCGGAAAGCTTGGCGGCGGTCTCGAAATCCAGCCAGCCGTGCCGTTCACCGAGGGCGACATGGTCCTTGACCTCGAAATCGAAGGTCTTCGGCGTGCCCCAGCGACGCACTTCGACGTTGGCGTCCTCGTCGGCACCGACCGGCACCGACTCGTGCGGCAGGTTGGGAATGCCCAGCAGCATGGCATCCAGTTCGCCCTGGATGGCGTCCAGTTGGCGCTTGCCTTCCTCCAGCTCGGAGCCCATGCGGTCGACATCGGCCAGCAGCGGCGCGATGTCCTCGCCACGCTGCTTGGCCTGGCCGATCGCCTTGGAGCGCGCGTTGCGCTCGGCCTGCAGTTGCTCGGTACGGGTCTGTACCGACTTGCGCTGCTCTTCCAGCGCTTCGATGCGCGCGACATCCAGTTGGAAGCCACGGGTGGCCAGGCGGGCAGCCACTTCTTGCGGCTGGGTGCGTAACAGTTTGGGATCGAGCGTGCTCTTTTCTCGTCTCGTGTCGGTTATCGGCGGTTTGGGGCCCGGT
>RRBB01000071.1:0-48609 GCA_006543605.1 Rhodococcus sp. WS4
CGCTCCGGCCCCTGCTCCGGCACCGTCCGTGCCACAGACGGACGGCGGCGCCGCGATCGCCAACACCATCGTCGGCGGTGCCGGCGCGGTGGGCGACACCGTCACCGGAGTGGGCGACACGGTCGGCGGCGTCGTCGGCGGCGTCACCGGCCTGGTCCCCGGCGTCCTCGGCAACGGCGGATAGGGCGCCGGTGTCCTCGCTGCCCTCACCGCTTCCTCCCACGGAACTCGCGGAGCTCGACACCTCGCAATTGTCCACGCTCGCACTGGTTCTACTCGGCAGCGACCTCGACGAGACCGTGGTCGCCCGAGTTCTCGACGTCGAACCCGACCGTGCCCGTGCCGCCATCGATGCGCTGCGCACGGACGGCTGGGTCGACGATCGCGACACCCTCGTCCGCGCCGACGGGACACATCTCACGACGACGCTCGGCGAGAACCGGCTGCACACGCTGGCCCGCCGGCTGCTCGCCCATCACGTCGACGGCGGGACGCTCACACTTCCCATCGCCCGGGCGGTGGCCGCGACCGGAACACCGAGCGCGGAACTGAGCCGATTCCTCTGCGCCCAGGCCGAACTCGCCGAACCAGCCGCCGCAGTCGCACTGTATGCGGAAGCCGGCCGGGTCGACAGTCTCGGCGACACCGCCGTCGTCGCGTACGCCGAGGCCTGCGCGCTGAACGGTGACCTCGATACCGCGGTGGGCCTCGCCGATTCGGTCCTCGAACGGTCCACGTCCGTCGCCGGTCCGGAACTTGCTGCGGCCGTCCGAATCTCGGCCGCCGGTGCCGCGTACTGCGGGATGATCGACCGCAGCGCCGAACTGTACGCGTGGCTCGGCGCCGACCGCGCCGGCGCCGACGCCTCCCTCGCCGCCTCGGTCCTGGTGGTCGCGGGGCGGCTCGACGACGCCGAAACCGTCCTCGCGACGAGCGCGGGCGCACCACCCACCGCCGCCACCGCCGGGGCCGCCCTCGTCGCGACGGGACTGGTGCAGTCGGTGACCGCGTCCGCGAACGCGGCACTGAACTCCCTGACCCGCGCGCTGTCGCTGCCCGGCCGCGCGTCCCGGCCCCGGATACTGCCCGACTCCCCCGCCGCGATCACCGCCCTCGCCGCCCTCCACTGCGGCGAACTCGCCCACGCCGACGCCGTCCTCGCCCGGGCACGGGAAACCGAGCGGTCCGGCAGCGTCACCGCGAACCGGCATCAGCTCCTCACCGCCTGGACGTCCATGGTCCGCGGCGACCTGGCCGCGGCGCAGTCGCGGCTCGACGGCCTCGACGCGGCGTCGATGCAGCAGCGCGACCTGTTGTTCGTCCACGGTCTGCGGGTGGGGTTGGCCCGGCGCACCGGCGACAACGCCGCACTCCTCCAGGCCTGGTCGGGAGCACAGGGTGTACTCGCCGAGTACTCGGTGGACCTGCTGAGCCTGCTGCCGCTCGGCGAACTGTGGCTGACGTCGATCCGCGTCGGCGAACCCGCCCGGATCACCCACCTCGTCGAGGACGCGCAGTCGCTGCTGCGGACACTCGGCGAACCGGCGATGTGGGGGTCGGCGCTGCACTGGTACGGCGTGCAGGCGTCCATCCTCGCCGAATGTCCCGCAGATCTGATGCCCCATGCGCGCGCACTCGGTGAGGCCGCCAAGGTCAGCACGTACGCCTCGGGACTCGCGACCGCGGGTCGTGCCTGGCTGCGCGTGCTGCAGGGCGACATCGACGCCGCATCCGTCGAGGACGCCGCCCGCACCCTCGACCGGATCGGGCTTCCCTGGGACGGTGCACGCCTCGCGGGCGAGGCCGCACTGCGCGCCTCCGACACGAGGGTCGCGACCACGCTGCTGCAGGTCGCGCGGGCCCTCCGGCAGCCGACGTCCGCAGGCAACGGCTCCGACTCCGCGGTGCTGTCGAACCCCGGCACGCCGGGATCGCTCACCGACCGCGAGGCCGAGGTGGCCGAACTGCTCGTCCAGGGGCTGACGTACCGGGAGATCGGGGCACGCCTCTACATCTCCGCCAAGACGATCGAGCACCATGTGGCCCGCATCCGGCGCCGCCTGGGTGCCGGGTCGCGGTCCGAGTTGCTGTCGATGCTGCGGGCGATGGGCCACGGATACTCCGCCGACTCCTGACCTGTGAGTACTTGTTAACCGCCCGCGGTTAACAAGTACTCACAGGCGCCGAAGGCGCAGGCCCGTGTAACCATTCGACTTCGGCAGGCGACACACTGTGCACATGGTGCGATGATGCACTCCCTCGAAACTGTGCCAGTAAGGATTCTCCATGACCACCGGAGTCGGACTCACCGTCGGCGATTCGGTTTCGACAGCGGTGGTGACCGCGTCCGGGACCGACGTGAGGACGATCGAACATCCGTCCGTCCTGTTCACGGCCCCGGACGGAACGGTGCAGCTCGGCGATCCCGGCACGGAATCGACGGGAGCGGTCCGCGACTTTCTCGAGCGTGTCGGTGAACCCGCGGGCATCGAGTACGCGGGTTCCCTGACCCGCGCGGAGGATCTCGTCGCGACCGCGATGTTCTGCCTGTTCCGTGAGGCCGCGGACGGACTGACCGGGACGGTGAAGGTCATCGCCACCCATCCATCGGACTGGGCACCCGAGATCGTCACGAAGCTGCGCGAATCCCTCGACTACATGGGTCTGAACGAGGTGACTCTCATCGCGGAGTCGGTGGCGCTGACCGCCTCGGCGGAGTCCCCCGCCCACGGCGCTGCGCTGCTGGCGGCCGGGCTGGCCCTGACCGACGAGGACACGAGCGCAGACACCGAGTCGATTCCGATCGTCGAGGCCCCGTTGCACACCGCGTACTCCGCCGTCACCGCGATACCGGCAGCTGCTGCTACGCCCGACGCGTACCCGTCTGATGCGACCGAGGCGTCCACTCCGGCGAGTGCGCCGACCCCGCCCGCCAAGCGCACGGACCGTCGCCCGCTGATCATTGCGGGCGTCGTCGCGGCCGCACTGGTGCTGGCGGGTGGGACGCTCGCGTTCGCGCTCACCGGCAACGGCAGCACCGCGGTCCCGTCGATACAGGACGCCCAGACCGCGCCGCTGACGACGTCGAGCGCACCGCCCACGTCGTCGGCAGCCGCCGTCTTCCCGACCGCGAGCACGCAGGAGGCGGCCGTGACGACGGAGGTCCAGGCGCCCATCCCGGTCGCTCCTGCGCCGACGCCGGTGGAGACGACCACCCTGTTCGTGCCCCCGCCCTCGCCGCCGACCTCGTCGTCCCCGGTGATCACTCTCCCGTCGATCACCACGGTCCCGCAGACGACTACGACGACGACCGCCGCGACCACCACCACCACGACGACGACCGAGACGACCACCACCACGACGACAACGACGAAGCAGGCAGCCGCGGCCGCGACCACCACCACGACGACGACCCCGCCGCCTGCCCTGAAAAGCCCAGGTCAGTGAGGCTTCGGTCACACCTCCCCGACAGGTCGACCGGGTCGTAGCTTAAGGTGGGGCGCTGATACCCACCCCAGAAGGAATCCCTCCGTGAACGGATTCCGTGCAGAAGGGATTTCATGCGTAACGTGCTGGCGCACCGCGCCGCTGTTGTAGGCGCCTCGGCAATGCTTCTTCTCTTTCCGTTTTCCACTGCCGCCCAGGCCGACCCTGTTACGCAGCCCGACACCACTCAGCTGAGCGCCGACAAGTTGCCGGCCGAACTCGTCGAGGCCATCACCCGCGACCTGAAGATCAGCCCGCAGGAGTACCTGGACCGCGCCGCGAAGGCACAGGAGCTGGGCAGCTACGCCGAGGACTTCCGGGAGCAGCATCCCGACGACTTCGCCGGGGCCTGGATCGGCCTCGACGGCCAACCCGTCGTCGCGGTCACCACGGACGAGGCCGCCGACGCCGCAGCCAGGGCCGGGTATACCACCCGCATTGCGCCGGTGTCCGCGAACGGCCTGGAGAAGACCCTGTCCGACGTGAACGGCTGGATCGCGGGACTGCCGAAGGACGTGGCGTCCCAGGTCAACTCCGCGTCGATCGACGTACTCGAGAACCGCGTCGTCATCGACGTCGTCAACAGCCCCATCGGCCAGGCCCTGAACCTGCCGACGCTGCTCGCCAACGTCAAGGTGATGCTGAGCCCCGGCGGCGGCGGTCCGGTGGAGCGAGGTCCCCTCGCCGGTGACACCTACATCACCACCGCGGGTGAGCTGCCGAAGACGCCGATCTCGGAGATCTCCGTCTGCTCGCTGGGCTTCAACGCCGTGGACGACAGCGGCCAGGCCGTGAACATCAGCGCCGGACACTGCAACCCCGCCGAGGGTCAGCCGTCGCCGGTGTTCCTCCCCAACCACCAGAACGTCGACGACAGCCAGCAGATCGGCGCGTTCTCCAAGTCGTCGGTGGGCAACCCGGCCGACAAGCTGGACTACTCGGTGATCAAGCTCAACGAGGCAGGCGTCAAGGCCGGCCTGGACCGTCCCGCGATCCGCGGTGCGAACGGCACCACGCTGGAGATCACCGGCACTGCCCGCCCCGTCGTCGGCGCCCCGATCTGCAAGTCGGGTCAGACGTCGTCGTTCACGTGTGGCGTGGTCGCCGCCGATCACGTCGAAACGCAGCTGTTCGTCGCCGACGGTTCGAGTCGCGTGGTCAACGGTTTCGCCGGCACGGCCTGCACCCTCGCGGGTGACAGCGGCGGCGCCATCGTCACCGGAACCCTCGCGCTGGGCATCACTAGTGGTTCCAACGCCAGTGGCGCCCCCAACTGCACGGAGGCGAACCTGGTGCTGGCACCGGAGGGTGGCACCGCCAGCCTGGGCATCCCGGTCGCGGACATCGTCGACACGATCGGATCCGGGATGCGCGTGCGCACCATTTCCGACTAGCTCTCCACCGCTCCACCCTGTGCCCGGTGTCCGTTCGCTCGGACACCGGGCACAGGTGTATTCAGGCGTGGTGTCCGCTTTGTCCTGCTGCGTCGTCCACCGTGAGTGTTACAGGTGGGAATAGACGGGACGAACCCATATAGTCGACTCCGACTGTGTACGGCCTTACCTGTCCGGGAGGGTCGTATTCGTATGCGCCCGCGAGGCAACTGCGAACTTACAAACATAGAAAGGCCCCCATGCGAAGCTCCATCGCACGTCGTGCCGCCGTGTTCGGCTCTGCCGCGCTGCTGCTCCTCGGCCCGGTCGCCGCCTCCGCTCAGGCCGATCCGGTCGAGCCCGGAGTGTCCGGCCAGGCCGCCAAGCTTCCCGCGGAACTGATCGACGCCATTCAGCGTGATCTGTCGTTGAGCCCGGACCAGTACCTGGAGCACTCCCAGCTGGGCCAGAAGCTGGCCGAGTTCGCCAAGATCGCCCGCACCCAGTTCCCGGACGCCTTCGCCGGAACCTGGCTCGACAACGCGGGTACCCCGATCGTCGGGCTGGCCGACGGGGCCGACAAGGATGCCGCCGTCGCCGCAGCCGAGAAGGCCGGCTTCCAGGTGAAGGATGTGGCACAGAGCGAAAGCAGCCTGCAGGCGCAGGTGAAGACGCTCGACGGTTGGCTGGACACCCAGCCGCCCGCCGTCGCGGATCTGGTGCGCGGTGTGGCCATCGACATCGTGAACAACGATCTGGTGCTCCGCGCCGACAACGTGGGCGGGTTGCAGCTTCCGGACTTCCTGAAGGGCGCCCGCGTGGTGCAGTCGCCTGCCACGGCCGCCCCGCAGCCGTCCACCGATCTCACCCCCATCGCCGAGCCGCTCCCCGCCGACGCCCTGCTGGGCGGCGACGCCTACGGCTCGCTCGGCGGCGGCGTGGGGCTGCGCTGCTCGCTCGGTTTCAACGGCACCGACAGCGCGGGCCGCCCGGTGAACATCACGGCAGGGCACTGCGACCCCAACCTGGCCGCAGCCGGCACCTCGGAGGCGTCGGAGGCGTTCGCGCTGGTTCCGGGTGGCACCGGTCCGCGGATCGGCACCTTCGCCAAGACCAGCCTGGACATTCACGACTACTCGATCATCCGGGCCGACGACAGCGCAGCACGCCGGTTCGAGAACAACGGCGTCCGCGTTCCCGGCGCGGCGCCGGTCGCCATCACCGGAACAGCCGACCCGATTGTCGGCGCCCCGGTCTGCAAGTCGGGTCTGACCACCGGCTTCACGTGTGGTCGGGTCACGTCCGCGGCCCAGACCGTTTCGGTTGGTGAGCGGACGCTGGCCGACAGCTTCTCGACGAGCATGTGCGCCCTGCAGGGCGACAGCGGCGGCACCATCGTCACCGGCACCCTGGCACTCGGAATCTCGAGCGCCTCCAACGTCGGGCAGTACCCGATCTGCCAGGTCGCGGACGTCGTCACGTTCGTCCTCGGTGAGAGCCCCGAGTTGTTCGCCACGCCGATCAACGAGGTACTGGCCGAGAACCCGGGTCTGCGCGTGCGCACCTCCTAACGCACTCCGCCGACGACTGCGGCCCGCCTCCCTTTCGAAGGAGGCGGGCCGTTGTCGTCGGTTACGAAGTCAGGCCGCGTAGGGCCGGACCGCGCGGTCGTCCCGCAGTATGGTGCCCCACCATTCGATCTGGCCGAGCATGTTCTTGACGGCACTGGCGGAGGCCGCCGGATCGAGTGGTTCCCCGATGTCGTCGAACACCGCCCAAGCGCCGTGAAAACTGACACTGTCGCGGACCGTGACCGCGTGGAGTTCCGCGAACACCAACCGCAACTGTTCCACTGCGCGGAGTCCGCCGCCCATCCCGCCGTACGACACGAATCCGACGGGCTCGGCCGCCATTCGTCGCGGAAGAGGTCGATGGTTCTTCAGGACCGCGGGAAAGCTGTGGTTGTACTCGGGGGTCACCACGACGAAGGCGTCCGCGGCCGCGAGTCGTGCCCCAACGCGGCCACTTCCGGCTCAGGGTCTTCGCCGAACGCCGGGACCACGACGGGCAACGAGAGTTCGGCGAGATCGACGACGTCGAGATCCGCGTCAGGGCGCTGTGACCAGACTCACTCTCCGGGCTCGATCAACGAAAACCGCCCGCCTCCACAAGGAGGACGGGCGGTTCGTCGGGGCCCTAGCAGGATGCTCTGCTACTTCACCCACTTCGTTGTGCCAGGCGGTGCGTTCAGCGTGTTGATCAGGTCGACACCAGCGATGGCCAGCGTCGGTCCGCCGACGGCGATCGTGCCGATGATCGCGCCGATACCGGCGCCGGTGACGCCGAACGGTAGACATCCGAACACTGCGACGGGCGTGCCGATGGCGCACCCGACGGCGAAGCCGAGAATGCCGCCCACGATGGTGCCGCCGAGGCTACCGACCGTCGTCGCGATGCCGAGCTGCTGCTGGAACGCCGACTGGGCCCTGGTGTTCTCGTCGATCGACGCCACGTCGTGCAGCGCGATCGGCTTGATCTGATCCTCGGGCGAGATCGGCGTCGCCTTGGCCTTGTCGACACTGGGCGTCAGACGCAGAGTCTTTCCGTCTTCGGTGATCTCTTCCTCGAAGGGGAACTGCAATCCGTCGAGGCGGTACGCGAGCGGGAGCGAAACGGCAGTGGCCCCATCGGCATCCTTGATCTCGACGGACTTTCCGTCCGACGCGAGCGCGAAGGCTCCGGCGTCGATCGTGGTGACGACCGTGCGGTCCTCGATGTGAGACTCGTATCCGATCTCGGTTGGGGGCTCGGCCGCGGGTTCCGCGACCGCCACTCCGGACCCAGTCGCGAGAACTCCCACCAAGAGTGCCGAAGTCGTAACGAAACGACGCAACTTCATTCCATCCCCTTTGGTTTCAACCCGATCTGTTGCCAAACAGTAACGTGCTGCTGTGAAAGGTCCCAATTGAGGCGCATCAAATTGGTCTGCACACCTAGCCGTATCGCGAAGTTAGCAGTCGAAGTTGTATCCGAGGGCACACGTGCTTCTGAAATCCACAACCGAATAGCGGACGTTAATTCCTCAATCCTTAAGCGAAGCGGGGAACCGGTTGGTTTCTTCGCGACGGTGGCCCCTGTACGACTCGAGCCCCACCACGCGGAGGAACGACGTGGGCCGAGCGCTGAAGTAAAGGCGCTACTTGCTCTCTGTTGGCGTTAATCGAAGTCCCGGGGGGCGGCGTTGCATGCCCCCACAACTAGTACGCACTGACGCCGAGCGTGGGACCGCCGGCGACAGTGGTTCCAATGACCCCGCCGATACCGGCTCCGGTCACCAGACCGGCGACACCCGGCGGGAAGTGTTGCGATACAGCCGATTCCAGCCCCGACAAGGGTTCCGACCGGGCTTCCGACCGTGACGGCGATGCCGACCTGCGTACCGAACTGGGCGAACGCCCTGTCGTTCTCCTCGCGGGACGCGACGTCGTGGAACGGCAGCGGGAGAACCGCAGGCGCGTTAGATGTCACCACAGGCGTCACAGGGGCAGGCGACGCAACCGGCCCTGCCCGGGAAACTCCGGGCAGCAAGGCCGATGGCGGCCACCGCCCATGCCTGCCGTCATTGCAGCTCTTCTCACGATCATTGATGCCTCATCTCAGGAGCGTCCCGACGAAGTACTGGTGTGATCGAAGTACACTGCTCGGCCCCCGTGCGACCGCTGGCCAGGGCCGGAAAACACGCTCAGAGCAACAGCGGGCCGAAAGTTCATTGACGAAAATTTGACCGGGCCGGAAAGTTACCGATCAGTAGTGAATTGAACAGATGCACTTCACGCGAATTACAGGCCATGAATTGCGGCATTCGAGTGCTTTCGGCAGCGTCGCGGGCGCTCATCAAATTTGCCGATCGTTATCCGGCCGCAATGCAACCGCGTCGAATTCGTGACGAAAAAGACGGTCGAGAGCACACGCAAACCCGGCCGG
Source organism: Rhodococcus sp. WS4 (assembly GCA_006543605.1). Classification (GTDB taxonomy): domain Bacteria; phylum Actinomycetota; class Actinomycetes; order Mycobacteriales; family Mycobacteriaceae; genus Rhodococcus_F. The sequence continues at coordinate 8,844 of RRBB01000071.1, forward strand.
GCAGCCGCACGCACGCGGCCGTGGACCAAAGTTAGGGTGACCTTGGGCGAACGCCCCGATTCGAACCCTTTAACGTGACGAACAGATAAGTCCAATTGTGGCATGCGCCACATGCCGCATCGGTGCCCCAGCTGCAGAGATCCCGCTGGGCGGCGGTAAGTTACCCGCCGGTAGACTGCTTAAGTTACTAGCAGGTAACTTAGCAAGCGTTAGGATCACGAGCAGTCCCGAGGTGGCCGCCCTGCCGCCCTGAAACGAAAGGCCGCGACATGAATGCCCTGACGATCACGTTGGGCACCATCGGCGTGCTGCTGAGCCTCGTATGTTGGTTCTCCTTCATCACAGGCGCATTGAAGATGGTCAACGTCGTCCGAATCGGCCAGTCGGCCCCGGACCGATGGCGTCCTTTCTTCCCGCGCTTCAAGCAGATGTGCGTCGAGTTCATCGCGCACACCCGAATGAGCAAGTTCCGCACCGTCGGCTGGGCTCACTGGCTCGTCATGGTCGGCTTCATGCTCGGAGCGATCGTGTGGTTCGAGGCCTACGGGCAGACGTTCGACCCGGAGTTCCACTGGCCGCTGGTCGGCAACACCGCCGTCTACCACTTCATCGACGAGATCCTCGGCCTCGGCACGGTCATCGGTATCACCACGCTGATCGTGATCCGCCAGCTCAACCACCCGCGTGTTCCCGCGCGGCTGTCCCGGTTCGGCGGGTCCGACTTCCGGGCCGCCTACTTCGTCGAGGCCGTCGTCCTCATCGAGGGCCTGGGCATGATCTTCGTGAAGGCCGGCAAAATCGCCACCTACGGCCACTCCAACCCGTGGACCGACTTCTTCACGATGAACCTCGCGAAGCTTCTCCCCGCGAGCCCGAACATGGTCGCAGTCTTCGCCTTCGTCAAGCTGATGTCGGGCATGATCTGGCTCTACGTCGTCGGACGCAACATCACCTGGGGTGTCGCCTGGCACCGCTTCGCGGCGTTCGCGAACATCTACTTCAAGCGTGAGGACGACGGCGACGTCGCCCTCGGTGCGGCCAAGCCCATGATGTCCCAGGGCAAGCCCATCAACATGGAGGACGCCGATCCCGACACCGACACGTTCGGCGCCGGCAACATCGAGGACTTCTCCTGGAAGGGCTGGCTGGACTTCACCACGTGCACCGAGTGCGGTCGCTGCCAGTCGCAGTGCCCCGCGTGGAACACCGGTAAGCCGCTGTCCCCGAAGCTGCTCATCACGTCGCTCCGCGACCACGGTTACGCGAAGGCCCCGTACCTGCTAGCCGGTGGCCGCAAGGACATGGGCGGCGACGAGGTCGGCCTGGTGAACGGCGAGGGTGCCGTGGACGAGGCCAAGCTCGCCACGATCCCCGAGGCCGCGCGCCAGGAGGCCGAGCGGAAGCTGGTCGGCGAGACCGTCGAAGGCGAGTTGGCTCCGGTCATCGACGCCGAGACGCTGTGGAGCTGCACCAACTGTGGCGCGTGCGTCGAACAGTGCCCCGTCGACATCGAGCACGTCGACCACATCATCGACATGCGCCGCTACCAGGTGCTCATCGAATCGGAGTTCCCGTCCGAGCTGGCCGGCCTGTTCAAGAACCTCGAGAACAAGGGCAACCCCTGGGGTCAGAACTCCAAGGACCGCCTCAACTGGATCAATGAGATGGACTTCGACATCCCGGTGTTCGGCCAGGATGCCGACAGCTTCGAGGATTACGAGTACCTCTTCTGGGTCGGTTGCGCCGGCGCCTACGAGGACCGCGCCAAGAAGACCACCAAGGCCGTCGCGGAGCTGCTCGCCACCGCGGGCGTGAAGTTCATGGTGCTCGGCGCCGACGAGACCTGCACCGGTGACTCCGCTCGCCGCGCCGGCAACGAATTCCTGTTCCAGCAGCTCGCCATGCAGAACATCGAGTTGCTGAACTCGGTCTTCGACGGCGTCGAGCAGCGCAAGCGCAAGATCGTCGTCACGTGTGCGCACTGCTTCAACGCGCTCGGCAACGAGTACCCCGAGGTCGGCGGCGAGTACGAGGTGGTTCACCACACTCAGCTGCTCAACCGCCTGGTCCGCCAGAAGAAGCTGATACCGGTCGCGTCCGTCAGCGAGGACATCACGTATCACGACCCGTGCTTCCTCGGACGCCACAACAAGGTGTACGACGCTCCCCGCGAGCTGATGGAAGCCTCCGGCGCCAAGCTGAAGGAAATGCCCCGCCACGGCGAACGTTCCATGTGCTGTGGTGCCGGTGGCGCCCGCATGTGGATGGAAGAGAACATCGGCAAGCGCATCAACATCGACCGGGTCGACGAGGCGCTCAGTACGGATCCGAAGAAGATCGCGACCGGCTGCCCGTTCTGCCGCGTCATGCTCACCGACGGTGTCACCGCGCGCCAGGAGTCGGGCCAGGGTGAGGGCGTCGAGGTCGTGGACGTCGCCCAGCTGATGCTCTCGTCCATCACGCGTCTCGAACCCGAGAAGCTGACCGAGAACATCAAGGTCGTTCCCCGTGAGAAGCCGGCCGAGCCGGCCGAGCCGGCAGCACCGGCGGCGGCCGAGGCCAAGGCCGCGGTGGTCGAGAAGGAACGTGTCGAAGAGGTCGAGGAGGCCGCTGCAACTCCGGCCGCCCAGGAGGCTCCGGCGGGCAAGGGTCTGGCGATGAAGGGCCTGGCCAAGGCACCCGGGGCGAAGGCTCCCGGAGCCAAGGCTCCCGGAGCCAAGGCACCCGGCAAGGGTCTCGGCATGGCAGGCGGGGCGAAGGCTCCCGGCGCCAAAGCACCCGGCAAGGGTCTCGGCATGGCAGGCGGGGCGAAGGCTCCCGGCGCCAAGAAGGCTGCTCCTGCGCCGGCGGAGGCTGCCGGCGCCGACGCACCCGCAGCGGAGGCACCGAAGCCGAAGGGTCTCGGACTCGCCGGCGGTGCGAAGGCACCGGGTGGCAAGGGACTGCAGATGAAGGGTGCCGCCAAAGCTCCCGGCGCGAAGGCCGCCGCTCCGGCCGCCGACGCACCGGTTGCGGACGCGCCGACTGCTGAAGCTCCCGCTCAGGAAGCACCCGCCGCGAAGCCGCAGGGGCTCGGACTCGCGTCCGGGGCCAAGGCACCCGGTAAGGGTCTGCAGATGAAGGGCAAGGCGAAGGCTCCCGGCGCGAAGGCTGCTCCCGCGGAAGCACCGGCCGAGCCGGCAGTCGCCGAACCCCAGGCTGCCCCTCCCGAGGTCGCCGACACCTCCGCCGCTCCGGAGGCACCCACGGCCGAGACACCGAAGGCTCCGCCGGCGGCGAAAGCCGGTGGACTCGGTTTCAAGAGCGGCGCCAAGGCTCCCGGAGCCCGCAAGGCTGCAGCGCCCAAGGCCGCAGCTCCGCAAGCCGAAGCACCGACGGCCGAGGCTCCCCCGGCTGAGGCGTCGAAGGTCGAGGCGGCCGAGACTGAGGCTGAGGCTCCGAAGGTCGAGGAGTCGAACGGCGACGGGTCCAACGGCAAGGCACCGGAGTCGGTGCAGGCTCCGCCGCAAGCCAAGCCCGGCGGGCTCGGTTTCAAGGCCGGCGCGAAAGCACCGGGCCGGAAGAGCTAGCCGGCAATAGCTGAACGGCAGCGCCCCCACCGTGATCGATGGGGGCGCTGCCGTTTCGGCCGGGGCCTCCTAACGCGGCCCGGCACCGGCGCGTCCCGGCGCTGCGCCGCCCATCGGCTGAGCGGGCGCCTGGTTCTGCACGGTGTATTCCTGCACGCTCCCGTCCTGCACGCTTCCGTCCTGCGCGGTCTCGTCGGCGGACGACGCCTGTTCGACGGACGACGTCGTCGTGGTGGACGTTGCCGACGACGAGTCGCCCTGGCCGATCAGCTGTGTCGCCGCCGCGCCGACCCCCAGAAGGACGAGGACGGCGGCGCTCGCCGCGACCATCCACCCCCGGATCCCGGACTTCCGCTTCTGGGGCACCCTGTGCGGTTCCGCGACGACTGCCGCCGGCGGCGCACTGCGTTGCGTCAGCAACCCGACCGATGCGGACGGAGGCAGCACCCGCGACAGCGGGTCGGTCGCGATCGGTCGGGGTGCCGCCGGCGGCCGCACCCGGGGTCCCGGGGCTGTCACGCGCGAGCCCGACCTCTCGAGGGAGGCACGCTCCGCGATCACCGCCGCACCGCGGGCGGACGCGGAAGCCGGCTCGGGCGCGACGACGAGCGGCACGTCCGCGGCCGTCGAGAGCAGTTCGGTCACCAGTGGGACCGCCGCCCCGCCGCCGAGGAGGACGACGGCGTCGGCGGGGGGGGCCTGCGTCGGCGAGTCGTTCGAGTTCACGTGCCACCGTGTTCGCCGCGCGGGTCAGGGGCGCGCGGATGGCGTCCTCGAATTCGGAACGTATGACCCGTATCTGGCGTCGAATGCCGGGAAGTTCGACGGTCACCACCGCCGAGGTGTCCTGCGACAACCGCTCCTTCGCAGTCCGGCAGCGAGAAGCCAGTTCGGTCAGCGCGCCACGGTGTGCGGGATCGTCGACATCGAAATCCGGGTGCGAGTTCGGTACGAGCCCGACCACATGCCCCGTCAGGAGCCGGTCGGCGTGGTCTCCGCTGAAGTCGGTGCTCCGCGTCGATCGGACCACTCCGAATTCGGCACCGCGCCTCGTGGCCACGGTCAGGTCGATGGAATGGGCGCCGACGTCGCACAGCAGTAGCGTCGCGTAGTCGTCGAGTCGCTCGACCCGGGAGATCCATGCCAGTGCCGCCGTGATTTCGGGAATCACCGTGACAGTACGATTCTGCAGCAGACCCCACCGGCGGATCTCGTCCTCGAGTTCCTCGACCGCGTACCCGGACCAGCCCGCCGGTGCCGCGACCACGACATGGTCGAGTGCCGGGGTGCGGCCGCGAACGAGGCAGTCAAGGGCGGTGGCCACCAGTTGCACTGCCGGTGTCCGGGTTCCGTCGTCGCCGATCACCGGAACGGGATCACCGACCCGGTCGATGAAGTCACGGAACACGATGCTGCCCTGAGGAAGCGGTCCGGTGCGAAGTGCCCCGAGGGTGGGTGCGCTGCTCGGCCTGGCAGGCCTGGCACTGGTGAACCGTTCATGCTGAGTGTCGTTTAGTGCACTCGGCATGAGTGGCCGGGTTACCCCGGTCACGTTCACCACTCGGTGGTGTTCCCGTAGCGATACCGTCTGCCCGCCGGGCGGCGGGTCTTATGGTTGGTTTCTGTCGGGCTTCTTTTACGTCTCGTCCGCAACTCGCCGAAGACGCACCACCGTCAACAACCGCTGCGAGTGCAGCGAGGTTGAGGGCAGCGTTGTGATCACGATCAGCACGGAATCCGCACGCATCGCAGGTGAACACCCGAACTTTCAGCGGCAGTTTGGCTTTCACTGCCTGACAGTTCGAGCAGGTCTTACTCGACGGATACCAACGATCCGCCACGTGCAGTCCGGTGCCGGTCCACTCGGTCTTGTACGTCAGTTGTCGCCGGATCTCGGCGAGCCCCGCATCATGGAGTGCCCGATTCAGTCCGCGTTTGTAGACGCCACCGGAGCGGGTCATTCCGGCAATGTTGAGGTCCTCGACGACGACGGTGTCGAAGTCCCGCACCAGTCGGGTGGTGAGTTTATGCAGGTGATCGCGGCGTCCGGCGGCGATGCGGGTGTGCACCGCCCGGATCTGTTCCTGGGTGCGCAGCCAGCGCCGGGAGGCCTCCTGGCCGGTGCGCCGATCCGGGCCGACCCGGCGGGACGCACGGCGCCCAAGACGACGAAGTTGTTTCGCCTGCTTGCGGGCGTGTTTCGGATTCTCGATCATCTCGCCGGTCGAGAGGACCGCGAGGTGTTTCACCCCCACATCGACTCCGACCACCGAACGGCCCCCACCGCTGTCACCGACGGCGGCGGGGGTTCCGGTGGCGGTGGGTGGCAGCGCCCGGGCGGGCAGAGTGATTTCGACGGAGAACGACACCTGCCACCGGCCCCGACGATACGACAGGGTCGCCGACCGAATCCGCGCCGTCCCCGCCACCATTTTGCGTGCCAACTTGCGGGTCGATTCCGCAGACCGGACCACCCCGATCCGTGGCAATTGGATGTGGCGTCGATCCCCGCCGTCAGTGACCAACCCGAAACTGCCCGTCGTGAACCGGCAGGAGAGCAACGCCCGTTTGCCCTTGAAACGGGGGAATCCCATCGCGCCTCTGCGTTTTCCGGAGCGGGAATCGGACCAGTTCGACAGGGCGGCAGCACAGTTCGCGATCCCGGAACTGTAGGCCTCCTTCGAATTCTGCGGCCACCACACCTGCCCGGTGTCGGTGTTGACGGCGACGTCGTTCTTGACGGTGTTCCAGTGTTTGCGCAGGCCGTACGCCGACCACGACACCGGCGGCGTCAACTCCGCGTCAGGGATCTCGTAGGACCGCTCCGCCGTGCGTTGGTCGAGGTTCGCCTTCACCCGCGCCAGTGCCCAGTTGTAGGCGAAACGCTGCGCCCCACAGTGCGAACGCAACACCGAGACCTGTTCCGGGGTGGGATCGAGGACATACACGAACGCACGGATCACCGTCCGACACAAGCCCGCAGCCCGGTAGGGAGCCGGGTCCCGAGTCGGTGCCGTGACCTGGTCAACCGGATCGGCGAGCACAGCGGTGGGCGTCACGCCAGGTCCGCCGCAGCGGTCACGGCAGCTGCGGCACGGCGGCGTGCACCACACCGCCCGCACCGGCGAACCCACATCGAGGTCGTCACCTCGGTCATCTCGCACACCAAGCCCATCAGCCACCCCGTCGTCGGTCAACACGAGCAGGGTACGACAGTGCACCGACACCACCGCTCCGATGCACCAGAACCCGAACCCGAACCTGAACCCGGCGAGGCGGTCCCGATGCTCGATGGGTGAGCGTCGACACACTCGGATCAGCCACCGGCCTGCGAAGTGTGGTGTGTTTCCCGCCTCGGGCCGGAACCGATCGCGGTGACCGTCTTCGGCACACTCTGACCACGCTGTCCGCATTCGGTCACCACACGCCCCGCCCTGGCATTCCGGATCGGCTTTCCGATCAGAGGACGACACCCGGCACTACGCCACCACCGCACCCACAGAACCCACCGACCGGGTGCCGACCGCCCGGACCCCCCACCGGAATCGTGCCCGACGGCAAACTGCCGAGCCTGGATCGGCAGCGCCCCCGCGTGGAACCACGCCAATGCGGTCCGATACCTCACGCCGTTCGCCGCCGCCCAACCTTGCAACATCACGGCACTAAACGACACTGAACAACATCAGACGGTCAGATCACGCATACAGTACGCAACCCCTTCTCGATCGGCGCGGGAGTCCTGCTCGGCGCCAACACGTATCGCGAGGATCGCAAGGCGCGCACCGCCCGCAGGCAGGCGGAGGCGAAGGTGGCGGTGTCGAGGTTGATGGACGATGTGATCTTCCAGGTCGGGAAGGAATCGAAGCAACGGCTGCGTGAGGTGCAGCGCGTGCTGCGCGATCACTTCACCGATTTGGCGAACGAGATGCTCCGTTCCGTCGACGATTCACTGCGCGCCGCGGCGGACGCGTCGAAGGTGCACGACGATCACCGTGCCACGCGGTCGGCGCAGATCCGCACGGAACTCGACACGTTGCGGCAGATCCGGATGCAGGCGGCCGGATTCCCGGGGCAGGTGACGGTGTGAGCGTCACACGTCTGGGTTCCCAGACCCGCCAGCTGATCGACGCCGCTCGGCACGAACTGCGCAGCGACCCCGCCTCCGTCGAGGAACTCCGGCACTGCGGAGCCCGCCTCGAGGAGCCGCTCCGCGTCGCCCTCACCGGCACGGTGAAGGCCGGGAAGTCGACGCTCCTCAACGCCCTCGTCGTGAGGAGATCGCGCCGACGGACGCCACGGAATGCACCCGGGTCGTCACCTGGTTCGAGCAGTCCGCCACGCCGCGAATCGATCTCACCCACGACTCCGGACGTCGGACGCGGCTATCCCGTGCACCGGGACGAAGGCCGCCTCGCACTGGACCTCGGCGGGGTCACCGCGGATCGTGTGGAGAAGCTGCGGGTGGGCTGACCGTCGCCACTGCTCGGCGAGTTCACGCTCGTCGACACCCCGGGTACGTCGTCGAACTCGCGGGACGTGTCGGCACGCACCCGAGCTCTGCTGCTTCCCGAGGACAGGCCGTGTGACGTCGATGCCGTCGTCTACCTGACCCGGGGCACCGATGGCGCGGACGTGCGGTTGCTCGACCAACTCCAGACCCGGGTCGGGACCGCGGCCGGCCCGCTTGGCATCGTCGGGGTGCTGTCCCGGGCCGACGAGGTGAAGGGCGGTCGCGAACGCAACCTCGACGCGGCCCGGGCTGCCGCGGACGACGCAGGCCGCCGGGTGGAGCGGAGTCTGCTCCCTGTGTCGGGACTTCTCGCGCTCCGCGGTCGCATCCTGCGCCAGGCCGAATTCGACGACCTCGCCGTACTCGCCACCGTTCCCGACGGCACACTCGAGGCGGCGCTGCGCTCGATCACGCGGTTCACCGCTGAAGACACCGAACTCCTACTGTCGACCGTGCAGCGGCGCGAACTTCTCGACGCCTTCGGTCTGTTCGGTATCCGGTTCGCGGTCATGCTGATCCGCGCGGGCGCGACCGACGCGCCGGCGCTGGCCGGGGAACTGACGGCGCACAGCGGTCTCGAGGACCTCCGCCGCACACTGCATCTGCCGTTCGGTCAGCGGAGCACCGAACTGAAAGCGCATTCGGCCCTCCGCTCGCTGAAGGCGGTGTTGGCGCGGACACCGTCGTCGGCGAGCCGGAGCCTGAGCCGGGCGGCCGATCGGCTGCTCGCGGACACCCACGTGTTCCGGGAGCTGCGTGTGTTGTCGGGGCTGCGCACCAGCGGTCTGCAGTTGCGGGACGCGGGCGTCGTCCTGCTCGCGCGGGTGCTCGGCGGCGAGGGGATGTCGCCGCACATCCGCCTCGGCCTGCCCGCCGATGCCGCCCCGGAGCAGATCTCGCGGGTCGCGCTGACGGCCCTGCGGTTCTGGCGGTCCCAGGCGGGACGCCCGACCATCGACACGGCGACGGTTCAGGCGTGCGCGTGCGCGGCGCGTTCCTGTGAGGCGCTGCTGGCGCGGTGACCGCTCGCGTCGGGCGACTCGTCTGACCTGTTCGCTATTGGGGCAGGCCGAGCGATTCGGCAAGTTGCGGCCACGACGCACGGAGATCGTCCTCCCAGTAACCCCAGGAATGCGTACCGTTGTTTCGGAAGTCGAACGTCGCGGGTATGTTCAGCTGATGTAGACGCTCTGCCAGCCGGTGGGTGCAGACGTTGGTGGCGGATTCGATGGCGCCGCCGATCACGATCTGATCCAGCAGCGGAGGGGATTGCGGGGTCCGCGGCCGCAGTGGGTTCTCGTACGGCCCTGGGAGCCCGTTGCCGTTGGCGATGTAGAGCGAGAGTCCGCGCAGGCCCTCGGCCTCGAGGTACGGATCGTGCTCGCGCCAGCCGGCTCCGTCGTAGGGGCCCCACATGTTCCTGGTGTCGCCCCCGCCTCTCACCTCGACGACCAGCCGGACGTACGCCTGGCCGAGTGGGTCGCTGGTCTGCGCGCACCCGCTGTACGACGCCACCCCTCGGTACAAGCCGACAGCCTCTATGGCCAGGTCAAGCACGGAGGTGGCCGACATCGACAGGCCGGCGATCGAGTTGACTCCATCGGCGCCGAGTGCCGAATCGATCAGCGGTGGGAGTTCGCGGGTGAGGAAGGTTGTCCACTTGTTCCGTCCGAGCACCGGATCGTCCTTCTCCCAATCGGTGTAGTAACTGAGCAATCCCTGGGCAGGAATGACGACATTGGCATTCTTGTCGGAGAAAAGGCCGAGGACATCGGTCTGGTTCAGCCAGTTCGCTCCGTCCTCCCCGCCTCCGGCACCGTTGAGCAGGTACAGCGTGGGCCTCGGCACGCTGTTGTCGGCGGGGCGGATCACCTGCAACGGGATCACCCGGTCCATCGACGGGGAGTACACGAACACGTCCCACCGGCGATCGCCGATCTTGTCGATGTGGTCGACATATGCAGCCGACGTCGATTGGGTCCTCTGCGGATCGGCGCTCGCGGGAGTTGTTCCTGCCACGCTCAGTACGACCGCTGCGGCAATCGACAAACCCGCGATGCACCGTCGACGCGCTCCCGCCGCCCGCGGGGAAGTTCCAAGCATCGGCGGATACCGCCCTTGTCCCGAAATTCTGTGCGCCAACGACAGCAGCAACTGATCATACGCTACCAACTGGGCCGCACCCTGAATACCGTTCCACCCGCGAACACGCGCTACGCCGCGATAGCGGCCGCGAGCATGGGCCACGACTGATGCAGTTCGTCCTGCCAGTACCCCCAGGAGTGGGTCCCGGTGGGACGGAGGTTCACGGTCGCCGGAATCTGGAGATCGCGTAGCCGGGCGGCGAGTCTCTCCGTGCACTGACCGGTGGCCGCTTCGATGGGGCCCCCGCGCACGACTTGTGCTGCGAGGCTGTTTGGGTCTCCGTCCACGCTGGGATCGTCCAGCCTGTCGTGTGGTCCGGGCACGCCGCTGCCGTTCGAGATGTACAGCGGCGTGCCCCGGAGGCGGGCGGCATTCAGGTACGGGTCGTGGGCCACCCAGCCTGGGCCACCCACCGGACCCCACATGTTGACGGGATTTCCGGCGTTGTTGACCACCGCTGCGGTCACGTATGCACTCCCCAACGGATCGCTGGTCATGGCGCAGCCGCTGTAGGAGCCGACGGCCTGGTAGAGCCCGGGCGCGGCAATCGCAAGGCTGAGAACGGCGGTGCCCGACATCGAAAGCCCGGCGATCGCGTTCTTGGTTGTGGTGCCCAGCGCCGAGTCGATGACGGGCGGCAGCTCCTCGGTCAGGAAGGTGGTCCATTTGTTGCGGCCGAGGACGGGGTCGTCGCGCTCCCAATCCGTGTAGTAACTGGACGCGCCGCCGTACGGAACCACCACGTTGACGTTCTTGTCCGCAACGAATTCGACCATGTCCGTCTCCTCGCTCCACCCGCGTTCGTCGGACGATCCCTCGACCCCGCCCAGCAGGTACAGACTGGGGCGCGGGACGCTGGTGTCAGCCGGGCGAATGACGCGAACCGTGATCTCCCGACCCATCGACACCGAATAGACTGCGAGGTCCGATTGCCGCTCGCTCACAGGCTCGAAGCGCACGAGTCGCGAGCCGTTCTCGGACGGTCGCGCGGTCGCGTGGAGATCGACCTCTGTCGGTGGAACCGCGCCACCCGCACCCTGACCCGATGCAAGATACAAAGCGGTGAGCGATACGAGGAATGCAACAGAGACCGCATTGCGCACGGCCCTTCGACAGTGAATTCTGCCCATGAACTTCTCGTTTCGACAGCCCCGAACAGTGATCCAGTCTACGAGGCGCGCGAGCGCACAGCCGTGGATTAGCGATACTCCACCTCCATGATCACCCGTTGAGGCGTGTGCGGATCACCTACGCTGGGTGGGTGATCGCTCGTCGGACGATCCTGCTTCTTCTTGGCCAGTGCGGCCTCCTGCTGTTCCTCACGGCCCCGGTCAACGCCGCACCGACAGCCACGCCCCTGCCGGTGCCCTACGAAGTACCAGACGGCGCACTCCTCGAGCTGACGCATCCCGACGGCTCGGCGCCCGGCTCGAACGACTGGACATGTCGGCCGAGCGCGGCGAATCCCGAGCCGGTGATACTGGTCCACGGTTCGACCGCGAACAAGCAAATCAACTGGCAAACCTACGCGCCGCTGCTGGCGAACGAGGGTTATTGCGTATTCGCATTGACCTACGGCGCGCCGGCGAACACACCATGGCCGATCAGCTCCCTCGGTGGCGTCGAGTCGATGGTGTCCAGCGCGCAGCAGTTGTCCGCGTTCGTCGATCGCGTCCTCAAATCGACCGGAGCTGGAAGAGTCCACCTCGTGGGTCATTCTCAGGGCTCGCTGATGCCAACCTATTACACGAAGTTCCTGGGCGGTGCAGACAGGATCGACCGGTATGTGTCACTGGCCCCGATGTGGAAGGGCGCCGCCAGCGAGCAGCTTCTCCCGTTGTGCCAGGCATGCCTCGAGATGGCGCCCGATTCAGACTTCATGACGAGGCTCAGGGACGGCGGGGTGTATTCGCCTCGGATCACCTACACCAACATCATGACCCGCTACGACACAGTCGTGGTCCCCTACACCAGCGGCTTCGAGGAGGCTCCTAACGCAACGAACATCGTGTTGCAGGACCAGTGCCCGTGGGATCGCGCCTCCCACCTCGAACTCATCGCCGATCCGGTCGCCGCGACGTATGTGCTCAACGCGCTCGATCCCGTACACCCGCGGCCGGTGCCGTGCGAGTCGACACCGTTCGTGGAATGACCGGCTCACTCGTCGGGTTGCACGCTGTCGTTCATGGCATCGGTCAAGACAGGTCCGGCGACGGCAAGGGCCTCGGGTGAGGTCATCCGCCAATGAGTGGCCGGCACCATGTGGTTATGGACCATACCTATGACTGCGTCGCCCCACCCCCGGGCCGCCCGCTCCCCGGTGACGCCGTCGGCAGCCGCGGTGAAGAACACGATGTCACCGTCGAACCGTGCAGGGCAATACTCGGACATCAACCTGGAGTTCCGCTCTGCCGTCGACAGAAGCCGCCCCACCACCTCTCCGACCCGTTCCACGGACGACCCGGTCAATTCGGCCAAGGCGACGGTGACACCGTCGAGACCGTGACCGGATTCAATTTCCACGGCGCCCTCGTCGATGCCGAACCCCCCCAGCAACTCGCTCATCGAGATGTCGTCGACTGGCCCGTCCACCGCAGTCGACCCGACGAAGCTGTCCATCATGGCCAGCAATTCCACCTGGTCGCCCGCCGCCTGAAGCTGCACCGCCATCGCGTGGGCGATGACACCGCCGAGCGACCAGCCAAGCAGCCGATACGGACCGGTAGGGCTGACGCGACGAATCTCGCGGACGTAGCGCTCGGCCAGTTCCTCGAGCGACTCGGGGCGATAGCTCTCCTCGAGAATCGACGGACTCTGCACGCCGTAGAGCGGAAGATCCGTATCGAGATGTTGCGTCAAACCTGTGTAGCACCACGCCAATCCGACAATCGGATGAATGCAGAACAGCGGCGTCCCCGCGACCGCGCGGATCGGCAGCAGCGGACCGAGACCCTCCTGGGTAGCGCCCGCGACACCGCTCTCGATCCGACGGGCCAGGGCTTCCGTCGTGGAATCTGAGAACAGCCACTGCAGCGGCACAGCCGACTTCAGTTCGCTTCTCAACCTGTACATGACGTGCGCTGCGACGAGCGAGTTGCCGCCGAGGGCGAAGAAGTCATCGTCCAGCCCGACCCGCTCGAGGCCGAGAACCTCCGCGAACACGCGCGCCACGGTCTCCTCGACCGGGTTGGTCGGCGCCCGGAACTCCCGCGTCACGAACTCCGGGTCGGGCAGCGCCCGCCGATCCAGCTTCCCCGACCCAGTGACCGGCAACCCATCGAGCACCATCAGCACATCCGGCACCATGTACCGCGGCAACGACCGCCCCGCCACCTCCCGCGCAGCCTCCGTGTCGACAACCCGACCACCCTCCGGCACCACATACCCCACCAATTGCTGGCCGACGTCGCCCTCGTGCACGATCACCACAGCCCGCGCGATCGACTCCTGGACGACCAACGCCGACTCGATCTCCCCCAACTCGATCCGCAGACCCCGAACCTTCACCTGAAAATCCGTACGCCCCAGGTACTCGAGTTCCCCGTTCGCGTTCCACCGGACCAGATCACCGGTGCGATACAACCGCAAACCCGAACCCCCGAACGGATTGGCCACGAACCGCTCCGCCGTCAGATCAGGCCTGCCGCGATACCCACGCGCCAACTGCACACCGCCGAGGTACAACTCGCCCGCTACTCCGACGGGCACCGGACGCAGTCGCGCGTCCAGGACGAAGGTCTGCGTGTTCCGGATCGGGGTGCCGATCGGTACCGGCCCCGCCACGTCCGACGAGCAGCGATGCACGGTCGAGGTGACTGTCGCTTCCGTCGGACCGTAGGTGTTGTCCAACACCGCATCGGTGCGCTCGACGAACCGCGCCGCCAATTCCACCGGCAACACCTCCCCACCCACCGAGACGAACCGCAGAGACCCTGGCACGGCCACCGACGACTCCGCCGCCAGGAACAGCACCAGCATCGACGGCACGAACTCGAGCATCGTGACCTGCCACTGCTCCGACATCCGCACCAGATACTCGGGATCACGATGCCCACCGGGCGCCGCCACCACCAACCGCGCCCCGGCCTGCAACGGGTAGAACAACTCCCACACCGACGCATCGAAGGTGATCGGCGTCTTCTGCAGCACCGTGTCCCGCGCGCCCAGCGAGTAGCGGCTGTGCATCCACGCCATCTGGTTCACCACCGCACGATGACTGACAGCCACCCCCTTCGGGCGCCCCGTCGACCCCGACGTGAAGATGACATACGCGGTGTTCTCCGGCCGCACCACAGACACCAGTTCCGACGCCAACACCGCAGCAGGCGAATACGAGGACAGATCCAGCACATCGACCTCGACCGCCTCCACCGACACCGGAAGCGCCCCACGATCCCGCGACGTGGACAGCACCACCACCGGATCCGCGGTCGCGACCACGTACTCGGTGCGCTCCGCAGGGTGCTCCGGATCCAGAGGCACATACCCGGCCCCGGTCGTCAGCACCGCGTAGACGCTCACCATCATCTCGACGGACCGACTCATTCCCACACCCACCAACGACTCCGCACCCACCCCCCGCGACATCAAATAGCGGGCCAACCGGTTCACCCGAGCAGCGAACTCCCCATACGAGATCGACTCACCCTCGAACACCACCGCCACCGCATCCGGCGACAACTCCACCTGCGCCTCGAACCCGTCGAGCAACAACACGTCGTCGACGGGCACGGCCGTGTCGTTCCACCGCGCCATTGCCGAGCGTTCAGTGGGGCTGCGCAGTTCGATTTCCCCGACCGGCATGATGTCATCGCGGGTGACCGCTTCGAAGATCTCGAGGAGTTGCGCGGCGAACCCGGCGACCGTCGGTTCCTCGAACAGATCGAGCGCATAGATGATCGAGCCCGAGATCCCGGTCCGGTGTCCCTCGACGTCGAAGACCTCCGTCAGGTGCAGCTCGAGATCGAGTTTTGCACCGACGGCGTCCGTCTCCAGCGGTGCGATGGTGAGGTCGGGCAGCGACACTTCGGATCGAACGAAATTGTGCACCACCAGCAACACCTGGAACAGCGCCGAATAGGCAGTCGAGCGAGTGGGGTTGAGGACTTCGACCAATCGTTCCAAGGGAACGTCCGGGTTGCCGAAGCCGGCGAGGTCGACGTCCCGGACGTCGACCAGAACGTCCGCGAACGAGGCCGCACCATCGATGCGGTTGCGCAGCACGAGTGTGTTCCCGAACATGCCGACCAGGTCGTCGAGTGCCGGCTCACCGCGTCCGGCGATCTGTGTGCCGATCGATATATCCTCGGTACCGCTCAGCCGGGCCAGCAGCACTGCCAGCGCGGCGTGCGCGACCATGAAGAAGGTCGAGTTGTTCATGCGGGCGAGCTTGTCGATACTCTCGGCAAGTTCTCGGCTCAGCGTGAAGTCCATCTTCGCGCCGCGCGGTGACTGCACGGCCGGACGCTGATGATCCGTCGGCAGCTCCACCAGGTCCGGCAGGTCCGCCAGCGCGTCCGTCCAGTACCGCAGTTGCCGCGAGATCACCGACTGCGGATCGTCTTCACCGCCGAGTACCTCCTGCTGCCACAGGGTGTAGTCCGCGTACTGCACCTCGAGCGGCGACCAGCCCGGCTCGTGACCCTCGCGCCGGGCGACGTAGGCAACCGCGAGGTCCCGCGACATAGGGGCGGCCGATCCGCCGTCGCTGGAAATGTGGTGAACCACCATCGCCAGCACGAATTCGTAATCATCGAGTTGGACGAGCTTCGCTCGCAGCGGCACTTCCCGGGCGACGTCGAACCCGCGCCCGAGGAACTCGAGCACATGTGCCTGCGCGTCGTCCGGAGCGACCCGCTCCGGTGTCAGATCCACCGAGAGCGTTGACATCGGAACGATCACCTGCAACGGACCTCGATCCGAGTCAGGAAACACCGTCCGCAGTGCTTCGTGTCGCTCGATCACGTCCAGCACCGCAGCCTGCAGCGCGTCGACGTCCAGATCACCGGACAACCGCAGAGCCAGAGCAATGTTGAATGCTGCCGACTCCGGGTCGAACTGGTTGAAGAACCACATCCGCTGCTGGGCCAACGACAACGGGATCCGCTCGGGTCGCTCGCGGCGCGCCAGCACCGCGCGTCCACCCTCACCGACATGTTCTTCGGCGCGCACCGCCAGCGCCGCGACCGTGGACGCCTCGAACAGCGCCCGCACCGGCACCCGTGTATCGAGCGCGGCGCCGAGGCGCGAGACCACCTGCGTCGCGATCAGCGAGTTCCCACCCAACGCGAAGAAGTCGTCGTCCAGGCCCACCCGCTCGAGCCCCAGTACCTCCGCGATCACGCCGGCCACGGTCTCCTCGACCGGGTTGGTCGGGGCCCGGAACTCCCGGGCCACGAACTCCGGCACCGGCAACGCCGTGCGGTCGAGCTTGCCGGACGTGGTGATCGGGAACTCACCGAGAACCATCACCTGGGAGGGCACCATGTACGCCGGCAGCATCTCGCCAATCGTTGCGCGCAGCTCATGCGGGTCCGGAGCGACGCCGCCTTCGGCGACCACATAGCCGACCACCTGTTCGCCGACATGCGGATCACGGCGCAGCACCACCACCGCCCGAGCGACTCCCGCGCAGGCCACCAGAGCTGTCTCGATTTCGCCGAGTTCGATACGCAGGCCCCGCAGCTGGACCTGCGAGTCGCGACGACCAACGAAATCGATTGTTCCGTCGGGTGTCCAGCGGACCACGTCTCCCGTGCGATAGATTCGTTCGCCCGACCGGGAGAAGGGATCGGCCACGAAACGTGTTCCCGTGAGCGCACCGCGAGCGTGGTAACCGCGGGCCAGCCCACCGCCAGATAGATACAGCTCACCGGTCACCCCGACCGGAACAGGACGCAGGCGCGCGTCGAGGACCACTGCCCCGGCCCCCGCGATCGGGACGCCGATCGTGATCCGATCCTCCGGCGCGAGTGCCTCGGTCATTGTGATGATAATGGTGGTCTCGGTGGGTCCGTAACTGTTGAAGAAGCGGCACTCGGGTCCAAACCGTGCCACGAGTTCGGGGGGACACACGTCGCCACCGACCACCACGGCCTGCAGATCGCTCAGGCCCTCAGGGACAACCGTTCCCAACGCCGCCGGCGCCGTGATGACGTGGGTGATTCTCTCGGCGCGCAACAGCTCCGCCAATTCGCCGCCACCGATTATCTCGGGCGGCGCGACCACCATCGTTGCCCCCGCGCTGAATCCGGCAATCATCTCGAACACCGACGCGTCGAAGCTCGACGACGAGAACCTCAGGACCCGAGAGTTCTCGCTCAGCTCCAGCTCTGTGCGGGCATCCGCACAGAATGCGGCCAGCCCGCTGTGGGTGACGACGACCCCCTTCGGAGTCCCCGTCGACCCGGAGGTGTAGATCATGTATGCCACATTCGGCAGGGTGACAGGGCCGTTGCGCTCACTGTCGGTGATCTCCGCCGACGACCACTCGCCACACATGTCCCGCACTTCGTCCGAATCGACGACTACCCAGTCGATTGCTCCTGGACGCGAAGGTGTGTATGCACCGGTGAGACCGATGACCGCCCCCGAGTCGGCCACCATGTACTCGATCCGATCGTTCGGCAGATTCGGATCCACCGGAACGAAGGCGGCGCCCGTCTTCGCGACCGCCCACACCGCCAACACCGACTCGATGGATCTCGGGAAGGACACGGCAACGAAGGTCTCCGGACCGACGTCTCGCGCCATCAACATGCGGGCCAGTCGATTCGACCGAGCATCGAGCTCCGCATACGACAGCTGCACGCCACGGAAGCTCAGCGCGATGCCCTCCGGGTTCGCCGCCACGCCCGATGCCAGAACCGCGGGCAACGTCCGGGTGGGAACCGAGAGCGGTGTAGGCTGAGCGGCAGCGAGCACCCCTTCCTGCTCTGCCCTGTCGAGTAGGTCGATGTCGCCCACAGGGACCGACGGATCCTCCACCACCGCCCCCAGCACCCGCACGAACCGCTCCACGATCCGTTCCGCCGTCACCGCATCGAAGATGTCCGTCGCATACGACAACGCCCCCGCATACCCACCCTCACCGCCGGCCGGTTCACCGAGCGTCACCGACAGATCGAACTGCGCCGCCTCCCACTCCACCTCGAGTGGTGACACCGTCAACCCCGGCAACTCCACCGCCGACTGCGTGTAGTTCTGGAACGCCAACATCACCTGAAACAGCGGAGAAAACGACTGCGACCGCACCGGATTCAGCTTCTCCACCAACCGCTCGAACGGCACATCAGCCCGCCCGAACGCCTCCAGATCCGCATCCCGCACCCGCCCCACTAACTCCTCGAACGACTGCTCCGGCGCACAATCCGCACGCAACACCAACGTGTTGACGAACATCCCCACCAGATCGTCCAACGCCGCATCACCACGGCCCGCGACCGGCGACCCGATCGCAATATCGGACGTGCCACTCAACCTCGCCAACAACACCGACAACGCCGCCTGCACCACCATGAACGGCGTCGCACCCTTACCCCGAGCCAATGCCTGGATTCCCTGCACCACCCCGGCCGGCACGGAAAACCCGACACTGGCACCCACACCCGACCGCACCGCCGGACGCGGCCGATCCGAAGGCAACGCCAGCACATCCGGCAACCCCGCCAACGCACTCGCCCAGTACTCGAGCTGCTGCCACACCAACGACCCCGGATCGTCCTCCGAACCGAGAACCTCCCGCTGCCACAACGCATAATCCGCATACTGCACCGGCAGCGGCACCCAACCCGGCTCGTGTCCCGCGTGCCGAGAGGAATATGCCACCATCACGTCACGGGCCAGCGGCCCCGTCGAGAACCCGTCAGCGCAAATGTGGTGCACCACCATCGCCAACACATACTCGGACTCCGACACCCGGAACAGCGCTCCCCGCACGGGCACCGACTCCGTGACGTCGAATCCCTGCGTCAGCACTGCCGCCACCCGAACCCGCAACTCGACCTCGTCGGCGACCGGCGTCGACGTCAGATCCAGCGGGACGCGGGAGGCGGGCACGACCACCTGCGACGGTCCCTGATCCGAATCGGGGAACACCGTCCGCAACGCCTCATGCCGGGTGATCACGTCGTGTACCGCAGCCTGCAACGCCGCCGCGTCCACGTCCCCGGTCAGGCGGATCGCAAACGGAATGTTGTATGCCGCAGACGAGGTATCGAACTGATTGAGGAACCACACGCGTTGCTGCGCCAGCGACAGCGGAATTCGCTCGGGCCGCTCGCGGCGCGTCAATACCGGGCGTCCACCTTCACCGGCATGCTCTTCGGCGCGCACCGCCAACGCCTCGACCGTCGACGCCTCGAACAGTGCCCGCACCGGCACCCGCGTGTTCAACGCCGCATTCAATCGGGAAATCACCCGGGTGCCGATCAGCGAGTTGCCGCCGAGGGCGAAGAAGTCATCGTCCAGCCCGACCCGCTCGAGGCCGAGAACCTCCGCGAACACGCGCGCCACGGTCTCCTCGACCGGGTTGGTCGGCGCCCGGAACTCCCGCGTCACGAACTCCGGGTCGGGCAGCGCCCGCCGATCCAGCTTCCCCGACCCAGTGACCGGCAACCCATCGAGCACCATCAGCACATCCGGCACCATGTACCGCGGCAACGACCGCCCCGCCACCTCCCGCGCAGCCTCCGTGTCGACAACCCGACCACCCTCCGGCACCACATACCCCACCAATTGCTGGCCGACGTCGCCCTCGTGCACGATCACCACAGCCCGCGCGATCGACTCCTGGACGACCAACGCCGACTCGATCTCCCCCAACTCGATCCGCAGACCCCGAACCTTCACCTGAAAATCCGTACGCCCCAGGTACTCGAGTTCCCCGTTCGCGTTCCACCGGACCAGATCACCGGTGCGATACAACCGCAAACCCGAACCCCCGAACGGATTGGCCACGAACCGCTCCGCCGGCAGATGAGGCCTGCCGCGATACCCACGCGCCAACGGCACACCGCCGAGGTACAACTCGCCCGCTACTCCGACGGGCACCGGACGCAGTCGCGCGTCCAGGACGAAGGTCTGCGTGTTCCGGATCGGGGTGCCGATCGGTACCGGCCCCGCCACGTCCGACGAGCAGCGATGCACGGTCGAGGTGACTGTCGCTTCCGTCGGACCGTAGGTGTTGTCCAACACCGCATCGGTGCGCTCGACGAACCGCGCCGCCAATTCCACCGGCAACACCTCCCCACCCACCGAGACGAACCGCAGAGACCCTGGCACGGCCACCGACGACTCCGCCGCCAGGAACAGCACCAGCATCGACGGCACGAACTCGAGCATCGTGACCTGCCACTGCTCCGACATCCGCACCAGATACTCGGGATCACGATGCCCACCGGGCGCCGCCACCACCAACCGCGCCCCGGCCTGCAACGGGTAGAACAACTCCCACACCGACGCATCGAAGGTGATCGGCGTCTTCTGCAGCACCGTGTCCCGCGCGCCCAGCGAGTAGCGGCTGTGCATCCACGCCATCTGGTTCACCACCGCACGATGACTGACAGCCACCCCCTTCGGGCGCCCCGTCGACCCCGACGTGAAGATGACATACGCGGTGTTCTCCGGCCGCACCACAGACACCAGTTCCGACGCCAACACCGCAGCAGGCGAATACGAGGACAGATCCAGCACATCGACCTCGACCGCCTCCACCGACACCGGAAGCGCCCCACGATCCCGCGACGTGGACAGCACCACCACCGGATCCGCGGTCGCGACCACGTACTCGGTGCGCTCCGCAGGGTGCTCCGGATCCAGAGGCACATACCCGGCCCCGGTCGTCAGCACCGCGTAGACGCTCACCATCATCTCGACGGACCGACTCATTCCCACACCCACCAACGACTCCGCACCCACCCCCCGCGACATCAAATAGCGGGCCAACCGGTTCACCCGAGCAGCGAACTCCCCATACGAGATCGACTCACCCTCGAACACCACCGCCACCGCATCCGGCGACAACTCCACCTGCGCCTCGAACCCGTCGAGCAACAACACGTCGTCGACGGGCACGGCCGTGTCGTTCCACCGCGCCATTGCCGAGCGTTCAGTGGGGCTGCGCAGTTCGATTTCCCCGACCGGCATGATGTCATCGCGGGTGACCGCTTCGAAGATCTCGAGGAGTTGCGCGGCGAACCCGGCGACCGTCGGTTCCTCGAACAGATCGAGCGCATAGATGATCGAGCCCGAGATCCCGGTCCGGTGTCCCTCGACGTCGAAGACCTCCGTCAGGTGCAGCTCGAGATCGAGTTTTGCACCGACGGCGTCCGTCTCCAGCGGTGCGATGGTGAGGTCGGGCAGCGACACTTCGGATCGAACGAAATTGTGCACCACCAGCAACACCTGGAACAGCGCCGAATAGGCAGTCGAGCGAGTGGGGTTGAGGACTTCGACCAATCGTTCCAAGGGAACGTCCGGGTTGCCGAAGCCGGCGAGGTCGACGTCCCGGACGTCGACCAGAACGTCCGCGAACGAGGCCGCACCATCGATGCGGTTGCGCAGCACGAGTGTGTTCCCGAACATGCCGACCAGGTCGTCGAGTGCCGGCTCACCGCGTCCGGCGATCTGTGTGCCGATCGATATATCCTCGGTACCGCTCAGCCGGGCCAGCAGCACTGCCAGCGCGGCGTGCGCGACCATGAAGAAGGTCGAGTTGTTCATGCGGGCGAGCTTGTCGATACTCTCGGCAAGTTCTCGGCTCAGCGTGAAGTCCATCTTCGCGCCGCGCGGTGACTGCACGGCCGGACGCTGATGATCCGTCGGCAGCTCCACCAGGTCCGGCAGGTCCGCCAGCGCGTCCGTCCAGTACCGCAGTTGCCGCGAGATCACCGACTGCGGATCGTCTTCACCGCCGAGTACCTCCTGCTGCCACAGGGTGTAGTCCGCGTACTGCACCTCGAGCGGCGACCAGCCCGGCTCGTGACCCTCGCGCCGGGCGACGTAGGCAACCGCGAGGTCCCGCGACATAGGGGCGGCCGATCCGCCGTCGCTGGAAATGTGGTGAACCACCATCGCCAGCACGAATTCGTAATCATCGAGTTGGACGAGCTTCGCTCGCAGCGGCACTTCCCGGGCGACGTCGAACCCGCGCCCGAGGAACTCGAGCACATGTGCCTGCGCGTCGTCCGGAGCGACCCGCTCCGGTGTCAGATCCACCGAGAGCGTTGACATCGGAACGATCACCTGCAACGGACCTCGATCCGAGTCAGGAAACACCGTCCGCAGTGCTTCGTGTCGCTCGATCACGTCCAGCACCGCAGCCTGCAGCGCGTCGACGTCCAGATCACCGGACAACCGCAGAGCCAGAGCAATGTTGAATGCTGCCGACTCCGGGTCGAACTGGTTGAAGAACCACATCCGCTGCTGGGCCAACGACAACGGGATCCGCTCGGGTCGCTCGCGGCGCGCCAGCACCGCGCGTCCACCCTCACCGACATGTTCTTCGGCGCGCACCGCCAGCGCCGCGACCGTGGACGCCTCGAACAGCGCCCGCACCGGCACCCGTGTATCGAGCGCGGCGCCGAGGCGCGAGACCACCTGCGTCGCGATCAGCGAGTTCCCACCCAACGCGAAGAAGTCGTCGTCCAGGCCCACCCGCTCGAGCCCCAGTACCTCCGCGATCACGCCGGCCACGGTCTCCTCGACCGGGTTGGTCGGGGCCCGGAACTCCCGGGCCACGAACTCCGGCACCGGCAACGCCGTGCGGTCGAGCTTGCCGGACGTGGTGATCGGGAACTCACCGAGAACCATCACCTGGGAGGGCACCATGTACGCCGGCAGCATCTCGCCAATCGTTGCGCGCAGCTCATGCGGGTCCGGAGCGACGCCGCCTTCGGCGACCACATAGCCGACCACCTGTTCGCCGACATGCGGATCACGGCGCAGCACCACCACCGCCCGAGCGACTCCCGCGCAGGCCACCAGAGCTGTCTCGATTTCGCCGAGTTCGATACGCAGGCCCCGCAGCTGGACCTGCGAGTCGCGACGACCAACGAAATCGATTGTTCCGTCGGGTGTCCAGCGGACCACGTCTCCCGTGCGATAGATTCGTTCGCCCGACCGGGAGAAGGGATCGGCCACGAAACGTGTTCCCGTGAGCGCACCGCGAGCGTGGTAACCGCGGGCCAGCCCACCGCCAGATAGATACAGCTCACCGGTCACCCCGACCGGAACAGGACGCAGGCGCGCGTCGAGGACCACTGCCCCGGCCCCCGCGATCGGGACGCCGATCGTGATCCGATCCTCCGGCGCGAGTGCCTCGGTCATTGTGATGATAATGGTGGTCTCGGTGGGTCCGTAACTGTTGAAGAAGCGGCACTCGGGTCCAAACCGTGCCACGAGTTCGGGGGGACACACGTCGCCACCGACCACCACGGCCTGCAGATCGCTCAGGCCCTCAGGGACAACCGTTCCCAACGCCGCCGGCGCCGTGATGACGTGGGTGATTCTCTCGGCGCGCAACAGCTCCGCCAATTCGCCGCCACCGATTATCTCGGGCGGCGCGACCACCATCGTTGCCCCCGCGCTGAATCCGGCAATCATCTCGAACACCGACGCGTCGAAGCTCGACGACGAGAACCTCAGGACCCGAGAGTTCTCGCTCAGCTCCAGCTCTGTGCGGGCATCCGCACAGAATGCGGCCAGCCCGCTGTGGGTGACGACGACCCCCTTCGGAGTCCCCGTCGACCCGGAGGTGTAGATCATGTATGCCACATTCGGCAGGGTGACAGGGCCGTTGCGCTCACTGTCGGTGATCTCCGCCGACGACCACTCGCCACACATGTCCCGCACTTCGTCCGAATCGACGACTACCCAGTCGATTGCTCCTGGACGCGAAGGTGTGTATGCACCGGTGAGACCGATGACCGCCCCCGAGTCGGCCACCATGTACTCGATCCGATCGTTCGGCAGATTCGGATCCACCGGAACGAAGGCGGCGCCCGTCTTCGCGACCGCCCACACCGCCAACACCGACTCGATGGATCTCGGGAAGGACACGGCAACGAAGGTCTCCGGACCGACGTCTCGCGCCATCAACATGCGGGCCAGTCGATTCGACCGAGCATCGAGCTCCGCATACGACAGCTGCACGCCACGGAAGCTCAGCGCGATGCCCTCCGGGTTCGCCGCCACGCCCGATGCCAGAACCGCGGGCAACGTCCGGGTGGGAACCGAGAGCGGTGTAGGCTGAGCGGCAGCGAGCACCCCTTCCTGCTCTGCCCTGTCGAGTAGGTCGATGTCGCCCACAGGGACCGACGGATCCTCCACCACCGCCCCCAGCACCCGCACGAACCGCTCCACGATCCGTTCCGCCGTCACCGCATCGAAGATGTCCGTCGCATACGACAACGCCCCCGCATACCCACCCTCACCGCCGGCCGGTTCACCGAGCGTCACCGACAGATCGAACTGCGCCGCCTCCCACTCCACCTCGAGTGGTGACACCGTCAACCCCGGCAACTCCACCGCCGACTGCGTGTAGTTCTGGAACGCCAACATCACCTGAAACAGCGGAGAAAACGACTGCGACCGCACCGGATTCAGCTTCTCCACCAACCGCTCGAACGGCACATCAGCCCGCCCGAACGCCTCCAGATCCGCATCCCGCACCCGCCCCACTAACTCCTCGAACGACTGCTCCGGCGCACAATCCGCACGCAACACCAACGTGTTGACGAACATCCCCACCAGATCGTCCAACGCCGCATCACCACGGCCCGCGACCGGCGACCCGATCGCAATATCGGACGTGCCACTCAACCTCGCCAACAACACCGACAACGCCGCCTGCACCACCATGAACGGCGTCGCACCCTTACCCCGAGCCAATGCCTGGATTCCCTGCACCACCCCGGCCGGCACGGAAAACCCGACACTGGCACCCACACCCGACCGCACCGCCGGACGCGGCCGATCCGAAGGCAACGCCAGCACATCCGGCAACCCCGCCAACGCACTCGCCCAGTACTCGAGCTGCTGCCACACCAACGACCCCGGATCGTCCTCCGAACCGAGAACCTCCCGCTGCCACAACGCATAATCCGCATACTGCACCGGCAGCGGCGCCCACGACGGTGCATCACCCACTGCGCGCGAGGAGTAGGCGTGCACCAGATCGCGGGCGAGTACCTGGATCGACCAGCCATCGATGCTGATGTGGTGCACCACCATCACCAGCACGTGCTCGTGCACGTCCTCGCGCGGCAGCAAGCTCAACGCGATCGGGATCTGCGTAGTCACATCGAAACCGCGGGCTACGGCCGCCCGGATTCGGTCCTCGAGATCGGCGTCCGATACCGACGCGGGCGACACGTCGATCAGCTCGCTGCCGACCGTTAGGTCGATCGCCGGCAGGATCACCTGGTGCGGACCGTCGGCGGAGTCGGGGTACATAGTGCGCAGCGATTCGTGCCGCTCGAGGATGTCCGCAGCGGCCTGGCGGAGTGCGTCGAGATCGAGCGAGCCGGACAACCGGAGCGCCGCCGCCACGTTGTACGCACCCGACGAGGGGTCGAACCGGTTGAAGAACCACATCCGGGACTGCGCGGGCGACAGGGGAATACGGTCCGGCCGCGCGCGGGACAGCAGTTCCGGGCGCGGTCCCGCGCCGACATGCGCACGATCGGCCAGTGCGGCGAGAGCTCCGATGGTGGGGTTTTCGAATAGAGTCCGAACACTCACCCCGGTGCCCAACTCGGCGTTGAGCCGGGCGATCACCCTGGTGGCGACTAGGGAATTGCCGCCGAGGTCGAAGAAGCTGTCCGACATCCCGATCCGGTCGATTCCGAGGACGTCCGCGATAATCTCGGCCAGGGTATACTCGGTCGGGGTTCCGGGCGGAATGTATTCGGCCGAACCCGCGAACTCGGGGACCGGCAGTGCCCTGCGGTCGAGTTTACCGTTCGCGGTCAATGGCAACGCCTCGAGCACTACCAGCGCCGACGGCACCATATAGCGGGGCAGCACGGCCGCCGCGAAGTCGAGGATGGCCCGTTCGTCCGCGGTCTTCCCGGTCGACGGCACCACGTATCCGGCGAGGTAGTCGCCGGTGGACCGGTCGTTGCGGGCCAGTGCCACGGCCTGTGCAACATCGTCGTGCCGCAGCAGCGCCGCCTCGATCTCGCCGAGTTCGATGCGCTGGCCGCGCAGCTTGACTTGGAAGTCGGTGCGGCCCAGGTATTCGAGCTGCCCGGTTGGCAGCCACCGGACCAGGTCTCCGGTGCGGTACAGCCGACTATCGTCTCGCACATTTCCCGCGGCCGCGAAGGGGTTCGCGACGAACCTGTCCGCCGTCAGATCGGGCCGGCCCTGGTATCCGCGGGCGAGCTGGACGCCGCCGAGATACAACTCCCCCGCCACGCCCACCGGAACCGGGTGCAGGCGCGCGTCGAGCACATACGTCTGGGTATTCCAGATCGGCGCTCCGATCGGCACGGTGGTCTCGTCCGGCCCGGTCTCGTAGTAGGTCACGTCGACCGCTGCCTCGGTGGGACCGTACAGGTTGTGCAGCTCCGCCTCGCTCGCGCGATGCAGCGCCGCCGCCGTCATAGGCGGCAGCGCCTCACCACTGGTGAACACCCGGCGCAAGGAACTGCACCCGGCGACGTGCGCCCCGGCCAGGAATACGGCGAGCATCGACGGCACGAAATGCACGGTGGTCACGGATTCTGCGCGGATAACCCGCTCGAGATAGGCGGGGTCACGGTGCCCGTCCGGCTCGGCGATCACCAGTCGCGCGCCGGTCTGCAACGGCCAGAACAACTCCCACACCGACACGTCGAACGTCACGGGGGTCTTCTGGAGAACCACGTCGTCGTCGCTCAGTGGGTACCGATGCTGCATCCACAGCAGCCGGTTGACGATGC
Source organism: Rhodococcus sp. WS4 (assembly GCA_006543605.1). Classification (GTDB taxonomy): domain Bacteria; phylum Actinomycetota; class Actinomycetes; order Mycobacteriales; family Mycobacteriaceae; genus Rhodococcus_F. Next base: position 35,993 of record RRBB01000071.1, read on the forward strand.
CTTCATGCGGCACTGCCACACCCTTGGGTCGGCCCGTGGAGCCGGAGGTGAAGATGACATACGCAGGGGTTCGGGTATGCAACGGCCCCAACCGGTCGCGGTCCCGGATGGGGTCGTCGGACAGCGCCGACACCTCGAGGGTGTCGAGGTCGACGGCCGGAACCTCGGCGGGCAGCGCCACGCGGTCCGCGGTGGTGGTGAGAACGACGACCGGACCGGCGGTTGCCACGACGTACGCGATCCGCTCGGCCGGCTGGTCCGGGTCTATCGGAACGTACGCACCGCCGGCCTTGATCACGGCGTAAATTCCCACCAGCAGATCCACCGAGCGTCGCACTGCCACACCCACGAGTGATTCAGGGCCCACACCGCCGCTGATCAGGAACCGCGCCAGCTGATTCGCGCGGGCGTCGAACTCTGCGTACGTCAACACCGTCCCCTCGAACACGACGGCTGGGGCGTCGGGCGTGTGAGCCACCTGTGCGTCGAACAGCTCGGCGAGGGTGAGGCGCGGCAGCTGGTGTTCCGTTGCATTCCAGGTGTCGACCAGCTCCCGTTCCTTCGGAACGAAGAGGTCGACGTCGCCGACCGGTGTGTCCGCGTCACGCGCGATGGTCTCGAGAATCCCGATCATGCGCGCCGCGAGTGTCGTGACGGTATCGCGATCGAAACTTCCGCTCTGGTATCGCAGGCTCAGCCGCAGTTGTGGTTCGAGGATCGACAGCAGGGTGATCGGATAGTGCGTGGCGTCACGCGCGTCGAGATCGGTCACTCGCATTCCCGCGATGTCGGTGTGCTCGTCGAATCCGGACTTGTCGACGGGGTACGACTCGAACACCGACAACGTGTCGAACAGGTTGCCCAGACGCATGCGTGCCTGGATGTCACCGAGCCCGAGGTAGTGGTGATCGAGCAGGGAAACTTGCTCACCCTGGAGGCGGGTGAGCAGCTGCGCGCACGTCTCGTCCGGGTCCATCCGCACCCGCACGGGCACGGTGTTGATGAAAAGCCCCAGCATGCTCTCGACACCGGACAGCTGCGGCGGCCGACCCGACACGGTGGCACCGAACACCACGTCTCGACGGGAGAGCAACCGGGACAGCAGCATTCCCCACGCCGCCTGGACGATGGTGTTCATGGTGATTCCATGGCGCGCTATGACCGTGTCGAGCGCATCGATCAGGGCCGCGGGCAACGCGATGTCGACCTCACCCGGCACGCCGTACTGTTCCGAGGACGCGTGCGGCGCCAGCAGTGTCGGCTCGTCGAGCCCCTGCAGCGCATTTTCCCAGGCGCGTAAGGACGCGTCACGGTCGCGTGTCGCCACCCATTCCAGGTACGTGCCGTACGGCCGCGGCTCCGGAAGGGCGGGAGCGTCGTCCGCGGCATAGCGCACCAGTAGCTCGCGCACCAGCAGTGGCATCGACCACCCGTCGAGGATGATGTGATGGTTCGTCAGTGCCAGCACGTACTGACCCGGTGCGGTGCGGATCAACAGCAGACGCAGCAGCGGAGGACGGGCAAGGTCGAATCGGGCGACACGGTCGTCGTCGAGGAGACGCTCGAGTTCCTCTCCGGCCGTCGACCCGTACCCGGTCAGATCCACCTCACGCCACGGCACGTCCACGGTGTCGACAACCAACTGCGCCGGGACACCGTGGTCGTCGTACTCGAATGCGGCACGCAGAGCGGCGTGGTGTGCGAGCACGCCGGCGGCGGCGCGGCGCAACCGCGCGGAGTCGACCGCGCCCTCGAGGTCGATACGCAGTTGCGCGGTGTAGATGTCCAGCGAATCGGCGGCCAGCGTCGAGTGGAACAGCAGCCCGGCCTGCAACGGGGACAGCGACCAGATCTCTCGCAGCCCCGGGTGCGAATGTTCCCAACGCTCGATCCGACTCTGGCTCACCGTGACCAGCTGGCAATCGGACGGTGTCAGACCACCCGCGGCGGGCTGAACAGTGTGCGCGGCAAGACCGTCGAGGGCGTTTCGCCACAGATCCGCGAGGGCCGCGACGTCGGAGTCGCGGATCACCCCGGTCGGATACGCGAACGATGCCGTCAACCGGGGTCCCTCGGAGCTGTCGACCACCATCGCGTTGATGTCGATCACCGCAGCCACGGCCATGCCGGATCCGCTCGCTGTGATCAGGTCCGGAGCCTCGGGGTCGGGCATCCAGCCGAGATCCTGCAACTCGCCGAGGTGTTGCACGCCCATGCGGCCCAAATAGTTGAAACTGATCTGCGGCTCCGGAAGACCCCCGAGAATCGACCTCGCGCTGTCGTCGAGATGCCGGAGCAATCCGAATCCGACGCCACGGGCAGGCACCGCGACGAGCTGTTCCTTGACGGTCTTGATCACGACACCGGCAGCATGTCCACCCTCGAAGGCCCCACCGAGATCGACGGCCGGCAGTTCGAGCCGGACCGGGAAGGCGCTGGTGAACCAACCGACGGTACGTGCAAGATCCGCGCCGGCCACGGCCTCCTCCTCGCGCCCATGACCTTCCAACGTCAGCAACACCGAACGTTCGTCGATCCCGTGCGAGTGTCGCCACTGCACGACCGCCATCGCCAGCGCCGACAGGAGTCCGTCGTTGACGCCGCAGCCGAACACATCAGGAAGTCGAGCGAGCACCGCATCGGTCACGGCGGAACTCACGTCGATGTGTACCCGCTCGGTCGTGCGCATCGTGTCGATCGCGGGCGCGATCGGACGTGCGCCGATCCGTGGGTCGGGGCCGCTGAGAACCTCTCGCCAATAGGGCAATTCGCCTCGGTGCGCTCCTCGATCTGCGGCGTCCTGCAGTCCGTACGCCCAGCGGCGGAACGACGTGCCCACCGGGGCCAGCGTCGGCGTCTGCCCCGCGCCCAGCTGCAGCCACGCCGTCGCGAGGTCTGGCAACAGCACACGCCACGACACACCGTCCACCACCAGGTGATGCGCGAGAACCAGCAGTCGGCCTGGTGCACCCGCAGTTTCGGAGACGCACCACACCAGCTGAAGCATGATCCCGTTTTCCGGGTCCAGGCGCGCTGCAGCCGCCGCACACTCGGCGCTCACCACGTCGGTGAACGCACGGCTGCCGGGTGCCGCCGCCGTGACGATCCTCGAAATCCGATCGCCGGCCGGCACGCTACCGGCCGCTGTCGTTTCGAACGCCCAGGCACCGTGGCCGTCGGGGACGAACGTCGAACGCAGGGCATCATGGTGATCGAGCACCGCCGCGAGCATCGCACTCAACCGATCTGGATCGACATCAGACGGCAAGGTCAACAACAGTGCCTGGAAGAAGTCGTCGAATGGGCCCCGCTCGAGCATCGAGTACATGATCGGCGTCGGCGGGATACGCCCGACGCCGCCGCCCTCGAGCTCCCCGAGGACGACCGCCGATTCTGCCTCCACCGGCACGGCCACGGCGGCGATTGCGGCGATCGTCTTGTGCTCGAACACGGCCCGCGCACTGAAGCTGAGACCGAATTCCCTGGCTCGGGCGGCGATCTGCATCGCGACGATGCTGTCGCCGCCGAGCGCGAAGAGACTGTCGTCCACACTCACCCGGTCGAGGCCGAGCGCCTCGGCGACGAGGCCCGAGAGCTGCTCCTCTGCCGGCGTCGAGGCGGCGCGGAACTCGTGTTCCGCTGATCCGAAGTGTGGTTGAGGCAGGGCACTTCGGTCGAGTTTGCCGGCCGCCGTCACCGGCACGTGTTCGAGCCGCATCACCGCCGACGGGACCATGTGGGACGGCACGATTTCGGCGACGCCCTCGACAATCGCGACCGGATCGAATTCACGACCGGTGTCGAGACGCACGTACGAGACCAGCGCCGTCGTGCCGCCCGCCGTCCGATGAACCACCGTCGCCGCAAAGTTGACGCCGTCCTGGGCGAGCAGTGCCGAGTCGATCTCGCCGAGTTCGATGCGGAAGCCACGGATCTTGACCTGGGTGTCGGACCGGCCGATGAACTCGAGCGTGTAGTCCCCCGCCTCGGCTCCCTGCGACGACCGCACCCAGCGCACCTCGTCACCGGTGCGGTAGAGCCGCGACTCCGGCTCACCGAAGGGGTTGGCCACGAATCGGGTCGCCGTCAGCCCGTGGCGATGGTGATAGCCGCGTGCGATTCCGGGGCCGGCGAGGTAGAGCTCACCCACCACCCCGACGGGCACGGCGCGGAGCTTGCGGTCGAGCACCACGACGCTCGCACCCTGGATCGGCCGGCCGATGGTAATCGGCTCACCCGACGTCAGCGGCTCACCTGCGGTGATGATGATCGTCGTCTCGGTCGGCCCGTAACTGTTGGTGAAGCGACACACCTGGCCGAACCGCTCCACGAGGTCGGGGGTGCACACGTCCCCGCCGACCACCACCGCCTCGAGGTGCTCGAGCCCACGCGGGTCGACGGTGTTCATCACCGTGGGAGCCGTGATGATGTGGGTCACCTGCTGTTCGCTCAGCAGGTCGACGAGGTCGCTTCCACCGTGCACCTCGGGCGGGGCGACGACCATCGTGGCACCGGCGCTGAAGGCCTGGATCATCTCGAATACAGAGGCGTCGAAGCTGGCCGACGAGAACCGCAGCATCCGCGATTCGGGGTGAATGCCGAGTTCCGGGCGGGCGCCGGCCGCGAAGGTCGACAGACCGCTGTGGGTGACGACGACCCCTTTCGGAAGCCCGGTCGATCCCGATGTGTAGATCATGTACGCGGGGTGGTGGACCGACAGCGGGGCGCGTCGATCCACGTCGCCGATCGCGGCGCTCCGCTGTCGGTCACGGCGTGCGCGCACCTCGTCGTCGTCGAGGACGAGCCAGTCAATGCCGTCGGGCAGTGTTGCCCGCAGCTCGTGCACCGTGAGCCCCACCAGTGCCCCCGAATCGGACAGCATGTGCGCGACTCGCTCGGGTGGGAGCCTCGGATCGACGGGCACGAAGGCGGCCCCGGTCTTGGCGACCGCCCAGAACGCGACGAGTGACTCTGCAGACCTGGGGAGGCTCAGCACGACGAAGGTTTCCGGTCCGGCCCCCGATTCGATCAGTAGTCGCGCCAGCTGATTGGATCGCTCGTCGAGCTCGCGGTAGGTGACCTCGCGTCCCGACGCTCGAATCGCGACTGCGGCCGGTGAGGCGGCAACGCCGTCGGCCAGCAAGTCGGGGAGGAGCCGTTCCGGCTCTGCCCGCGGACCGCGACATGGCACGAGATCCGCGCGTTCGTCGGCGTGCAGCACATCGAGAGCGGCGATGCGGTCGGTGGCCGCCGACGCGGCGAAGGCGGCGAAGAATTCGAGGAACCGGGCATGGTGACCGCGCAGCTCCTGTTCGGTGTACAGATTCGGGTTGGCCTCGAAGTCGACCTGCGCCGAGCCGCCTGCGACACCGGGATAGATGTTCACTGCGAGGTCCTCCACCGGACCGGTGGTCAGCACGTGGAGCCGGCCGATCGACGGACCGAGCCGAATCTCGTCGTGGAACATCATGATGTTGATCGACGGCCCGAAAAACCCCCGGCGACCACCCAGGACGCCCGCGTCCCGTCGTATGTCCTCGTGCCGGTACCTCTGGTGACGTAGCGCTCCGGTCAGCGCCAGTTGTGTACACCTCATCAAGTCGACGGAGGTCGTTTCGTCCCCGACCGAGAGTCGGATCGGAAGGACGTTGGAGATCATGCCCCCCGAGCGGCGCAGCCTGGCGGTGGTACGAGCCGAGACCGGCAGGCTCAACACCACATCGTCCTGGCCGGTCAGTCGGGACAAGAATGCGCCGACGGCAGCCACCGCGGCTGTCGCGAACGTCGCCCCAGGTTCCCGGTCGGTCAGACTCTGCAGTGCGGCTGTCGTAGCGGCGGACAATGGTGCGCTGCTCACCAGCGACTGCGCGCCGATCTCGGCCGCTCGCCCGGCGAGGCTGATCGCCTGGGGAAGATCACGACTACGGTCGGCCCAGTACTTGCGGTCCTTCTCGAACCGGCTCGAGGTGCGGTAGCGCGCCTCTTCTTCGACGACCTCCCGCAATCCACTCGCAGTGAACTCGGCCGGCGCACGATCCTCGACCGCCGCGGTGTACAGCTCCGCGGCGCGGTTCATGAACGTCATGGCGCCGAAGCCGTCGAGGGCGATGTGGTGAATTCGCGAGTACCAGAGATAGCAGTCGTCGGCTATGCGCAACGTTGCCGAGCGGATCAGCCGATCGTGGAGGAGATCGATCGGGTTGCTGTACTCGGCACGCATCCACGCGTGAGCCGCCGCCCGCGGATCAGGGTCGGAGCGGAAGTCGAGATGTGTCATCTCGAAGCCGAGCGACTGGTCGACCGTCTGGAGTGGCTCACCGTCCCACTCGACGATTCGGAGCAGTCCGGTACCGAGTTCCCGGAGTGCGGCGGGTCCGATCCGTGCGAGCAGGTCGACGTCGAGATCAGCGATACCGACCTCTACGTACTGAGCGATGACGATGGGAACGTCGCCCAGCAGGTGCTGGGCGAACCACATTCCACGTTGAGCGGCGGAGAGGGGGAACGGCTCGGAAGGCGGTGCGACATTCGCCATCACCGTGTCCGAAAGGACGGAATTCGTCTCGAGATCGTCCAGCGATGACACCCTCGGCCCTCGGCAATCCATATATCGACACTGAAGCGCGCGAAGGGAACACCCATTTCACTCGGCTGCGGCTATCGACTCCTGTTTCCGACGCTACTCGCGGCCCCGCTGCCGACGCGATACCTAGCTCCGTTGATACCGCGCGGTCTCTATCTCGGCGATTAAAGAAGAGCACAACAAATGGTTTGTTTTGTGCATCACACCGTTTGGATTCCGGGTGGACGGTCAGCCGTTGGGCGGCCGCCAGAGTTCGAGTCGCGGAATGTCCTGCGGCTCGAATCCCAGTACCTGACCGTAGAAGGACAGTTCGGCATTGCGCGAGCTGATCAGAGTGGCGAGCTTCCGGAATCCGTGCGACTCGCCCTCGTACTCGAGGTAGGCGTGCGGGATGCCCTTCTCCACGAGCGCATCCCGGAAGCGTTCCGCCTGCGACGGCGGCACGATCGGATCGTCGAGCCCCTGCAGCAGCAGAACCGGGCAGTTCAGCCCGGCGACGTTGTTCAGCGGTGCACGCTCGGCGTAGAGGTCGGCGGCCTCGGGCAACGGACCGATCAGGCCGTCGATGTACCGGGACTCGAAATCGTGGGTCTCCTTCACGAAACCGTCGAGCTCGGCGACACCGAAGTACGACGCACCGCACGCGAACACGTCCGATGTGGTCAGCGCCGCGAGCACGGTCCACCCGCCGGCGGATCCGCCCTCGATCGCGAGCCTGCGGGGGTCCGCCATGCCCGCCTCGGCGAGGCCGGTCACCGCCGTCACCACGTCTTCGACGTCGACGACGCCCCACTGGCCCCGCAGCCGGTTGCGGTACTCGCGCCCGTATCCCGTGGAGCCGCCGTAGTTCACGTCGACGACGCCGATGCCGCGGCTGGTGAAGAACGCGAACACGGGATTCAGCGACGGCGCGACCCGCGACGTCGGTCCGCCGTGCACGAACGCCACATACGGCGGCAGCTCCCCGTCCTCCCCCTGGTACCGCGGGTGACGCGGCGGGTAGGCGATGACATGGACTTCGCGTTCGGCGCCCTGGAACGTCAGCTGCCGGGCCTCGGGGAGATACGCCGACTCGGGAAGGTCGGTGACGGACAGCCGGATGGTCCGGAGGTCGCCGGTGTCGAGGTCGAGTTCTCGCAGCCCCGACGGCGTCTGCGCGCCGCCGGTGAGCAGCAGGATCCGGTTGCCGCGGCGGTCCCCGAGGCCGACGCTGGTGAGGCCGTCCAGGGGGATGTCGACGAGCGAACATGTGGCGGGATCGAGGATGGCAAGGGTGTCGGTACCGAAGGTCCTGACGGTCAGCAGCGTGCCGTCGTCGCGGCGAGTGTGCCACCGGCCTCCCAGCATCCAGAGCGCGCCGCCGAAGTCGGCGTCCATCGGGCACAACGCCACCGGGTCGGCGGTGTCGATCCCGACCCGGTAGAGATTCCACCAGCCGCTGCGGTCGCTGATCGTGTACAGCTCGGTGGGCCCGACCCATTCGGGTTGCAGCACCGATTCCTCGGGACCGCCGAGAAGTGTCCGCACCTTCCCGGTCACGCGGCCGCCCTCGATCTCCGCGACTCTGAGCTCGGTGCCGTCCCACGGCATCTGGGGGTGGTCCCACGCGATCCAGGCGAGGTGCCGGCGATCGGGCGACAGCCGCGGGTTGGCCAGGAAATCCGAGCCGGCGACGACGGACCGCACCCGGTGCGCGTCTTCGGCCGCCGAACCATCCAGCGGGATCACGCAGATGTCCCGGGCGACGCCGCCCTCCGTGTCGTGCCTCTCACGGACCGCCCACACCTCGCCGTCGACCACCGACAGGTCACCGTACCGCAGCGAGCACGGTTGCGGCGGCTCCGGTGTCAACGGCACCGGCGTCCCGCCCTCCAGCAGATACAGACGCTGGTCGCCGAACTCGGCGAACACCAGCCGGCCGGCGTCGGTGACGGTCCAGGCGCCGCCGCCGTACTCGTGGACGCGGGTGCGCGCGTTCCACGGTGCGGGCAGGACGTCTTCCGGCTCGTCGTCGAGGCCGAGGCGCCGCACCGCGACCCGCCCGCCCTCGCTGGGTCGCAGTTCCGACCACCACACGTCGTCGCCCACGTACCGGCCGCCCTCGACGGGGTGGCCGCTGGAGGCGAGGTCCGCCGCCGCGATGGGAGAGGGCCAGGAACCGTAGGGCGCAGAGGTCATCCGCCGAGGATATTCCGCCGACTCCTACTCCGCTGGCAGCCACGCGCCCTGAAGACCCGCCGGAACCCGAATCGGTAGCCGCACCTTCCCGATCGGGCCGGATCGACGCAATCGATGCCGATCATTCCCCAGTACTCGTGTTTCGGTGCCGGGCATGAAGATCGGCTCGCCCACCGACACGCTCCCCGGGTCCCAGTGCGTCTCGGTGCCGAGGGCCGTGTCGAAGAACCAGAGCGAATCCTGCCGTCCCTGGCCGCGATCGAGTTTGCAGACGGTCGCGACCGTGCGATGCCCGCGGGTGAGCTCACGGTCGTCGACCCGCGGGAACTCGACGTCGCGGTCGCACACCACGTCCCGCGTCATCCGGCCGCTGCCGGGGTCGACGACGCCGCGGACCAGAGAGCCGCGCGACGCCCTCCGGAGCCATCGCGAACCCACCGCGACGTCCATTCGACGTAGTCGACGCCCAGTCGCCGTCCCGGCAACCGTCACATCACGATGCGCTGGAGTGCTTTCGCCGAGTCGAGGATCGCCGGATGATCCAGGTCCAGAGGTTCGACCCGCACCAGTTCGGGGCGCAGCCAGCTGGCCAGCACCGACCACTGCGGGCGGTGATACGACCACCATGAGACCGCCTGCCACGCCCGGTCCCCGGTGTGCGGTTCGGTCTCCGACCAGATCCGATGCCCCCACCCCTGGGTCACCGTCAGATTCCGGGTCACCACCTGGGTCGGGCGCAACCCCAACCGCACCAACTGGGCCGGATCGTCCAGGTCGAGCACCCGCAGGTCATCGGGCAACTCGAACACCCCGATCGCGCGCCGGGACCCGGGCAGCAGCGGGAACTCCAACATCGACCCCTCCCAGCGAGCGAGGTTGCCGAAGCTCTCCCCACACGCGGCCTCGGCCAGTCGGGAGAGATACCAGACGTGATGATCGGGGTGATCGATCCGGCCGCCGCGCTGCGGTCGATGCTCGTACAGCGGATGCCCCGGCTCCCCCGGTGCCGCCGCGGAAAGGTACGGGAAGATGCGATAGACGAGCACTCAGACGGCCCCGCCCCAGGCCTCGGCATCCAAGGCCTCGAGCACCGGAGCCGGACCCGACAGTTGCAGCACATCGAGCGGACGCGCGCCGCCCAGGAAAGTGTTCGCGCCCTCGAGCCAGGTGCGGGCGGCCGGCTCTCCCCACACCAGACGGGCACGCGCCAGTACATGCTCGAGGTCGATCAACAGCGGTGCCGCCCCCGGGCCCGGCCGCTCCTGCCCCTTGATCCACCGCGAGGGCTGGGATCGATTCACCCCGACGATCGCCGCGAGCTGCGTTCCCCCGAATGCGGCGGTCAGGTACCGCACCCGCTCGGCCGACAACGGGTCATCGGCGGCCACTCGCGGCGTCCTGCCTCCGTGGCCGCTCGCCCGCTCCGTACGCCTCGCGGCCTTCTTCGCCGCAGCCGCCTTCACTGCTTCGTCTCGTGCCTTCGCACTCGCCATACACTAACTCTACCCAACAATATTGTTGCGTAGAACCCGGGTCGTGCCACACGCCGGTTCTCCGAGGGACCACCGGGGCCTCGGCTTCACTCTGAGGCGGTACAGGAGCTGGCAGCGCCGGCGCCCGCAGTGCTATCACCTCGGGGTGCCGGCGGTCACGGAATTGGCGGACAATCTGATGCGCGGACGGCATAGCGGCGGGCATCGCCGCGTTGTGAGTGACCGTGCAGATGGCGGTGTCGGTGTTCTGCTCGCCCGCCGCGGACAGGGTGATCAGCTGCGCGGCGACCTCGTCGCGCAGTTCCGAAACTACTGCGCCCCAGCATCGGGGTGGCGCCGGGGCAAGGGGTGTTCTGAGAACCGAAACAAGGTCGCTCCCGACGATGGCGGGCGCTACAGGAGGGAGGTCGGCTTGGAGCCGGTGATCCAACCGAGAGTCCACACAGCGGGTGTTGGCACGACTGCCCTGCCACTGTTCAGCCCGGCCGCGAGGGTTCCGGTCTCGCTATCGGCGGCTGTGCAGCCCGGCGACATTCACCACTCCGGCTGCCACCCCTGACTGGCGGTTGTGTCCGGTACCGGCAGGGCGTTCACTGGAGGAGTCACAGATCCCCGTGCCCCCGTTCGGCACCGGTGTCTAGACGCCGCAGGGTGGTCACCACACGCTCAGGAGGCCCGCTATGAAACGGGCAACACCATCGAAAAGATTGAGGACCTACGACGTGCTGCCGCACGAGGGCGACGCCGCGCAGCGCTGGGAGATGCACCAGCACGGTACGCGTCAGCACACCTACTTCGGTACCCAGCGGGAAGCGATCGCCGCCGCCCGCCAACAGGCGCAAACACACCACCCGGCGAAGGTGGTGCTGCACGCCCCCGACGGCTTCGCGTACCGCGAGTTCACCTACTAATCTCGCGCTTTCACGGTGATTGAGCGGAAGCCCGTGTCGTGAACGAAGAATGGCGCCCTGACCTGGGATAATTCGACTTGCGAAGGTTGAATCAATCCGAGATCGAGGAGCACCATTCAGGTGGGCAAGTCTACTGGTTCGTACCCGTCGTTGTCCGTTGACACCACCGGAACGGGTGTCGTGTCGCAGGCCGGCGCAGTAATGCTGCTGCGGACCGCAGAGAAGACGGGCCTGGCCGCCGCGTTGTCGACCGCATTGGCGCCGTGGCGTAGGCCCCTGGCCACGCACGATCCGGGCAAGATCCTGCTCAACCTCGTGGTGGCGGTGGCACTCGGCGGGGACTCCGGAGCGTCCTCGTCGAAGATCACCGGCAGCACCACGTCGTCGACCAGGTGGAACGGGAAACGAACGAGCCGGTACGCGGCCCGTATCAGCGCTCGCGCCGCGGCGCCCGGTCACATGGTCCGATCGTAACGCCGGCACGGGCCGTGGTGACACCGTCACCGGGCGGGGTCCCGACGGCGCCGGCCCCACCCGCAGTGGGAATGGAAACAAGAACCCACGGCGGTGTCCGGGCGCCCGGTGTCGCCCGAGGCAGAGGCCGCCCTATTCCAGACTCGAGCCGCCGGGACGTGCCGCGTCAAGGAGCCGGTCTCGCATCCACGCGTCGAGGGGTTGGCCGGCCTTGGCGGCCGCGGCCACGCACAATGCGTGTTCTGCGTCGGTCCACCTGAGGTTGGTGACGTGTGTCGGCCCCAACCCCAGCTCTGCGGTGAGCCGGTGCTCGGTGACCTGTCGGAGGATGTGCTGACGCAGTTGGTCGAAGTCCACCGGGAGGACGTCGCCGAGCAACCGGGCGCCGGTGGATTCGCGGTCGTCGATGAGGGCGAGGAGGATCTGTTCGGTGCCGATGCGGTCATGGCCGAGCAGCGAAGTTTCGCGCAGGCTCTGTTCGAGGATCCGTTTGGCGTGCCGGGTGAACGGGATGTGCCCGGATCGGGCTTGCTCGCCTTGACCGGTGGTGAGTCGGCTGTCGATGATGTCCGCGGACACGCCGAACGATTCCAGCGATCTCGCCGCTGCGCCTTCATGTTCGCGGATGAGGCCCAGCAGGATGTGCTCGGTTCCGAGATAGTCGTGGTTGTGGGCCCGGGCCGCTTCGGAGGCCAGGACGACGGTGCGGCGTGCTTGGTCGGTAAACCTCTCGAACACCGTTGCTCCCATCGGATTGGTCGCTGCATGCGGTTACCCATGTACCCGTTGTTTACACCAATTGCAGGCTCGGGCGTGACGGAACCTGAGGCGCAGGATCAAATGTCGAGACTGGGGTCTTCGACGTGAGGTCTTCGGCTCGAGGTTGCAAGGAGCTGTCGGTACCCCGTCGGCGCGGCGATGGCGTTTGGCGTCGAACCGGGCGATCACGGTTTGGTCGGCGAGCCCACGACCCGCCAC
>RRBB01000720.1:0-888 GCA_006543605.1 Rhodococcus sp. WS4
GAGTGGTGCACCAAACCCGTTGCGGTGAAACGGAAATCGGCTCTCTTGCGGGTGAACAACGCCTGTTCGAGCGTCGCGCCGACCAGCGGGGTGGTCTTGGTGGTCATCACCCGCCAGCCCAGGATCCTGCGGGAGAAGACGTCGACGCAGAACGCGGTGTAGACGAACCCGGCCAGCGTCCACACGTAGGTGAAGTCGGCCACCCACCACTGGTCCGGGCGCTGCGCCGCGTCCCATTTCCGCTCGATCAGATCGGGGTGCCGCGGCGCCCGATCATCACGCTCGGTGGTGCTCGTACGGCGGCGGCCACGGACGACCCCGACGATGCCGGCGATCCGCATCAGGCGGGCCACCTGATCGCGGCCCATGTCGTGACCAGCGCGTTTCATCGTCCGCCAGAGTTTGCGGACGCCGTAGACACGCTTGTTGGCGACGAACGCCCTGTGGACGGCGTTCGCAGCGTAGGCGTCGGCCAGCTCGGTGTCCGAGAGGCGTCCGCGCTGCTTGACCTTGTAGTAGGTGGACGGGGCGATACTGATGCCGTGCTCGGTGAGCACGGCGCAGATCGGGTCGACCCCGAAACGGGAACGGTAGGCGTCGATGTAGTCGACGATCACCGCAGTCGGCGGTCGACCTCCGCCGCCGCGAAAAACGCGCTCGCGGTCTTCAATATCTCGTTGGCCCTGCGTAATTCGGCTACTTCTCGACGAAGCCGGGCCATCTCGTCCGACACGTCGGGTGCCGACGACGATGCGCCGGGGGCCTGGCGGCTCTCCTCCCGCTCGATCCAGTTCCGCAGCGTCGCCGGCGCGATGTCGAGCAGCTCGCCGACATGGCGACGGGCTGCCACCTTCGAGCCTCCGCGCTCCTCGATCCGGTCCCGATACA
>RRBB01000721.1:0-887 GCA_006543605.1 Rhodococcus sp. WS4
GCCGATGATTCCCTTGTACGCCTTCGTCGTTCCTCGGATGGACAACCCTTTGGCGAAGACCGGGAAGCCCATCGCGGTGATCGCCTCGGCGTCTCGCACGGCACCGTTGATGATCAGACCGGCGATTCCGACCTCGAGGGCTGCAGCGGTGAGGACATCACCCCAGGCGCCGGCATCGGCAAATCCTTTGGCGTCGGCGACGAGGATGTCACCGGGTCGCGCGTGCTGCAGGGCGGCGTGCAGCATCAGGTTGTCACCCGGGCCGGCATCGACGGTGAGTGCCGGGCCGGCGAGTTTCATCGACGGGTCGATCGGTGCGATCCGTGCGTCGATCGACCCGCGTTGACCTTGGGCTTCGTAGATGGTGGCTGCGCCGAGTGTGCGAAGTCGAGTGAGTTGTTCGGCTGTGGGTCGATCGGTCATCGCGATGGCTCCTTGGTTGGGTCCGGGGTGTGTGGGTGGTGGGAGTCAGGTGAGGCGGATGCGCAGGGTCATCGATGACCGCTGACGACGGGATTGTCGAGTGTGCCGATCCCCTCGACGGTGATCTGCACGCGTTGGCCGGGGGCGATGGCGCCGACACCCTTCGGTGTTCCGGTGAGGATGACGTCACCGGGCAGCAAGGTCATGGCCTCGCTGATCCATTCGATGATGCGGGGAATCGTGTGCAGCAGAAGTGAAGTGCTGCTGTCCTGACGTACCTGTCCGTCGATGGTGGTGACGATGGACAGATTCGACGCGTCGAGGTCGGTCTCGATCCACGGTCCGAGTGGGCAGAAGGTGTCATGTCCTTTTCCTCGTGTCCACTGGCCGTCGTGTCGCTGCTGGTCCCGGGAGACCACGTCGTTGCCGATCGTGTAGCCGAACACGTACTTCAGGGCGTCCTC
>RRBB01000722.1:0-886 GCA_006543605.1 Rhodococcus sp. WS4
CTCATCGGTGGCACCGCAGCCAGCCACCATATCGAATCCGAGGACGCTGATTCACTGTCCAGCAACACTTTCGGTGAATTCTAATCAATCAGTCCACTTAAGCAGATAAGCAGTAACTTTGTTCGATACTAGCAACCTGGGACTATCAGATCAACCCCGCCTACGAGTTGGTGAGGTCCCGCCTTCGGAACAGCACCACCCCCACCGCTCCGACGACGACGGCGACCACGATGAGCCACGTGAGTGGAGCGATCGTGACGTCCGCGGCGGGTACTGCCGGGACGTGCGTGAAAGGTGACAGGTCACGGACGGCCTCGGGCAGCCCGAGTAGTGGTCCGAGGAGTCCGAAGATCAGGCAGCCCGCGAGCGCACCCCAGGAGAGCCCGGCCGACCAGGCGGGGACGCCGCCGAACGCCAACACCGCCAATGCCGCAACCACCCCGATCGCCGGTACGAAGACGAGGGCGGCCCCCGTGAGGTTCACGACCTTTCCCGGCACGTCGTCGGTCACCAGACCGTACGCGAGACCGGTCGCCGCCCCGGTCAGCGCCTGCAGGACGACGATGCCGACGGTGACCAGGCCGACGTGCGCCAGCATCCACCGCGGACGCGAGACCGCTGTCGCGAGAACGGGTTCGAGTCGCCCCGCCGATTCCTCACCGCGCATCCGCAGTAAAGCCTGCACGGCGTAGCCCGCGACCGCGATCGCCATCATGCCGAAGATGGCGGCGAAGTAGGCGTCGACCATGTTCGTCGTGCCGCCACCGAGTTGTTCCATCATGTCGGCCACCTGCTCGCCCTCGCCGAGGAAGTCGTCGATCTGGTCTGCGATCGCGCCGTACACCACGGCGAGGACGACGATTCCGAATGCCCACCAGAACAGGAT
>RRBB01000723.1:0-878 GCA_006543605.1 Rhodococcus sp. WS4
TGGGAATGGGACAACGCCGATCCGTCGGCACACTGGAAGATCACCCACAACTACGCGCACCACAAATACACCAACGTCCTCGGCATGGACGACGACGTGGGATTCGGCCTGCTCCGCGTCACCCGCGACCAGCGCTGGAAGCCGTTCTACCTCGGCAACCTCGCCTACAACGCGATCCTGGCGGCGCTGTTCCGGTACGGCCTCGCGATCCAATTGCTCGAGCTGGGCAAAGTGACCCGGGGCCGGGACGACCGCGAACTCACCAAGACGCGCGGCAAGGAAGTGATCGCCAAAATCCGCAGGCAGACACTCAAGGACTACGTCGTCTACCCTGCACTGACCGGCAAGGCATGGAAGTCCACGGCCAAGGCGAACGCAACCGCCAACCTCGCCCGCAACCTGTGGACCAACGCCGTGATCTTCTGCGGCCACTTCCCGGACGGGGCCGAGAAGTTCACCAAGACGGACGTCGACAACGAAACGCACGCCCAGTGGTACCTGCGGCAGATGCTCGGCTCCGCGAACATCTCGGGCGGCCCCGTCATGGACTTCATGACCGGAAACCTGAGCTATCAGATCGAGCACCACCTCTTCCCGGACCTGCCGTCCAACCGCTACCACGAGATCTCGATCCACGTGAAGCAGCTGTGCGAGAAGTACGACCTGCCGTACACGACCGGTCCGCTCGCGGTGCAGTACTGGAAGTCGTGGCGCACCATCGCGAAGCTCTCGCTTCCCGACAAGTACCTCACCGACACCCGTGACGCAGCGCCAGAAACCGCGTCCGAAGCCGGGTTCGGCGGTGCCCCCGCGACCGATCCGCTCACCGGCCGTCGTATCGGCCTGGCGACGACGATCGAGAAGAAGCGCAAGCGCGG
>RRBB01000724.1:0-876 GCA_006543605.1 Rhodococcus sp. WS4
AGCTGATACGCCGAGACCGGGACGCAGGTCCGCAGGTGTGGTGGTCGCTGGGTAGCCGCGAGGTACTGGCTGATCGCGCCATAGGACTGGCCGAAGGTCCCGGCAACCCCCGTCGTACCGGGCAGGGCTGCGGCCCATTCGATCGTGTCGTAACCGTCCTGTGCCTCGTAGATGAACGGGTACCAGACACCTTCGGAAGCGAAGCGCCCACGGGTGTCCTGGACGACCACCACATAACCGTGTGATGCGAAGTAGTGGGCCTCGCTGAAGTCTGCAGCGAGGTCGTTCACGCGTTTCCCGTAGGGCGTGCGGCGCACCAGCACTGGATATCGGCCCGGCTTCTCGGGTCGGTACACGTCGGCCCGAAGCACGACTCCGTCCCTGGTCGTCATCGCCAGGTCGTCCTCGCGTTCGACCCCGAACGGGCCTCGCTGTTGTTCCAATGAGGAGCCGTACACCACGATGTGCCGTCCAATCGTTCGGTTGACCTCCGCCGCGGCATCAACGCTCGCGGGCGGCTGTGACATAAGCATCAGGAAGATGCACCTGACACCAATGACATAACCATAAGCCGTACACCCTTGTCCAGTGGGTGGGCATCGATGCGTTTCCGGGTATCCGTAGACAGAACCGTAGTGACAACGGTTACTGCGGAGGCGGGCGTGAATCCGGGTAGGCTAGGGGTTATGACATGGCCAGCAACAGAGCGCTACGAGCTGATGGGCGCTCCCGGCGGTCTCGGTTTCGTCCAAGACCTGCTCAACACGAGGCCGGTCGGCCGCCCACGGCAGGCCGACCTGCTGGGTGATCTCGACAGCGCTCAGAGGTGGCTGGATGCAGCCCTGGAGTCATGGTCCGCGATGAACGACGCCGCGC
>RRBB01000725.1:0-872 GCA_006543605.1 Rhodococcus sp. WS4
CTGAATCGTCCCGGGTTTGATGCGCACCTTCTTTCTTGGGAAGGTAATCCTTATGCCGAATGTCTATCCAGCCGAGGTGCGAGAGAAGGCCGTGCGCCTGGTCCTCGAGCACCGTGGTGACTACGCCTCGGAATACGAGGCGATCCGCACAATCGCCGAACGGATGTCACTGAAGACGGAGACCGTACGGGTGTGGGTCCGCAAGGCCGAAGCGGCGGGCGATGGCACCCATGCCGCGTCGGCGTCCGAGGCGGAGATCGAACTGCGGGCATTGCGCCGGAAGAACGCCGAGCTCGAGAAGACCATCGAAATACTCAAAGCCGCAACATCTTTCTTCGTGCGGGAGTGCGACCCGCCACGCAAGTGATCTGCCGATTCATCGCCGAACACCGCGATCAGTTCGGGGTCGTACCGATCTGCCGCGTGCTCACCGAGCACGGGTGCACGATCGCCCCGAGAACCTTCTACGCCTGGCTGGCGCGCCCGCTGTCGAAGCGCGCCCTGTGGGACGCCACCATCACCGCTGTGCTGGCCTCGTATTACGTCGAGCGGGACGAGCACGGCAGACGCAAACCGGAGTCGTTGTACGGCTCGCTGAAGATGTGGGCCCACCTGCAACGTCAGGGCATCGAGGTGGCCCGCTGCACCGTGGAGCGGCTGATGCGCGTGAACGAGTGGCGCGGCACCACCCGGACGAAGAGGGTCCGCACCACCATCGCGGAGCCGTCGGCGCCGCGGCCACCGGACCTGGTCGATCGGAACTTCCGGGTCGACCGGCCCGATGCGCTCTATGTCGCCGACTTCACGTACGTGCGGATGGTGCCCTGCTTCGCGTACACCGCGTTCGTGATCGATGCGTTCGCCGGCACGAT
>RRBB01000726.1:0-871 GCA_006543605.1 Rhodococcus sp. WS4
TCCGCGGGTGGGGCCAAGCCCACCCGGGATACGTCCTCGAACGTGACAGCGATTTCGGCCTCGTGACCGGCGCCGCCATATCCGGGCCGGCGGCGTTGAAGATGGCCGGAATGACCGTCGACGACATTGATCTGCGGGAAATCTACGACTGCTACACCTACACCCTCCTAGTCACCCTCGAGGACTACGGATTCTGCGGCAAGGGCGAAGCCGGGGAACTAGCCGCCAGCGGCGCACTCGCCCCCGGCGGCGCCCTGCCCACCAACACCGGCGGCGGGCAACTGTCCTCCTTCTACCTGTGGGGCATGACCCCGTTGATAGAAGCCCTCACACAACTGAGAGGCGAGGCCGGGACTCGGCAGGTCGCCCAGCACGGCACCGCGATCGTGAGCGGCAACGGCGGCATTCTCGACCACCACGGCACCCTGGTGCTCGCCACCGCACCGGCCTGAACCTCAGCACCGGCACACATAGGAGATGCGATGACCATTCCCGCCATCCGCGACGACACCTCGGCACCGTACTTCGATGCCCTCCGGGAGGGCAGGCTTATCTTGCGGTCATGCACCCGATGTGGGCACGTCGGCCGGCCCGATACCCTCAGCTGCAGCTCATGCCACAGCGACGAACTCACCTGGGTCGGCTCCGCCGGTGACGGCGTGGTGGTGTCCGCAGTCGTCGACCACGCGAGTGCGCCGGGACCGACCGTGCTTGCTCTGGTCGAGCTCCGGGAAGGACCGTGGCTTGCCAGCCGCATCCTCGACGTCACCACCGCAGCCGACGTTCCCGCGTCCACGCCGGTGCGGTTGAACATCGTCGAGTCGGTCGAGGGTGAGGCGATCCCGGCGTTCGTTCTCACCACATGAGCACG
>RRBB01000727.1:0-859 GCA_006543605.1 Rhodococcus sp. WS4
CCCGCGAGGGCGTTCTGGTCACCGATGCCCAGGCGGTGATCGTGCACGTCAACCCTTCCTTCGAGCGCATCACCGGCTACCGTTCCGAGGACGTGCTCGGCAAGACCCCGGCGATCCTCCGCTCCGGCCGCCAGGACCAGGCGTTCTACCAGCGCCTGTGGCTGGCCCTGCGCGAGCAGGACGTCTGGAGCGGAGAGATCTGGAACCGTCGCAAGAGCGGCGAGATCTACCCGCAGTGGCTGCACATCCGCGCGGTGCGCAACGACCAGGGCCAACTGACCCACTACGTCGGGGTGTTCTCCGACCTGAGCAGCATCAAGCGCTCGGAGAACGAACTGGACTTCCTCGCCCACCACGACTCGCTGACCGGCCTGCCCAACCGCGTGCTGCTGCGCGAGCGCATCGAGCAGGCGCTGGAGAACGGCAAGGACCGGACGGTGGCCGGGGCCCTGCTGCTGATCGACCTCGACCACTTCAAGCACATCAACGACAGCCTCGGTCACACCACCGGCGACATGCTCCTCAAGGAAGTCAGCAAGCGCCTGCAACACCAGCTCGACGAGCGCTGCCTGCTGTCGCGACTGGGCGGCGACGAATTCGCCATCCTCGTCGAGAACGACGACCCGGAAGCCGTCGCGCGACTCTCACAGCGCATCCTCGACGGTTTCAACGCGCCGTTCGACATCCACTGCCAGCCGATCTATATCAGCGCCAGCCTCGGTGTCAGCCTCTACCCGGAAGACGCCAGCGACGTCGACCACCTGATGCAACACGCCGACGCCGCGCTGTTCCAGGCCAAGTACAGCGGGCGTAACGCCTACGCCTTCTACACCCGCGTGCTGACCGCCCGAGCCCACGA
>RRBB01000728.1:0-850 GCA_006543605.1 Rhodococcus sp. WS4
TGCTCGCCCAGGCGCGGCAACGGCCAGGGGCTGAACAGGAGCATCAGGTGGCGGCGGCAGTCGATGCGCTCGAGCAGTTCGTCCAGCCAGACCGCGTGGCCGTCTTCCAGGCGCAGCAGCAGCGGGCCCTCGTCGGCCAGGGCGGCCTCCGGGGTTTGCTCCAGCAATTTGAACAGCGCCGGAGGATCGCTTTGCCGCGCATGCTCGGTAAGCAAGGGATAGTCGTCCAGCCCGGTAGCGTCGACCAGCACATCGATGTGGGTCTGCAAGCCGCGATCGCGGGAGCGCTGCCACAGCTCGCTGGCCCAATGGCGGGGGTTCGGCGTCATCGCGGTTCCTCAGCGCTCGGCGAGCGCCTGGCCTCTTTTCTTCGCCTGTAGCAGGCACTCTTCGCAAACCGGTTGCCGCGGCGGCAGGTTGGCCGCGACCGCCTCGGGTGGCGCGCCGGGGCTGTCCTGGTCGGCCATGCCCGGCACCCGCGGCATCTTGATCGCGATCCCCGAGCCGCTTCCCGGCGCGCCGCCTGCATTGATCCGTGCCAGCGGGCCGCTGATGGCGATGCCGCTTGCGTCGAGCCGGATGAAGCTGCCGCCGGCCTTCACCGTCAGTTCGCTGTCAGCCTCGATCACCATCTTCTGCCCGGCCTTCAGGTGGATCTCGCGCCCGGCCCTGGCCAGGTAGGCACGACCGAGCTTCACGTGCTGGCTGTCGCCGACCGTCAGATGGTCATCGGCCTTCAGCTCGACCTTGCGCTCTCCGTGCACGGTGTGATGCTCCTCGGCCTTGAACTCGCTGTAGCTGTTCGCCTCCACGGTTTCGTGGCGTTCGTGGCCGACGCGGATCTTCTGGT
>RRBB01000729.1:0-846 GCA_006543605.1 Rhodococcus sp. WS4
TCCGGGTGAGGAAGCAGTGCAGGTTGATCAGGGTGTTCTTGATGCTGACCCGGTTGAGCGGTTTCCCGGTGCGCGGGGTGGGGTGGGTCGACAACCAGGTCTTGAATGCTTCGATGTGTTCGCGCCGCAGATCGACACAGCCGTGGACCTCGGGTTGGGTGTCGGCCAGCCATCGCCCGAACTGACGCAGGTCGTGCTCGATGCGCCCGATGGTGGTCGGGCGCAGGCTCAGCGTGACCTGCTCGACATAACGGTGCGCGGACGCCGCGAATTGTGTTGGAACAGTGGTCCACCCGGTCACCGATATCGCCGGTTCGACTGGTGGTCGTCGCAGCGTCGTCAGGCGGCCGGCGTGGAACAGGGTCAGCTGCAACCGGTGCAGGCAGGCTCCCATGTTGCGACCGGAACTGCGTTGGCCGCGTCGGGTGTAGGCGGTGATCAGTGCGAGGTGGGCAGCGGCGAAGGTGTCATCGTTGACCTGGTCGAAGGCGACCCCGGTGATCGCGGTAATCCTGGCGAGGGTGTTCCACTGCAACACGGCGTCTCGATCGCCGACACCCAACTCCCGGCATGCTTGGTTGAACCACCGATGGTCGTCGGGTCGAAATGCGCGGGCCACGTGAGCGAGTCGAAGGTTGGTCGCACTGAGCAGGTCGGCGTCGACGGTGACCCGGCAGGTCACCATCAACCACGACATGAACGACGGGGCCTTGCCGACCGCGTCGAGCCGCTCGGCGGCGGTCAACCGGTCCCATCCACCGGCGCGTCGGATCCTGCCCCAGCAGGCCCGGGCCGCGTGGGTGGTGGATCTCCCGGTCTTGCGGTCGGCGGCGCGCATCTCGGCCA
>RRBB01000072.1:0-47728 GCA_006543605.1 Rhodococcus sp. WS4
GCCATGAACTGATTTTACTCCACGGCTACCATAGTGGCAATCATTTTAGTGACTACCGAATGGGTGTGTCTCATGCTTCCGCTGCAGCTCAGCCGTAAATACCAGGACAAACCCATCGCAACTTCGGGTTAACCACTCACGGGCGCAGCCCCTCCAGGTAGCTGGCGACCCCGTCCTCGTCGTTGCTCGGCAACACCCGATCGGCGAGGGCGAGGACTTCGGGCAGCGCGCTGGACGGGCAGAGCGCGGTCCCCGCCCACGTCAGCATCGGGACGTCGTTGATGGCGTCACCCGCGACAGCGACCTCCGCCGTCGAGATCCCATAAACCGCGCACAACTCCGCCAGGGCACTCGCCTTGGACACCCCGGACGCCGCCATCTCCACATACGGTGCACCGGAATGCGTCAGTTCGACGCCGTCGACGCCCGCGGCGACGGCCGCCCGGTACAGGTCCGCGCTGGGCACCTCGGGGTGCCGGGCGACGATCTTCACCATCGGCTCGTCCATGTCGGGCAGCAGTTCCGACAACGTCATCTCGTGGGGGTGCCGGTGATGGTCGGCGAACTCGCACAGCGCGGCGTACGCCGGTTCGGCGACGAAGCGCGTCGGGCCGACGTTCGCGAACACGACACCCGGCATCAGCATCCGCACCCGGTCCATCGCCGCCGCAGCCGACGCCATCGCGATGGTCGTCGTCGCCGTGATCACCGGGGTTCCGTCGGCCAGGTCGAGGACCACGGCGCCGTTCGCGCAGATCGCCTTGCCGCGGAACCCGCACGACTGCGCCAACTCGTGCACGGAGTGCCGGGCGCGGGCGGTGGCCCACACCACCTCGACCCCCGACTGTCGCGCGTCCGCCATCGCCTGTGCGGTGCGCGGGGAGATCGTGCGGTCCGACCGCAGCAAGGTTCCGTCGAGGTCCGTCGCCAATAGCCGAATTTGCGTCACCTCCGCATGATGCCAGGCAGCGCATGTACCCCTCACGACGCCACCACAGTCGATAGCCTGGACAGCATGAGTCCTCGAGTACCCAGCATCGTGCTGAATTCCGGAACCATCGTCCCGCAGCTCGGCTTGGGAGTGTGGCAGGCCGGCGACGACGAGACCGAACACGCGGTCCGGTTCGCCTTGGACGAGGCGGGCTACCGGCACATCGACACCGCCTCCGCGTACGGCAACGAAGAAGGCGTCGGACGCGGCATCGCGACTTCCGGAGTCCCTCGTGAGGACGTCTTCCTCACCACCAAGTTGTGGAACGCGGACCAGGGCTACGAGCCGGCGTTGAAAGCGTTCGACGCGAGCCTCGGACGTCTCGGCGTCGACTACGTCGACCTGTACCTGATCCATTGGCCGCTGCAGGACGACGACCGCATCCTCCGCACGTGGGATGCGCTGGAGAAGATCGCCGAGTCGGGTCGCGCCAAGGCGATCGGTGTGTGCAATTTCGAGCCCCGCCACCTCCAGTTGCTGATCGACCGGGGTGGCGTCGTCCCGGCGGTCGACCAGGTGGAGTTGCATCCGCATCTGGCGCAGCAGCCGATCCGCGAGTTCGCCGTCGAGCACGGCATCGCGGTCGAGTCGTGGAGCCCGCTCGGCGGCACCAGCAACTCGGGCTGGGGCGACGCGTCCAAGCCGAACATCCTCCTCACCGATCCCATCATCACCCGCATCGGCGACCGGCACAGCAAGTCCGCGGCGCAGGTGCTGATCCGCTGGCATCTGCAGAGCGGGTTGATCGTCATCCCCAAGTCGGTCCACGAATCGCGGATCCGCGAAAACATCGACGTGTTCGACTTCGAACTCAGCGAGCAGGACCTCAGCGAGATCGAGACGATGGACGACGGCACCCGCGTCGGCGCGCACCCGGACGAGCTGAACATCGGCGCACCGGAGTAGGCGGCTCCGCCGCCCGTGAGTGGTTGACGAGTCCAGAGACTCGTCAACCACTCACGAGCGCGAAGCGCCTACGCCACTTTCACCGGCATCTCCTCGAGCCCGGACACGAAGTTTGCGGGACGACGCCGCAGCGGGCAGTCGTCGACGAGCATCATGTCGGGCAGCCGCGACAGCAGTTGCTCGAACATGATCTTCGCTTCGAGCCGGGCGAGTTGATTGCCGAGGCAGAAGTGCGTGCCGAAACCGAACGCGACGTGCGGGTTCGGTGACCGTTCGATGTCGAACACGTCGGGATTCTCGAATACTGCCTCGTCGAAGTTGGCGGATTCGAACAGCAGCATCATCTTCTCGCCCTCACGCAGGTCGGTTCCGAAGAATTCGACGTCGCGGGTGACGGTGCGGCACATGTTCTTGATCGGCGACGACCAGCGCAGCATCTCCTCGACCGCCATCGGGATTCCGTCGGGGTCCTTCACGAGACGCGCCTGCTGTTCGGGGTGGCGCATCAGTTGTTCCATGCCGCCGCTCAGGACGTGCCGGGTGGTCTCGTCACCACCGATGAGGATCAGCAGGGTTTCGCCGACGATGTCCTCGTCGCTCAGCCGGTGCCCGTCGATCTCGCTGTGCACGAGGATGCTGGTGAGATCTTCGGTCGGGTTCTTCCGCCGCTCCTCGATGGTGCGGAGCGTGAACTCGTTGAACGCCACGTAGGCGTTCGCCTGCGCCAGCAGTTCCTCGTCCGTGGCGTTGCTGCCGAGGGCGTTCATCAGGTCGTCGGACCATTGCAGGAACGTGGCGCGTTCCTCGGGCCGGACGCCGAGCATGTCGCCGACCACCGCCATGGGCAGCGGCGCCGCCAGATCGCGGACGAAGTCCACGTCGTCCTTGTCGCGCACGGCGTCGATGAGCTGATCGCAGATCTCCCGGATCCGGCCGATCTTCGCTTCCACCTGCTTGCGGGTGAAACCCGCGTTGACGAGGCGCCGATGCTGCAGGTGCTGCGGGTCGTCCATGTCGATCATCTGCGGCAGCGGTCCCACCCCGGGCCGGATTCCGCCCGCGTTGGAGAACAACTCCGGATCGCGTTCGGCCGCCAGGACGGCCTCGTACGACGCGGCGCCGAGAATCCCGTCCGCGCGATACACCGGTTCGTGGGCGCGCATCCATGCGTAGGCCTGCCGCGGGTCGCCGAGCTCGCCCGAGTAGAACCGTCCGTCGATCAGATCGAATTCCGGCCTGTCCGTCATCGAGGTACTCCTCAGCATTGAATCCCACCAATCGTGCCCTGATAATAGAACGTGTTCTTACTATGACGCAGTGGTATAGCGGCAAGTTTCACAGATCTTCGGCTCGAGAATTGACACGAGTTCTATTACCTGGAGGTGGACGTGGTTACCAACGACGGCAGCAGCGGGCTCGCGAAGACGTCCGTACTCGTCACCGGCGGCGGCAGTGGTATCGGACTGGGCATCGCCACCGCCCTGGCGGCCGAGGGCGTCCACGTCACGATCTGCGGTCGCAGCGACGAGAAACTGGCACGCGCAGCGGAGCAGATCACCGCCGACAATCCCGCGGGGACGGTCGACACGATCACCGCCGACGTCACGAACGAAGACGACGTCATCCTCGCGGTCGCCAGGGCGAGCGAGCGCACCGGGCAACTCGACGGCGTCGTCACGTGCGCAGGCGGGAACGAAACGGTGGGACCCGTGACCCAGCTGGACGTCGACGCGTGGCGGAGGACCGTGGACCTGAACGTCACCGGCACCATGCTGACGATCAAGCATTCCGCCCGGGCGCTCGTCGCCGGGGGCGGCGGTTCCATCGTCACCATCTCCTCGATCGCGAGCAGCAACACACACCGCTGGTTCGGCGCGTACGGCCCGTCCAAGGCGGGTGTCGACAATCTGACACGACTCGCCGCCGACGAACTCGGGGCCAGCAACGTGCGCGTCAACTGCATCCGGCCCGGCCTGACCCGCACCGACCTCGTCGCCCTCATCACCGACGGCGGCCCGGTCCTGGACGATTACATGGCGAACACCCCGATCGCCCGCGTCGGCGAGGTCACCGACATCGCCGCGCTGGCCAAGTTCCTCCTCGGTCCCGACTCCACGTGGATCACCGGGCAGATCATCAACGTCGACGGCGGTCAGATGCTGCGTCGCGGCCCCGACTTCACGTCGATGTTCGAGCCCATGTTCGGCGCCGACGGTCTGCGCGGGGTGGTCGCGCCGTGACGTCGCATCAGGTTCTCGGCAAGCAGGTCGACATGCCCGTCGAGATCCGGGCCGCGTCGGCGTTCATGGCGATGTATTCGGTGCCGACCGCCGCCGCGCAGTCGCTGATCGACTACACCGGACTGGAGATCCTGCAGTTCCGGCCGGGACGCGGAGTGTGCGTTCTCGTGTTCGTCGACTACGTGGACGGCGACCTCGGCCCGTACAACGAGTTCGGGGTGGCGTTCCTCGTCCGGGATCACCGTTCCGACGGCACCTCCGTCCCGCAGGACCTGAAGGCGCTGGTCCGGGGCCGGGCGGGTGCGCTGATCCACCACCTACCGGTCGACGGCGACTTCACGCTGGCCGCCGGCCGCGGCATCTGGGGATTCCCGAAGGTCCTCGCCGATTTCGACGTCGACCACGCCGGGTCGATCAAACGCGGGTCGGTGAGCCGCGACGGTCGGCTGATCGCCCAGTTGAGCGTCAAACCGGGCATTTCGGTGCCCGGCTCGGGTGCGAGCACGTCGCTCGCCGCCTACTCGCATCTCGACGGACTCACCCGATTCACCACCTGGGACATGAAACCCAGCGAGGTCCGTACCCGGCCGGGTGGCGCGGAGCTGAAACTGGGCAGCCATCCGATCGCCGACGAACTGCGGTCGCTGGGACTTCCGAAGCGGGCACTCGTCACGTCGTCGATTCCCGATCTGAAGATGACGTTCGGGGACGCGCAGCCCGTCTGACCGCACGTGAGTGGCGATGTGTGCGCGGGCACGCATTGCCACTCACGTGGGGTGGGTTGCGTCGCCCAGCAAACTGGGGTCCAATACCGGCTACAGTTCTGGACGCTTGACCAATTCGTGGCACCCCGGGGGCTCGCCGCCGAAAGGACGATCGGTAGTGCAGATCAGACGACGCAGCGTGCTCGCGGGGGCGGCCCTGACTCCGGCGGTCGCCGCCCTCGGTTCGGGGACGGCGGCCGCGAAGCCCGATTCCGGCGGCGAATTCCTGGTCGGTGTCGGCATTTCCGATGCCACCGGCCCGGTCGCCGAGGTCGGGATGATGGGGTATTCCAGCTTCGAACAGCGCGCGGAGGGACTGCATCAGCGCACCCGCGCGCGGGCATTCGCGTTCGCCGAGTCGGGCGGGACGCAGCGCGTGATCTACGTGTGCGTCGACGTCTGCATGGTCTTCCAGTCCGTGCACGACGCCGTGCTCGCCCGACTCGCCGAACTCTTCGGCGACCTGTACACCGAGCGCAACGTGATGCTCACGGCCGTGCACTCGCACGCGGCGTGCGGCGGCGCGTCCCACGACTACGCCTACAACCTCGCCGTGCTCGGCCACAATCGTCAGGTGTTCGACGCCGAGGTCGGCGGCATCGTCGAGGCGATCACCGCCGCGCACGACTCCCTCGCACCCGGTTCACTGTCCTACGGTCGCAGCGAACTCACCGATGCCAGCGTCAACCGTTCGCGGATCGCGTTCGACCGCAACCCCGCCGAGGACAAGGACTACTACCCCCTCGGCATCGACACGGCGATGCGGGTCCTGCGAATCACGCAGGGCGGCAAGGATGTCGGCGCGATCAACTGGTTCCCGACCCACGGTGCGTCGCTGACCAACACGAACCATCTGATCTCCGGCGACAACAAGGGCGCGGCCGCATACTTCTGGGAGCACGATCGGGAAGGTGTCCGCTACCTCGACGGCGCGCCGCATTTCGTCGCCGCGTTCCCGCAGACGAACACCGGCGACATGTCCCCCAACCTCGACCTCCGGCCCGGCCACGGTCCCACCGACGACGAGTTCGAGAACACTCGCATCATCGGGCAGCGGCAGGTCGAGGCGGCGCGCGCCGCGTGGGAGTCGGCGTCGGAGAACCTCACCGGCAGCCTGGACAGCCGAATCATGTACCTCGACATGGCGAATCAGGAGGTCGGCGGCGAGTTCACTCCCGACGGCCGCACGTATCGGACGTCGCCCGCCTGTGTCGGTGCCGCCATGAGCGCGGGCAGCACCGAGGACGGTCCGGCCATCCCGATCTTCCCGGAGGGCACCACCAACCCGCTCGTCGACGCGCTCGGCGGGATGGATGCCCCGATCCCGCGGTGGCTGCAGGACGCGCAGGCACCGAAACTCGTGCTGGTGGCCGTTGGTCTGCTGCCCCCGGACGGCTGGGTTCCGCACGTCCTGAAGATTCAGATCATCCGCATCGGTGGACTGTTCGTCGTGGGCGGCCCCGCGGAATTCACGATCGTGGCCGGGCTGCGGATCCGCCGCACCGTCGCCGACCGACTCGGTGTTCCGCTGGAGAACGTGATATTTCAGGGTTACGCCAATTCGTATGCGAGTTACTGCACCACCCCGCAGGAGTACGACGCGCAGCAGTACGAGGGCGGGTCGACCCTGTTCGGCCGCTACACGCTGCCCGCATACCAGCAGGGGTTCGCGAAACTCGCCGACGGGTTGCGCTCCGGCAGCGAAATCCCGCGCGGCCCGGCGCCACGCGACCTGTCACAGTTCCAGCCGTACGTCGGTCCGGGCATCGACCGCGACGAATCCCCCGCCGGCCGCGTCTTCGGGGACGTGCTGACCCAGCCGGCAGCGAAAACTCTGACGGGCCTACAGATCGCCGTCGATTTCGTCACCGGACACCCCGGGAACAACCCGCGCCGTCGTGGAACGTTCTTCGAGATCCAGCGCCGGAGCGGCGACCACTGGACGCGTCACGCCGACGACGGCGACTGGTCGACCAAGTACCGCTGGACGCGCACCGAGCCCCACCAGTCGGTCGCGCGCATCACGTGGGACATCCCGGACGGCACGCCCGCCGGGCAGTACCGCGTGCAGCACTACGGTGACAGCCGGGACGCCGCTGGCGCGATCACCGCCTTCACCGGCACGTCGAACGAATTCGAGGTCGGATAGCAACGCACGTGCCCCAGCTCACATCGTCGTCACCGTGTCCCCCACCACATTCGCATTGCGCTCCAACGTATTTCACGTTGATCCGTCACACCACCGACCGTGCGAGGAAACCACTTCGCAATACGGCGGGGAGACAGTGGGTGCATGACCGATGCCGTGAGAGAACCCGGAGTTCATGTCAACGCGTGCGAGGCATGCGGCCGGCTTCCGCATCCCCGACGGGTCCGCCTGGCGCTGGCGAAGCTGTGTGCCGTGTTTCCCGTCGAACTGTTGCTCCACGCCGTGGTCATCCATTTCCACACCTCGTATCTGCTCACCGTCACGGTCCTCACGGTCACCACGACGGTGCTGGTGATCTGGGTGGTCGAGCCGTCCGCGATGCGACTGCTCGGCGGGTGGCTGCACGGTCCGCCAGGTGGCGAGCACGGCCACCTCTCGACCGGGCAATCGCTGTGGCGCATCCGCGCCCGGGTGAGCGATCGCCCCGGACAGCTCGAGTCGCTGGCCCACCACCTGGCGGAGCTGGACGCGAACATCCTGACCGTGCACGTCCATCACCTCGACGGCGGTTCTCTCGACGAGTTGATCGTCGGAGCGTGCCGGGAAACATCGCCGGACGCTCTGTCGAATGCCGTCAGGGCCGGGGGCGGCCACAGCGTCGGCATCTGGCCCGCGTCGGCGCTCGCCCTGATCGACGGCCAGACCAAGGCGCTCACGTTGGCGGCCAGGGTGGCGGCCGATCCGTCCGAACTGCCCCTGTCGATCGCAGAACTCCTCGGCGCCCAGTACGTCGATTCGCGTGTAGGCGATCATCCCACCGCGGCGGCCTGCATCGAGATCCCGTCGGGTGACGGTGAACCGCTCGTCTTCGTCCGGCCGGCGGACGAGCCGTTCACGCCTGCCGAGATCGCGCGTGCCCGTCGCCTCGGTGAGCTGGCGCAGAAGACCCGGCAGATGGCGGAGGCAGTCGGCCGAACCTCGGCTACGCCTGCATGAACGTCACGACGACCGAGGGCGCCGAGTCGGACGACGACAGTCCGATCGTGCCGCCCGACGGTACGAGGGACAGACCGCCGCCACCGCCTCCCGGCGGCTCGTTCGCCTCACCCGTGCCGCCGATCCGCCCACCGGCAGCGCCGCCACCACCGCCGTACCAGCCGGCTCCGCCGCCGCCCCACCTCCGATCCCGTCGCCGACGGCGTCCGGGAGCGTCGCCCCGGAACTTCCTGCACTGCCGCCGTATCCGGGCCCACCGGCAAGACCTGCCGGACTGGACCCGTCGGACCCGAATACCGCCTGCCCGCCGCCGTCCCCGAACGCGCCGTATCCGGCCGGTGTTCCGCCGCCGCGCGCACCGGCACCCGGCCGTCCGGCATCGCCACCCGGCGAAACAAGTCCGCTCGACGTCGATGCACCCCCGCCCCCTCCGGCGGCGATCACCAGCGGCAATTCGATACGGTGCGGCACCAGCACGCTCGACCTTCCGGTATCGAGAACGACCGCTGAAAGGCCACCACCGTCACCGCCGTTGACGTTCGGTGGCGTGGTGTTGCGTCGCCAGTCGGTGGTGCCGCCGCTACCTCCGCCGCCCTCTACCTGCGTCAGCGCGTCGGAGCCGCCGCCGTGACCGTTCTCGCCTACCCTGATGTACACCGTCGATCCCGGAACGAGCCACACGTCACCACCGGCCACCGCTCCCCGTCCACCGGGAGCGGCCGTGCTGCAACAGCTGTCACCGCCGCGGCCACCGGTCGCCTCGATGTGCACCTTCCAGACGCCGTCCGGAATCGTCAACGGCACACCCTGCACCCCTCCCGGATCGGACACTGCCCCGCTGTTGTCCGTGTAAGTGCAGGTCACCGCCTTGTCGAACTGGGTGCACTGCGACGGCAACTGCGCCGCCGCCACACCCGAGCCGGGAAATACCGCCAGCCCGGCAGCGGTGG
Organism: Rhodococcus sp. WS4; assembly: GCA_006543605.1. Taxonomy (GTDB): domain Bacteria; phylum Actinomycetota; class Actinomycetes; order Mycobacteriales; family Mycobacteriaceae; genus Rhodococcus_F. The sequence goes on from RRBB01000072.1 coordinate 8,997, forward strand.
AACCCACCGCGGCCGCCAGACAGACGCGTCGCATCTTCCACCCCGAACCCATCCGTTCTCCTCCCCTCGCGCACACATCACCACCGCATCTGCCTGCAATTTACGCACCGACACGAGTCGAGTTGCGTGACAGAACGTCAAACAGGTTGACATACTTGAGTCAATGACTATCCGGACAACGTTAGACGGCTTCCACAAGGATGCGATCTCGATGCGAGAGAACCGGTCCACAGCCTCCGCCCTGCAGCTCTACCGCGCCTTCCGGCAGCGACACCCGCGAACGGCGATTCCCGCCGACTACGTCACCGAAGGCGGTTTCCGGCTGGGACGTTGGCAGGATCGCCAGCGTGTGGCTCGCATGCTCGGCACCCTGCCGCCCCAACGCATCGAGCAACTCGACGCGATCGGGTTCGTGTGGAGCGATGACGACGTCCCACTTCCTGCCGTGTCACGCGCCGACAGCAAGCGGCGACGGATGCTGACCGCCATCGCCGCCTACCGCGAAGAGCACGGCGACGCACTCGTTCCCGCGAACTATGTCACCGCAGACGGCGAACAGCTGGGTCAGTGGCTCTATCGGGCGGTGAAAAAATGGAGGGCCGACGCCTTGCCGGACGAAGAGCGCGCCCCCCTTGCCGCACTCGGGGTCTCCCCCGGTCCACGGCCGCGCGGCCCGCGAACCTCCGCACAGCGCGCCGGATAGTCGGTGCGAGGACGATGCCGAACCGAGCTGGGCAGTCCAGTCAAAAGGTGGGGTCCTTCTTGCCGATGCTGACGAGATATTCGTCGGCTTCGGGTTCTTCGGTGAAGGAGATGACCTCACCGACGTGCTGTGTGAGGACGCCGAGGACTTCGGCGGGGGTGGCGTAGAAGAACTCCCGCCGGTGGTTGACCTTGTTCACTCGGCGGTCGGCGAACGCCTGGTGCAGTTTGTTCTCCACCGTGACGGCGTCGTCGGCGAAGAACAACGCATGCACGTCGAACCGGAATGGCACCGATGCGTCCCCGAGTTCACGCACCCGGTCCATCGGCTCGAGACGCCGGGTCATCCCGATCTTGACCACGTTGATTCCGAACGCACCCATGTTGGAGATGACGTAGACGAATCCGGCCCGAATGTTTGCGGCACGGTAATCGACGTCGTCCAGAGCCCGCTGCACGTCACCAAGCTTGTCGCGCAACCGTTCCGCACCCGCGGTGTCGCCGCTGCTCTCGAGCGCGTTCAGTGCATTGCGGTAGTGAGATAGTTCCTTCTCCAGCTTCGCCTTCTCGGCCTGCAGTTCCTGCTCGGCCTTACGTTGTTCACGCAGTTCCTCGCGGCGTTCGCGTTCGGCGTCTTTCTCTTCTTGCACCTTCATGTGAAAGTCGGCGGCCAATTCGAGTTCAGTCAACCTCAACCGGTGGTAGTAGTCGGTCACCCGCAGGCTGATCATCTGCCCCTGCTTGGCGATCTGATCGGCGGCCTTGAACAGGCGCTGACTCGCGGCCGGTAGGTTGCCTGCCTTGACCGTCTTCACGCAATTCTCCGCCTCGGCGTTGTACGCCCGCAGCATGATCCGGGACATGTCGGAGACGAACTTGCGCCCTTCGACGGTGGAACCGTTGAAGGTGAAGTTCGCGGTAGCGGTGATTGCGGTCTTCTCCCGCACCGCCTGCTTGATCGCCGACTGCACCCGCAGAAGTTCATCCTTCAGCCGCACGGACGACTCCGCCGGGTGGTGGTATCGATACAGACCGACCGCTTGCAGTTCCTGTTGGGCCTGCGTCTCGACGAGTTCGAGGCGACCGGCACTGATCTGCTCGGTCAGCGTGGTGTGCTCGGTCCGAAGCCGGATGGCCTCGTTGGTCAACCGCGTGGTCTCGGCGTCGAGGGTGGCGACCCCGGCCAGTCCCATGCTGTCGATCAGGCGCTGCAGCCGGTCGACCTCGACCTTCAGCTCTTGGGCCCGCTTCTTGGCGTTGAACACTGACACCGGGCGCACCGACGGAGCCGGCCCACCGGCCGCCGGGCGCGGCGACTGATCAGCGGTGGGGTGGCCATCGGCTGCGTCGCGGATGTCCATCGGACCCCGTCCCACCAACGAAGCTGAGGGCGGCCGTCCGGATCGGGATGCCAACCGGGCGGTGGCGGTGCTGCGGTCATGGCCAATACTTATCAGACAAACACGGCCGTCGTGCGCGCAGCAAAGATGTTGGGTGTCAACGCCTCAGATCGATACTCCGCGTGAATGACACGACGCCTCGCATTCGTCAACGAACGCGGAGGACCGACCACGCGCACCGGCCGACGGTAAGGTCGGCTCATGCTCGAAGTCGGCACACGTGCGCGCACCCAGCCGGCGCCGCCGCACATCATCTTCGAGGCCCTCACCTACCCTCACCGTGATCCCACTCGACCGTGGTTGATTCTCCTCGACGACGAGATCGAACCGACCGTGATCGAGACCCGGAGTCCGGACCTGGTGGTCTGGTCCTCGATCTGGACCACCCGACCCGACGCCCGGCTGCGATTCGACCTCCCCGGCGACGGCCGAGCGGGCACCGACCTGCGCTGGACACTTCTCGTCGACGAGCCCGAGCCAGACCCTTCCCTGCTCGGTCACCTCCGCAAACGAATGAACCAGCTGATCAACGCCCGCCTCCGGTACTCCTTCGGTCAGTAGGCCGGCGTTCCCAGCGCCAGGCCGTCGAGAATACGTGCCGGATTCGACCCCGTCGGCGCACACTGAACTCAGCCACGCTGCCCGGATCGGTGCTCCCACTGGACCCGTGTCGGCGGTGCAGGAGGATCGGATGTTCCACCGCGGCGACCATGTCGTCACCGAAGGCCCGACGCTCGACGAGGATCTGCTCGTCGAGCCTGCAGCCCGCCGCCCGTGGGTCGAATTCTTCACGTCCACGCCCGGACGGCTGACCGTGCTGGGGATCGCGCTCATCGCGGCGGTCATCGCGGCGGGTGCGATCACGTCGGCGGCGGTGGGCGCGCGGCAACAGCGCGTCGAGACGCTTCGCACCCACACGGAGCCCCTGGCGAACGCCGCCCAGGCCCTCTACAGCTCGCTGTCGATCGCCGATGCCGCCGCGACCACGTCCTTCATCTCGGGTGGCGGTGGTGTCGACGCGAGTACCGGTGCGGAGCAGTTCACCCAGGCGATCGGGGACGCGTCGAACGCGCTCGTCACGGCGACCAACGGGGTGTCGTCGCAGGACGCCGAATCGCTGGCGCTGTTGTCGGACGTCGTGCGCAACCTCGCCGAGTACTTCAATCTCGTCGCCACGGCTCAGGCGAACGACCGGGCCGGCAACCCGGTCGGGGTGGCGTATCTGGCCGACGCGTCCGCGCTCATGCAGGACACCATCCTTCCGTTGGCCGAGCGACTCTACGTCCTCCAGGCCGACGCGGTCGCCGAGACCCAGACGCACACGGCCCAACTGCCCGCGACCGCGTTCGCGGCGACCGCGGCCGCCCTCGTCGCCCTCGTCCTCGCCCAGCTGTACCTCGTCCGGAAGAGCAGGCGCCGGTTCAACCCCGGCCTCGCTGTCGCCACCCTGCTCATGGCCGGACTCCTGGTGTGGCTGACCGCCGCGAGCCTGGTGTCGACGTCGGCAAGCGAACACGCGAGAACCGAAGGAACGCAGCCCATCAACACCGTTGCCCGCGCCCGCATCCTGGCGCAGCAGGCCCGCGCCGACGAGACCCTCGCGCTTCTGCAACGCGGGTCCGACACCCAGTCGGAGATCGACTACGCGCGGCACTCCCAGGCGTTGTCCGACGAGCTCACCCGACAACTGGACAGCTCGCACGGTCGCGACGCCGCGCCCTACCTCAGCGACGCCGTGGCGGCCCGCGACGGCTGGCTGGCCGCGCACCGGGATATCGAGATCGCCCTCGAACGCGGCGACTACCCGACGGCCGCGGCGATCGCCGCGGGATCCGGCGCCGGCACCTCAGCGGCGCGGTTCGCCGCCCTCGACGAGTCCCTCCGGAACGCGATCGACCGGCTTCGCGACGACGAGGCCAACGCCGTGACGGACGTCTATCGATCGATGTCAGCACTGGCCATCGGTAGCATGGTTATCGGCGTGTCCTGCGGATTCGCCGTCGGCGGGGGTATCTGGCCGCGACTGAACGAGTACCACTGATGACACAGATGAGGCTTTCGGGACCGGGGGCGAGACCGCGTGCCCGGCACCTCATCGGCATACTCGCCGTCGCCGTGCTCGCCGGCTGCGCCGCACCCGACCCTCTCACCCCGACCGTCGCGGGCACGTACACCACACGACCGATGACGAACGGCGCACAGATCATCCCGCCGACGAACAGTCCACCGCCTGAACCGCCGCTCCCCGAGTCGTGCGGGGCACTCGAGAGCCTGCGACCCGGCCCGCAACCCCCGCCCGGCCGGATGCCGCCCGATGGGTCACTCGCCGAGATCGCCGCACGCGGCCGGTTGATCGTCGGCGTCGACCAGAACACCAACCTGTTCAGCTTCCGGGACCCGAGCACGGGCACCCTGCACGGGTTCGACGTCGACGTGGCGAAGGAGATCGCCCGGGACATCTTCGGCGACCCGATGAAAATCGAGTTCCGGCTGCTCACCTCCGCCGGACGGTTCTCCGCACTCGAGAACAACGGCGTCGACGTCGTCGTCCATGCCACCTCGATGACGTGCGAACGAGCGCAGCGCGTCGGCTTCTCCACCGAGTACTTCCGCGCCTTTCAACGCATTCTGGTCCCGCACGGTTCCGACATCACCGGACCGGCGGACCTGGCCGGAAAGCGGGTCTGCACCTTCATCGACACCACGTCGCTCGCCACCGTCCAACGGGTCGCGCCGGAGGCCACGATCATCGCAGTCCGCGATTGGGACGACTGCCTCGTCACCATGCAGAAAAGGCAGGCCGACGCGGTCAGCACCTCCGACTCGCTCCTCGCCGGGCTCGCTACCCAGGACCTGAATTTTCAGATCGTGGGGCCACAGCTGGAGGAGGAGCACTGGGGAGTCGGTGTCAACAAGGCCAGGGAAGACCTGGTGCGGTTCGTCAACGGCACCCTCGAGCGCATGCGTGCCGACGGTACGTGGATGCGCCTCTACGACCAGTGGCTGGCCGCTCCGCTAGGTCCGGTCGCGGGCCCACCCCCGGCCATCTATCGGGACTGAGAGAAAATGGAACCGTGGGTGCAGACCACCCGGGGCACCCGCTGACCGGCGGCGGGACGGCGAGGCCGTTCATGTTGGGTTCTTGTACAGATCCGCGTGAGCGGCGCGCATCGCCTTCTTGTCGAGTTTGCCGACGCTGGTGCGCGGTAGCGTGTCGACGTAGAGCACGGTGTCCGGCATCTGCCACCGCGCGAACGCCCCCGACAAAAGAGCGTGGATCTCCTCGATCGGCACCTCCGCCCCGTCGTCTGTCGCTGCCAGAACGACAGGCCGTTCCTGCCATTTCGGGTGTTCGATACCGACGACCGCGGCCTCCCGAATCCGTGGATGTGCGACGAGTGCGTTCTCCATGTCGATCGAGGAGATCCATTCGCCGCCGCTCTTGACGACGTCCTTGAGCCGGTCGGTGATTTTGAGGTATCCGTGCTCGTCGATGGTGCCGACATCGCCGCTGCGCCAGTAGCCGTCGAGGAATCGATCGGCGTCATCCTCGAGCTTGTGGTAGCGCTCGATGATCCACGGACCGCGCAGCAGCACCTCGCCCTGACTGACGCCGTCGAAGGGCAGGTCGCGGCCGTCCGCGTCGACAATTCGGCAGTCGACGCCGGGCACGAGCAGTCCCTGGCGACGTTTGCGGTCCCACTTCTGGTCGTCGGTGAGCTTGGTGCGTAGCGATGGTGTGAGCCCAAGGTTGAGGGTCACGAGCGGGGTTGTCTCGGTGGCGCCGTAGGCCTGGATGATGTCGGCGCCGGTGATCTCGTAGAAGTCGCGCATGAGGCTCAGCGGGGGCTCGCTCGCGCCGGAGAGAAGCCGGGCGCGGCTCAGGTCCGGCTTCATGTCGAGGGTTTTGATGTAGTCGATCATCGGCTGAAAGATTGCCGGCGCGCCGTTGGCGACGGTGACCTGCTCGGCGATCATCGAATCCACTAGCTTGTCGGTCTCGTCGGCCGTGTAGCGTCCGGGCAGCACGATCTTCGCCCCACTGTGTACCGCCGCCTGGGGTAGACCCCAGCACTGGGCGTGGAACATCGGGGTGATGAACATGACGCAGTCGTCGGAGCGGATGCCTAGTCCCGCCACCATGGCGAGAGTGTGTAGGTAGATCCCCCGATGAGAGTAGTAGATACCCTTGGGCCGTCCGGTGGTGCCGGTTGTGTAACAGGCACTGTAGGCGGAGGTTTCGTCGATCGTGGGCCAGTCGATGTCGGCGGGCGCCGATGTGAGCAGGTCCTCGAAATGGTGCACGTTGGGCAGGGTGGTCGAGATCGCATCGCGTGGTTTGTCCGACATCACGATCCAGCCGCGGACGTGCGGGGCGTGCGGGGCGAGTTGCTCGGCGACGGGCAGCAGACTTTCGTCGACCAGCACCCACGACGCTTCGCTGTGATCGGTGACGTAACCCAGGTCCTCGGGGGTGAGCCTCAGGTTCATCTGCAGCATGACGGCTGCGATGCCGGGGATTGCCCAGTACAGCTCGAAGTGGCGCCGGCTGTTCCAGTCGAGGACTCCCACGACGTCGCCCGGTACGACCCCGAGTCCTCGTAACAGGTTGGCGGCCTGCTTGATTCGAGCGTAGGCGTCGGCGTAGGTGTAGCGATCCCATCCGCCGTCCGCGGCGCGATACACGATCTCTTGCTCGGGATAGGTGCGCACCGCGTGCCGAATGAAGGTGGTGGTGTTGAGCTGGTGATGGTCGCCGTGCGTGGCCGGCAACCCCTTGACGATGCCGGTGGTCACGGCGTCCTTCTCAGCGATGCCCGCTTCACGTTGTGTCACTGCAGTTCTCCTGTTCACACGGGGTGCCGATGCTTGGTGGTTGGCATTGGGCCGACGGGTCCTTCCCTCTCACCACGCTCGATGGTCACGCCTGCCGCGAATCCGGTTCGGATTCCGCGTTGCCGATGGCGCTGTGCAAACGCTCACGGAGGCTGCGTGCGAGTCGGCCGTCGGGGTCGCGCAGCGCATCGGTGACGAGGCCCTCGAGGATGAGCTCGACGCCCTCGATGAGCGCATCGCGCAGCTCGGTTTCGGTCAACCGCAGCGGGTCGGGACGGGTGGACAGGGCGATCACCCCGTTCATGGCGCCCCACAGGAATCGCGCGGTGGCCAGGCTCGACACCCCCCGGAAGGCGCCGCCCGCCACGCCGGCGTCGATCACTCCGGAGAGCGCGGAGGTCATCCTGTTCACCCTCGTGGTCACCATCGTTGCGGTGGGCCCGTTGGCCACCTCCCCAGTGAGGCGTCCCTGCTGCAGAGCGATCATCCGGAACATCTGCGGCGACGCGAGGTGGAAGCGCAGATACGCGCCCGCCGCGTCGATCAGCTTCTCGACCGGGTCGGCCGCCGATTCATAGACCGCGAGCATGTGGTGCTCGTTGCGTTCGATCGCGCGCTCGATCACGGCCATGTGCAGCCCATCCTTGCCGCCAAAGTGCTGGTAGATGGTGGCGACGGCGACGTCGGCGGCATCGGCGATCCGCTCGACCGTCGCCGCGTCGGCGTCGTCGGAGAACACACCTTCCGCGGCGTCGAGTATCCGAGCGCGGGTTCGCGCCTTGCGGCGATCCTGGCGCGGGGACGTCTGCACATCGGTCGTAGCCATGCCCACAATGTTAAATCATGTTCCGATTATAGAAAAGCCTTCTATTTACAGAAGGTGAGTCGTATTGTGGCGGATTACACGATGCGCCCGGGTTGGACATGCTGACTCCGAGAGCACATCTCACTCCACCGACAACTGCCCGAGGAGTACCACTGATGAACTGCGCGAGGGGAACCCGGCCCTGTGGGACAAATACGGCGGGAAAGGCGAAGACATGGTGAGGGTCGATTCCCGTCGTCGGCTGTGCGCTGCCGCGATGATCGCGGCAACCACGCTGACCGGGTGCGTAGCGGTGGTGGGGGTGGCGGCGGCAGAGCCCGTCCCGGTGCCGTCCGCGGATCCGTTCTATGCCGCACCGTCCGACCTCGGGTCGCGCGCCAACGGCGCGGTGCTGCAGTCGCGGGCGATCACGCCGTACGGGATGAACCTCCCGGTCGAGGCGTGGCAGGTCCAGTACAAATCTCTGGACGCGCAGAGCAACCCGACCACCGGGGTGGCGACGATCGTGGCGCCGACGGCGCCGTGGACCGGCCCCGGACCACGACCACTGGTCAGCTACCAACTGGCCGAAGACAGTCTCGGATCCCAGTGCGCGCCCTCCTATTCGATCCGCGCGGGGCTGGGCGCCGGCGTCAACAACTCCAACGCCGAGGCACCGATATCGGCGCTCCTGCTGCAGCGCAATTGGGCGGTGGTCTTCCCCGACTACCAGGGCCCGCAGTCGCATTTCCTCGATGGGCTCTCGACAGCGCACCGCGTGCTCGACGGCGTGCGGGCGGCGCGGGCCTTCGCCCCCGACGGACTCGCGCCCGATTCCCCGCTGGCCGCGATGGGGTACTCCGGCGGCGCCTTCGCCACGATGTGGGCGATGGAGCAACAGGCCGGCTACGCTCCCGAGCTGAAGTTCGCGGGCATCGCCGCCGGCGGTATCCCCGCCGACCTCGCCGCAGCCATCCGCACGGCGAACGGCACCTACGCCGCGGGACTGGGGATGCTGGCCCTGCAGGGTCTGGATCGGGCCGATCCCGCGGCCGGCATCGGGTCGCTGCTCAATGACCGCGGCAGGGAGGCCTTTGCCGCCGACGCCACCTCCTGCGGGGCGAACTTCGTGACGAAATACCCCTTCACCAATCTCGATCAATACACCCTGGCGCCGAACGTCTCCGCCGATCCGCGTGTGCTGGCCGCCTCCGAGAAGCAGCAGCTGGGCAAGGCGACCCCGGTCGCCCCGCTGTACACATGGCACTCCCCCGGCGACGACGTTCTCCCCATCGCGAATACCGACGCCCTGATCGACACCTACTGCGCCGACGGTGCGGCAGTGACCTACGACCGGGCATTCGTGCCGACCCACGCCGCAGCCGGTCTCACCGGCCTGCCCGGGGCCGTCGGCTACCTCGGCGAGCGATTCGCCGGCATCCCGGCACCGGCGGGATGCGTCATCCGCTGACCGCCCCGGTCGCCCCCATCCAATCGATCACCGACCGCAAAGGACCACATCATGTCGTTGATACCCGCCTGGTCGACCTGGGCCGCGTCGGTACCGACCGACGCCGACGGCGGCCGGCTCGCCCGTTGGCTCTCCGGCCGGAGCACCGCCTCGGCAGCCGCGCCCTGCCCCTCGGACGTGGAGGGCTTCCGGCGCGCACAACGCCTCTCGTTCGAATGCTCCCAGGCCGCGGCCGCGCAGCTACGACCGGGATGGACTGAGGGCGCCACCCAGCGGTGGATGCTGAACTGGCTCGCCGATCACGGCGTGCGGGCGCACCTTCACAAGCCGATCGTCGCGTTCGCCGAACGCACACTCGCGCCCGATGCGCAGTGGGGGCCGGCAAAGGGCGAGGGGCTCACGCTGAGGGACGGCGACGTCGCGATCCTCGACTGCTCCCCCATCGTGGACGGCTACACGGGAGACACCGCGTACACCGTGAGCGTAGGCAACAATCCCGAACTCGAACGCGCACAGGACTTCCTGTCGGACCTCCGCGCCCGGCTACCCGAACGGTTCGCGAACCCCGACACCGCGCGGGACGTCTTCGCCTGGGTGGACGGCGAGATCCGGGCGGCCGGGTACCAGAACGCGGTCAATGGCTACGTCGGTCACGTGATGGGACACCGGGTTTATCACCACGGCACCTTCTTCAGCCGGTTGCCGTGGTTCCTGCCCGACGGCCGTTCGGCTACATCGCCAGCTGGCACGGACCCGGCTTCCTCCTGACCGTCGCCCGCCGGTGGATCTACCCCGAGGAACTCGGACCCCTGCACACCGGGCCCAAGACCGGCATGTGGGCGATCGAGCCGCACCTGCGGCTGGGCAGCTTCGGATGCAAGTTCGAAGAACAACTGGTGGTCGAACCGGGCCGGGCGTACTGGCTCGACGACCTCTCCCAGAAGCGCATCACGTGCACGCCGGGGTGACCGACGTGCGCCGCACCGCACTTGACCGTCCGATCACCCGCGAGAAAGAGGAACAATGAGCCTGCAAAGTCGGATCATCGAGCGGGTGCTGACGCTGCCGCCGGCGCTGACCCGCAATGTGACGGTGACCAAGGATCTGCGGGTCCCGGCATACGACGGGGTCGAGCTCCTCGCGGATCTGTATGCTCCGCACACGATTCCGAATGCCCCCACCCTTCTGATACGCACCCCGTACGGGCGCCGCGGACTGCTCAGCCGGGTGCTCTGCCGGCCGTTCGCCGAACGTGGCTACAACGTGCTGGTGGCGACCGTCCGGGGAACCGACGGGGCCGGCGGCACGTTCGATCCGTTGGCAGGCGACGACACGGACGGGCTCGCCACCCTCGACTGGATCGAGAAACAGCCCTGGCACCAGGGCAAGGTCGTCACCTTCGGCCCCAGCTACCTCGGGTACGTCCAGCTCGCCATGGCGCCGGAGGCGGGCGACCGGATCGCCGCGATGGTGCCGATGATCACCACCTCGAGGTTCCGGGACATCTGGTACTCCGGAGATTCCTTCCAGCTCAATGCGATCTTGGCGTGGACGGCGCGGATCGTCACGGGTGAGCGCGGGGCGTTGCGCGCCGACGTCGGAGAGATCAAGGGCGACAAGCGGGCCCGGAAGGCTATGAACCACCTGCCCCTGTCCGAGGCGGACACTCTCGGCACCGGCAAACGTGTCGGGTTCTTCCAGGACTGGCTGGTCAACACCGCCCCGAACGACCCCTATTGGGACGAGCGTGGACACCGCGCTCGGATCGGGGAGATCACTGCGCCCACTCTGCTGTTCGGTGGATGGCAGGACATCGTGCTGCCGGGCATGCTCGACGACTACGCCGCGATGCGGGCCGCCGGACGAGACCCGTACCTGACCATCGGCCCCTGGCTCCACACCGACTTCATGCAAGCCGGGCCCGCGATCACCGAGGCGCTGGACTGGTTCCGGGCACACCTGAACGGGGATAGCAGCGGGTTACGCGTACTGCCGGTGCGGCTCTACATCCAGGGCGCCGACGAATGGCGCGAGTACTCTCAGTGGCCACCGGCCGGCGCGGTCGAGCAGAACTGGCATCTACAGCCGGCCGCCACGCTCGGGCGCGATCACAGCACTGACGGCACGGCGGATCGGTTCCGGTACGACCCCGCCGATCCCACCCCGACCGTCGGAGGACCGCTACTCGACCAGCACACCGGGGGCCGCAAGGACAACACCGAGCTCGAGTCGCGACCGGACGTGCTCGTCTACACCAGCGAACCCCTGGGCGATCCGGTCGAGGCGATCGGCCCGGTCTCCGCGCGCATCGATCTGCGCACCAGCACCGAGAACGCGGACGTGTTCGTCCGGCTCTGCGACGTCGACCCGAAAGGCCGCTCAACCAACGTGTGCGACGGTCTGCAACGAATCACCGCGAATGATCACCCCGCTGACGCCACCGGGATCCGACGCATCCCGGTGAGGATGTGGCCAACCGCCTACCGCTTCGACCGAGGACACCGACTGCGCGTGCAGGTCTCCGGGGGTTCCTTCCCGCGCTTCGCCCGCAACACCGGCACCGGCGAAGCACTGGGTTCGGCCACCGATCTCGCGCCCGTCGACTACGAGATCGTGCACAGCTCCACCGTCACACTCTCGTCGACCCCACCCGACGACCGCTAGCCCTCGCATCACGCCGGGTATGAACCGCCAGCCGCAACTCCCGCTCGGCACAGGGAGGCACAAGACCGTACGGGATACAGTTCCGGGCCAACGGACCAGGGAACGGCCTGTGGGCTCACCGACGAGGCAATCGGCGTGGACGCAGGTCGGTCCGGACTTGGAAGGACGTGGGTCGGGTGACCCAGGTCCTGTTCGACCGGTACATTCCAGTAGTTTGTGCTGGAGAAGTTGCGTTGATTTTCTCGTACCTCACCGTCCGAAGACGCAAGTCCGAAGGACCCGCACAGCATGCGACGGGGGTTCGACGGCCACGATGCCGCGGTGCGTTCGCCGCGGCCCGGACGTCCGCACCGAGCGCTCCGGCGGTGGTCGGGTAAGTTTCCGCGCATGAGAGCCGCATCGTGGGTGAGTGCCGGGACTGCGGTGCTGTCCGGCGCAGTCGCTGCCGCTGCGTGGCGGAGGGCGAACCGTGTCGATCAGGCGAGGCTCCGGGTGGAAGCCGAGCGGGATGCGGCGCTGGAGCAAGTCGCGGCGCTGAGGCAGCTCGTCGAGGCTGCCCGGGCGGCCGTTCCGCAGAACGTCGACTACCACGTTCAACGCATCCGCGGACCGGTCGACCGGTTCCGGCTCCGCAATGTCGGAGCCGGACCGGCGACGAACGTGCGGTTCGTGATCGACCCGGCGGAGGAACAGAACCGCCGCATTCCGACGCCGCAATGGCACCAGGACGAGCCGGTGACGCTGCTGCCGAATCAGTGGGCCGACTTCGCCGCGAGCGCGCTGTCTCCCGTCGCCGGTTCCTGGCGGATAGTGTTTCCGGCGTTCGTCACCGTGATCTGCGACGAAGCCCGCGCTCCACGACGCATCGACCTGCCGACGGATGTCGTCGCCGGGGACGACGTAGTCAGCTGACCCGGTGCCGTCAGTACCCCGGCCGCGGCACGTGGCTCATGAGGGTCTGCGTGAATCCGCCATCGACGGCGATCTCCTGCCCGGTGACATAGGCCGAGCGGTCACTGGCCAGCCAGGTGCAGGTGTCGACACACCCATCAGGACGAGGGTGAACAGCAAGACCTTCTTGCGACCGACCCGGTCGCCGAAGTGTCCCAGGATGATTCCGCCGAGCGGCCGGGCGATGTATCCCACACCGAAGGTGGCCAGCGCCGCCACCACACCGAGACCGGTAGTACCGGAAGGGAAGAACAGCGCCGCGAACACGAGGGCGGCGGCGGCTCCGTAGACGACGAAGTCGTTGGACTCGAGCATGCTTCCTAGGAAGGCGGCCGCGGCCGCTCGACGTCCGGCGGCGTGAGTGTCGCGGCGCCGGACGTCGGCGTCCGCGGGCAGGGTTGCAGTCACTGAGGATCCTCCAGGCTGGTGGGCCCGGAGCGTTGCGTCACCGACGTCGCCCCGGGTGGTCAGCAGAGTGTGATCCTCCCGGCACGAAACGACGTGCGGTCCTTCCATTCAATGACAAACCGACCCTGGGCGGGCACGCGGTTCGTGGGGCACTCGAGTGTGCCCCCCGGTTTACGAGGTGGTGGTCAGGCTTTCGCTTCGGACAGATCGCCGGCGGCGTCCTCGTGGTCGTCGCTCGGCTGTTCCGTGCGCATGCCTGGCCTAAGCGTGTGCGTACTCGTGTCCTGCGACACAGCGACGTGGGAAAACCTGGCCGATAATGGCAGGCATCACATTCGGTGGCGCGCAGTCCCGGATTCGCGGACCCAGTGAAATGTTCTGCTGCTAGACCGACAGCACGGCCGGATCCTCCTCCACCGGCTGATCTTCCGACCGTCGGTCGAGCACGGTGGCGACAACGAGAACGGCGAGCGCGGCCGCGGTCAGTGCCGCACCCATCCAGATCGGGGACGTGAAGCCGAGTCCGGCGGCGATGGTGATGCCGCCGAGCCACGCTCCGAGCGCGTTGCCCACGTTGAAGGCGGCGATGTTCGCGCCGGACGCCATGGTCGGAGCCTGTGCCGCGTAGTTCATGATGCGCATCTGCAGTCCGGGGACGGTCGCGAAACCGAACGCGCCCATGAGGAACAGGGCGACGATCGTCATCGGCTTGCTGCCCGCGGTGAGTGCGAACACCACGAGCACGACGGTGAGCACGGCGAGGATCGCGACGAGGGTGCGGGTGAGGGCCTTGTCGGCGGCGCGTCCACCGAGGAAGTTGCCGACGAACAGGCCGGCGCCGAAGAGTACGAGGAGCCACGGGACGCTGCTCGACGCGAATCCGCCGACCTCGGTGAGAGTGAAGGCGATGTAGGTGAAGGCGCCGAACATGCCGCCGAATCCGAGGATCGTGACTGCGATCGAGAACCACACCTGCGGAGACCGGAAGGCCCGCAGTTCGCCACGCAGACCGCCGGATTCCGGTGCGACCTCCGAGCGGGACACCGACGGCACGAGCGTCGCGATACCGATCAACGCCACGACACCGATGACGGTGATGGCCCAGAACGTGGATCGCCATCCGAACTGCTGGCCGAGGAACGTGCCGAACGGGACGCCGAGCACGTTGGCGATGGTCAGCCCCGCGAACATCGTCGCGATCGCGCCGGCCCGCTTGCTCGCGGGCACGAGGTCGGCGGCGAGCACGGAGCCGATGCCGAAGAACGCGCCGTGGCACAGGGCCGCGAGGACGCGTCCGCCCATCATGACCTCGTAGGTCGGGGCCAGCGCCGACAGCAGGTTGCCGCCGATGAACAACACCATCAGCGACTCGAGGACGCGTTTGCGGTCGAAGCGGGTGACCGCCGCGGTGATGACGATCGCGCCGACGGCAACGGAAAGGGCGTAGCCGGAGATGAGGTAGCCGGCCACCGACTCGCTCACCTGGAAGTCGGCCGACACTTCCGGCAGCAGTCCCATGATGACGAATTCGGTGAGACCGATCCCGAAGCCGCCCATTGCGAGGGCGAGCAGACCCAGTGGCATCGCAGCCACTCCTTTCAGACGGACTGGAGATAAGAGCGCTAGCTCGAATACCGCGCCTGCAGTAGTTGCAGACGCGTCATAAATAGTTGCACACGCCTGATATATGCGCAAGCTGGTATTCTGACCTGGCAGTCGTATTCACAGGAGGTGGCCCGTGGCAGTCGCTGATGACGCCGTCGAGATCCGGTCGCAGGGATGGCGCACGCTCGCAGCCCTGCACGGGCTGCTCGAGGCAGAACTCGAACGCGCTCTGCAGCGCGGCCACGACCTGTCGGTGGTCGAGTACACGGTGCTCGACGCGCTGAGCCGCCAGGACGGCTGGCACATGCGCATGGCCCAGCTCGCCCGCGCGGCGGCGCTGAGCAGCAGCGCCACCACCAGGCTGGTGAACCGTCTGGAGAACCGCGGACTGCTCACGCGCATTCTCTGCGACGATGATCGTCGCGGCATCTACACCGAGCTCACATCCGCGGGCCGGGCGGCGCTGGACGAGGCCCGCCCCACCCATGACGCCACCCTGGAAGCCGCACTCGACCGGGCCGCCGAGGTGCCCGAACTCGCCCACCTCGCCCGCACCCTGCACGAGCTCCCCGCGTAGGTGAGTGCCAAGGCGTGCCGGAGCACGCCTTGGCACTCACGTCAGGACAGGGGTGTGAAGTCGCGCGACGCGATGTACTCCGGCCGCGGACGTGCCGCCGCGAACGGCTCGACGAGAGTGTTCTCGACACTGTTGAACACGAGGAAGAGGTTCGACCGCGGATAGGGCGTGATGTTGTTACCCGAACCGTGCATGACGTTGGAATCGAACCACAGCGCGGTGCCGGCGGCACCGGTGAACTGGTCGATCCCGAACTCCGCGGCCATTCGGGTCACGTCTTCGCGACGCGGAACCCCGACCTCCTGCGCGACGAGCGAGGAGGTGTAGTTGTCGTCGGGGGTGGCGCCCACGCACTGGACGAACCGCTTGTGCGAACCGGGCATCACCATCAGCGACCCGTTGAACGGGAAGTTCTCGGTGAGCGTGATCGAGCAGCTGACGGTGCGCGGGACGGGCAGACCGTCCTCGGCGTGCCACGTCTCGAAGTCCGAGTGCCAGTAGAAGCCGGTGCCCTTGAATCCGGGCATCGAGTTGATCCGGCTCTGGTGGATGTAGACGTCGGAGCCGAGTAGTTGGCGCGCTCGGTCGAGAATCCGGCCGTCGCGGATCAGCTCGGCGACCGCGGCGCTGCGCCGGTGCACGTCGAAGACGGATCGAACCTCGTCGGTGCCGCGTTCGGTGATGACGCGCCCGCTGTTGCGCATCCCCGGATCCCGGGACAGCCGGTCGAGTTCCTCCCGGCAGGACATCACCTCCCCCGCGTCCAGTACGTCCTCGATGATCGTGTAGCCGCGGGATTCGTGTCCGGCGAGGGCCGCCGAATCGAAGGGTCCGTCCGCGGGCCGACCCCACACTGCCGGTTCGTTCCGGTGGAGCATCGACGGCTCGGCGTCGATCCGAGTCGGGTAGCGATCGTGGCGGTTGGTGTGTCCCTGAACCTCAGCTACCTGAGTCATTGTCCCTCCTCGGCACTTACCTCTACTTCACTGTCGCTACGACGACAGAGTCTTCTGTTCGGCGCGCAGCCGCTGGACGGCGTCGTCCAGATGCTCGGCGAGCAGTTTCTGCACCTCTTCAGCAGTACCCGTGCGGATCGCCTCACGTAGCGTTTTGTGTTCCTGCGCCTGCTCGCGGATGTCGTCGTAGGTGGTCTGCAACGCACCCAGGCACATCCGGGTCTCGATCAGGAGCGTCCGCGCTGCGCGGATGAGCCGTGGGCTCTCCGCGCTCTCCACCAGGATCTGGTGGAACTGCTGGTCGGCGTCCGAAACGGCGGCGGCGTCGCCGCGCTCGGCCGCGGCCTGCATGACGAGCACGGTGGGCTCGAGCGCGATGTAGGTGGCTTCCCGACGTCCGTCGTCGAGGATCATCTCGAGGGCCCCGCGCTCGATGACCGATCGGCTGCGGTACACGTCGACGACGTCGTCGAGAGTCAGCTCCGTCACGAAGATCCCGCGGTGACGGATGCTGTGAAGTATGCCCTCGGAGACGAGCCTCTGCATGGCTTCGCGCAGCGGCCCGCGCGAGACCTGGAAGTGCGCGGCCAGTTCCGCCTCGCCCAGCTGTGCACCCGGCTCGAGCGCACCCTTCATGATGGCGACCCGCAGGCGGTCCGCGATGAATTCGGCAGTCGATTGACGACTGACGGGTTCCAGGTCAGTCAGAGCCATGACTGTGGCCTTTCTCGAACAATGTTCCCAACGACGGCTGTACCGCCGTGTGGCCCGCAAGACGCAGGCCTTCCCAGATGGTGACCTGGTTTGCCGTGAGTACCGGCTTGCCGAGGCGCTGCTCGAGAGTACTCAGCGCACCCAGCGTCCTCATCGCAGTGTCGGGGATGAGCAGGGCTTCGGCGTCCGGGTGGTCGTTCTCCACCGCGAGTTCCACGACCCGTTCCGGGCTGAGCAGACCGACCTCGGCGGCGGTGTCGATACCCGCGCTCGACATCGACAGCACCTCGATGCCGGCGGCGGCGAGGAATTCGACGAACAGCTTCGCAACGTCCTCCGGGTAGCTCGCGGCTACCGCCACGCGGGTGATTCCCAGGGCGTGGAGGGCGTTGACGAACGCGAAACTGGTGCTGGACGTGGGCACGCCGGTGGCCGCGGCGAGGGTCTCGGCCTGCTGCTTCGCGCCGTCGGGACCGTAGACGAAGCTGCCCGACGTGCACGCCCACACGACGGCGTCCGGCTTCTGGTCCGCGAGGAGTGCGGCCCCGCCGGCCAGCTTCTCGGGGCTTCCGAGGTCCAGCAGTTCGGGCACGGCGTGCAGGTCGGTGCCGTAGATGTGCACGACCGGCAGGTCCACTCCGAGCATCTCCGCGGCGAAGGGGTAGTCGTCTTCGGCGGCGTGATCGGGGTAGATGAATCCCACGGTGGGGGTCGGCGTGCTCGTCATGCTTTCTCCTCTGTGCGTGTCGTGGAGGCTGATGTCAGAAGACGTTGCGGAGCCATTTACCCGGGCCCGTCATGGGGAGCTTCATCCGGCCGAGACAGGCCCAGATGGTGAGCTGGTTGGCGGTGAGGACCGGTTTGCCGAGCTCGCGTTCGAGCGGGGCGATGACGTCGTAGGTCGGCAGGTTGGTGCAGCTGACGAAGATCGCCTCCGACTTGGGGTCGTCGGCCGCGATGATCCGTTCGGCGATCGTGCGGTAGTTGACCTTCCAGATGCCGCCGCCGAGGCCGAGGTGGTCGGAGCGCACCACCTCGGTGCCCGCCTCGTGCAGGAACGCGTGCAACCGTTCGGTCAGCGGGGCGTCGTAGGGCGTGATCACCGACAGCCTGCTCAGCTCGAGGTGTTCGATCGCCTCGACCAGCGCCCCGGACGTGGTGATCGCGTGCTGGGCGCCGGCCTCGCAGATCGCGTCGCACAGCGTTCGCTCGTACTCGAGACCCTTGATGAAACTGCCGGACGTGCACAGATAGGCCACGACCTCGGGCTCCACGTGCAGAACGTCGCGCGTCGCGGCCATGAGGTGTCTTCGCTCGGACACGAGCTCGGCCATCTCCAGACTGACGGGCACGGGTTCGTACGGCGTGCGCGCCAGATGCAGGCTCACCTCGAGGGGAGCCCAACGCCACAACTCTCGTTCGAGCGCCAGGTCGAACGGGGCGATGATTCCGATCCCCCGTTGCGCGATTGGGCCCTCGAATTCGGGAATGTTCAGTTCCAACACCAGGCCTCACCTTCGTTTCGGCCATGCCCGAGCATTATCAGATTGTTGACAATCATACGAGTTACTCTTACGGTGTCAACGTGAGTCGGAACCCGATCGTCGCGGTGCTACATGCCCACGTCCTGCCGAGCGACGAACTCATGGCACCGGTCGCATCCCGTGCCGAAGTTCGCTACACCGACAAGGCGGGGCTGAGTTCTGCCCTCGACGGCGCGGACGTCCTCTTTCTCTACGACTTCCTCACCGATGCGGTGCCGGGAGCGTGGCACGCAGCCGACTCCCTGCAGTGGCTGCACATTGCCGCGGCCGGCGTCGACCCCGTGATGTTCCCCGAGGCCCGCGACAGCGACGTCACGATCACCAACTCGCGGGGCGTGTTCGACGGGGCGATCGCCGAGTACGTCCTCGCGCAGATCCTCTCCTTCGCGAAGGATCTGCCGGGTTCGCTCCGCCTGCAGCAGTCGCACACGTGGCAGCACCGGGAGTCCGAGCGGATCGCGGGCCGCACCGCCCTGATCGTCGGCACCGGCCCCATCGGTCGCGCCGTCGCCCGCCTTCTGCGGGCCGCGGGAATGAAGGTCAGCGGCTCGGGTCGAAGCGCACGCAACGCCGATCCCGACTTCGGCACCGTCACGGCAACGGAAGACCTGCCCTCGCAACTCGCCGTCGCCGACTACGTGATCGCGGTGGCACCGCTCACCGACCAGACCCGGCACATGTTCCGCGACTCGACGTTCGCCGCGATGAAGCCCGGCGCCCGGTTCGTCAACGTGGGACGAGGTGAACTCGTCCGCACCGACGACCTCGTCGCGGCGCTCCGGGCGGGGACGATCGCCGGCGCCGCGCTCGACGTGTTCGACACGGAACCGCTCGCCGCAGACCATCCACTCTGGGACATGCCGAATGTCTCGATCACGCCACACAACTCGGGCGATTTCGCCGGCTGGCGTGACGCCCTCGTTACCGTGTTCACCGACAATTTCGAACGCTGGGTAGCGGGGTACCCGTTGGAGAACGTAGTAGACAAGCACCTCGGGTACGTACCGAGCCGTTGACGACAGGGCCCGAACGTCCAGGCTGAAGGAGTTCTCATGAATCCCACCGACATGACCGCCGTCGAACTGGTCACGGCCTACTCGTCCGGAGAGCTTTCGCCGGTGGAAGCGACGCAGGCGATGCTCGACGCCATCAGCGAACAAGATCGCACCATCAATTCCTACTGCCTCGTCGACGAGGAGCGGGCGCTCGCGCAGGCCCGGAAGTCCGAGGAGCGCTGGAACACCGGCTACTCCAAGGGACTGCTCGACGGCGTCCCCATCTCGATCAAGGACATCTTCCTCACCGACGGCTGGCCGACCTTGCGTGGGTCACAGGCCGTCGACGAGGACCAGCCGTGGGACGTCGACAGCCCCGTGGCCGCCCGGCTCCGCGAAGACGGAATGGTCTTCCTCGGCAAGACCACGACCCCCGAGATCGCGTGGAAGGCCGTCACCGACAGCGCCCTGTGCGGGATCACCCGCAACCCGGCCGACCCCTCGAAGACGGCGGGCGGTTCCTCGGGCGGCAGCGCCGCGGCGGTCGCGGCGGGCCTCGGCCCGTGCTCCGTCGGCACCGACGGCGGCGGCAGCGTGCGCATCCCCGCCTCGTTCTGCGGCGTCGTCGGGTTCAAACCCACCCACGGCCGGATCCCCCTGTTCCCGGCGAGCCCGTTCGGGCCGCTGGCCCACGCCGGTCCCCTCACCCGGACCGTCGAGGACGCGGCACTGCTGATGGACATCCTGTCGCTGCCCGACCCACGCGACCCGACGTCCCTCGCACCGTTCCCGACCACCTTCCGGGGCGAGATCGGGCGCGACGTCGTCGGACTCGGCGTCGCCTACTCCCCGACGCTCGGCTACGTGACGGTCGACCCCGAGGTCCGGGCGATCGTCGACCGGGCCGTGCAGGCGCTCGACGCGGCGGGTCTGCCGGTCACCGCCGCCGACCCCGGCTTCAGCGATCCGATCGAAGCTTTCGAACTGCTCTGGGCGTCCGGGGCCGCGGCAATGCTGAAGAACTTCCCGGAGGGTGCGCGCGACAAGGTCGACCCGGGCCTCGGCAAGGCATGGGAACGCGGCGAGAAGTTCACCGCGGTCGAGTATCTCGACGCTCGCGCGGTCGCGGCAGATGTCGGCATCACGATGGGAAAGTTCCACCTGACGCACAACGTGCTGCTCACTCCCACCGTCCCGATTCCGCCCTTCGAGGCCGGCTACGACGTTCCGCCGGGCAGCGATTTCACCAGCTGGCCGCAGTGGACCCCGTTCACCTACCCGTTCAACCTGACGCAGCAGCCGGCGATCAGCATCCCGGTCGGCCGGACCGAAGCGGGTCTGCCGGTCGGCCTTCAGATCATCGGTCCCCGCCACTCCGACGACCTGGTGCTCGCGGTGGCGAGATACGCCGAGCACGTCCTGGGTTAGGTCGGCCGAAAAGCACACGGTTCGCGCTCCATCCGAGGATCATGAAGACAAGGCCCGGTGCCGTGCGAATGTGTGATGTGCTGTCCGGGTGATTGTTGCCTGACAATGAAATTCGGGGTCGGGGAGAGCCCGGGGAGCGCACATGACAGCGACGCCGGTGTCCGGGGTCCCGCCGCATTCGCGGCCGGGCCTGGATCAGCTTGCCCCGGGCATGGTCGTCGCCACCCGCTACCGGCTCCTCGGACGTTTCGCCGGACCTGATTGGGTGCAGTGGTGGCATGCGCACGACGTCGAATTGTGCCGGGACGTCTCGCTCAGCCTCGTCGACTCGGCGCACATTCGCGCCACCGACACCGGCGCGGACCCGCTGTCGCGGTTCTTCCGCAACACCACCGGAACCAGCTTCAGTCACGAGGGGCGGATCGCCCAGGTCTACGACATCGCGGGGGTCGGCGACCGGATCGCCGTGGTCTCCGAGTGGACGCCCGGGTGGCGGGTCGCGGATCTCGCGCGCACGGTCCCGCGTCCGCTGGATGCGGCGCGCACCGTGCGGTACCTCGCCGCCGCGATCGCCGACGCACACCATCACGGCGCCCGCATCGCATTGGACCATCCCAACCGGGTCCGGATTTCCTGGGAGGGAATCGCGGTCCTCGCCTTCCCCTCCACCCTGGCCGACGGAAACAGGGAAGACGACGTCGCCGGCCTCGGCGCGCTGCTGTACGCCCTGCTGCTCGGGACGTGGCCGCTGTCCTCCCCCGGCACGACCCCGGTGGCCGGACTACCCGCGGCCGCCCGGCGGGGTGACGGTTCCGTCGTCGCACCGCATCGGGTGCGACCGGCCATTCCGCGCGCGTTGTCCGATGTGGCCATGAACGCGCTCACCCGCAGCCCCGGCGCAGACACCGCGCAGGCGGTCGTCGACTCCCTCGACCGGATCTTGTCGGATGCGCGGGCGCGTTCGTCGTCCGCATTCGCTGCGGCTGCCGCGCGAGCGCACCCCGAGCCCGACGACCCGGCCGCGCGATCGAAGGCGCCGCTTCCCGCAGTGAGCGGCGCACTCACCCTGATCGTGGCCCTCGGCGCCGGCGCCTGGGCGATCGGCACGTCGTTCACCGCGTCGGACGCTCCCCCGGCCGCCGTCGCCGACAGCACCCTCAGCCAGTTCGCTCCGGTTCAGGACCCCCTCCAGGTACCGCTCACCCCGTCGTCGGCGGCCGCCTACTCGCCTCTGCGTTTCCCCGACAACGGCACCACTGCTTTCCTTGCCGTCGATTCCAACCCCACGACGTCCTGGGCGACCGACCGCTACCCGCAGCAACTGTCGTCGCCGAAGACCGGCGTGGGTCTGATCGTCTCCTTCCCCGGGCCCGTCGACCTGCGGACCGTCTGGATCGACTCTCCGACACCGGGCACCACGGTCGAGATCCGGACCGCGCCCGTCGCGTGGGCGAACATCGATCACACCCAGGTGATCGGCTCAGCCACGCTCGGCGACGGGGTCACCCCGATCGTGGCCCGGCCGCCCGCCCCCACCGACCGGGTCCTCGTCTGGATCTCGGGACTGTCGGCCGGCGATTCCGGATTCCAGTCGCGCCTGTCCGAGATCGGGTTCACGGGTGGCGCAGCGTGAGCCGCAACATCTTCGGCCCCACCCAGCCGAACACCGGAAGCACCGCACGCGACCACCTCGCGAACGAGCGCACCTACCTCGCCTGGCATCGCACCGGCATCAGCGTCGCCGCGCTCGGTGTGGCGGTGGCGAAGTTCGCCCCGAACCGCGGCGGTCACGCGGTGGCCGCCGGTTTCATCCTGATCGCCGCGGGACTGCTGGTCTCCGCCTACGGCACCGTCCGCTATCGGGTCATAAGCAAGCAGATCGAGTCCGGGGAATTCGCGCCGGCCACGTTCGCCGCCGTCGTCACCTCCAGCGTCGTCACCGTGCTCGCGCTCCTCGCCGTGGTGGTCCTACTCTGACGCGGGCAGGTCCGTCACGCAGCGGAATCCGATGTGGCTCATCCCGGTGTCGATCATCTGCGGCCGCCGCGCCGCGGGCCGGTACCGCCGGCAATAGCTGTCGGCGCACAGGAACGATCCACCCTTGATCACCCGCCGCGGAACCCGGAACTGGGGTTGGCGTGGGTCGAAGCTGTCCGACATGCGGGGCCCGCGCGGATTGCGTGGCGCGCAGCACGACTCCCCCGTGTCGCTGTGACGCTCCGAGTACCAGTCGGCGGTCCATTCCCACACGTTTCCCGCCATGTCGAAGAGGCCGTAATCGTTGGTCGGATAGCTTCCGACCGCGGTCGTGGTGCCGTACCCGGGGACTGCGCGCCACGGGAACTCCCCGTGCCAGTAGTTCGCCAACGGTGCTTCGGTTTCGGAGGTGTCACCCCAGGTGAATTCGGCCTGGTCCAGGCCCCCGCGCGCCGCCGCCTCCCACTGAGCCTCGGTGGGGAGGGACCGTCCGGCCCACTGTGCGTACGCCGCCGCGTCCTCGTGGGCGACGTGGACGACGGGGTGCTGTTCGCGGCCGGTGATCGTCGACGCCGGCCCGGTGGGGCGTTGCCAGGACGCGCCGATGGTCCAGGTCCACCACTGACTGAGGTGACGCAGATCGACCGGGCCCCGAGTGGGTGTGAAGACCATCGATCCGGGTTGCAGATTCTCCGCGGGAGCCCCCGGGAAATCGGCGGGGTCGAGCGGACGCTCGGCGACCGTGACATACCCGGTGTCACGGACGAACCGGGCGAACTGTTCGTTGGTGACCTGGCGGGTCTCGATGGCGAAGGCATCGACCGCGACGCGATGCGCGGGACCCTCCTCCGGATAGTGCCGATCGGAGCCCATCGTGAAGGTCTGGGCGGGGATGCGGCCGACTTCGGAGACGGTCTGAGTTTCCAACGAAGCCTTCCCTTCTGCCTGATCAGGTGTCGGCCGGCGAGAAGACGCTCGTCCAATCGTTCTTCATGCTTACCACGGTCCAGTTCTTTTCTCGTGCCTGATCGAGAGCCTGCTCGGCGCCCGCCACATAGTCGAATTCGCGGTCGGCGTCGTCGTGCAGGATCAGCGCCCGCAGCGACGGCCGGTCGGGTTGTCCCGAGAACGCCAGCATCGGCAGGTCGCCGTTGGAATTGCCGACCGACAGGATCGGCCGCCGCCCGATCCTGCTCCAGATCCGGATCGGTTTCTCCGGTCCGTCGTCGAAGAAATCCATCGCGGCCTTGTAGAGCAGTTCGGTCGCGTCCGCGCCCTCACGGTACGAGAGGCCGAGGGCGCTGCCGATGATGCGTTCCGGCGGAATCCCGTAGAGCCGCCCGGCGACCGGGCGCATGAAGTCCCGGTCACCACCGGACGCGATGTAGACCGTGAACCCGTTCGCCTCGAGATAGCGCAGCAATTCGACCATCGGCACGTATCCGCAGCCGTAGTACGGGCGGCCGAGCGTCGGGTGGTGCGCGCCGTCGAAGAAGGCTCGGACCCGCGCGTCGTAGTTCTCGACGGTGACCGAATCGAATGCCTGGGTGACCGCGCCCATCAACAGTTTCAGGTCGCCGTCGTCGCCGTGATAGTGCTTGACCATCGCCGCCCCGAGCCACTGCAGGTCGTGCTCGAAGGCCGCCTTCCACGGTTGCTTCTGCTGCAGATCGGGATCACTCTCGGCCATCTCGGCGAAACGCCTGATGGTGAAGTCGAGCTGGATGGGCATCGGCTTCTCACACCAGAGTGTGCCGTCGTTGTCGAACACGGCCACCCGGTCCGCGGGTTCGACGAAGTCCGCCCCACCCGTTTCCGTCACCCGCCCGACGAAGTCCTCGATCGCGGACCGCGTCGACCCGTCCGACCAGGAACCACCCAGCTCGGCCCCCACGTCGGTCAGTCCTTCGCCAGGAAGGCGTGCAACTTCGCCACTGCGTGGTCGATGGTGAAGCTGGCCGGCTCATGACGCGGAGGGAACTCCTTGAAGGTTTCGAGGAATTGCGTCGTGATGAACGTTCCGTAGATGGCGATGTAATCGTGATCGAGGAACCAGTCCCAGTAGGTGTTGGACGTGATGTCGGCCCGCTCGAAGGGATCGGTGCGCAGGTTGAACAGCTTGGGCAACCGCAGTTGGGTGAACGGTTCCGCCCACAGCCCCAGGGTGCCCTGCGCCCGCTGCTCCATGAACACGATCTTCCAGTTGTCGAACCGGATGCCCAGCACGTCGCAGTCGTCGGAGAAATAGACCATTCCCCGACGTGGCGACGTGTCGACCTCCCCGGTGAGGTACGGGAGCAGGTTGTAGCCGTCGATGTGCACCTTGAACGTTTTCTCCCCGACGTCGTAGCCGGTCTTCAGTTGCTCCACGACCTCGGGTGCCCTCGCGGCGGCGAGGAAGGTGGGAAGCCAGTCGTGATGCTGGACGATCTCGTTGGACACCACGCCGGCGGGGATCTTGCCCGGCCAGCGGATCACCTCGGGGACGCGGAACGCACCCTCCCAGTTGGTGTCCTTCTCACTGCGGAACGGGGTGGTCGCGCCGTCCGGCCACGTGTTCGCGTGGGGACCGTTGTCGGTGCTGTAGATGACGATGGTGTTCTCGGCGAGACCCAGTTCGTCGACCGCGTCGAGCAACAGGCCGACGTGCTTGTCGTGATCGATCATGGTGTCGTGGTACGGCGACTGCCAGTGCCCGGCCTGCCCGATGCTCTCCGGTTTCGTATGGGTCCTCAGGTGCATGTGCGTGGTGTTCATCCACACGAAGAACGGTGTCTCCGCCTCCTTCTGGCGAGTGATGAAGTCGATCGCCGCGGACACCGTCTCGTCGTCGATGGTCTCCATCCGCTTCTTGCTCAGCGGCCCGGTGTCCTCGATGCGCTGCTTCCCGAGCGGCCCGTACCGCGGATCGACCTCGCCGGCATCCTCCTCGGTGGCCCAGCAATGAAGGACACCGCGCGGCATCATCACCTCGTGCAGTTTGGGGTAGTTTTGTGCGCTGGGATAGTCCGGCAGTTCGGGTTCTTCCTCGGCGTTCAGGTGATAGAGGTTGCCGAAGAACTCGTCGAACCCGTGCACCGTCGGCAGATACTTGTTCAGGTCGCCGAGATGGTTCTTCCCGAACTGTCCGGTGGCGTATCCGAGGGGCTTGAGTAGTTCCGCGATAGTGGGGTCTTCGGGCGACAATCCGACGTCGACCCCGGGGATCCCCACCTTGCTCATACCGGTGCGGTACACGCTCTGACCGGTGATGAACGACGCGCGACCCGCCGTGCAACTCTGCTCGCCGTAGGAGTCGGTGAACCTCATACCCTCGTCGGCGAGACGGTCGATGTTCGGTGTCCGGTACCCCATCAGCCCGTCGCTGTAGCAACTGAGATTGGTGATTCCGATGTCGTCGCCCCAAATGACCAGGATATTGGGTTTCGCGTCCGTCATCTGTCTCTCCTCGCATCATCGGGCGGCGGATGCGCTTCCCGGGCGGTAACCGAGAATCGCAGTCCTGACGATGCTCGCGGTGCCGCAGCGCCACATCACCCGTACGGGGTGAGAACCGCGTCGAGAGCAGGCCGTCAGTCCGGCGGGGTGGACGGCGTCCGGTCGACGGTGAGGATGTACACGCTGATGACCATCACCCAGGCGGGGAAGACCAGCGTTACCCAGAGACTGAAACTGACGACCACCAGCAAGGCGAGTGACAGCAGGTAGGTGGCGATCGCGAGCCACCGCGGCATCAGTCCGGTGCGCAGCCAGATGGTTCCCAGCGAGATCATGAACACCCCGGCCATGCGGACGCCGTACACGTTGTTCACGTGCAACATCACCTCGCGCCCGAAGTAGACGAGGTCGTTCTGCGGAACGGTGGAGAGCCGGGATATCGCGAGCATCCCGCCGGCGAGTGCCATCGACACGAAGGTCATCGCGAGGAACAACAGCCCACTGCCCAGGAAGACGGTGGAGAAGAATCGGTCTTCGAGTTCCCCGAGCCGGTCGCGGATGACACCGATGAACCACAGGAACGCGATGCCCGCGAAGGGCGCGAGTATCAGGGCCGTCGTGATCTGCGTCTGGTGGCGCACCCACGGGGTGCCCGCCGCGCCCGGCAGCGCGCTGCGCAGCAGGACGATGCTGGAGGCGAACAGAACACCGAACACGACACCGGCGACGGCCGCGGCCCGCGGAGTCCGCAGTCGATGGAACTCCGCCTCGCCCTGCATCTCGGCCATGAGATCAGTCTTCGCCCAGGTCGAGCCCCAGGGCAACAACGGCTCCTGAATCCAAGGTCTAGTAGGACGTCTCCAATGTCTGTTTGAGCACGGCGAGGTCCAATGTCGCCGCCAGGTCCGCGATCGTCACACCCGACAACGTGTCTCGCCAGGCGCGCTCGGCGTCGGCCATGACTTTGGCGATGCCGCAGGGGGCGGTGCACTGTTCAGGTGGCGCGGCGAGAAGTCCTTGCCGGCGGATCTCGGTGCACCGAAATGCCGGCGCCGTGCCGTCGACAGCCTGCACGACGTCGAGCACCGTGATGTCCGCGGACGCACGGGTCAGGACGTACCCGCCGTCGCGCCCCTCGGTCGGACGGACGAGGCCGGCGCGTGCCAGTGATTGCAAGTGCTTCGCAAGGTAGGACTTCGACACCCCGTGCAGGTCCGCCAGCCGGGCGGTCGGCACCGGGACCTCGGCCTGGCTGAGTACGACGCAGCAGTGGAGCGACCACTCCACACCACCGGAAAGCTTCATATGCACGACCCTATCCACGCCCGCTGCGCCGATGCCGCGGGTACCGCACCTCTCAGACGCGTTCGCGAAGCCATTCGTCCAGTGTGGTCGGCGCGATCCACGCGTTGGCGCCGGGTGTCGGGGTGATCGCCGCGTCGTCGAGCCTCGCACCGAAGTAGCCGGCGTCGGGATCGGACGTCACGGACCGCGTGTCGCCGGTCGACGCGAACAGTCGGCGCACCAGTTCGTCGATGCCCAGCGGTTCGGGTCCGGCGATCTCGACCGTGCCGTTCAGTGGGGAGCCGGTGACGACCTCCGCCACCCGGGACACGACGTCGCGCGAGGCGATGGGTTGAAGGTGCGCCGGGGTGGCGTGCACCGTGTCGCCGACGGTCCCGGCGTCGGCGATACCGGCGATGAACTCGAAGAACTGGGTCGATCGCACGATCGAATAGGGCACCGGGCCGGACTTGACCACCTCTTCCTGGGCGACCTT
The DNA here is from genome assembly GCA_006543605.1 of Rhodococcus sp. WS4. GTDB lineage: Bacteria > Actinomycetota > Actinomycetes > Mycobacteriales > Mycobacteriaceae > Rhodococcus_F. Next base: position 37,248 of record RRBB01000072.1, read on the forward strand.
GGCTCGCAAGTATCCCGAGTCGGGGAGTCGGTCGGCGCCCACGATGGACAGGATCACGTGGTGCTCGACACCCGCAGCCTCCTCGGCGGCGAGCAAGTGTTTCGTCGACTCACGGAAGAACGCCAGGACGTCGTCGTCCTCCCACGACGGCGAATTGGTCAGGTCCACGACCACATCGGCTCCCTCGACGGCCTCCGCTACGCCCTTGCCGGTGGTGGTGTCGATGCCGGCCTCACGGCCGAGGGCCACCACATCGTGGCCCGATTCGCCGAGCTTGGCCGCGACCTGGCTTCCGATGAGCCCTTTTCCGAAAATGACGATCTTCATGTCTCTCTCCTTTACTCGGATAAGTCCTGTCTGAGTTTACTCCGACAGTGGTTATCCGAGTCAAGGGTCGGTGTCAGGCAGATTCGGGCCGCACCACGACGGGGACGCCCTCGTACGGCGCGAGGGTGACCGGGAAACTGTGGAGTTCGTCCACGGTGCCGATCTGTTCGTCGGTGAACAGGTTGACCGCAGGTGATCCGGCGGGCAGGAACTGCGACTGGACCGTCGCGGCAATCTCCTCGGACGTGAAGTTGAGAACCGTGACCTCGAGACTCGAGTCCGCCAGTTCGTGGACCATGACGAGCAGCCCCTTGTGCGACACGGTGGGCACGTCGAGTTGGACCGCGGTGGCGATGCCGAATCGGTTCCGGACGTCGATGATGCGGGCGAGCCGGCGGGCGAAGGACGTCGAATCCTGCAGTTGCACGGGAAGACTCCCGTACAGGCTGTGCCCGCGGGGGATGCCCGACTCCGACCGATCGGCCTCGGGGTTGACCCCCATGAGGTCGTGCGCACCCCGATTGATCCAGCGGGTATCCCCTTCGGCGAGAAGATCGGCGACGTCCTCGGACGGCACGGGAAGCAGTCCGCACAGATCCCAGCCCGACAGGGCGAAGACGCCCGGCTGGAGCGCATTGAACATCGCCAGCAGCAGGTGGGCCTGCTTGACGGTGTCGATGTCGGCGGCGTCCATCCGGTCGAGGTCGCGAATGCCCAGCGCGGCGGTGATGACGCTGGCCGTCGTGCAGGCGATGCCGTTCGTGGTGAACGTGCGGTTGTACGGCGCCCACCGCCCGGTGAGCCGCTCGCACAGGTCTTTGCGGATGCGATCACCGAGGTCGGACCCGGTGACCGACTCGCCGCCGTAGTCGAATTCGTCGTCCTTGTGCAGCGTCGCGAAATGGACCAGCTCGAACGTCAGCTCGTCATGGTTCTGCAGGGCATGGACGAGCGAGGCGGCGTCCACCCCGTGATCGCGGGCGAGGTTCATGGTCAGCCGAAGGAATTCGGTGTTCCCCATGACCAGCGCGTGATGGTAGGCGGGACGATTGATGAAGTCGTAGGACAGGTCGGCCCCGGTCGTGCCCATCGCCTTGATGTCGTCGATGGTGAGGTTCAGCTCCTGGAACGTGAATCCACCCATCTTCCGCACGATGCTGGCGATGAGGTGATTCGCCGCCTCCGACAGCGGATGCCCCTCCGACCAGCCGGGAAGACCCTCGGTGCGGCGTTCCACCCCGAGGAATCCGTTGGCGTCCAGGCGAAGCGCGCCGGCACCGAGATCCGCGATGGAGTGGCAGGCGTCCCCGATGACGAGGCGCATGCCCGCGAACGACGGATCCAGCCAGTTGATGGAAGGCTGACCGGCCTTGAAATAGTGCAGATACACCCATCTGCGCTCGACGCCGTCCACCCCCTTCACCGCGGGGGTGACGCTCCAGTTGGTTTCCTTCACACCGAGTTCGTAGAAGATGACGCGCTGGAGTTGACCGATGATGTACCCGGCCCGCGCAAGTTGCGCCTCGGTGTCGGCGTCGATGTTCACCGAGTCCCGGCCGTCCGGCACACGAGGAAGCAGATGCCAGTCCTGCGGTTCGATCTCCACCATGTGATAGATGCCGGGATAGTCGGCGTACGCCATCTCGGCGAGCCGGAAGTCGGCACCCTTGCCCGTGTGACCGGGAACGATGTCGTCGATGACGATGCCGTCGTACGCCGCGGCGACGACGCACAGGCGACGGAACTCCTCCTCCGTCCCGAACGCCGAGTCGATCTGCATGCTGATGCGGTCGAAATGGCCGTCCACCGACGGCGTGGCCCGCCACCCCTTGATCCCGCCGGCCTGCTTCACCGGCCCCGTGTGCACCGCCGTCACCCCGATCTCGGAAAAGGCCTGCCACAACGACTCGTCGCCGAGCGAACTCAGAAAACTCGCACCCGGCGCCGTGATGATCGAAATCGGGTACGCCGTGAACCACACCGACCCCCGCTCCACCGCTGCGCGCGGATTCGGGTCGGCGTACGGGTTCTGCCACATGCTGCCCTTGCCGGACAACTGCTCCGCGATCAACTTCGCATCGTGCAGGATCGACTGATTGATCAGCCACTCCACGTAATCCGGATTGTCCGGCACCGGCTCACCACGCTGCGCATCCACCCGGGTGGCACGACGGACCGACGGTTTCAACGGCCGAGGGCGGGCCGGATAGAACTGCTCGTCGTAGCTGATCTCGCTGGGTTCGTGATGGATCTCGGGGTTCATGATCCTCCGTCGTCATCTCGTCGCCTCGCCGCACCGGTCGGCTACCCGTCCACCGTCCCACGGAAACGACGGTCGGGCACGCACCTCGTCCTTCAGGTCGGCGTCGATCGGGTCGATCGCCTCGAGCCCCACCGGCAGGCTCGCCGTACATGCTGCCGTCGGTCCATATCGCGTGTGTGCCGTCGGGTCCGGGTCGCGGCCTTCGAAAAAGAGCTCTGCGCCAATTCCGGCTGCGTCAATGCCAGCCATCGGCCCAGCAACAAGGCCTCCGTGCGGGAGATGACGCCCGAGACCGCCCGCGATCTGTACCGTCTGCGGGCCGCCGCCGAACGCGAAGCCACCGTGATGGCGGTCGAGCGAATGACGCCGGCAGGGCTGGAAGCGATCAAGGAAAAGCACGCGGCCCTCGACCGGGCACAACGCGACGGCACCGCGAGCGCGGCCGAGCTGTCCCTGATGAACCGCGCGTTCCACTTCGCCATCTACAGTCAGACGTCTCCGCTGGTCGTACAACACATCGAGCTGCTGTGGTCGAGACTCACACCCAGCACCACCGTGTGGCGGCACCCGCCTGACGCCCACGAACTGGAAAAGGACCACGACCAGATCCTCGAGGCCCTCGTTCGGAAAGACGCCCAGGCCGCCGGCGACTTCATGGCACAGCACATCCAGCGCGCCTACAAGATTCGGGAAAGCCAACCCGAACTACGCGCGGCCGGATCGGACGAGCGCGAAGACTTCGGGAATGTCTGAGTTCGTGAGGCGCCGAATTCCTTCCACTCACTCGTGAAGTCCTGGTTCGTCTCCCTCTGCCTTGTCACCGCCCTCCTGCAGGCGGTCTATGCGGCTGTCCGAGTGATGATCTCGTACCGCGCCCTCGAACTCGGCGGTGACGGCGCGACCGTCGGGATCCTGACCGCCTTGTATTCGCTCGTACCACTCGTTGCAGCGATTCCCATCGGGCGGGCCGTGGACGGAAGGCACGCCGCCGCGGTATTGCGCCTCGGGGCGGCGATCTCCGTCGCAGCGGTCGTCGCGATCCTCCTCAGCACCGACCTGGTCGTGCTCGCCCTCGGCGCCATCCTGCTCGGATTCGGCCACATCCTGACCCTGGTATCCGGCCAGGGATACGTACCGCTCATGTCCGAACCCGACCAGTACGACCGCCGATTCGGCGGGCTGACGGTCTGGATCTCCGTCGGACAGTCCATCGGCATCCCGGTGGCCGGCATCATCGCGTCCCGCAGCCACGAAGGACACGTCGACACCACCGGCTCCCTGCTCGCGATGCTGGTGCTCGCCACGCTCGCGGCCGCAGCGAGCCTCTCACCGCACTTTCGTATCCCCACCGCGTCGCACCGGAGATCCGAATCGCCCGCGCGGCAGTCCACGATGTCCATGCTGTCCACCACCGGCATGCGCCCCGCCGTGTTCAGCAGCCTGATCGTGCTCACCTCGATGGACCTGACCACCGCGTACCTGCCCGTGCTCGGGGAGCAGTACGGGTTCTCCGTGCTGACCGTGACCGCGATCCTCACCGCTCGCGCGATCGCCGCGATCATCTCCCGCATGTTCCTGACTCAGCTCCTCCATCTCGCTCCACGCCGGTGGTTGCTGATCTCCGGCACCCTGTGTTCCGCGTTGCCCGTCGCCCTCATCCCCGCTGTGCCCCAACCGATCGTCGTCGCCATCCTCATGTCGGTTGCCGGGTTCTTCTGGGGCCTCGCCCAGCCCCTCACCATGACCTGGGTCGCCGGACTGGTCCCGCCCCCGAACCGCGCCTCCGCGCTCTCCCTCCGGCTGACCGGCAACCGGCTCGGGCAAGTCTTCATCCCACTCACCGCAGGAGCAATCGCCGGCTCTGCCGGCGCCGACGCCGTCTTCGTGCTGACCGGCGGGCTCCTCGCCGGGGCGGCGATCTCGACCTGGCGGGCGCTCGCGAGAGGCTGACATTGCTCTCCCCCACGCCACTCGGTCGATCGGCCAGCTCGCCCTCATCGTTGCGCCGCAACCGAACCGCGTTTCCAGAACGTTTGTGGCAGTCCTGGCTCGGCGACCGCACTGTGGTGCCCCGGTTCGAATCCAAACGTTACCGACGGCCCAAACGCGTTGCATACCATGGAGTCGGAGCCAATCTCGACGCTTTCACCGAAACACAGTGGGTCACCGAGCAGAGCGCGATGCCCGCGTACCCGTTCTGACGACATGGCACGCACCCTGGCGTCGCCGTTGCATGCTCGTGCACACGGGCGACTCACTGAGTGGCGGTGGTCCGAATTTCCTTCCTCTGCAGACAGACTCAGCTCTCTGGGGGCTCAGGGTTCCTGGCGAGCAGGTCGAGGGCGATGTCGACGATCAAATCTTCCTGTCCGCCGACGAGGCCGCGGCGGCCGACCTCGAGGAGGATGGTGCGCACGTCGATGCCGTACCGCTGGGATGCGGCTTCGGCGTGCCGGAGGAACGACGAGTACACACCGGCGTAGCCGAGGGTGAGGGTTTCCCGGTCGACGCGCACGGGCCGGTCCTGCAGCGGCCGGACGAGGTCGTCGGCAGCGTCCTGGAGGGCGAACAGGTCGCTGTTGTGCTTCCAGCCCTGCAGGTCCGCGACCGCGATGAACGGTTCGATCGGGCAGTTACCGGCGCCGGCGCCGTGCCCGGCCAACGAGGCGTCGACCCGGGTGACGCCCTCCTCGACCGCGACGACAGAGTTCGCGACCGACAGCGACAGGTTCTCGTGGGCGTGGATCCCGATCTCGGTGCCCTCGTCGAGCACATCCCGGTAGGCGCGGACCCGTTCACGGACCCCGTCCATGGTCAACCGGCCACCGGAGTCGGTGACGTACACGCAATGCGCACCATACGATTCCATCAGCTTGGCCTGGGCGGCGAGCTCGGGTGCGGTGGTCATGTGACTCATCATGAGGAAGCCGGAGACATCCATGCCGAGCTCGCGGGCCTTGCCGATGTGCTGGGCGGCGACGTCGGCCTCGGTGCAATGGGTCGCGACCCGCACCGACCGCACGCCCAGTCGGTAGGCGTGTTCGAGTTCGGCGATGGTGCCGATACCGGGCAGCAGCAGGGTGGTCAACCGGGCGTGGGTGAGGTTGGCGACGGCGGCTTCGATCCATTCCCAGTCGGTGTTGCTGCCGGGACCGTAGTTCAGCGATCCGCCGGCGAGGCCGTCGCCGTGGGCGACCTCGATGCCGTCGACACCGGCGGCGTCGAGCGCGGCCACGATCTTTCCGACGTCGTCGGGGGTGATGCGGTGGCGGACGGCGTGCATGCCGTCGCGGAGGGTGACGTCTTGGATGAACAGTTGCGTGGTCATCGGGTGGCTCCCTGGGTTGCCGTCGGAGCGGCGATCGTGTCGGCGACGGATTCGGCGTAGCGCACCGCGGCCGAGGTCATGATGTCGAGGTTTCCGGCGTAGGCCGGCAGGTAGTGTGCGGCGCCTTCGACTTCGAGGAACACCGTCACCTGGTGGGTGGGCGCCGCCGTGTCCCCGGACGCGAGCAGGGTGTACACGGGTTGGCCGTCCGGGACGGGGGTGATCTGGACCTGTTGCTTGAGCCGGTAACCGGGCACGTAGGTCGCGACGTGCTCGACCATCGTCTGGATCGAGTTCCGGATGGCGTCGTGGGTGGCCGGGTCGGGGGCGGAGATCAGGCACAGGACGGTATCGCGCATGATCAGCGGCGGGTCGGCCGGGTTGAGGACGATGATGGCCTTGCCGCGGCGCGCGCCGCCGACGGTTTCGATGGCGTGGGACGTGGTTTCGGTGAACTCGTCGATGTTCGCCCGGGTGCCCGGTCCCGCGGACTTCGAGGCGATGGAGGCGACGATCTCGGCGTAGGCGACCGGTGTCACGCGGGAGACGGCGGCGACGATCGGGATGGTGGCCTGACCGCCACACGTGACCATGTTGACGTTGGCGGCGTGCCGGTGTTCGTCGAGGTTGACCGCCGGCACCACGAACGGGCCGAGGGCGGCCGGGGTGAGGTCGATCAGCCGTTTGCCGAGCGGTTCGAGCAGGGCGGCGTTGGCGGCGTGTGCCTTGGCGGAGGTGGCGTCGAAGACCACGTCGATCTCGTCGAAGTTCGGCAACTCCAGCAGGCCGTGGACGCCGTCCGAGGTGGTGGGGACGCCGAGTCGGCGGGCGCGGGCGAGCCCGTCGGAGTCGGGGTCGATGCCCACCATCGCGCCCATCTGCAGGACGTCGGAGTGGCGGATCACCTTGATCATCAGGTCGGTGCCGATGTTGCCGGATCCGATCACCGCGACGGTGACCTTACGGGTGTTCTCGCTCATGATGCTCACTCCTGGGTGAAGGTTGCGGTGACCGATCCGAGACCGGTGATGTCTGCCCGGACGGTGCCGGCGGTGTCGATGGCCGCCATCGGGCCGAGGGCCCCGGACAAGATCACCTGGCCGGCGCGTAGCGGTTGGCCGAACTCGCGGGCGGTGCGCGCGAGCCAGGCCAGCGCCCGCAGCGGGTCACCGAGGCAGGCGGCGCCGTTTCCGGTCGACACCTCGGTGTCGTCGATGGACATCTGCATCTGCGCGGCGACCGGGTCGAAAGAGTCGAGGGTGCGCCGGTCGGCGCCGAGGACGAACAGTCCGCTCGACCCGTTGTCGGCGACGGTGTCTCCGAAGGTGATGTCCCACCCGGCGATTCGGCTGTCGACGATCTCGAGGGCGGCCACCGCGTAATCGACGGCGGCGCGGACCTGCGCGTCGTCGAGCGGCCCGTCCACCAGATCGCGGCCGAGGACGAACGCGATCTCCGCCTCCACCTTCGGCTGCAGCAGACGGGACAGCGGGATGGGGATGCCCTCCGGGCAGTGCATGTCGTCGAACAACACACCGAAGTCCGGTTGGTCGACGCCGAGCTGCTGCTGGACCGCCGGGGAGGTCAGGCCGATCTTGCGGCCCACCACACTCGCGCCGGCGGCGATCCGGGCGGCGACCATCCGCTCCTGGACGGCATACGCGGCGGCGACGTCGTCGGCACCGATCAGGTCGCGGACCGGCGCGCACGGCGTGGAAGTTGCGGCGGCGGTGCTCAACCGTTCGGCGACCGCGTCGGTAGTGGTGGGCAGGCTGGTGCCCTGTGGTGTGCTCATCTGACTTCCCGATGTGATCGTGGGGAATGGACTGTGGTTCCACTGTTGCCGCGGGGCGATCGCCGGCCAAGCATTGCGTTCCACTGAGCCGAACACGCGCCGTATCGTGGGCGATGTCGCCGGTAGCAGCGGAGGTGAATCGACGGTGTCCGATCAGGAGTTCGACCGCACGACGGTGCTGGGCAAGGTCATGATGGTGCTGCACGCGTTCACCATCGACGACTCGACCCTCTCGCTGGCCGAACTGGCCCGGCGGACATCCATCCCGAAAGGCACGTTGCACCGCGTCCTCACCGACATGGTGGCAGTGCGGATGCTGGACCGCACCGGGGCCGGTTACCGGCTCGGCGGCTCGTTATTCGAGCTGGGCATGCGCGCATCGGTCGAGCGCAGCCTGCTCGAGGTGGCGATCCCGTTCATGGAGGATCTGTACGTGCGCACCCACGAAACGGTGCACCTGGGCGTCCTCGACGGGACGGAGGTCGTGTACCTGTCCAAGATCGGCGGGCATCGACAGGCCAGCGCACCGTCGAGGATCGGGGGCCGGATGCCGGTGCACTGCACCGCTATCGGCAAGGTGCTGCTCGCCCACGCCGACAAAGCGCTGCGGGAGCAGGTGCTCTCCGCTCCGCTGCCCCGGTACACCCCGCGCACCATCGTCCTGCCCGGACCGTTGGACGTTCAGCTCGACCGCATCGCCGCCGAAGGTGTGGCCTACGAATACGAGGAATCCGCAAACGGAATCGTGTGCGTGGCCGCCCCCGTCCGCGAAGGCGAGAACGTCGTCGCCGCGATCAGCGTGACAGGCCCGTCCCACCGCTTCCGGCCCGACAACCACACCAGCTCGGTCCGCGCCGCCGCCGAAGAAATCGGGGCCACATTCGCGCGGCGATCAAGTCTGCTCCGGAAATGAGGGCCGGGGTATGCTCGACTGGCTGGTCCGCTGAGTGGACCCGCCTGTCGGAGGATGTACATGAACGCGTCGTTGCTGGGAAAAGTGCGACTGCTACTCGACAGCTTCGATGCAGAGTCCGGAGCGCTGTCGTTGACCGAGCTCTCACGTCGGAGCGGGGTCGCGAAGGCGACCGTGTACCGACTCGCCGGGGAGATGGTCCAGATCGGGCTCCTGGAGCGGGTCGGAACCGACTACCGGCTGGGACTGCGCCTCTTCGAACTCGGCCAGCTGGTTCCGACGCAACGCATCATCCGGGATGCCGCGGTTCCGTTCATGCAGGACCTGCACACTCTCACCCTCGAGACGGTGCACCTGGCGATTCGGGACGGCCTCGACGTCATGTTCGTGGAAAAGATCTCCGGTCACCGCAGCGCCCGGCTCCCATCTCGGATCGCCGGCCGATTACCGATCGAGGCCACGGCGACCGGTAAAGCAATCCTCGCGTACTCGCCGTCGAGGGTGTTCGACGAGGTGGTCGCTCGTGGGTTCGCCCCCCTGACGACTCGGACCGTTGCCTCGGCTCTCCGCCTTCGCCGACAACTCGATCGGGTCCGTACAGAGGGTTTCGCGTTGGAGGTCGAGGAGGTCGGAATCGGTATGACCAGTATCGCGGTACCCGTCTTCGCCGGTTCGATGGTGGTCGGTGCGGTAAGCGTGACCACCACGACGTCGCGGATGAATGTCGGACGGGTGGCGAAGCCGTTGACGGCCGCGGGATCGAACATCAGTCGTGCCCTCCGTGGCGTCGCGCGTTCGGCCTGACACCGAACCCGAGCGAGAGAACGGCCAGGACCGCACAGCTGGTCATCGTGACGGCCACGGCGAGCGCGGTGTTCCCCAGGACGCCGACGATCGGCGCCACCACGGCGGCCGTACCGAACTGCGCGAACCCGACGATCGCCGCCGCCGTGCCGGCCGCGTCGCCGTGCCGGGTCAGCGCGAGAGCCGGCGCGTTCGGCATGACGAATCCGGTCGCGCACAGCAAAGCCAGCACCGGCACCGCGAATCCCGCGAACCCGGTAGTGCCGTGGAGAGCCACCGCGACGAACGCAACTCCGACGGCGACGCTGACGGCGAGCGCGACGATACAGATCCGGGCGGGCGACCAGCGGTCCAGTAGCCGCACGTTGACCTGGGCCGCCCCGATCAGGACCACGCCGCCGGCCGCGAACGCCACTCCGTACACGGTCGGATCCAGTTCGAACTCCCTCTGCATGACGAACGAGGATCCGGCGATGTACGCCCACAGGACCGCTCGGCCCAGTCCACACACGAGGACGAGGGTCATGAAGCGGCCGTCGCGGACGAGCCGGGTGTAGGTCCGGAGTGCAGGGGCAAGTCCGCGTCGGCTCCGGTGCGAGGGCGGAAGCGTTTCGGGCAGCGCGACGGCGCCGAGCAGCATCAGCAGAGCCGCGAGCACGGCCAGCACGAGGAACACACCGTGCCACGACATGGTGGTCATGAGGATTCCGCCGATGCTCGGCGCCAGGATCGGGGCCACGCCCATGACCAGCATCAGATGGGAGAACATGACAGCCGCGGCGCGGCCCGAGAAGAGGTCCCGGACGACGGCGGTCGCAATGACCGCAGTCGCCGCGGCGCCCACCCCCTGGACTGTCCGGAACGCACCCAGCACCGTGATGGTCGGCGCAAAATAGCACGCCACGGACGCGACGACATGGACTGCGCGTTGACTCATCCAAAATGCCCGCGTAGCCCCCTTCGTTGACTCACCCGAGAATGCCCGCGTGCGGCGTGTCGCTCGAGGGTGCGGTCGGGGTTGCGCTACCGCCGAAGGATGGGATTGACGATG
>RRBB01000730.1:0-845 GCA_006543605.1 Rhodococcus sp. WS4
CATGTCTCCTAATAGTTTGAGCCACTCGACGATGCCGGCGAGCAGGAATCCGGCGCGGTAGGTGAGGGCGAGTTTGTCGTAGCGGGTGGCCACCGCACGCCACTGTTTCGCCTTGTTGAAGGCCCGTTCGACCACATTGCGCCCCTTGTAGGACTCCGGGTCGAAGTTCGGTGGCCGCCCGCCCGCGCGGCCCTTGTTCACCCGGTTCGCTGCCTGATCGGTCTTTTCGGGGATCACCGCCTTGATGCCCTTGCTGCGCAGCAGCTCCCGGTTGGCCCGTGATGAGTACGCCTTGTCGGCCCGGACCTCGTCGGGGCGCGTGCGGTGCGCTCCGCCGGCGAGCCGCGGCACGCAGATGCCCTCCAGCACGCGGGCGAACATCGGACTGTCACCGGCTTGGCCGGGGCCGACCAGCACCGACAGTGGACGCCCGTGACCGTCGCACGCCAGGTGCGCCTTGCTCGTCAACCCGCCCCTCGACCGGCCGATGCCGTGATCGGCAGGCTCGTCACGCAGGTTCGTGTAATTCGGTAGATCCCCCTGTGTGGCGGGCGGCGTTCGCACCGTGCTGATGGACACGGACCACTGTGGAATCGACCGATACCGCCCAGTCCAGGTTCCCGCCGGCGTCGGCCATCGCGACCAGAGCCGTCAGCACCCGATCCCAGGTTCCGTCTCCGGCGTAGCGGCGATGTCGCTTCCACACCGTCTTCCACGGCCCGAAATGCGACGGGAGATCTCGCCAGGGCAACCCGGTCCGCAGTCGATACAGCATCCCCTCGACCACCACACGATTGTTCCGGAACTTCCGCCCCCGGAGCCCATCGGAACTGGGCAACAGCAGC
>RRBB01000731.1:0-845 GCA_006543605.1 Rhodococcus sp. WS4
CCCATCGCCGTTCAGCGTGTTCGCCGAGCCGTCGCTGTGGAGGTAGTACGGCGTGTACGCGGTGCGCGCGAGCGGCCACTCCTGTTCGTCGCGCCATCGGTTCTCGCCCATGACGAAGATCCGGACGGGCGGGCTCGGCAGTTCGGTGGTGTCGTCCTTGAGGTAGCGGTCGAACCAACGGCGCTCGACGTCGACGAGGGAGATGGCGGCTTCGGGCCCGAAGTCGATGTCACCGGTGCCCCCGGAGGTCGGCTGGTTGAACGGCAGCTGGTGCGCCCACGGGCCCATGATCAGTGCATGACCGTTCCGCGCGTCCAGCGCGGACTCGCGCAGGCCGGTGAAGAATTTCGGCGTGTCCCGGTTGGCGATGTCGTACCAAGAACCGACGTGCAGCATCGGCACGTCGATATTGAACAACTGCCGGCTGAGGTCCGTCGCCCACCAGTACGGGCCGTCGGCCGGGTGCGCGAGGATATCGTTCAGGAACGGCGCACCCCGGCCGAGGCGGTCCGCCCAATCGCTCAGCGGCAGGTGTCGCAGCGTGTCCTCGGTCAGCGCGGAGAACCGCACTGCCGGATCGACCTTCAGCTTCGTCAGCTCGTCGATCGCCTGGCCGTCACCTGCGGCGGCGAGCACGGCCTCCGCCATGTTCACGAAATAGCTGAGCATCCAGCCGAGTTCGAGCGCGCCGCCGTTGTGCCAGTAGTTCTCGAACGCGAGCTGATACGCCGAGACCGGGACGCAGGTCCGCAGGTGTGGTGGTCGCTGGGTAGCCGCGAGGTACTGGCTGATCGCGCCATAGGACTGGCCGAAGGTCCCGGCAACCCCCGTCGTACCGGGCAGGG
>RRBB01000732.1:0-843 GCA_006543605.1 Rhodococcus sp. WS4
AGGCAGTCACCGGGGGTGGGCCGGCCATGACTCCCGCGCACGTGCGGTTCGACCACCCCCTCTGGGTGCTGTTCTCCTCGGGGACGACCGGGAAGCCGAAGGGGTTTGTTCACGGCCACGGTGGAGTTGTGCTCGAGCACCTCAAAGCCCTGGCCCTCCATCTCGACCTAGGGCCTTCCGACACGTACCTGTGGTACACCTCGCCGAGCTGGATGGTCTGGAACTCCCTCGTGAGCGGCCTGCTGACCGGCGCGACGATCGTCTGCTACGACGGAAGTCCGTCGTACCCGACCGACGACGCGCTATGGGCGCTCACAGCCAGACACGAGGTCACCGTGCTGGGCACGAGTCCGGCATACCTCCAGGCCTGCGCCCGGGCCGGCCGGTCACCCGGCACCGACCACGATCTGCGTCGGCTGAGGACCCTCGGGGCCACCGGCTCGGTGGTCCCTCCCGAGTTGCACTTCTGGGTTGCCGATCACGTCGGCCGCGATGTGCCGCTCGCCTCGGTGACAGGGGGAACCGATGTCGCCAGCGGGTTCGCGGGCTTCGTGCCGATCCTGCCGGTGCGGGCCGGGGAGATCTCGGCCCCATACCTGGGCGTGGCCCTTGACTCGTGGGACACCGACGGCCGCAGCCTGCGCGATGCCGTGGGCGAGTTGGTGGTGACACAGCCGATGCCGTCCATGCCGACCCGATTCTGGAACGACGGCGACGGGGCCCGCTACCGAGAGACCTATTTCGAGAGCTACCCCGGGGTCTGGCGGCATGGTGACTGGGTCACCATCACCGAACGCAACACCGTGATCGTCCACGGACGCTCTGATTCCACGCTGAACCGTA
>RRBB01000733.1:0-841 GCA_006543605.1 Rhodococcus sp. WS4
CTGTCCGATCCGAGCCACACGTTCGAGGGCATCGGCAACGACCTGGGGGTCAGCCGCGAGACCCTACGCAACTGGGTGCGGACCGAGCGCAAACGCACCGGCACTCCGTCCGCAGCCGACCGGCCCCGGAGGCCGGCATCGGCGGGCGGGGTATCGTCCGAGTCTGTGTTGGAGGACGAGATCAAGCAGCTCAGGGCCCAGGTCCGCAAGCTGGAGACCGAGCGGGAGATCCTGCGCAGGGCAGCGAAATATTTCGCGGGCGAGACGAACTGGTGAGCCGCTTCCTGTTCGTTGACGACCACCGCGACACCGCTCCGGTGAAGTGGCTGTGCCAGATCCTCGAGGTGTCCCGGTCCGGATACTACCGGTGGCTTGCCGCCGCACCGGCCCGCGCCGAACGCGCCCGCGCCGACCAGGAGCTGGTCGAGCGGATCCGCGAAATTCACGACGACTTCGATGGCACCTACGGGGCCCCGCGCATCACGGCCGAGCTGCGCGATGCCGGGATCGAGGTGAACCACAAGCGGGTGGAACGGGTGATGCGTGAGAACGGAATCGTCGGGGTGCACCTGCGCAAGACGGTCCGCACCACGGTCCCCGAGCCGTCCGCAACCCCGGTTCCGGACCTGATCCGGCGGGATTTCACCGCGAGCGCACCGAACACCAAATACGTCGGCGACATCACCTATTTGCCCATCGGGGACGGTGACTTCCTGTATCTGGCAACGGTGTTGGACCTGAACTCGAAACGTTTGGCGGGGTGGTCGATCGCCCCACACATGCGCACCGAGCTGGTCACCGACGCGCTGCGTGCGGCGGCCGCCGCACGCGGTGCCGCCGG
>RRBB01000734.1:0-839 GCA_006543605.1 Rhodococcus sp. WS4
CCCCCGATGCTCTATCGTGGTCTCATTTGCTTGCCAGGCGGCGATATCCTGAAGGCACATTCTCCTCCAGGTGTGGCAGGTTGCCTCATCGAGGATCGGATCGTTCAGTCCTGTTCTCGCTCTGCGGGGAGACGGTGAGGACACTCCGATGGCCGCAGGTGATCCGTTCGAGACGCAGCGCGACTGGCCCACACGGTCACGGCGGAGTTGAGCGCTGAGGGGTTCGAGGACGCCCACGAGATCGGCCGGGGCGGGTTCGGTATCGTTTACCGCTGCGTGCAGCCGGCGCTGGACCGCACTGTGGCGGTGAAGGTCCTCGCCGCGGACCTCGACGAGGAGAACCGGGTTCGGTTCTTCCGGGAACAGCGGGCGATGGGCCGCCTCACCGGACATCCGCACATTGTGAGCGCACTGCATGTCGGTGCCACCGACAGCGGTCGCCCCTACATCGTGATGCCCTACCATTCGCAGGATTCGCTCGACGTGCGGATCCGCCGCGACGGCCCGCTGCCGTTGGAGGAAGCACTCAGGCTCGGGGTGAAGATGGCCGGTGCGCTCGAGACCGCACACCGTCTCGGGGTCTTGCACAGAGACCTCAAACCCGGGAACATCCTGCTCACCGACTACGGGGAGCCGGCGCTCACCGATTTCGGCATCGCCCATATCACCGGCGGATTCGAGACCGCCACCGGCACCGTGACCGGGTCACCGGCCTTCACCGCGCCCGAGGTGCTCAGCGGCGAACCGCCGACTGAGGCCTCGGATATCTACGGTCTCGGTGCGACGGTGTTCTGCGCCGTCACCGGTCACGCCGCATTCGAGCGCCACAGCGGTGAGCA
>RRBB01000735.1:0-837 GCA_006543605.1 Rhodococcus sp. WS4
TCGACACCGGACGACGCCCAGAAGACATTCTGGCCCTGCCCCTGGACTGCCTGGACCGCGACAAGGACGGAGCTGCGGTGCTCGTCTACGACAACGCCAAGGCCCACCGCCTCGGCCGGCGGCTGCCTATCGGCGACGCCACCGCCGCCGTGATCACCGGCCAGCGGCAACGCGTCCGAGCAATGTTTCCCGACACCCCGGTCGCGGAACTGGCCCTGCTGCCCACGCCGCGCCGTAATCCTCACGGGCGCACACCAATCAGCATCGATATGCTCGACGCCCGGCACCGCGAGTGGGTCTCGGCCCTACCTGTCCTGCGCACCCGCGACGGGATCGAGATCGACAAGACCAAGGTCGTGCCCTATATATACCGGCACTGCTACGCCCAGCGGCATGCCGATGCGGGTGTCCCAATCGATGTCCTGGCCGAGCTGCTCGATCACCGCAGCTATTCCGTGACCCGCCGCTACTACCGCATCGGCGAAGACCGTCGCCGCGACGCCGTCGACACCGTCACCGCCCTCAGCTTCGACCGACACGGCAACCGGATCTGGCGCGACGCGGGGATGCTGCTCGAATCCGAACGTGCCCGCCACGCCATCGGAGAGGTCGCCGTCCCCTACGGCACCTGCACCGAACCGACCAACGTCAAGGCCGGTGGCGGGGCGTGTCCGGTCCGGTTCCGCTGCGTGGGATGCGACCACTTCCGCACCAGCGTCGCGTTCCTGCCCGAGTTGCAGGCATACCTGGAAGATCTGCTGCGCACCCGGGAACGGCTGGCCGCCACCCTCGACGGGGTCGACGACTGGGCCCGCGCCGACGCCACCCCCACCGACG
>RRBB01000736.1:0-829 GCA_006543605.1 Rhodococcus sp. WS4
TGACATGACCACTATCTGTACCCTTCTCAAGGATTCCCAACTGCCCGATTCGCCCAGCGCCCGGCTCGACACCGAGTTGCTGCTGGCGGCGGCGATGGGCAAGCCGCGCAGCTTCCTGCGTACCTGGCCGGAGCGCATCGTGCCGCGCGAGGCCAACGAGCGGTTCGACGACTGGATCGCCCGTCGGCGCAACGGCGAACCGGTGGCCTACATCCTTGGCCACCAGGGCTTCTGGAGCCTGGACCTGGAGGTCGCGCCACACACACTGATCCCGCGCCCTGACACCGAACTGCTGGTGGAAACCGCGCTGGCGACCCTCGCGGCGGACACCGCTACGGTGCTCGACCTGGGCACCGGCACCGGCGCCATCGCCCTGGCCCTGGCCAGCGAGCGGCCGCTATGGACAGTGACTGCGGTGGACCGTGTGGAAGAGGCCGTGGCGCTGGCCGAGCGCAATCGCCAGCGGTTGCTCCTGGAGAACGTCGAGGTGCGCCGCAGCCACTGGTTCTCCGCCCTCGATGGCCGGCGCTTCCGGATGATCGTCGGCAATCCGCCGTATATCCCTGCCAGCGATCCGCACCTGAGCGAGGGCGACGTGCGTTTCGAGCCGAAGAGCGCGCTGGTCGCGGGTAGCGATGGCCTCGACGACATCCGCCAGATCGTCGCCCAGGCGCCGCGGCATTTGCTGGACGAAGGCTGGCTGCTGCTCGAGCACGGCTATGATCAAGGGGCGGCGGTGCGCGAACTGCTCGGCGCCCGCGGCTTCGCCGGGGTACATACGTTGCGCGACCTCGGCGGCAACGAGCGGATCACACTCGGACAATGGGCA
>RRBB01000737.1:0-828 GCA_006543605.1 Rhodococcus sp. WS4
GCGTTGTTGACGAGAACGTCGACGCGGCCGAACTCGGTCATTGCCGCGTCGACCAGAGCGGCGCACTGATCCGGATCAGCGATGTCGGTGGCCACGGGCAGTGCCCGTTGGCCGGTGGCACGGACAAGTGCGGCTGTGTCGTCTAGTTTGTCGACGCGACGCGCCGCGAGGACGATGTCCGCGCCGGCCTCGGCGAGGGCCTGAGCGAAGGCCACACCGAGGCCGGACGAGGCGCCGGTGACGATGGCGGTGCGGCCGTCGAGGCGGAATTTCTCGAGCACACTCATGTGTGATGCCTCCTGGGTCAGAACCAGCTGGGGTTCATGTCGAGAGTGGTCCGGTCTCCGCTGGCCAACAGATCGAGTTGCGGGCCGACCTTGGGTAGCTCGTGGGTGTAGAAGTAGCGGGCTGCCATCCGCTTTCCGTCGTAGAAGTCACCCCTCTTACCCTCGGTGGCGATGAGCTGTTCGAGCCACATCCACGCGATGACTGTGTGTCCGAACGCTTCCAAATAGACCGATGAGTTCGCCAGCGCGGCCACCGCGTCACCGGACGCCCACAAGGCGGCGGTGATGTCGACGATCCGGTTCCAGACGGTGTCGAGGGCGTCGGCGTAACCGGTGGCGTCGCCACCGAGAGACCGAGCCCGCGCGACGGTGGCAGCGATCTTCGATCCGACTAACCGCAGCCCGGCACCGTCTTGCATGGTGACCTTGCGGCCCAGCAGATCCAGCCCCTGGATCCCGTGCGTGCCTTCGTGGATCGGATTCAATCGGTTGTCGCGGTAGTACTGTTCGACGTCGTAGTCGCGGGTGTAGCCGTAACCGC
>RRBB01000738.1:0-825 GCA_006543605.1 Rhodococcus sp. WS4
TGTAGCGGCGCGCGATCTTCGCGACCTCATGATCCGGTGACGCCATCTCGACCGTCGCGTTGATGAATGGACAGCCCCGGAACTCTCCCTTTTCGAGCCCTTCGACGATGATGTCGAAGGTCGCCAGCATCTTCTCCCGCGGCGAGGACGCACGTCGCGCTAGCTCGCTGGCGACCTCCTCGGCATTACGCTCGCCGCGACGCTCGAGGTATGCCGCGGCCAGCCCATCCTTCGACCCGAAGTGGCGGTACAGCGTCATGATCGGCGTCTGCGCCTCTTCCAGAATGCGGTTGATCCCCACAGCGCGGATGCCCTCCTTGAAGAAGAGATCATCCGCGGCCTTCAGGAGGCGATCGCGCGGGGAGATTTTCGTTG
Organism: Rhodococcus sp. WS4; assembly: GCA_006543605.1. GTDB lineage: Bacteria > Actinomycetota > Actinomycetes > Mycobacteriales > Mycobacteriaceae > Rhodococcus_F. Next base: position 376 of record RRBB01000738.1, read on the forward strand.
CTGTCATGCCACCATCATAGCGAGCGAGCACTATCTCACACAGTGAAGCGAGCGATATATCACACACCGATGTTGTCAGGCGCACGTGTCGGGGCCCGTTGCCGTGTGGGGCCGGACCGCCCCGGGCGGTCTGGCTGATGGGTTGGGCAGTCGCTCCACGCTCTTGCCCCGCCCTGTGATAGAGACTACTCTCTATTGGCAGACCGTCTCTCTCTTAGCAGATCGTCGCCGACGCCACGCCCCCGCGAAGACGCGCTGCCAACCCGCAACCCTGGAGGTACTCCGTGACCATCGACGCTCACTCACCCAGCGCAGGCTCAGAATCGTCGCCAGCTGCACCGCCGATCCGCGCGACGACCTACGTCGGCCGCTGGCCCCGGGTCCCGCACAATTGGCCCGAAATGCCCACCGGGACTTTCTCGCCGACGACCGCCACCATCGTGAGCGGCC
>RRBB01000739.1:0-816 GCA_006543605.1 Rhodococcus sp. WS4
GGACGCTGATCCAGTATGCGACGGCGAAGATCGGCGCGATCCTCGTCAACATCAACCCCGCCTACCGGGCGCACGAGTTGAAGTACGTGCTCGATCAGGCCGGTATCCGGCTGCTGGTGTCGGCGCCGCAGTTCAAGTCCTCCGACTACGCGGCAATGATCGAGGAGGTCCGGCCGGAGTGCCCCGATCTCGGGATGGTGGTGCTGCTCGGGAGTGCCGAGTGGAGCCGCTTGGCCTCGGACGGGATGGCCGCGCACGCAGCGGATCCGTCCCTGCTGCCCGCCGCTCAGGCCGCGCTGTCTGCGGACGATCCGATCAATATCCAATACACCTCGGGGACAACAGGTTTCCCCAAGGGTGCGACGCTCAGTCACCACAACATCCTCAACAACGGGTATTTCGTCGGCGAGTTGTGCCACTACACGGAGAACGACCGCGTCTGCATACCGGTGCCGTTCTACCACTGCTTCGGCATGGTCATGGGCAACCTCGCGTGCACGACTCACGGCGCCACCATGGTGATCCCGGGTCCGTCGTTCGATCCGAAGGCGACGCTGCAGGCCGTCGAGGCGGAGAGGTGCACGTCGCTGTACGGGGTGCCGACGATGTTCATCGCCGAACTCGCCGACCCCGACTTCGAGTCCTTCGAACTGTCCAGCCTGCGGACGGGGATCATGGCCGGTTCGCCCTGCCCGGTGGAGGTGATGAAGCAGGTCATCGAGCAGATGGGCATGTCGGAGGTCTCGATCTGTTACGGCATGACCGAGACGGCGCCGGTGTCGCTGCAGACGCGGTCGGACGACACGATCGACCAGC
>RRBB01000073.1:0-47631 GCA_006543605.1 Rhodococcus sp. WS4
CCGGACATCGAAATCCCTCCGGCCAACGCAAATCCGCTAGATATTCCGCGCACGACGCGTCGTCGGGAAACCATTCCCGAAACTCCTGATACGTACGCGGGTAGTCCACGCCACCCACCGGGCCCTCAGCTGCGAAATCCACTTGACCAGCATAGGTCCACTTAAGCAGATAAGCAGTACATGTGTTCTACAGTAGCGAAAGTTGTTGCGCTCCACAAGACCTCGAAGTAGAGACCGCCGCCTAGCCACTCCCCGCGACGATGGCGGGCACGGTGGCGGCGACGACGATCGCGGCGTTGACGGCCTCGACGGATTTGCGCACTGCCTTGCCCGCCCATTCGCCTTCGGCGATCTCCTTCGCCCGTTTCTTCACGGCGCGACGATCGGCGTCGGGGAACAACTTCGGCGTAGCGTCGACAGCGGACAGAAGTGAGACGAGCGCGGCGGTGCGCGGAATGGGGGTGACCCCGTCGAGGATCGCGGCGCTCAACTCTGATCGCACCGCGCGTTCGTGGCGTCCGTCGACCTCCGGCCACCGCGTGGTGGGGAAGATGCCCAGCACCTTGCCCTTCTCCTCGCGGACCCATCCCGCGTCGACGATGCGTGTCGCGAGTTCGTCGCGCAGGTTCTTGGCGAGCTTCTCGATGGCTGCCTCCGGCTTCATCGGCTTGGACGTCCCGATGAGGTCGACGGCCCGCGCGAGCAGCGGATCCTGTGGTCGCGCTCCGTCCCGGACGACGAGACGTCCCCTCTTCACGTCCTCGCCGGGTTCGGCCGGGGTGACGACGTCACCCAGGGCCAGTTCCAGAAGGACGGCGCCGGCGAGGACGCGCGGCATCCTGGTCCCGTCGACGACGGGTTTCCCCGAGGCGTCGTCGAGAAGCAGCAGCAGCAGGTCTTCGGCGAGCAGCGTCATGCTTCCACGATAGGGCGGGCGCCGCGGCGAAGTCCGGTGTCCGTTCAGCCGCCCCGGTGAATGTTTGCCGGTTACCGTGAAGGGGAAATGTTCGGAGTATTCACCAGACGGTTGTCGGGCACCGCAGTCAAGCACGAGGAGCGGCTATGAGCGCGATCGGACACTGTCGGGCAGTCCTGGCGGTCGTCGTCGTTGCGTCGTCTGCCATGTTCGGTCAGGTGGCCGCGGCGTCGGCGGACGAGTGGCGGGCCCTTCCCGCCGACAAGCCGGCGTCGGCAGACGGATCAGTCCTCGACCACATCGAGGAGATCGACGACCGTCAGCTGAACATGTACGTCTACTCGGCGGCGATGGAGAAAGTGATTCTCCTCGAGGTGATCCGACCCGCCGATACGAGCGTGCCGCGGCCGACGCTGTACCTGCTCAACGGCGCCGGTGGCGGCGAGGATTCGGCAACCTGGCAGGCGAGGACCGACGTGGTCGACTTCTTCGCCGACAAGAATGTCAATGTCGTCACTCCTGTCGGTGGCGCGTACAGCTACTACACCGACTGGGAGAAGCCCGATCCCGTCCTCGGCGTGAACAAGTGGACCACCTTCCTCACCGAGGAACTTCCCCCGATCGTCGACGCCACACTCGGAACGAACGGTGAAAATGCCATCGCGGGACTGTCGATGTCGGGCACGTCCGTCTTGAGCCTGGCCGAGGCAGCGCCCTCCCTGTATCGCGCGGTCGGCGCGTTCAGCGGGTGCGCCCAGACGAGCACCAAACCGGGGCGGGACTACGTCACCTTCGTCGTCAGCTTCCGAGGCGGAGATGTCGAGAACATGTGGGGACCTCCCGACGACCCCGCCTGGGTGGCCAACGACCCCGTAGTCAACGCCGAGAAGCTGCGCGGAATCGACCTGTACATCAGCAATGCCACCGGACTGCCCGGCATCCACGAGAACCTCAACGGCCCGGATATCAACGGTGATGTGGGCACTCTGGCCAACCAGGTGATCATCGGCGGCATCATCGAGGCAGGCACCAATCAGTGCACCCATGCACTCGCCGACAAGCTCAACGCCCTGGGAATCCCCGCCACGTACGACTTCCGGCCCACCGGCACCCACTCGTGGGGCTACTGGCAGGACGACCTGCACAACTCCTGGCCCATGATCGCCGGCTCCCTCGGTCTCTGACCGGTTCACCGCAGCTCCGCTGGGCGACGAAAACCCGCCGCCCAGCGCAGGCCTGCGCCCCGGCCGTCCGGACGGTGTCGCCGGACACCGACGTCACATAGGGTGTTTCAGGTCACAGGGACGACGAGAGGACGGACATCGATGAGCTCCGCGACAGAGCACACCGGTCACAGCTACGCGGAGGTCTACCGCGAGAGCGCCGAACGTCCGGAGGAGTTCTGGCTCGCCGCGGCCGAGGCCGTGGACTGGGTGACGCCGCCGACGCGGGCGCTCGACGATTCCGCCGCCCCGATGTACCGGTGGTTCCCGGATGCGTCGCTGAACACCTGTTTCAACGCTCTCGATCGGCACGTGCGGGACGGCAATGGGGACCGGGCGGCACTGATCTACGACTCCGCGATGGCACCGGATGCGTCCCGCACCTACACGTACTCCGAACTTCTCGACGAAGTGTCCCGGTTCGCCGGCGTCCTGAAGGACCAGGGTGTGGTGGCCGGTGACCGGGTGATCGTGTACCTGCCGATGATCCCCGAAGCGGCGATCGCGATGCTCGCGTGCGCCCGCATCGGCGCCGTGCACTCGGTGGTGTTCGGCGGTTTCGCCGCGAAGGAACTCGCCACCCGCATCGACGACGCCGGACCGGTGGTCCTGGTGACGGCGTCGGGCGGCCTCGAGCCCGGACGCACCGTCGACTACCTGCCGATGGTGGCGAAGGCCCTCGAGTTGTCGAGCACCCCTCCGCACACGGTGATCGTCAAGGACCGGGAGCAGATTCCGGGTTCGGCCGCCGACTATCGGGGCGGCGAGGTGGCGTGGTTCGACTGGGACGCGCTGATCGCGGATGCGGCACCCGCGGAGCCGGTTCCGGTGGCCGCGACGGATCCGCTGTACATCCTGTACACGTCCGGCACCACAGGGAAGCCCAAGGGCGTGATCCGCGACAACGGCGGGCACGCCGTCGCGCTGACGTGGTCGATGCGCAACATCTACGACATCGGCCCGGGTGAGGTGTGGTGGACCGCATCCGACGTCGGCTGGGTGGTCGGGCACTCGTACATCGTCTACGGGCCGCTGCTGGCCGGTGCCACGTCCGTGCTCTTCGAGGGAAAACCGGTCGGCACCCCGGATGCGGGGGCGTTCTGGCGGGTGATCTCCGATCACGGTGTGTCGGCGCTGTTCACCGCACCGACCGCGATCCGCGCCGTCCGCAAGGCCGATCCGGACGCGACGGAGATCGCCAAGTACGACATCTCCTCACTGAAGACGCTGTTCGCCGCGGGCGAGCGCCTCGACCCCGACACGTACGCGTGGGCCACCCGGGTCCTGAACCGTCCCGTCGTCGATCACTGGTGGCAGACCGAGACCGGCTGGGCGATCTGCGCCAACCTGCGCGGACTCGAACCCATGCCGCTCAAGGCCGGCTCGCCCACCGTCCCGGTGCCCGGGTACCGGGTCGAGGTCGTCGACGGCGAGGGAAGAGCGGTTCCGGCGGGGGCCGAGGGCAACATCGTGATCGGGCTGCCGCTGCCTCCGGGCACCCTGGCCGGGTTGTGGCGCGACCCGGAGCGGTACGTGCGGTCGTACCTCGCCACGTTCGACGGCTACTACCTGACCGGCGACTCCGGTTACCTCGACGAGGACGGGTACGTGTATGTCCTCGGCCGCAGTGACGACGTCATCAACGTTGCCGGACATCGGCTTTCGACAGGCAGCATGGAGGCCGTGGTCGCGGGGCATCCGGCGGTCGCCGAGTGCGCGGTGGTCGGGATCCGCGACGAACTCAAGGGCCAGCGGCCCAGCGGCTACGTGGTGCTCAAGGCCGGGGTCGAGATCGACCCGGAGACACTGCGCAGCGAACTGGTCGCGATGGTGCGCGAGCAGATCGGCGCCGTCGCCACGTTCCGCGACGTGACGGTCGTGCAGGCGCTGCCCAAGACCCGCTCGGGCAAGATCCTGCGCAAGACGATGCGGCAGATCGCCGATCACGAGGAATACACGGTGCCCTCCACCATCGAGGACGTCGCCGTCCTCGACGCGCTGAAGAAGCAACTGGGCGGCTGACGCTCAGGCCCGGACGGCCGCGTCGAGTGCGTGATCCACCAGCACCTCGACGCGGTCCGGTTCGAGCGGGTCGAGGTCGAACAGGATGCGGTAGATGATCGGCGCCACCACGTGGTCGATCACGTGCTCGACCACACTCGGGGCGGGTTCGTCGCGTCCGAGGATCGTCTCGATCTGGGTGCGGCAGAACGTCGCGCACTTGAACGGATTGGTGCCGTCCTCGGACCTCACGGTGTCGCCGCTCATCACGACATCGCGTAAGGCCGCCCGCCCCACCGGCGAGGACATCTCCTCGAGGTAGTCCTGCACCCAGGCGACGAGGTCGCCTCGCGCACTGCCGGTTTCACGCGGGGGCGCGTCGGGACGCAGTCGTTCGATCGCGACGTCCGCGAACACCTCGGTGATGTCACCCCAGCGCCGGTAGATGGTCGACGGGGTGACTCCGGCGTCGGCAGCGATCATCGGGACGGTGATGTCCGCTCGGTCGCGCTCGTCGAGAAGTTTGCGCGTGGACGCGTGCACCGCCTGCTGGATACGGGCGCTGCGACCACCGGGGCGTGGACCTGGAGCCGGACTCATGCCCCCATACTAACGCAAAGATGTTGCATTAAGAATGGCTGCGGCGTACCGTCCGTTAACGCAAACCTTTTGCATTAACGTTCTCCGGGAGTACGCCATGACGACCCTTGCCGCACCCGAAGCGCCACCGACCTCGCGACCCGCACTGCGCCGCGGGGCCGCCTTCACGCTCGTCGCGGTCGTGATCGCCACCCTGCTCGGCGCATCAGCCGCACCGACACCGCTCTACGAGGTGTACCAGTCGAACTGGGGTTTCTCGTCGCTGCAGTCGACGCTGGTCTTCGGCATCTACGCCGTGAGCCTGCTGCTGGCGCTGCTGACCGTGGGGTCGCTCTCGGACTACGTCGGCCGCCGGCCCGTGCTGATGACGGCGCTCGTGTTCGAGGCCGCCTCGATGGTCATGTTCGCGACAGCCGAAGGCATCGGGCTCCTGCTGTTCGCCCGGGTCGTGCAGGGATTCGCGACCGGCGCCGCGATCAGCGCGCTCGGTTCCACACTCCTCGACCTCGAACGCACACCCGGACGCGGCGCCACCGTCAACAGCATCGCGCCCACCGTCGGCCTCGCGCTCGGCGCCGTCGGATCGAGCCTGATCAGCGAGCACCTTCCCCGGCCCACCAGCACCGTGTTCCTGGTGTTCTGCGCGCTGTTCGTCGTCGAGATCCTCGGCATCTGGGCTGCTCCCGAGACGGCGGTCCGGCAGAAGGGGGCTCTGGCGTCGATGCGGCCGACGCTCGCGGTCCCGTCCACCGCACTGGGCATGCTCGTCCTCACGGGCCCCTGCCTGGTCGCCGTGTGGGCGCTCGGCGGCTTCTACCTGTCGCTCGGACCTTCGCTCGCCCGCAACGCGCTCGACGTGCACACGTCGCTGATCGGCGCCGTCATGGTCGCGACGCTCACCGGAACCGGCGCCTTCGCGGTGTTCGTGCTGCGCAACGTGGCGGCACGTCGCATCCTGTACGTCGGAGCGTCCGCCCTCGTCGCCGGGGTCGCCATCACCCTGGTCGGCGCCGAAATATCCTCGGCGCTGTGGATTCTCGCGGGGACCGCGGTGGCGGGCATCGGATTCGGCGCCGGCTTCCAGGGCACCATCCGCACCGTCATGCCGCTCGCCGAACCGCACGAGCGCGCGGGACTGCTGTCGAGCATCTACGTGATCGCCTACCTCGCCAACAGCGTTCCGGCACTGGCCGCCGGATACCTCGTCGGAAAGGTCGGGCTCGTCGACACCACCCGCATCTACGGCGGACTCGTCATCGTCCTCGCCACTGCGGCGTTCCTCGGACTCCTCGTGCGCAAAGCGCCTGTGAGTACTTCTTAACCGCCCGCGGTTAACAAGTACTCACAGGGCCTTGATCTCGCCATAGCGGGCGAGGGCCTCCTGCCGTTCGTGGGCGTGATCGACGATCGGCGGCGGATAGTCCTCGGGGCGGCCGTCTTTCAGAGCGTGGACCGCCTTACCCGAGATGCCCCGCAGTTCAGGCACCCACCGACGCACGTATTCGCCGTCGGGGTCGAACTTCTCCCCCTGCGTCGTCGGGTTGAACACCCGGAAGTACGGCGACGCGTCCGTTCCCGATCCCGCGGTCCACTGCCAGCCGTGCTGGTTGTTCGCCAGATCCCCGTCCACCAGCTGATTCATGAAGTACCGAGCACCCCGCCACCACGGCAGGTGCAGATCCTTGACGAAGAACGACGCGACGATCATCCGCACCCGATTGTGCATCCAGCCTTCGGCTTTCAGCTGCCGCATCCCGGCGTCGACGATCGGGAACCCCGTCCGGCCCTCGCACCACGCCGTGAACGCCTCCTCGGCGTCGGGTCCGCTGTCGTAGCGGATGTGGTCGAACCGGCGGTCGTAGTTGCCACGCGCACTGTCGGGCCGCTGGAAGAGGATGTCGGCGTAGAAGTCCCGCCACGCGAGCTGACGGCGGTACTGCTCGGCGCTCTTGCTGCGCAGGCGGGCGAGGTCGCGGAGCATCGTCCGCGGATGGATGTTGCCGTACTTGAGGTACACCGACATCCGGCTGGTCGCGTCGAGACCGGGACGATCGCGCGCGTCCTCGTACCGGGCGAGGTCGTCCTCGCAGAACTCCGCCCACCGCTGCAGCGCCGCCGCCTCACCCGCGGCGTACCCATCGGATTCGGGTTCGGGGATCTTCACCCGCCGAGTCTTCACGTCGTCCGGGTCCACCCACTCCACCGTCGCCGGACCGGTGTCGATCGGGGCACGCCACCCGTGTTCGAGCCACTGCCGGAAGTAGGGGGTAAACACGCGGTATGGCTCCCCGTCGGTCTTGGTCACCCGGCCCGGTGCCACCGCGTACGGCGATCCGGTGGCCACGAGTTCGACGTGCTCGGCGACTGCGGCGTCACGCTCGCGACCGTACGGTCCGTAGTCGGCGCTCACATGCACCTCTTCGGCCGACACCTTCTTCGCCACCCTCGGGACCACGTCGACGGGATCGCCCTTCACCACCAGCAACCGGCCGTCGAGTTGGTCGTCCAGCGCGGCGAGGCTGCGGAACAGGAAGTCCCGGCGAGCACCGCCCGATGTTTTCAGCAGCCGGTCGTCGAGGACGAACAGCCCGAGTGCACGCGCCCCCGACTCGGCGACCGTGTGGAGCGTCGGCAGGTCGCCGAGCCGGAGGTCGCGCCGGAACCAGACGAGTGCGGTGTCCATGTCTGCCACGGTAACGAAGCGCGGGCCGATCAGTTGGTGGAGCGAGTCAGTTGGTGGAGCGAGCAGAGGACAGCACCGACAGGTAGGGGGCGTCGATGTCGTAGTGCTCGAACGCCGACAGCGCGGCGCGGGCGAACGTCCGCTGCACCGCCCACTGCCTGCCCGGCTTGGTCCGCGCGGTGATGCGCAGTGTGACCGATTCCGCGGTCACCGAGTTGACGCCGAGCAGTTCCGGGGGTTCGAGCACGTCCGTGGCGATCGCGTCGCCCTGGGCCGCCTCGGTGACTGCCTCCAGTGCCACCTCGCACGCCCGCTGCACGTTGGCGGCGTGCGCGATCGGCAGATCGACCACCGCGACCGCGTACCCCTGGCTCATGTTGCCGACGCGCACGATCTCCCCGTTGCGGCAGTACCAGAGGGTGCCGTTGACGTCGCGGATCGTCGTGACCCGCAGACCCACCGTCTCGACCGTTCCCACGGCCTCGCCGAGGTCCACGACGTCGCCGACACCGTACTGATCCTCGAGCAGCATGAAGATGCCCGACAGGAAGTCCCGGACGAGGTTCTGTGCACCGAAACCGAGTGCGACACCGATCACACCGGCGGACGCGATGAACGGGGCAACGTTGACGCCGAGGACGGCGAGGACCTGCAGCACCACCCAGATGAGCACCACGATCGACACCGTCGATTTGAGGACGGACCCGATCGTCCGGGCGCGTTGCGCGCGACGCTCGTTGACCATTGCCTCCTTGACACCCCGCGGGGCGCGTTCCCGCAGGGGACGGAGCATCGCCGGTTTGTCCGAAGGCTCCCGGGGCCGCGTCATCCGGTCGATCATCCGGTGCAACGCGAAGCGCAGCACGAGCGCCAGGACGACGTAGGTCGCGATCTCCACCGGTCGGTGAATGAGCCAGTCACGGTTGGTTTCGGTCAATTCGAATGCCTGCAGTGAAGAAAACATCGACCCCGAGTGTACGGACGAGACACGCTCCCACAACTGCCATCCGCACGCTCCGGGGTCGTGCCCACGGCACAATGCAGGGGTGACCGTCTCCGACTCAGCCAGTGTCCTCGTCGTCGACGACGACGAGGACGTGCGGACCTCCCTCGAACGTGGCCTGCGCCTGTCCGGCTTCACCGTCCTCACGGCCGTCGACGGCGCCGACGCACTCCGGGTGGTCAGTGAGCAGCGGCCGGACGCGATGGTGCTCGACATGAACATGCCGGTCATCGACGGCACCGGCGTCGTGACCGCACTCCGCGCGATGAACAACGACATCCCGATCTGCGTGCTCAGCGCCCGCGACACCGTCGACGACCGCATCTCCGGCCTGGAGTCGGGCGCCGACGACTACCTGGTCAAGCCGTTCGTCCTCGCCGAGTTGATCGCCCGGATCCGAGCGATGCTGCGGCGGCACGGAACGACGGCCGGCGCCCCGTCCGACTCGCCCGCGACCCCACCGATCCGCGTCGGGGCCCTGGAGATCCGCACGTCGGCACGCCGGGTGTTCATGGCGGGCGAAGAAGTCGCGCTAACCAAACGGGAATTCGAACTCCTCGAGGTACTCGCCCGCAACGTCGGCATCGTGTTGAGCCGTGAGCGGCTCCTCGAACTGGTATGGGGCTACGACTTCGTCGCCGACACCAACGTGGTGGACGTCTTCGTCGGTTACCTGCGACGCAAGTTCGAAGTCGGTGGTCAGCCCCGCATCCTGCACACGGTCCGCGGAGTCGGGTTCGTGCTCCGGGAACCCTCGTGAAACGGTCCTTCTCGCTCCGAACCCGCGTGGCGGCCGCCACGGCGCTGGGGGCGACGATCATCGTCGTGGCCCTCGGAATCCTGGTGTCGCTGGCGATCAACCGGAACAACCTGGCGCAACTCGACCGGCGACTGGAGACGGCGTCGGACGTGCTCGTGCCCAACGCGGCCACCGCCGGTCTGTTCCTCGGGGCCCTCGGCGACGAGGGCGCGTTCGCCATCACCATCCGCTCCGCCGACGGCAACACCGTCCTCGTGAGCACCCCCACTCAGCTGCCCGAGCTCGATGCCGGCTCGCAGACGGTGCGGGTCGACGACACCTGGTACCGGGCCTACACCGCGACCGTGCCTTTTCTCGGCACCCGCATCTCCCTGGCCGTGCCGTACGCCGAAGCGCAGGACGTGACGTCCGAGCAGCAACGACAGGTGGCCCTCGTCGGCGTCCTCGCCGTCGCCGCGGCCAGCGGGCTCGGGTGGTTGTTCGGCGGTCGTGCCGTGCGCCCGCTGGTCGATCTCACCGGCCGCATCGTGCGCCGCGAACGGAAGCTGACACCCACCTCGTCCGGGGTCCGGGAGGCGGACGAACTGGCGTCCGCCGCGGAGTCGATGTTGCGCGACGTCGCCGAGGCGCAGGACGCGACCACCGCCGCACTCGCCACCGCACGCGACTTCGCCGCCGTGTCGGCGCACGAACTCCGCACGCCGCTCACCGCGATGCGCACCGACCTCGAGGTCCTCACCACACACGAGCTGACGCAGCCGCAGCGGGACGAGATCCTGCGCGACGTCGCCCGCGCGCAGGACCGCGTGGAATCGACGCTGTCCGATCTCGAGCGCCTCGCCCGCGGGGAGCTGTCCACCGACGAGGACTTCGTCGACTGCGACCTCGTCGACATCAGCGACCTCGCCGCCGAGGAGGCGATGCGGCACAATCCCGGCCTGCAGGTCACCGTCGACGCGACCCCGGTGACGGTTCGCGGCATGCCCGGTGGACTGCGCCTGACCCTGGACAACGCCATCAAGAACGCGGTCCGGCACGGCGGCGCCACCGCGGTCACGATCACTCTCAGAGCCGCCGACGGCATCACCACCGTCATCGTCGACGACAACGGCACCGGCGTGCCCGAAGCCGAACGGGCCGCCGTGTTCGAACGATTCCACCGCGGTTCCAACGCGACGAAGAGCGGATCGGGTCTCGGCCTCGCACTGGTCGCCCAGCAGGCCGCGCTGCACAACGGCAGCGCGCGGTTCGAGGTCAGTCCGCTCGGCGGCGCACGGTTGGTCGTCGAATTGCACACCGACACCACCCAGTGGCCGCACACAGCAGAAAGCCCCGCGTCACGCTGAGGTGAGGCGGGGCTTCCGTGCTGTCCGAGACTATTCCTTCACGTCCAGCAGGTCGATCATGAACACCAGCGTCTTGCCGGACAGCTGATGTCCGGCGCCGGCCGGGCCGTAGGCCAGCTCCGGCGGGATGGTGAGCTGACGACGTCCGCCGACCTTCATGCCGGGGATGCCGTCCTGCCAGCCCTTGATGAGGCCGCGCAGCGGGAACTGGATGGACTCGCCGCGGCTCCAGGAGGAGTCGAACTCCTCGCCGGACTCGAACTCGACGCCGACGTAGTGCACCTCGACGGTGCCCCCGGGGACAGCCTCGGCGCCGTCGCCGACCACCACGTCCTTGATGACCAGGTCGGTCGGGGCGGGTCCGTCTTGGAACTCGATCTCGGGCTTGGTCATATGTCCTCCTCGGTGAGGGCTCTATGGTTCGGCACAGGTATTCGCGATCAGCGACCTGTGACGTCCTTGTAGTCACGCTCGGTGTAACCGGTGTAGATCTGGCGCGGACGGCCGATCTTCGTAGCGGGATCTTCGTGCATCTCGCGCCAGTGTGCAATCCACCCGGGCAAGCGGCCCATGGCGAACAGAACGGTGAACATGCGCGTGGGGAAGCCCATCGCGCGGTAGATCAGACCCGTGTAGAAATCGACGTTCGGGTACAGCTTGCGCTCGACGAAGTAGTCGTCGGTGAGCGCCGCCTCTTCGAGGGCCATCGCGATGTCGAGCAACTCGTCGTCGCCGCCGAGCTTCTCGAGGATGGTGTGCGCCGTCTTCTTGACGATCGCCGCGCGCGGGTCGTAGTTGCGGTAGACGCGGTGCCCGAAGCCCATGAGCTTCACACCGTCTTCCTTGTTCTTGACCTTGCGGACGAATTCGTCCGCATTGCTGCCGCTGGCCTTGATCTCGTCGAGCATCTCGAGCACGGCCTGGTTGGCGCCACCGTGCAGCGGGCCCCACAGTGCGTTGATGCCACCGGAGATGGACGTGAACAGGTTGGCGTCGGACGAGCCGACGAGCCGCACCGTCGACGTCGAGCAGTTCTGCTCGTGGTCGGCGTGCAGGATCAGGAGCATGTCGAGAGCCTTGGCGATCTCGGGATCGATCTCGTACGGCTCCGCGGGGAAACCGAACGTCATCCGGAGGAAGTTCTCGACGAGGTTCAGGGAGTTGTCCGGGTACAGGAACGGCTGCCCGACGGACTTCTTGTACGCGTAGGCCGCGATGGTCGGCAGCTTCGCGAGGAGGCGGATGGTCGACAACTCGACCTGTTCCGGGTCGGCCGGGTCCAGGGAGTCCTGGTAGTAGGCAGACAGCGCGTTCACGGCGCTGGACAGGACCGGCATCGGGTGCGCGTTGCGCGGGAAGCCGTCGAAGAACCTCTTCAGGTCTTCGTGCAGCAGCGTGTGGCGCCGGATGCGGTCGGTGAACGACTCGAGCTGCGCCGTGGTGGGCAGCTCACCGTAGATCAGCAGGTAGCTGACCTCGATGAAAGTCGACTTCTCTGCCAGCTGTTCGATCGGGTACCCGCGGTAGCGGAGAATCCCGTGCTCACCGTCGATGTAGGTGATCGAGGAGCTGGTGGAGGCGGTATTGACGAAACCCGGGTCCAGGGTGGTGTACCCGGTGCTGGCGAGCAGCTTGCCCAGTTCGATACCGTCATTGCCCTCGGTTGCCCTGGCAATGGACATCGTGTGCTCACCACCGGGGTAGGTAAGCGTGGGCTTTGTGTCATTGTCAGGCACGAAGCATCCCTCTCAAGCTCAAACCAATGAGTAACAACTTCATTCAGGGTAGAAACTAGTCCCACTCTGGCCCGCGTGCCGAAGGCGGGTCCGCTGAGAGCCCGTGATCCGGCTCCCCCACGGGATGCGCGGCAAGCAGGCGGAAGGGTCGCCGAGCGGGATCCGGGAGTGTCCGATTTGCCCGCACAGGGCGGGAGCGAAAACGGTGAGGGCCAGTTGCCCGAGAGTGGACCGGCCGCGTCACCTGCACCGATGCCGAAGACGGCGGAGAACGCACAACTCGTGACCCGATGCGGTGAGGGAGGAACGGTGGGCGTCGCAGTGCCCGTCGGGCGCGACAGAAGAACCCCCGCCAAACGTATCGACGGGGCCGCAACCGGCGTTACACCGTCTCACCAAGTGGGCACCCGATGCTCGAAAGTTGAACGGTTACGACCCCAGCGCGGACATGCCCCAGCGGCCGGTCCACTGCTGTCCCGGAGCGAGCACCAACTGATCGATTCCGGAGTTGAACGCATCCGGCGGACACGTCATCGGTTCCAGCGCCAGCACCCGCCCCCGCCCGGGGTACGACTTGCCCGCGTCGGGGTCCGCGACGAACGCCTGCAGCCAGCCGAACTCCCGGGCCGCCCAGAGCATCGTCCCGGAGCCGTCCGGTGCGCGCAGTTCGTGCCGCGACCTGCCGTCGACGTCGACGTCCAGTGCACTGAACGGGGTGTCGAGAGCCACGCCGGCCAGCGTGCGCGGGCTGGTGAAGTCGTATTCGGTGCCGGCGACCGGCTGCGAGCCGCCGTTCGGCAGCATGCGCTCGTCGAGGGGTACCCGGGTGCCGGCGGACAGGCGCAGCGTGCACTCGTCGAGCGGGAAGTCGCCGGCGCGGACGTACGAGTGGAAGCCCATCCCGAACGGCGCCGGGATGGCTCCCGTGTTGGTCACCGTGTGCGTCACCGTCAGACCGTCGTCGTCGAGGACATATGCGACGGTGAGCCGCAGAGGGTACGGCCACCCCTTGTGGAGGCCGACGTCGATCGACAGTTCGATGCGATCGTCGGTGTGATTCACGACACGCCAGTCCCGGCGGCGGACGAATCCGTGACTGGCATTACCGAACGTCGGCTCCGTGATCTCGAGCTGATGGTCGATGCCGTCGAAGACGAACTGGCCGTCGCGGATCCGGTTGGGCCACGGCGCGAGGATCAGCCCCGCCGACAACGGCGGCCGGGTGCCGACCTCCCACGTCTCGGTGAGCGCCGTCGGCCCCTCCGGACCGTCCCGTTCGAGTAGCCGGAGTCCGGCGCCGGTGGCCGCGATACCGGCGCGATAGCCGCCGCCGCGGATCTCGAATCCAGCCGCTGCAGGCCTGTCCGTCTTCGACGACTGCGATTCACCCATGCACTTCAGTGTGCACGAGTTCTGCACGAGATATGTGATGGCGCACAGGAACCTAGCGGGTGACCTTGTAACGCCACAGTGCCGGGAACGCGACCGCGGCGATCACCACACCGATGACGACGAGGACGCCGCCACCCGCCGCCGCGACGCTCGTCCCGACCGCTGCGGCTGCCGCGCCGTGCAGGACGTCGCCGATCCTCGGGCCGCCGGCCACGACGACGATGAAGACGCCTTGCAGTCGTCCGCGCATCTCGTCGGTGGCGACCTGCTGCAGCATCGTGCTGCGGAACGCGGCGGAGATCATGTCGACGGCGCCACCGAATGCGAGGAACGCGAGGGCGATCCACAACAGGACCGGACTGTCGCCGGGTGACGCGACCCCCACCACGAGGCCGAACCCCACCATCGCCAAACCCCACAATGCGATGCAGACGATCACCGCGCGGCCCTGACGCCGGACCCGCGGCAGCCAGCCGGAGAACACCCCACCGGCCACCGCGCCGAAGGACATCGCCGCGAACAGAAGGCCGAGCGCCACACCGCCCGATGCCGGGTCGCCGAACGTGTCGTGCGCGATCTGCGGGAACAACGCCCGCGGCATCCCGAACACCATGGCGATGATGTCGACGACGAACGACGCGAGCAGCACCTTCTGCGTCGCGAGATAGGCGAACCCGTCGAACACCTCGCGCAGCCCGGCCCGGCGCGACTCCCCCGTCGGCGGGATGGCGGGCAGCCGGAGCACCGCCCACAGTGTGGCCAGCAGTGCGATCGAATCGACGAGATACAGCGTCGACAACCCGACCGTCGGAATCATCACACCGGCGAGCAGCGGACCGGCGATCGCACCGAACTGCATCACCGTCATGTTCAGTGAGTTGGCGGCGGCCAACTGTTCCGCCGGGATGAGCCGCGGAATGATCGCGCTGCGGGTGGGCTGGTTGACGGCGAAGAACGCCTGCTGCAACGCCAGCAGTCCGAGGACCAGCCACACGTTGTCCAGGCCGAGCGCCGCCTGCACCCAGAACAGCACCGACGTGACCCCGAGTCCGACGGTCGTGATCGTCAACAGCTTCCGCCGGTCCATGACGTCGGCGAGCGCGCCGCCCCACAACCCGAACACGATCAGCGGCACGAGCGCGAACACGCCGGTCAGACCCACGTACGCCGAGCTGCGGGTGATCTCGTACACCTGCTGGGGCACGGCGACGATACTGAGCTGCCCGCCGATCACCGTCACGATCCCGGCCGCCCACAGGCGGCGGTAGTCCCGGTTCTGCAGCGGCGTCGTGTCGGCGAGCAGCCGCCGCTTTCTCTTCTCGGTGACGGTCTCGGTCATTCTTCCCTTAGCTCGTTTCCCATGCTCACTATTCCCCGGGCCTCACGGCTGCAGACGCTCGACGGACCATGCGTCGCCGGCACGGGTCGTGCGGATGCGGTTGTGCATCCGGTTGGCGCGTCCCTGCCAGAACTCCACGACCTCGGGCCGGATCAGGATTCCGCCCCAGTCCGGTCGCACCGGGATGTCGACGTCGACGGGGAAACGCTCCGCCGCATGAAGCAGCGCGGCGTCCAGTTCGGCACGCGACGCGATCGGTTGCGACTGCTCGGAAGCCCACGCCCCCAGCCGGGATCCGCGCGGCCTGCTGTGCCAGTACTTGTCCGTGACCTCGGCACTCACGCGGTCGACCGGACCGCGGACGGTGATCTGCCGGGCGACGGGCACCCACGTGAACGTCACCGACGCGTAGGGCACGGCGTCCAGGTGGCGGCCCTTGTCCGAGTCGTAGTTGGTGAAGAACAGCACGCCGTCGGCACTCAGTCCCTTGCAGAGGACGGTGCGGGTGCACGGATGTCCGTGCTCGTCGACGGTTCCGAGTGTCATCGCGTTGGGTTCGGGAACCCCCGATTCCACGGCATCCTCGAGCCACCTGCGCATCAGGGGAAGCCAGCCGTCGTTCAGCTGGTCGGCGTCCAGATCGGAGTCGTTGTACCGTCCGTCAGGGCCCTGGTGTGCGTAACCGACGCGCATCGCCGCGAGGTCCTTGTTCACCGGTTTCGGCTGTTCTGCATCTGGAGACACAGCCGAGAACGCTACTCCCGGGTATGCACTGATCAACTCTCCGGTGACACCGGCTAAAGTTTTGGGGACCGAACCCGTCCCCTCGGATTGCAGCCGCGATCGTGCGATGCCCCGGGGAGGGGAAGTCGATTGCGCGGACGAAGGTGCCTGCCCATCCCGCACGCACGCTCAGCGCAATTGTCGAACGCCGAGACAGTGCCGCTCTGACCGGGGGCACTCGAACGAGGAGAGTCCACGAGCTATGTCAGCTAGCGCTGCAATACCGGACGATTTCGTCAGCGGACTGGAAGGCGTGGTCGCGTTCACCAGCGACATCGCCGAACCCGACAAGGACGGCGGCGCCCTGCGCTACCGCGGCGTCGACATCGAAGAACTCGTCTCCAAGCACGTCACCTTCGGCAACGTGTGGGCCCTGCTCGTCGACGGCCGCTTCGGCCCCGGACTACCCCCGGCCGAACCGTTCCCCCTGCCCGTGCACACCGGCGACGTCCGCGTCGACGTCCAGGCCGGCCTCGCCATGCTCGCCCCCATCTGGGGATACCAGCCCCTCCTCGACATCGACGACGACACCGCCCGCGAACAACTCGCCCGCGCCTCCGTCATGGCCCTGTCCTACGTCGCCCAATCCGCCCGCGGCATCTACCAACCCGCCGTCCCGCAGAAACGCATCGACGAAGCCAAAACCGTCACCGAACGGTTCATGGTCCGCTGGAAGGGCGAACCCGACCCCGCCCACGTCGCCGCCATCGACGCCTACTGGGTCTCCGCCGCCGAACACGGCATGAACGCCTCCACCTTCACCGCCCGCGTCATCGCCTCCACCGGCGCCGACGTCGCCGCCTCCCTGTCCGGGGCGATCGGCGCGATGTCCGGCCCCCTGCACGGCGGCGCCCCCGCCCGCGTCCTGCCGATGATCGAGGACACCGAAAAGTCCGGCGACGCCCGCGCCCTGGTCAAGGGCATCCTCGACCGCAAGGAAAAGCTGATGGGCTTCGGGCACCGCGTCTACCGCGCCGAAGACCCCCGCGCCCGGGTGCTCCGCGCCACCGCCCAACGCCTGAACGCCCCCCGCTACGAGGCCGCCGCCGCCCTCGAACAGGCCGCCCTCGCCGAACTG
Organism: Rhodococcus sp. WS4; assembly: GCA_006543605.1. GTDB lineage: Bacteria > Actinomycetota > Actinomycetes > Mycobacteriales > Mycobacteriaceae > Rhodococcus_F. The sequence continues at coordinate 16,861 of RRBB01000073.1, forward strand.
CGCGAACGCCGCCCCGACCGGGCCATCGAAACCAACGTCGAATTCTGGGCCGCGGTCATCCTCGACTTCGCCGAGGTCCCCGCGCACATGATGCCCGCGATGTTCACCTGCGGCCGCACCGCCGGCTGGTGCGCCCACATCCTCGAACAGAAGCGTCTCGGCAAACTCGTCCGCCCCGCCGCCATCTACACCGGACCCGCGCCCCGCACCCCCGAGTCCGTCGAGGGCTGGGACCAGATCGCCCACACCAGCTGACCGTCTCTCACGCCCGAATCAGTAAGGAACAGAAAGTAGCGATGACCTCCACACCGATCATCCCCGCAGACCTCCTGCCCGCCGACGGACGTTTCGGCTGCGGACCGTCCAAGGTCCGGCCCGAGCAGCTTCAGTCGCTGGTCGAGGTGGGCTCCTCGGTGTTCGGCACCAGCCACCGCCAGAAGCCCGTCAAGGACGTCGTCGCCAGCGTGCGGTCCGGCCTCGCCGATCTGTTCTCCCTGCCCGAGGGCTACGAGGTGGTGCTCGGCAACGGTGGCACCACCGCGTTCTGGGATGCGGCCGCGTTCGGCCTGATCCGGGAGAAGTCGCTGCACCTCACCAACGGTGAGTTCAGTTCCAAGTTCGCGTCGGTCGCCAGGAACAACCCGTTCATCGGCGACCCGATCGTCGTCTCCGCCGACCCGGGCAGCGCTCCCGAGCCCGTCTCGGACCCGTCCGCCGACCTCATCGGCTGGGCGCACAACGAGACGTCCACCGGTGTCGCGATTCCCGTCTCGCGTCCCGCGGGCTCGGAGAACGCACTGATCGCCATCGACGCCACCTCCGGCGCCGGCGGTCTGCCGGTGAACGTCGCCGACGCCGACGTGTACTACTTCGCCCCGCAGAAGTGCTTCGCCTCCGACGGCGGACTGTGGATCGCGCTGATGAGCCCGAAGGCCCTCGAGCGCGTCGCGGAGATCAAGGATTCGGGACGCTGGACCCCCGACTTCCTGTCGCTGCCGATCGCCGTCGACAACAGCTCCAAGGACCAGACGTACAACACCCCGGCGGTCGCGACGCTGCTGCTGCTCGCCAACCAGATCGAGTGGCTGAACGGCCAGGGCGGCCTGGAGTGGGCCACGTCGCGCACCGCCGATTCGTCTTCGCGCCTGTACCAGTGGGCCGAGGCGAGCGAGTACGCCACCCCGTTCGTCACCGATCCCGCCCACCGCTCGCAGGTGGTCGGCACCATCGACTTCGACGACAAGATCGACGCCGCCCAGGTGGCGAAGATCCTGCGCGCCAACGGCGTCGTCGACACGGAGCCGTACCGCAAGCTGGGCCGCAACCAGCTGCGCGTCGGCATGTTCCCGGCCATCGATCCCGAGGACGTCTCACAGCTCACCAAGAGCATCGACTGGGTCGTCTCGCAGCTCGGCTGAGCTCCGGCACCCACGTCCGTCAGCCCCCGGCACTTCGGTGCCGGGGGCTGACGGCGTTCCGGGTCAGTCCGTGTCGAGGAAACGGTGGAACGGTGCGAGCGCCTCGTCGCCGAGATGCGGTCCGCTGACCTCGATGTCGACGCTCGCGGAGTCGAGCACGTCGCTGCAGCCGAGCGTGAACCGTGGCCCGTCGGCGAGGATCCGGGAGAAGTCCGCGGACGAGGCCGCGTACACCACCCGGGTGATCCCGGCCCACACCATCGCCGCGCTGCACATCGGGCACGGCTCGCCACTGGCGTACATCGTCGCGCCGACGAGATCGGCCGTTCTACCTTCACCGCAGGCGGTGGTGATCGCGTCGAGTTCCGCGTGCTCGGTGACGTCGGCGGAGGTCGCGACGGAGTTGGCGCCCTCGCTGATCACGTGTCCGTCGGCGCCGACGGTCACCGCACCGAACGGTCTGTTGCCCGCGTCGCCCGTCTCGTCGGCGAGTTCGATGGCTCGCCGCAGGTGGCCGAGGTCCACGTCGTCGACATCGCTCTGGCTCATCGACTCAGATCCACTTCTGTTCCGACGCCCCGTTCCCGGGCTCTGTCGATCAGTATGCGCGCCGCGGCGAGGTCCTGGAGGCCGATCCCGACGGAGTTATACAGCGTGATGTCGCGATCCGAGGTACGCGCTGCCGTGTGGCCGGCCACGACGGCACCCAACTCCACGGTGACGTGGTCGGCGGTGATCGCCCCCTCCGCGAGTGCCAGCAGCGTCTCCCCCGACTTGGTCATGGTGGTGGCCACCGAGTCGACGACCACGCGGGCACGCCTCATCCCGTCGCCGTCGATCTCCCGGTGGTCCGCACGCGGGGGCGCACCCACCGCGTTGACGTGCAGGCCCTCCCCGAACCAGGCGCCCCGCACGATCGGGTGCCGCGACGGGGTGAGGGTGCAGAGGACGTCGGAAGACCGGGTGACCGCCTCGGGGGTGTCCATCGGCTTGACGGAGACTCCGAGACCTTCTGTCCGGCTGCGGAATTCCTCGACCGTCACGTCCGAGCGCGACCACACGAGCACCGTGTCGACGTCCGACACCCTCGTGATCGCCCGGACGTGTTCGACGGCGAGGGTCCCGGCGCCCACCAATCCCAGCACCCGGCTGTTCCGGCGGGCGAGGTGTTTCGTGGCGACGGCGCTTGCGGCGGCGGTGCGCACGGCGGTGATCAGGCGGCCGTCGAGCAGGGCCTCGCATTCGCCGGTGTCCGCGGAGGTCACGAGCACGGCGGACCGTTGCACGGGCAGCCCCCGGGCAGCGTTGCCGGGAAGGTCGACGAGCATCTTCACCGCGGCCGCGCCGGCCGACTGCGCCGCCGCGACCATCGGGATGAAGGCCGCCGACTGCAGGGTCATGGCGGGTGGGGCGGGTGCGGACGCCGTCCCCGCCGCCAGGTCGGCGTGCGCCCGTTCCACCGCGGCGAAAACCTCGGCGCGGTCGATGAGGCCGGCGACGTCGGAGTGGGAAAGAATCAGTGTCACAAGAGTTTCCTCGCTGGGGGTTCGATCAGGACGTGCGCGCGAACGCGACCGTCAGGTTGGCGGGTGAGCGGCTGTTGCTGATGAATCCACTGACCGCGACGATCGCGATCACGTAGGGCAGCATGACGAGCAGTGCGAACGGGACGCTGACACCGAGCGCCGGCAGCGCGAACTGAAGGGCCTGCGCGACCCCGAAGAACACGGACGCCCAGATCACGCCGAGCGCGCGCCACCTGCCGGCGATCACGGCCACGACGGCCAGGTACCCGATTCCGGCGGTCATGTTGTCGCTGAACGACTGCACCTCCGACAGCGCGAGTTGCGCCCCGGCCAGTCCCGCCGTCAGCCCCGCGACAAGCACGCAGAGGTAGCGGACCTTCCGCACGGGCAGACCACTCCAGTCGGCCGACTTCGCGTCTTCCCCAACCGCGTCGACGACGAGACCGGCCCGGGTCCGGCGCGACAGGGTGACGGCCAGCAGTCCGACCACCGCGAAGCAGAAGTAGCCGAGTGCCGTCTGCGAGAAGAGAGCCGGTCCGAGGATCGGGATCCGGTGCAGCAGCGGGATCTCGAGGGCGGCGAATCCCGGGGCGTTCTGCCCCTTGCCGTCGGCGAGCAGCAGTCGGGCGCCGTACGTGGTGGCGCCGAGGGCGAGGGCGTTGCTCGCGATGCCCACCACGATCTGATCGGCGCGCAGTGTGACGCTGAGCAGTGCCTGCAGCACTCCGAACAGCAACCCGGCTGCCAGTCCGGCCGCGAGACCGCCCACCGAGGATTCGGTGGTGACGGCGCCGAGGACACTGGCGAACGCCCCGGTCAGCATCATGCCTTCGAGGCTGAGGTTGAGCACCCCCGCCCGCTCGCTCACCAGTTCCCCGCTCGCGGCCACCAGGATCGGGAGTGCGAATCCGACGCCGCTGACGGCGATGTCCGACACCGTGTTCATCATCGCTTCGCTCCAGCCAGGTCGGGGAAGTCGTGGGTCTTCGTCGTCTTCGTGGCCGCCGATCTCGCTCCCCGGCCGGTCGCGGTCCACAGCACCGCCCCCGCGATCAGGATGATCATGAGCGATTCCATGATCGAGACGGTCGACGCCGGAACACCGGCGGCGAGTTGGAGATTGATACCGCCCGACACCAGGAATCCGAGGAGCAGGGACACCGCGCCGACGGCGAGCATGGAACCGCGCGCCAGGAGTCCGACGACCAGTCCGGAGAACCCGTAGCCGGAGGAGAAGCCTTCGACGAGCACGAACGGAGCGGTCGCGACGAGAATCCCGCCCGCGAGTCCGGAGAACGCGCCCGCACAGGACAGGCTGAGGAACCGCAGCCGCCCGACCGGCAGTCCCAGCCGGGCCGAGGCGTCCGCGTTCAGGCCGACGGAGCGCAGGCGCACTCCGATCGCCGTCCGGCGCAGGATCACGCCGACGATCAGCACCGCGACCACCGCGATCCACAGTGCGATGGTTCCGGGCGAACGCTCGATCCCCAGCAGCGGCAGGTGCGCGGTCTCCACCAGCGGCGAGGACTGCGGCAGGGTCTCCGACGACGTGACGGGCTGGCGAAGGAGGCTGGGCTCGTGCACCACCAGCAGCACCAGCGCGAGGCCGACGAAGTTCAGCAGCAACGTCGTGATGATCTCACTGGTGCCCCGGCGGACCCGCAGGTACGCGGCGATCGCGGCCCACAACCACCCCGCACCGGCCGCCGCGAGAAGGACCGCGGTGACGGCGACCGGGGCGGGAGTGCCCTCCCCGAGTGTGGTGCCGACCGCGGTCGCGGCGATGCCCCCGACGCACAGCTGGCCCTCACCACCGACGTTCACCAGCCCGGCCCGATGGGCGACGGTGAATCCCGCCGCGACGAGAGCCAGCACCGCGGCAGTGTTGATCGAGACGCCGATCGCGTAGCTGCTGCCGAACATCCCTTCGGACAGCGCCGTCACGGTCTCGGTCACGGTGGCGCCCGCGGCGGCGGCGAGGATCAGACCGACCAGCCCCGCGACCGCGATGGCGGCGACCGCCACCGGAAGCGGGTGATGCGACCAGGTTCGTAGTCGATTCATGCCGCCGTTCCCGTCATCAGTTCGCCGATGCGCTGTCCCGCCGTCGCCGCCGCCGTGTCGACGGGCCCGAGCAGGGCCCCTCGGTAGCTGACGAAGATGCGGTCGCAGAGCGCGAGAAGTTCGGGGATCTCGCTGGACACGACGAGGACTCCGTTTCCCGAGGATGCACAGCTGCGGAGTTGGTTCAGGACGAATTCGACCGCCCCGATGTCGAGTCCGCGGGTGGGCTGCGCGGCGATCAGGCACTGCAGGTTCTCCGTCGACAGTTCGCGGGCGAGCACGACCTTCTGCTGGTTTCCACCCGACAGCGAACCCATGGGTGTGCCAGGTCCGGGTGTCCGCACCGAGAACTGCTCGATCAGCTCCCGGGCCGCGGCGTCCATCCGGCGACGATCGAGCAGTCCCATCCTGCGGAAGCGGCGCAGCCGGCCGAGGAAGAGGTTCTCCGCGAGGGACAGTGGGGCCACCATCGCCTCCCGGTGGCGGTCCTCCGGCACCACCCCGAGACCGAGTCGGGTGCGTTCGGCCGGGGAGGCAGAGGTGATGTCGGCGTCGCCGAGCGTGACCGTGCCGGCGTCGGGGTGGGTCGCCCCGGAGAGCACGGCGACCAGTTCGCTCTGACCGTTCCCCTCGACGCCCGCGATCCCGACGATCTCACCGGCCCGCACCTCGAACCCCACGCCGGACAGGGCGAGGCTGCCGTCCGCCCGGGTGGCGCGGACGCCGTCGAGTCCGAGGACGACCGGTCCGGGTGCCTGCCGCTCGGGAACCGGGCCGCCGTCGCTCTCGGCGCCGACACCCGCGGCGAGCACCGGGTTCAGGTCCGACACCGGCCTTCCGATCATCGCCGTCGTCAGCTGGGGAATCGTCAGCTCTGACATGCGGCCGCCGCCGGCCACCTCGCCGCCGCGCAGCACGGTCGCCGCGTCCGCGACGCGGGCCACCTCGCCGAGTTTGTGGGTGACGAGGACGACGGCCTTACCAGCCGCCGCGACCGCCTGGCACGTCTTTATGAGGGCGTCGATCTCGCCGGGGTCGAGCACCCCGGTCGGCTCGTCCAGCAGGATCAGTGAAGGGTCTGTGAGCAGGGCCTTCACGATCTCCACCTTCTGCCTCGCACCGATCGGCATGGCGGAGACCACCGCGTCCGGATCGATCCGCAGGTGGTAGTCGTCGGCCAGCCGGTCGAGCCGGGTCCGCAGGTCCGCCCGGCGTAGTCGCAGTCCCCGTCCGGTGAGCAGCAGGTTCTCGGCGACGGTCATCGTGCCGATGAGACTGAAGTGCTGATGCACCATGGCCACCCCGTCTGCCATCGCGGCGGCGGGCGAGCCCGGGGAGTACGCGCGACCGGTGAGGGTCATCGTGCCGGTGTCCGGTCGCAGACCGCCGTAGACCAGGTTGCAGAGTGTCGACTTCCCGGCCCCGTTCTCCCCGAGGATGCAGTGCACAGTTCCGGGTTGCACGGAGAGGTCGACGTCGTGGAGGGCCCGGACTTCGCCGAAGCTCTTCCCGATTCCCGTGAGTTGCAGTGCTGGTGCGCTCATGTCGGCAGGCCTCAGTAGGGCTCGACGGCGCCGGTGGCCAGACCGGTCTTCGCCTTGTCGAGTGCGTCGGCGACGGCGGGGTCGCGGCTGCACAGCAGGAAGTCGGTGCCGCCGTTCGGCGAAGTGAGGCCGAACGCCACGTTCTCGGCCTTCCACGTTCCGTCCAGGGTGGACTGGACGGCGTATTCCACTTCCTTACCGATGTCGGTGTGCACGTATCCGGCGTAGGCGGGGTTGGAGCAGTCTCCGGGGATCGGCCCGCCCACCATCAGTGCGCCCGACTGCGCGGCGGCCTGTTCCAGACCGGACTTTCCGAGGTTCACGATCTGCCCCACCGTGCCCGCGCCCGCACCGTAGTTGGCCAGCGCGGCCTGCTTCGCCTTGGCCGGGTCGTTGAAGTCGCCCAGATACTGCGGGGTGAGGACCCGGGTGCCGGGCCGGGCGAACTCGGCACCGTTGCCGAAGGCTTTCGCGGCATTGACGATGGCCGGCAATTCGACTCCGCCGACGAACGAGACGGACGGAGTCTTCGACGCGGTCGCCGCGACGGCGCCGCTGAGGAACTCGGCCTCCGCCTGCTGCGGGTCGTAGTAGGCGAGGTTCGCCAGCGGGGTCGCGTCGGCGGGTCCGCCGATCTCGACGAACTTCACGTCGGGGAACTGGGGTGCCACCTTGCGGACGTCGGCGTCCGTCTGTCCGCCGAGGGAGACGACGAGGTCGTTGGCGGTCGCGAACCGCACCAGGGCCTGCTGGTAGTCGGCGGCGGCGACATGTTCGACGTAGCTCAGTTCCACCCGGTCGCCGAGGGTCTCCTCGAGGCGCTGGTAACCGAGGTATCCGGATTCCATGAAGCCCGTGTCGGAGACGGAGCCGGGAAAGAACACCCCGACTTTCAGCGTGTCGCCGGAGGCGGTGTCGGCTTCCGAGGACCCGCAGGCCGTGAGGGTGGCCGCGAGAGTCGCGGCCGCACACAGCGCGGGGACGAGGGTTCGGGCAGAGAAGGTCGTGTTCACGCGCTGGACTCCTTGACTCAGGAACCGCCACAGTTAGCGGTATACCGTTATTTGAATCTTGGAGGCGCATCATTTCCGCCGTGTTACACAGAAGTAAGGACCCACGTCCACCCGAAGGCGGCGCGCGAGCGCGCTCTACGGTGGCTGACGTGGCCACCACGACGACAGGAGACCGGGTGAACGGCGCAACCGACGTGTCGGCTCCGAAGTCACTGCGCGAGACTGCGTACGAAGAACTCCGCCGGCGCATCGTCAACCTGCAGCTCGCACCGGGCCAGCGCCTGATCGAACGCGACCTCGCCGCGGAACTGCAGGTCTCCCGCATTCCCCTGCGCGAGGCCCTGCAGTTGCTCCAGACCGACGGGCTCGTCGTGATCGTCCCGCGGCGCGGAGCGATCGTCGCCCCGTTCGGCGTGGACGAGGTCCGCGACCTCTTCGACGTCCGCGAAAGCCTCGAGGTGCTCGCCGCCCGCCTCGCGGCCCAGCGGGCGGACGGCAACCACCTCGCGGCCCTGCGCGACCAACTCGCCGCGGCGCGCGCCGCCACCGCCCGCGACGACAAACCCGCGATCGCCGCCGCGAACGCCACGTTTCACGCCGTCATCGTGGACATGTCGGGCAATCCGCTGCTGCAGTCGATGCTGCAACCTCTCGCGACGCGGGTGCAGTGGTTGTTCCACCTCACCAAGGAGCGCGATCCCGGCCAGCAGTGCGACGAGCACGCCGAGTTGTACGACGCCATCGCGGCGGGCGACGCCGACCGTGCCGCCGAGGTCGCCTACCGGCACGTCGCGTCGGGTCGCGAACCCAGCCTCGAGCTGGCCGAACACTGGTCGGCACCGGCGATCGACCCGGTCGAGGCCACCCGGACGAGGCAGCGCACACCCCGAAAGAAGGACCGTTCGCGAAACGACGAAGCGTAGCGCGGCCGCGACTTCCGGACGGGATTTACCCGCGCGTGTCCTGCCGCACGGGCTGTCACGAATGAATTACAGTTGCCCAGGTGCAAAGTCGCGAGCCGGCGCGATAAGGAGGTCAACGTGCGAGAGCTTCGAGTGATCGGTCTCGAGCCAGATGGATCGCACGTCGTGTGCGCAGATGCCAGTACCGGCGAAAAATTCCGGCTTCCCGCCGATGACAAACTCCGCGCCGCATCCCGCGGGGACATCGCTCGACTCGGCCAGATTGAGATCGAAATGGACAGTCAGCTCAGGCCCCGCGAAATCCAGGCCCGCATCCGTGCCGGCGCCTCCGTCGAACAGGTCGCCGACGAGGCCGGTATCCCCCTGGCGAAGGTGGAGCGTTTCGCCTATCCGGTTCTGCTCGAACGTTCCCGCGCGGCCGAGATGGCCCAGGGCGGACATCCGGTTCGCGACAACGGTCCCGCCGTTCCCACTCTCGCCGAGATCGTGACGCAGGCGTTCCGCGCCCGGGGGCACAACATCGACGACGCCACCTGGGACGCGTGGCGCGACGAGGACAATCACTGGGTCGCCCAACTGCAGTGGCAGGCCGGGCGGACCACCAATGCGGCGCACTGGCGGTACCAGCCGGACGCGCACGGTGGCACCATCGTCGCGCTCGACGACACCGCCTTCGACCTGATCGACCCCGACTTCGGCCGCCCGCTTCGAGGTTTGGCGCCGGTGGCGTCCGACGAGCCGGAGCAACTCGAACTCGCCGAGTTCCCCACCGAGGTGGAGGTGCCGTCGATCGAGCCGGACGAGATCATCGAGGCCGACGTCACCGAGGAGCCCGAGGACGCGCCCGCGCCGTCCGAGGAGCCCGAGCCCGCCGCCCCCAAGATCGCACCGCACCAGACGAACAACAAGGACAAGCGCGGCAAACCCGCACTCCCCTCCTGGGACGACGTCCTGCTCGGTGTCCGCAGCAGCGGACGCTGATCGGCGCGGTGAGCGGGCCGGGAACACGGTTGGGGTCGTACTCTTTCAGGAAGACACCGGAAGAGAGGGATGACCGTGGGGGCCAAGGCATCAACGATCTGGTACGTCGACGTCCCCGACCCCGCGGCCGTTCTGCGCGGCCATCCCGAGCCTGACCTCGACGCCGCGCAGAAACTCGCCTCCCGCCTCCATCCCGACCTGGTGGCCACCCCGACCGGCCCGGTTCCGCTGGCCGAGGCGGTGGCGCTCGACGTCGCCGGGACCGTTCACATCGGGTCCTACCCCGGTGTGACCGTCGTGTGTGGCCCCGATCTGGCCGTTCCCCGGCCGTCGAGCCTGCCCGAAACACGCATCCGGCCCACCGAATTCGCGAAGACGTACTACGTGGCGTCCAAACCCGACATCGCGTGGGGTTCCTTCGCGATGTGGGAGGACGGGCGCCTGACGCGGTCGTTCAGCGCGACACCGGTCCACATCCACGAAGACCTCGGCATTCCCCTGGTGTGGGAGAGGCCGTTCTGGGCCGGCGACTTTCCGCTGCAGTACCCGGCGGGAGTTCTGCCCGACCCGCAGTCGCTGCCGTTCCACCCGCAGCAGTTCGCGGAGGGCGCCAACCTCGAATGGCTGGGCTTCCGGTACACCGGTGCGCCGGAGAGCGGCGAGATCGATCCGAAAACGCTCACCGTCCTCGGCTTCACCGTCCACCCGCCCGGCGAGGGCCCGGAGGTCGAGGATGCCGCCGAAGCGGAACAACCGGCCCCCACCCCTGCCCCGGCGCCTCGGCCCGCTCCGCCACCGGCGGCCCGCAAGGGCGGACTCCTCCGCCGCTATTTCGGCTTCTGAGTCGTACGGTCCAGGGCTACGCGGCGGCACCGACGAGTAGCGCGATCCAACCGGCGAGAACCCCGGCCGCGGCGCCGTACACCAGCCACCGCCACACGGGCGTCCGGCGGAGTCGCCACGCCGAGGGCGCCACCCCGGCCACCACCACGAGTTCGAGGAACACCGCGAGCACCGCGTTGATCCGGGCGAGCTGCGAACCGAAGGCGATGACCGCGACGGTCACCACCGCTGCGGCGAACCCCGCGACGAGTAGTCCGGTGAACCACGGCGTCGCCGCCGGCGGCGGATACGGGGAATGAGGGGGCAGCATTCTCACCGGCTCGTGCGGACGCGCTCGTAGAACGCCATCGCCGCCGCCGTCGCGACGTTGAGCGAATCCGTTCCGGGCGCCATCGGGATGCGGGCACGAATGTCCGTGGCCCGCATGGCATGTTCGGTGAGGCCGGGGCCCTCGGCGCCCAGCAGCAACGCCACCTTCTCCCCCGTCATCGCCTCGGCCAGCGTCACCGCCTCGGGGTTCGGGGTCAGCGAGATGAGCTGGAAACCACGCTCCCGCAACGCGTCCAGATCGTGCGGCCACTTCGTCACATGCGCGAACGGCACCCGGAGAACGTGCCCCATCGACACCCGGACCGCCCGGCGGTACAGCGGGTCGGCGCATCCCTTGCCGAACACCACGGCGTCGACGCCGAGCCCCGCGGCGTTGCGGAACATCGAACCCAGGTTCTCGTGATCGTTGACGCCTTCGAGCACCGCGACAGTCCGGGCGTGCTCCAGCACGTCCGACAGTTCGAGCGGCTCGGGACGACGCGCCGCCGCGAGCACACCCCGGTTGAGGTGGAACCCGACGACCTCGGCCATGACGTCCGCCGTCGTCCGGTAGAACGGCACGTCCAGGTCGGCGACGTCGTCCGCGAGTTCCTCCAGCCGCCGATCGACACCGAGCAGCGCGATCGGATCGAACCGGGACGCCAGCAGACGCTGCGCCACCAGCACTCCCTCCGCGATGACCAGGCCTTTTCCCTCGGGGAGGTCGGGACGCCGGTCCGAGGAATTGAGATCGCGGAAGTCGTCCAGCCTGCTGTCGGCCGGATCCGTTATGTCGATGACGTGAACCACCGGTCCATCGTGCCGTATGCACGGCGTCACAGCGGCAGAAGGTGGCAGGTCGGGTGGCTGTTGACTCCCCTGCGAGGAGCGCGAAAGCTCGAAGTCATGAAACGGCTGCAGAGGCGCGTGGCTCTGGTGACGGGCGCCTCCGGCGGCCTCGGGCGGGTCCTCGCCCTCGCTCTCGCGCGCGAAGGCGTCGACGTCGCGGCGTCCGGTCGGCGGGTCGACCGGCTCACGGACGTCGTGGGGGAACTGCGCGCGCTCGGTGTGCGCGCCGAGGCCGTGCCCGGTGACCTGACCGACCCCGGTCAGGTCGAGTCGCTGATCACCCGCGCCGAGGCTGCGATCGGCCCCCTCGACCTGCTCGTGAACAATGCCGGGGTGGAGAACGTCTCGGCCTTCACCCGGCTCGACCCCGCCGAGCTCACCGCCATGGTCGAGGTAAATCTCACCGCCCCACTGCTTCTCACACGCCGGGTGGTGCCCGGGATGCTCGACCGCGGTCGCGGTCATGTGGTGTTCATCTCATCGCTGGCAGGAAAGATCGGACCGGCGTACTGCGCGCCGTACGCCGCGACGAAGGCCGGTCTGATCGGTCTCACCGAGTCGCTGCGCGCGGAATACGCGGGCTCGCCGGTCGGCTTCTCCGTCGTGTGCCCCGGATTCATCGCGGGCGACGGCATGTACCAGCGGATGACCGAGCGTGGAATCAGGTCCAACCGGATCACGGGCGAGACCAGCACGGAGAAGGTCGCCGCCACCGTGATCCGGGCGATCCGGCGGGACCGGCCCGAGGTCGTCGAGAGCGGAGCACCGATCCGCCCGCTGCTCGCACTGGCGCAGCTGGCGCCGGGACTCGTCGAACGAGTGGCTCTGCGGTTGGGCACCACCGCGATGTTCCGGCGACTGATCGAGGACCGCGGCAGGGTGGAGCCGGGCGGTTGACCCGAGTCGCGTACCCGGGCGGGGGCACTCACCTAGGCTCGCGGCGTGAGTGATTCCACGCTGACGGTCGGCTCGCCCACGGAACTGGCGCAGGCACTCGACGCCACCGGCTACCTCGCCGACGACGGCGTCGCGATGGCCGCGTTCCTGGCCATACGTATGGGACGGCCCCTGTTCTGCGAGGGCGAACCCGGCACCGGCAAGACGTCGCTCGCGGCCGCATTGGCGGAGGCGTTCGGCCTGCCGCTGATCCGCCTGCAGTGTCACGAGGGGATCGACGCCGCGCAGGCTCTCTACGACTGGGACTTCCCGCGACAGTTGCTGCACCTGCGGACGCTGGAGGCCGCGAGCGACGGCGGGCTGGAGGCCGACACCGTCGAACGCTCGCTGTACACCGAGCGGTTCCTGCTGGTACGACCTCTGCTGCGGGCGCTCACCGAGGCGCCGTGTGTGCTGCTCGTCGACGAGATCGACCGCGCCGACGACGAGTTCGAGGCCTTCCTGCTGCAGGTACTCGACGAGAACGCCGTCACCATCCCCGAACTCGGCGAGGTGCGGGCCACGACACCGCCGCTGGTGGTGCTCACCTCCAACCGCACCCGGGAGGTGCACGACGCCCTCAAACGCCGCTGCCTCTACCACTGGCTCGAGCACCCCGACCTGGCACGGGAGGTCGCGATCCTCCGCCGCCGCATCCCCGGCATCGGCCCCGACCTCGCCGGGCAGGTCGCCCGAGCCGTCCACTCCCTGCGCGAGATGGAACTGCTTAAGCCGCCGGGTGTGGCCGAGGCGCTGGACTGGGCGCGCGCACTGCGCGAACTCGATCGGGACGTGCTGGACGCGGAGACCGCCGCGGCGACACTCGGCGCGGTCCTCAAGTACCGGGAGGACCTCGAACGGGTGGCCCGCGCCGGACTGGACCGGCTCCTGGCGGGGTGACTCCCCTGTCCACTCTCCCGGATGCCGGCGACCCACTGGTGGGGGTCGCCGGGTTCGCGCACGCCCTCGCGGCGGCGGGACTGCCGGTCGCGTCGGACGCCGTCGCCGCGTACGTGCGGGCTCTGCGGCAGGTCGATGTGGGCGATCCTGGCCAGGTGTACTGGGCGGGTCGCGCGACCCTCTGCCGTGGGCCCGACGACATCCCGCGGTACGACTCGGCGTTCGCGGGCTGGTTCGGCGGCGCCGTCCCGGCGCGCACCCCGCGGTCCGGGGAGTTGCCGCGCCGCGCCCGGATCGCCGCGCTGACCACGACCGACGGCGGCGACGCCGGTGGGGACGCACCGCAGCTGAGGGTCGCGGCGGACGACACCGAGGTGTTGCGTCGCCGGGACATCGCCGAACTGACCGCGGCCGAGCGCGCGCATCTCGCCGAGCTGATCGCGGGCCTGCGTCCCCGACCGCCGTCCCGCCCGGCGATCCGGATGCGCCCGGCCCGGCGGGGGGCCGTCGACCCGCGGCGCACGGTCCGGAACATGCTGGCCGCGGGCGGCGAACCGGTGCGGCCGAGCCACCACCGCAAGGCAACGCGGCCGCGCCGATTGGTGCTGTTGATCGACGTGTCCGGTTCGATGAGCCCCTACGCCGACGCGCTCCTGCGGTTCGCGCACGTGGTCGCCCGGAGCAATCCGGCCGGGACCGAGGTGTTCTCGCTGGGCACCCAGATGACCCGGCTGTCGCGGGCGCTGCGGGTCCGCGATCCGGAGGTGGCGCTGGCCGCCGCGGGCCGGGCCGTGCCCGACTGGGCGGGCGGCACCCGCCTCGGCGAGACGCTGCGCGCGTTCCTGGACCGCTGGGGGCGGCGCGGCGTGGCCCGCGGCGCAGTCGTGATCATCTTCTCCGACGGCTGGGAGCGCGGTGACCCGACCCTGCTCGCGGAGCAGATGGCTCAGTTGCGCCGGCTCGCCCGCACGGTGCTGTGGGTGAATCCGCACGCGGGATCGGACGGTTACGAGCCGGTCCAGTCCGGGATCGCGGCCGCCCTGCCCTACGTCGACGGACTGCTCGCCGGCCACAGCCTCGCGACGCTGCAGGAACTGCTCGAGGTCGTGCGCCGGGCGTGACCGATACGGAACCGGTTCGACGATTTCGGGTGCTGTTCGCCCTTCGTCGGCGCAGAGTAGGACGTATCACCTGAGGCCCTGCTTTGGAGGCGCGATGCGCATCACTGTCACCGTCGACGGAACGGCGTACACGGACGACGTGGAGCCGCGACTGCTCCTCGTCCACTATCTTCGGGACCGGCTCGGCAAGGTCGGCACCGTCATCGGCTGCGACACCGGGAACTGCGGGGCCTGCACCGTTCACCTGAACGGTCACAGCGTCAAGTCCTGCTCGGTGCTCGCCGTGCAAGCCGACGGCGGCGACATCCTGACCGTCGAGGGCCTGTCCCGGAACGGGACGTTGCACCCCGTGCAGCAGGCCTTCCGGGACAATCACGCTCTGCAGTGCGGCTACTGCACACCCGGCATGATCATGCAGACTCTCGACCTGCTCGCCGAGGAACCCGACCCGGACGAGCGGACGGTGCGGCTGGGGTTGGAGGGCAATCTGTGCCGCTGCACCGGCTACCAGAACATCGTCAGCGCCGTCCAGGACGCGGCCGAGCGGTTGCGCGGCGGCGGCACCGCGGAACCCACGACGACGGAGGCTCCCACGTCCGGCACGGCGCAGGGAGGTGTGCGATGACCGCCACCGCCGAACCGGAGATCGGCAAGGCCCGCAAGCGCAAGGAAGACGAGCATCTGGTCACGGGCCGCACCCGCTGGACCGACAACTTGGTGCTGCCCGGCATGCAGCACCTGGCGATCCTGCGGAGCCCGTTCGCGCACGCCCGCATCACCGGTGTCGACACCACCGCCGCGCGCGAGATGCCCGGTGTCGTCGCGGTCCTCACCGGTGCGGATCTCGCCGACGAGCAGGGCAGCCTGCCGTGTGCCTGGCCGATCACACCCGACATGAAGTCGCCGCCCGCCCCGTCCCTGGCGGTCGACGCGGTGAACTTCGCCGGCGAGGCAATCGCAGTCGTCGTGGCGCGCAGCGCCTACGAGGCGCACGACGCGCTGGAGGCGATCGACGTCGACTACGACGACCTACCGGTCGTGCTGGACCTCGCGGCCGCAGCCGCCGACGGCGCCGAACTCGTGCACCCGGACCTCGGCACGAACGTCAGCGCCACCTGGACGTTCGATTCCGCGGAGGCCGGCACGGGCGGTGACGTCGAGCAGGCCATCCGCGACGCGGAGGTACTCGTCGAGCGCACGTTCCGGCAGCAGCGGCTCATCCCGGCGTTCATGGAACCCCGCTCGGTGGTGGTCGACCCGACCGCCGCCCAGATCACGATGTGGTCGGCCACGCAGATCCCTCACATCCTGCGGCTGATGCTGGCGATGACGCTCGGTATCCCGGAGCACAAACTGCGCGTCGTCGCGCCGGACGTCGGCGGTGGTTTCGGCGGCAAACTCCAGGTGACGCCGGAGGAGGTGATCGCGCTGCTCGTCGCGCGGCGCCTCGGCAAACCCGTGAAGTACACCGAGTCCCGCAGCGAAACGATGCTGGCAGCCCACCACGGACGCGACCAGATCCAGAAACTGACCCTCGCCGCCCGTCGTGACGGCACAGTGACGGG
Source organism: Rhodococcus sp. WS4 (assembly GCA_006543605.1). Lineage (GTDB taxonomy): Bacteria > Actinomycetota > Actinomycetes > Mycobacteriales > Mycobacteriaceae > Rhodococcus_F. The sequence goes on from RRBB01000073.1 coordinate 32,853, forward strand.
GATGAAGGTGGAACTGCTCGCCGACATGGGCGCGTACCTGCGGCTGGTCACCCCGGGGGTTCCCATCCTGGGCGCGTTCATGTTCAACGGCATCTACAAGTTCCCGTCGTATCACTTCACGTGCACCAATGTGTTCACCACCAAGGTGCCGACCGACGCCTACCGCGGGGCGGGCCGCCCGGAGGCGACGTTCGCGATCGAACGGATGATGGACGAACTCGCGACCGAGCTGTCGCTGGATCCGCTGGAACTGCGGGCGAAGAACTGGATCACCCACGAGGAGTTCCCCTTCGACACCGTCGCCGGCCTCACGTACGACTCCGGCAACTACGAGGCCGCCACCGCGCGCGCTCGGGAGCTGTTCGACTACGACGGTCTCCGGCGCGAACAGGCGGAGCGTCGCGAGCGGAAGGACCCGGTGCAACTCGGCATCGGAGTGTCCACGTTCACCGAGATGTGCGGCCTCGCCCCGTCGCGCACCCTCGGCGCACTGGCCTACGGGGCCGGCGGGTGGGAACACGCGGCGATCCGGATGCTGCCCACCGGCAAGGTCGAGGTGGTCACCGGTTCCTCGGCGCACGGTCAGGGGCACGAGACCGCGTGGAGTCAGGTGGTCGCCGACCAGCTGGGGGTTCCGTTCGAGGACGTCGAGGTGCTGCACGGCGACACCCAGACCTCGCCCCGCGGCATGGACACGTACGGTTCCCGGTCGCTCGCGGTCGGGGCGATCGCGGTGGTGAAGGCCGCCGAGAAGGTCATCGCGAAGGCCCGGCCGATCGCTGCCCACCTGATGGAGTGCGCCGAGGACGACCTCGAATTCACCGCGGGCGCGTTCCGGGTGAAGGGCACCGAGAAGTCGGTCGGGATCGCCGACGTCGCGCTCGCCGTGTTCGCCGCGCACGATCTGCCCGACGGTGTCGAGCCGAACCTGGACTCGGAGGCCACGTACGACCCGGAGAACTTCTCGTTCCCGCACGGCACCCACCTCTGCGCCGTGGAGGTCGACACCGAGACCGGGAAGGTCGGCATCCGCTCGTACGTGTGCGTCGACGACATCGGGCACGTGGTCAACCCGTTGATCGTGGAGGGGCAGGTGCACGGCGGACTCGCCCAGGGCATCGCGCAGGCCCTGTACGAGGAGGCGGTGTACGACGAGTCCGGCACCCTGCTGTCGGGTTCTTTCGCCGAGTATCACGTACCGTCGGCGGCGGATCTGCCGACGTTCACCACGGGCCGCACCGAGACCCCCGCGACCGGTAATCCGCTCGGCGTCAAGGGCGTCGGTGAGGCGGGGACGATCGCATCGACCCCGGCCGTCGTCAACGCCGTCCTCGACGCCGTCCGCCACTTCGGCGTGCGGGACATCGAGATGCCGTGCACCCCGATGCGGGTCTGGCATGCCGTCCACACCGCTCAGGAAGGTGCGCGATGATTCCGTCCAGTTTCGACTACGTGGCCCCGAGGACCGTCGACGAGGCGGTGGCCGCGCTCGCCGAGGCCGGGGAGGACGCCAAGGTGCTCGCCGGCGGCCAGAGCCTGCTGCCGGTGCTCCGGTTGCGGTTGTCGTCACCGAGCACGCTCGTCGACCTCGGCCGGATCGGCGAGTTGCGCGGAGTGCGCGAAGACGGTGACAGCCTCGTGATCGGTGCGATGACGACATACTACGACGTGATCCGCGACCCGCTCGTCCACGAGCACGCACTGCTCCTCGTCGAGGCCACCCGCACCGTCGCGGATCCGCAGATCCGGCACCGCGGCACACTGGGCGGCGCGTTGGCGCACGCCGATCCGGCGGGTGACCTGTGCGCACCGGCACTGGCACTCGACGCCACCCTGACCGCCGTTGGGCCGTCCGGCCGCCGCAGCATTCCGGTCGCCGACTTCTTCGAGGGCTACTACGCCACCGCACTGCGACCGGACGAGATCCTCGTGGACGTGCGGGTTCCCAAGCACACGGGCTGGGAGGCGCGGTACGAGAAGTTCAACACGGTCGCGGAGGCCTGGTCGATCGTGGCGGTGGCCGCGACGATCCAGGTCGACGGCGGCACGATCCGGCAGGCCCGGGTGGCGCTGACCAACATGGGGGCCGTGCCGGTGCGGGCTCTCGGTGTCGAGGACGCGCTCGTCGGCAATGCCGCCGATCCGGAACTGATCCGGGCGGCGGCCGAACACGCCGCCGAGGGCACCGACCCGATCACCGACGGCAACGCCGACGCCGAGTACCGCAGCCACCTCGCGAGAGTGCTGACCCGGCGGGCCGTCGCGACGGCGGTCGGCGCCTGAACCGTCAGGGCCGCGGGTCGCGGCTCGCCTCCACCGCCTGCTCGGTGGCGTCGCACACCACGACCGGGTGCCGGTCGACGACGTTGTGCAGTTCGAACACCGGGAGGTAGCGCCCCGAATCCGGCCGGCGCACCGTGAGCCGCACCCGTTGGTGCCGCATCAGGTACAGCGCGGCGCCGATACCGCTCACCAGGGAGATCACGCCCCCGATCACGAGCGGGGCACGCGGGTCGAGGACGTCGGCCAGCCATCCCAGAACCGGGCTGCCGAGCGGTGTGCCGCCGAGGAAGCAGAGCATGTAGATGCCCATCACCCGGCCCCGCATCTCGGACGGCACGGACATCTGCAGGATGTTCATCGCCGCGGTCGTGAACGTCAGGGTGAGCGCACCGGTGGGGACGAGCATGATCGCCACGAGCACGTAGGTGGGCATCAGGCCGACCAGGATCTCGAAGGCGCCGAACGCCGCCGCCGCGCCGAGGAACGTCCGCAGGCGCGGCGGTGTCCGGCGTTTCGCGGCGATCGTGGCACCGGCGAGAGTGCCCACCGCAAGGGTCGTCGACAGCAACCCGTAGGCGTCGGCGCCGCGCTCGAACGTGTTGCGGGCGAGAACTGCGAGACTGATCGGGAAGTTCAATCCGAACGTCGACACCATGAACACCGCGACCATCAGCACCCGGAGATCGGTCCGCCCCCACACGTACCGAAAACCCTCGCGCACCTGCCCTTTTCCGCGTTCCGCCTGGGGTGCGGTGAACAGTTCGCGGACGTTCATCATCAGCAGGGCGATCAGCACGCCGGTGAACGTGCCCACGTTGAGCAGGAACACCCAGCCCGTCCCGACGAGTGTGATGAGCACACCGGAGATCGCCGGGCCGATGATGCGGGCCGTGTTGAACGTCATGGAGTTCAGCGCGATGGCATTGGGCAATGACTCCTTGCCGACCATCTCGATCGTGAACGACTGACGAGCGGGGGCGTCGATCGCCGACGCGCACCCGAGCACGAACGCGATGAGGTAGACGTGCCACAGGGCCACGAGCCCGCCGACGTCGAGCAGACCCAGCACCAGCGCGCACAACGCCATCGACACCTGCGTCGCGATCAGGATCCGTCGCTTGTCGTACCGGTCGGCGAGGACTCCGCCCCACACGGACAGGAACAGGGTCGGCCCGAACTGCAGTGCCATCACGATGCCGACCGCGAGAGCGTTGCCGTTCGACAGCGTCAGGACCAGCCAGTCCTGCGCCACCCGCTGCATCCAGGTTCCGACGAGGGAGACGATCTGCCCCGATGCCCACAACCGGTAGTTCCGGGTGCGGAGAGCGACGAACATGCCGGTCTTCGGCTGGGCTGAGGCGGTGGTCTCGGATTCGGGCGGCACACTTCCATCTTGCTCCCGGCCTCGGCACCGGAGCGACCGGCCCTGCGCGGACATCGGGGGCCGGATCACTCCGGATGCCGGCTACGTTCTCCGGCAACGGGTTTCCCTGCACCTCGGGGTTCGGGCAGTCGAATGCCGTTGTACTGGTGGGAAGCTGCCACGCAGCCGCGGCGGGCTACTCCGAGTCGGCGACGATGGACGTGATGATCCCGACGGCCTCGCGAAGGGTCTTCAGCTCGGACTCGTCGAGCCCGGACAGTCGCTCGTTCATCCACGCCTCGCGGGCATGGGTCTCGTCGGCGATCAGCGCGTGACCGGCATCCGACAGCGTGACGATGATCTGCCGGCCGTCGGTGGGATGCGGCGCCCGCTCGACCAGCCCCAACTCGACCAGCGAGGCGATGACCCTGGTCATCGACGGCGGCTGCACCTTCTCCCGTGCCGCGAGATTGCCCGGCGTCATGGCGCCGTCGCGGGCGAGGGTGGCCAGAGCCGACAGCTGGGTCAGCGATACCTGGGCGTCGACGCGGCGTCCACGCAGGTGACGCGTGAGGCGCACGACAGCCAGGGAGAGGTCGCTGGCGAGTGCTCGCGTATCCGTGGTCACGGGAATGACAATACGGGACCGATCGGCCGCCGTTTACGTTACTGCGTCGGTGATCGGTTCGACCGCGAAGTAGGCGACGAACAGAATCGCCACCACCCACATCAACGGGTGAATCTTCTTGATACCACCGCTCGCAGCATTGAGCACCACCCACGAGATGAATCCGACGCCGATGCCGTTGGCGATCGAGTACGTGAACGGCATGACGGCGATCGTGAGGAACGCGGGCAACGCGATCGAGAATTGGGTGAAGTCGATGTCGCGGACCTGGCCGATCATCATCGCGCCCACTACGACCAGAGCCGGCGCCGCCGCCTCGATCGGCACCACCGAGTACAGCGGGGTCAGGAACATTGCGGCCAGGAACAGCAGTCCCGTCACCACATTCGCGAGTCCGGTGCGGGCCCCCTCGGCGATACCCGAAGCGGATTCCACGAAGACCGTGTTGGACGACGCCGACGCACCACCACCGACGATGGCGCCGGTGCCCTCGACGACGAGTGCCCGTCCGACGTTGGGCAGGTTGCCGTCCGCGTCGGTCAGTCCAGCTTCCTTACCGAGTCCGGTCATGGTGCCCACGGCGTCGAAGAAGTTGGCGAGCACGAGCGTGAACACCAGCAGGCTGGCGGCCAGCACGCCGATACGGGTGAAGGCACCGAAGATGCTGACGTCCCCGACGAGGCTGAGGTCCGGAAGTTCCACCAGCACATCGGGGGCTGTGGGGACGCTGAGGTTCCACCCGTGGGGGTTCACTCCCAGCGACGGTCCGACACCGGCGACGGCCTCGATGATCGCCGCGAGCACCGTGGTGACGACGATGCCGATCAGCAGACCGCCGCGCACCTTGCGCACCACCAGGACACCCATCAACAGCACGCCGAACACGAACGTCACGGTCGGCCAGGAGGAGATCGAGCCGTTGATGCCCAGTCCGACGGGGACGGTGGTGCCCGCGGCATCCGGGATGCGCCGCACGAACCCGGCGTCGACGAGGCCGATGAACGCGATGAACATGCCGATACCGGCGGCGATGGCGGATTTGAGCTCGGCCGGAATGGCATTGAAGACGGCCGTCCGGAAACCGGTGAGCGCCAACACGACGATGATGACACCGTCGATCACCACGAGGCCCATCGCCTCCGGCCAGGTGACCTGCGGTGCGATCGTGACGGCGAGGAGGCTGTTGATGCCGAGACCCGCCGCGATCGCGAACGGATAGTTGGCGACGATGCCGAACAGAATGCTCATCAGCCCGGCCACCAGGGCTGTGACGGCGGCCACCTCGTTGACGGGGAGGATGTTGCCGAGGACGTCGGTCTTCGCGACCGCGTCGTCGGCGGAGAAACTGCCGAGGATGAGCGGGTTGAGCACCACGATGTACGCCATCGCGACGAAGGTCACGACGCCGCCGCGGATCTCCGTGCCTACCGTCGAACCACGCTCGGTGATCTTGAAGTAGTTGTCGAGCAGTTTCGGAGCACCCATAGTCCCAATCCCCATCGCCATCGGTCGCGCGTCGCCCTTGGAGATTAGGGCACCCCGGCGAGGGTAGCGTTCGTTTGGTGAACCCAGCCGCAGACCGCCCCCCTCTCACTCAGCGCCTCGCCGACCCGCGACCTGCGCTGATACTGGGAACCCTGGCGTGGGTGGTCGCGATCGTCGTGGTGATCGTCACGGGCGACCGGTGGTCGGATGCGCTTCCGACGTGTATAGCGGGGGTCGTCGTCGGATTCCTCGGCTACGGACTGTTCGCGCTGCAGCGCCGGGCGGCGCGGCGAGGCAGTCGCGGGGCACAGCAGGGACTGCTCTAGGACACCCAGCAGGGACTGCTCTAGATCCTGGTGTGGCGGGGCAGGGTGCGGGTCAGCAGGATCCAGAACGCCGCCCACAGAACGCCGAACGTCCACCCGGCGAGGACGTCGGTCATCCAGTGCGCCGCAAGGTAGACGCGCGACAGCCCGACCGCCAGCGTGTACAGGACCAGCAGGACGAGCACCGCGATCCGTGGTCGCCGGACCAGGACGATCCGGAGGGTCACGGCGACGAGAACGCTCGCGAGGATCGCCGTCATCATCGCGTGCCCCGAGGGGAACGAGAACGACGAGATCTCCACCAGCCGATCGGGAAGCGGGGGCCGCTGCCTCTCGAACAGATTCTTCAGCGCGGTCATCACGGCCAGGCCCGACAGCATCGCGCCGGCCACGAGCACGGCTTCGCGGCGGCGTGCCTGCAGCAGCAGGGTGATCGTCAGGACGGTCGAGACGATCCAGGCCGCGACCGTTCCTCCGCTGTGGGTGACGACGGTGACGACGTCGATGAGCCACGGTGTGCGGTCCCCGACCGCACTGTCGAGCACGCTCTGGTCAAACGACACCGGTGGTGCCCCATGTGCCTTCGGCCCAGGACTCGGAGCAGTGGGTGGCCCCGTTCTCGTCCACCCACCACGGGACCGCGATCTCGGTGTCCACGGCCCCGGTGAGTTTCACCGTGAGACGGGAGTGGACGACGACAGGTCCGTGGGGCAGTTCGCGGCCCAGGGTGGCGAAAGCGAGGACGGCGGCGGGTTCGCGATCCCACGAGGATTGGCGGCCGGAACTGGTGACGGCGCCGTGGATGGCGGTGGACGCGACGGCGACGTCCAGCAGATCGGCGAGCGCGTCGGCGGTGCCCAGGCTCCCGACCACCAGACGCTCGCGCGGGGCGGCGGCGGCGAGCCACGGTGCGTCGAGAACCAGCGCGTCGCCGGGGTCGACCAGGGCACCGGTGAGACCGCGCACGTGGTCGGGCAGGTGAAGTTCCTCGAGGTCGAGGAGGTGCCCGGCCGCGGCGGCGGCGAGCAGGCTGTGGGCCCGCGCAATCACCGCCGGGGTCGGCTCACGCTCGGGATCGGCCAGTCGGTCCAGGAGCAGCTGAGCGAGTTCGGGAGAGTCGACCGTCGCCGGCGCCAGCGCCGCCGCGAACGCAGAGGATTCGGAGTGGTCGACGGGGTCCAGCAGTCCGGCGAACGTCTCGTCGGCGGGGTCGCGGAGCAGGCCCAGCACCTGACCGTCCACCTCTGCGTTGTGCCGCAGCCACCAGGCGGTGTAGCCGGCGCGGTCGGCGAGCAGCGGACGCGTCGCCGGGTCCTGCGCGAGCATCGTCAACGCCTGCGGCCACCGGTCCTCGTCCACCAGGTCGAGATCGCGCACGGCCCCGATCGCGTCGGGGTCGTCGTCGAGCGTGTCCCACCAGCGGTCCTCATCGTCGAGGTCGTGATCAGGGCCGGTGGGAAGTTCGGCGCGCAGCACGGTGAAGCCCCAGCCGACGCCCACGGCCCGGAGCGCCTCCTCCCCCACCCGCTCGGCGAACGACGCATCCACGCATGCGAACGGCGAGTCGTCCACCAGGACCTCGGCGAGAGGCGCACCAGGCAACAGCAATTCGTCCGCGCCGCGCAACTCCCCGTCGACGTCCGGGAGCGGCAGCTGCCCGAGCCACGACGGCAGGGTGCCCGGGTCGACGCGGCCGGCGAGGGCGAGTACCGCGGTAGACAGTTCCTCGGCCGCCGCCGCATCGTCGGGGTCGAGGTCCTCGATCTCGGCGCGCAGCGCCGGGTCCGAAAGGAGGTCGACGGCCGTCGCGGTCTTCGCGCCGAGCCTCGACAGCAGTGGGTGGGCGGCGTCGGGGTGGACGAGCCTCGTCCAGTCGACCCCCCGGACCCCGTCGATGTCGTGCCCCAGCAACACCGTTCGCGGGCCGGTGACGGTGCGGCCGTCGGACAGCGGAACCGGGATCGACGCCAGCTCCTCGGCCGAGAGGGCGTCCACGGCCAGGGGCTCGAGCGCCGCGTACAGGCGCTGCCACCACGACGGTTCGCGGTCGATGCCACTGAGAAGTTCGGTGATCCGGGCCAGGCCGAGTCGGTGGGCATCGACGGCGGCGAGCGCGGGCGCCCAGCGCGGCCCGGACAGATCCGGGACCACCAGGCCGTCGACGATCTCCGCGAGGAGTTCGGCGAGCTCGTCGGTCAGACCGGGGACCACCGAGGAGCGGTTGGGAGCCCGGTCCTTGCCGCCGACGGTCGGCAGCCAGGGTTGTTCCCGGAGTTCGGCGACGAGATGGTCGCGCAACGCGGAGTCCACCTCACTGCGGGCGAAGGCGGGGACGGGAACCAGCGACAGTCGCTGGTCGGGCGGCAGCGTGGCCACGAACTCGGCGTACCCGGACGCCGGCTCGGCGATCGACGCGCCGGGCAGGACGCGCCTGCGGTCGGGTTGCATGGCGACGTCCGCGACGAGGATCGCGGGTATCGACAGTTCCTCGTCCGACCGTGTCGGGGCACGCAGAACGTCCTCCGTCACGGGTGCGACGACGCCGTCGCGGACCGGAACGAGCCAGCGGGCCCGCCCGGACTCGTACTGCCACCACCGGTCGTCGCCGATCGCGACCTCGGTCGCCCCGGAATCGAGTGGTCGTTCGCGGCGGCGGAACTGCTTGTCGCCCACGGTGATCGAGACGAGCGCCGGGAGTTCGAGCAGCAGGTCGGGGGCCTCGCGGGCCATGTACGCCAGCAGCGACTCGGCGTCGACGTCTTCGCGCAGCGTCAGCACGACTTCCGACGCCGCACCCGCCGTGGGACGGTTCTCAGTGGGCCACGCCAGCCGGAGGGCGGGCACGCCCGCTCCCGGGTCGGCGCCGTCGAGGTCCCGCAGCGCGGACCTGGTGCGCTCGGCGGAGAACAGCACCGAACCGGATGTGGACCGGAGTTCGACCTCGTCGGCCACCGACAGCACCGCCGTGAAACCGACGCCGTAGCGGCCGACGGTCGTGCCGGACTTGTTCGACGCCCGCAACGCGACGAGCGCCTGCACCCCCGGCTCGTCCAGTGGCGTGCCCGTATTGGACACGTGCAGAACACGTCCGTCGAGTTGCACGGACAGCTCACCGGGCACTTCGGCGCGGGCCGCGGCGTCGGCGGCGTTCTGCGCCAGTTCGGTCAGGAGCCGGTCGCGGTAGCCGGCGCGGGCCAGGTCCGATTCGGCCGCGGCATCCTCACGCAGACGCGTCGGGGACGTGCGCCACGCGAGCAGCGTCGAATCCCTCAGCGCGGCGGTGCCGAAGGGATCGGCTAGCTGGTCGATGCGGAGTCCTCGGCCTCGGTGACCTCGACGGCAGCCCCGGCCTGGGACTCGACCTCTTCCTGGACCCGCTCCACGACCTCGACCGCGCCGTCGTCGTACGCGTCGAACTGCGGGGAACCCGCACCCGACGGCAACAGGGTGTCGGAGTGGGCACCGCACCCGTACATGGCGTCGACGACGTGCCCGTCGGCGGCCAACTCGTTGCCGCACACACCGAACGACGCGTGCAGCGAACCGGCGAGCGGCAGGTAGAAGCCGCACAACCCGCACGTCGACGGCGCGGCCTTGGCCATCTCGGAATCGGGACCGTAGTCGCCGTCGTGCCACCGCTGGGCCGCGTCCACGCGACCCTCGAGGCTCATCGCCTGCTTGCGCCCCAGTCCGAGTTCGAGGGCGACCTCGTCGATCTCGGGGTCACCGGTCGCCACGTAACCGGGGACGAGGCGGGGGTCACCGGCAGGCGGGGCCAGCAGGTCGCCCGCGGACAGGTCGCCGGGGCGGATGCGCTGATCCCACGGAATCCACTCGGGTGCGACCAGTGCATCAGGTCCGGGCAGGAGGGCGAGTTCGCTGACCGTGGCATGGTCCGACTCGGGATCGGCGGCCACCACCACCGCCCACTGCCAGCCCCGGTAGCCCGGAAGGTCCGCAACGAAACGGTGAGTCGCGGCGCACACGTCCTCGGACGTGACGCCCAGGTAGTCGCCGACTCCCCCTTCCTGCAGTTCGACCAAGGCGGTTCGGGCGAGCTCGACGGCGTCGGTCAGTACGGGACGCGCCACTGCGCGCTCGTCGGAAGAAGCAACACTCACACCACCAGTTTGCCGCACCACCGCAAGTGCATGCCCACCTGGGCTGTCATGCTGGTCCGATGACCGGCCGGAGACACCTCGTCCCAGCCCTGCTCGCGGTGGCCTGGATGGTCGCCGGCTGCTCCCCACAGCGTCCGGTGGCGGCCGACGCGGACCTTCGCGCGGAGATCCTCCGCACCCTCGACCACGGCCCCGATGCGTTCACTCAGGGACTCGAGATCGACGGCACCGAGTTACTCGAGGGCACCGGCCGGCCCGGCGAGTCCTGGGTGCAGGCCACCGACCTCACCGGCGGCGCCGTCCGCGCCCGGGCGGAGCTGCCGTCTCCCCTGTTCGGCGAGGGCATTACGGTGAGCGGCGATACGGTCTGGCAGCTGACGTGGCGGGACGGCGTCGCGATCGCCCGGGATCGCGCGACCCTCACCGAACAGCGGCGCGTTCCGTTCGACGGCGAGGGCTGGGGTATCTGCGCGTTGCCCGGCGCCCTCGTCACGAGCGACGGATCACCGACCCTCACGTTCCGCGACCCGGTGACGTTCGAACCCCGGCGCACCGTGCAGGCGGTGCGGGACGGAAATCCGGTGGCCCGCCTCAACGAACTCGAGTGCGCGGACGACGGCACCGTCTACGCGAACGTCTGGACCACCGACACCCTCGTTCGCATCGCCCCCGCGGACGGACGGGTCACCGCGGAGATCGACGCCTCGGAACTTCGAGAGGTGCTTCCGCCCGGCCCCCGGAACGTCGACGTCCTCAACGGCATCGCCCAGATCCCGGGAACCGACCGCTTCCTCGTCACCGGAAAGTACTGGCCGCGCATGTTCGAGGTGCGGTTCGTTTCCTGACAGGCCGATCTGACCAGCATTGGCCGGGGTTGCTGTGGTCGCATGTCTCCCGACTAGGACAGAATTAGGGAGTGACCGGACCGCGCGAACCCCACGAGCCTGACGGCGGTCGGGCTCCCGACGAGAATTCCGGGCCCCCCGTCCATCCCGGCTACGACAAATATCCGCCGGCCGCCCGCTCGGGAGGTCGACGCACCCCGCTCCCGCCCCTGCACCCGGTCGGCGGCGGGCAGCGTCCCCGGTCCGAGGAGGAGCGGGCGGACGCGCCCAAGGCCCCGCCGATGCCGCGCAAGCTCACCGTCACCCGGGTCGCGGCGATGCGCAGCCGGGAACTCACCAACAAGGGCATCGCGACGTTCCACCGCGCGGCCAAGGCGGACGGTGCGGACAAGTCGGGGCTCACCGCTCTGACCTACGCCGTGATGGCCAACAACGCCACCGACGCGGCCATCGCCGTCGCGCTGGCGAACACGCTGTTCTTCTCGGCGGCGACGGGCGAGGACAAGACGAAGGTCGCGCTGTACCTGCTGATCACCATCGCCCCGTTCGCCGTCATCGCGCCGCTGATCGGTCCGATGCTCGACCGCCTCCAGCACGGCCGTCGCGTCGCGCTGGCCACGTCGTTCGGCCTCCGGACCATCCTGGCGATCGTCCTCGTCTTCAACTTCGACAGCTGGGTGCTGTATCCGGCCGCGCTCGGGATGATGGTGCTCAGCAAATCGTTCTCGGTGCTCAAGAGCGCGGTCACACCACGTGTCCTGCCACCGGAGATCGACCTGGTGCGGGTGAATTCCCGCCTCACCGTGTTCGGACTCCTCGGCGGAACCATCGGCGCCGGCGCCCTCGCGGGCGGTCTCGCCATGGCCACCGGTTCCGTCGGCGCGCTGTGGCTGGCGGCGGTCATCACCGTCCTCGGCGCGTACCTCAGCATGCGGATCCCGTCGTGGGTCGAGGTCACCGAAGGCGAGGTCCCCGCCACGCTGACGTACCACGGCGACGAGCACCCCACCGAGGTGATGGGACGCACCCGGGTGATGCAGCCCGAGGCACCGGCCGCCGCGAAAGCCGGTAAACGGCGGCAACCGCTGGGCCGCGCGGTCATCACCGGACTGTGGGGCAACAGCACCATCCGCGTGCTCACCGGATTCCTCACGCTGTACATCGCGTTCGTCGCGAAGTCGAAGACCGACCACGAACCGCTGGTGCAGGCCGCGATGCTCGGACTGGTCGGCGCCGCCGCCGGCATCGGCAACTTCGCCGGCAACGCCGCCGGCGCCCGGATCAAACTCGGTCGCCCCGCCCTGATCGTGCTGCGCTGCACGGGTGCCGTGTGGATCATCGCCGTCCTCGCCGCGATCACCGACAATCTGCTCACCGCCGCCCTCGCCACCCTCGTCGCCTCCGCGGCCAGCGCCCTCGCCAAGGTGTCGCTGGACGCGTCGCTGCAGCACGACCTCCCCGAGGAGTCCATCGCGTCCGGATTCGGCAGATCCGAGACGGTTCTGCAGCTGAGCTGGGTCGTGGGCGGCGCGCTGGGCGTACTGCTGCCCACCGAGTACTGGATCGGGTTCTCGGTCGTGTCCGCCGTCATGACCATCGGGCTCGTCCAGACCGTGCTCACCTACCGCGGCGGCACCCTTCTGCCCGGACTCGGCGGAAAACGCCCCGACCTGGCCGAACAAGAAGTGACCGAGCCCCACTCGACCCACCGGGCCGACCGATCGACAGGAAATGTGACGTAAGTGAGAATGCAGGCGCGAACCAAGAAGATCCTGGCACTGATCGTGGTGGGCCTGATGGTGGTCCTGGTGGCCTTCGTCGGAGTCATGTACGCGCTCATCCGCAATTCCTCGCCCCGCCTGCCCGAGATCACCGCCTTCGCGCACAACCGGGCCGAGCAGGTCCCCCCGCTGGCGTACTGCAACCTGTATCTCGAGGACTGCACAACCGGCGACCTCGCCGAACTCGACGTGCCCCCCGGCTCCTCGCTGCAGCTGTCGCTGCCGCAGGAGATCGTCGATGCACCGTGGCGCATGCTCGTCGTGTACCAGGACGCGTCGGGGCAGGTCGTCGTCCAGCAACAGGCTCACCGTGCCGGTGAGACCCGCGCCGTGACCGTGCCGTCGTCGGAGGACCTGCAGCTGGCCGGCGTCGAGATTCAGTTGCCGTCCGCCGTCATCGACGAGCAGGGGCTCACGCAGGCGCGGGCCGCCTGGTCGATCAAGACGGCCTGACGGAGCCGCTCACACGAGAAGGGCCTCCGCGCATCGGTGCGCGGAGGCCCTTCTCGTGGAGAGTCGAATCAGCTGTCGAGCTCACGCGCGACGGCGCGGACCACCTCGGAGATGCGCTGGGCCGTCTTGCGGTCCGGGTACTTGCCCTTGCGCAGGTCAGGCTGGACCTTCGCCTCGAGCAGCGTGATCATGTCCTCGACCATGCCATGGAGTTCGTCCGGCGTGTGCTTCTTGGCGGACGGCTCCTTGCGCGCGGCGTTCTGACGCAGCGACGGCGCCGGGTCGAGCACCTTCAGGCTGAGCGCCTGCGGGCCGCGTCGTCCGGCGGCCATGCCGAACTCGACGCGCTGACCGGCCTTGAGGCCCTCGACGCCCTCGGGAAGAGCGGACGAACGCACATAGACGTCCTCCCCCTCCTCCTGCGACAGAAAGCCGAAGCCCTTTTCGACGTCGTACCACTTCACCTTGCCGGTCGGCACCGCGTTCACCCGCTCATCACTTGGAGTGCAGTTGGTTGCACTGGGTATGCAAAACAGCGCGCCCCACCTCTGGTGCGGGACGCGCAGTGCCCACAGTCTACCTTGGACAGACCGTTCAGGAGACATGCACATGCGTGTCCTGAGTCGGCGCCTTGCGGTGTCGACGTTGACCTGCACCGTCTGGTGCAGGTCTCCCGTGGCGGTACCGCTGACCACCGCAATGCGATCGCAACGCCGCGTCCTTGCGCGGAGGTCGGGTCGAGCTCGAACCGGTATGCCTGCAGGACCATACTCACTCCCACCCCGAGCCTTCATCGAATATGTGTTCGATGTTACAAGGAGGGTCTGAGACAGGTTCCTGAGCGTCGCCGATATCCACGAACACAACAATGCATGCAGCCGGCCGCGGACAGGACTAGCCCCAAAGCCGTGTAGTTAACGGGGACGGCTGGCGGTCAAGAATGCGGGTCTTGGGCGTGTCGTGCGCGAATGGGTAGCGGAGCTCCGGTAGAAGAGGGCGTCCTCCAAGACATCCTCGACCCAGGAGCTCCGCTGACTACCGATTCTGTCATCACCCGTGTCGTCACCGTCGCGGGAGGCCGGTTCGCCCCGGGTCATCTCGGGGAGCTGACCCGAATCGTGGGCTTCGACATGGTCGACGCCGCATTGGCCGAGACCGGCAAGGTCCAGGCCCGGGTACGTGATCTGCCCTCGCGGGTGGTGGTCTACCTGCTGCTGGCCGCCGGGCTGTTCGCCGAGGTGGGGTTCGGGCAGGTGTGGCAGCGGATGATCGCCGGACTCGACGGGCTCGCGGTGGCCACCCCGACCGCCGGAGCGCTGGCCCAGGCCCGACGCCGGATCGGCCCGGCACCGTTGCGTGCCCTGTTCGACCTGCTCCGTGGCCCGGCCGCCGGCCTGGCCACGAAGGGCGTGTACTGGCGGGGGCTACTGGTCACGGCCATCGACGGCACCATGATGTGCTGCCCGGACACCGTGGCGAATTTGCAGGTCTACC
>RRBB01000740.1:0-816 GCA_006543605.1 Rhodococcus sp. WS4
GGGGGCTGCGACTGCAGCCGCGACGTCGGGTTACGCGACTGTGCGATCTTGACGGTTCTCTGGCGGCTGGGACTGCGCCGTGCTGAAGTGGCCGGGTTGAGGGTCGATGACATCGACTGGCGGCGTGCTGAAATCACGATCCGAGGAAAAGGCAACCGCCACGAGCTTCTCCCGATCCCCATCGACGTCGGTGACGCAATCGTGCGGTACCTGCACGATGGTCATCGTCGGGTCCCGCCGGGCTGCCGTGCGTTGTTCGTTCAGGTGAGAGCGCCAGAGGGCGAGATGAGCCCCGACGGTGTGGGTGACGTGGTGGCACGCGTGTCCCGCCGCGTGGGGCTACCCGCGATGAGTGCGCATCGGCTCCGGCACGGCACCGCGACCCAGCTGGTGCGCAACGGCGCGTCCTGGCCCGAGATCGCTCAGGTCATGCGGCACCGCACCGTCGCGGTCACTGCGTCCTATGCCACCGTCGACCCTGCGCTCACGAGCGAGTTGGCGCGCCCCTGGCCGGGTGCGCTATGACCGACGTTGCCGCCGCGGTCGACTCCTATCTCGCCATGCGTCGCGGTGTGGGCTTCGCGCTCGTCGATGCCGGATCGTTGTTGCCGGACTTCGTCGGCTACCTGCACCACAACGGCGCTGAACATGTCAGCACCGAACTGGCCGTCGCATGGGCAATCCAGCCGGTGAACGCCGGGCCGATCTGGTGGCGTCAACGGCTGGGGATCGTGCGCGGCTTCGCCGAGTACCTGCGCACCATCGATCCGGACACCGAGGTGCCGCCACGGGACCTGCTACCGGCACGGCAGCAGC
>RRBB01000741.1:0-812 GCA_006543605.1 Rhodococcus sp. WS4
CAGCTCAAGCGCGACGGGCTGGAAGACTATATCCGCGAAACCACCGGTCTGGTCACCGACCCGTACTTTTCCGGGACCAAGCTGAAGTGGATCCTCGACAACGTCGAAGGCGCCCGCGAACGCGCGCGCAACGGCGACCTGTTGTTCGGCACCATCGACACCTGGCTGATCTGGAAGCTCACCGAAGGCAAGGTCCACGTCACCGACTACACCAATGCCTCGCGGACCATGCTGTTCAACATCCACAGCCAGGACTGGGACGAGGAATTGCTGGCGCTGTTCGAGATCCCGCGCAGCCTGCTGCCGGAGGTACTCGACTGCGCGGCGGAGTTCGGCGTCAGCGAGCCGTCGCTGCTTGGCGCGGCGATCCCGGTGCTGGGCATGGCCGGCGACCAGCAGGCCGCGCTGATCGGCCAGGCCTGCTTCCAGCCGGGCATGGTGAAGAGCACCTACGGCACCGGCTGCTTCATGATCCAGAACACTGGCGAGCAGCCGGTGACCTCGAAGAACCGCCTGCTTACCACGGTCGGCTACCGTCTGGACGGCAAGGTCAGCTACGCGGTGGAGGGCAGCATCTTCGTCGCCGGCGCCGCGGTGCAATGGCTGCGCGACGGCATCAAGCTGATCGACCACGCCCACGAGAGCGAAGCCCTGGCGATCCAGGCCGGCGACTCCAACGGCGTCTACCTGGTGCCGGCCTTTACCGGCCTCGGCGCGCCCTACTGGGACCCGAAGGCGCGCGGCGCGATCTTCGGCCTGACCCGCGACACCGGAATCAAGGAGATCGTCACCGCCGGTCTGCAATCGGTCTG
>RRBB01000742.1:0-805 GCA_006543605.1 Rhodococcus sp. WS4
CCAGATCCGCGTGCATATCCTCGTTCTCCACTCGTGGGCCCTCTTCAGGCCGCGTTCCGCAGGCGCGGCTTGAGCCGCACGTACAGGGTTTTCTGAACCCGCGCCACCAGGGTGCCGGCGTCGTCGCGCACTTCGGCGTGCAGCCGGGGCAGGTACTTCTCGCCGCCGGCGGTCCGCTCACGGACCTCGTCGAGCAGCTTCTGGTCGATGCTGAAATGCGCATGCACCGGGCCCTTGCCCGGGCTGACGAACTCGATGTTGGCCGCCTTGTCCCAGACCACGTAGTCGCGGCCCAGGTTCTCCATCAGCATCAGCATGAAGAACGGGTCGGTCATCGCGTAGAGGCTGCCACCGAACTGGGTGCCTACATAGTTGCGATTGAGCCGGTTCAGGCCCATGCGCACCCGAACCTCGCGGAAATCGCCGGCGATGTGCCGCACACGGATGCCCGCCCCCAGGAAGGGCGGGTAAAGGTTCATGGCGAAGCGCAGCAGGCGGGCCTTGCGCGCCCTCGACCAGACCGGCATGGCGCTACAGCGGCCGCGCGCCGAGGCCCATGGCCTGACGGGCGAACCAGCGCTTGGCCGGCGGCAGCAGGTCGAGCCCGAGCAGGCCGAGGTTGCGCCCGGCGCCGAGCAGCGCGCGGTCGTTGGAGAACAGCCGGGTCACCCGGTCGGAGAAGCCGACGGTCATCTGCTGGTCCAGGCGCTGCCCATCGAGGTAGCGCTGCAGCACGGCGAACTCGCCCAGCGGCGCGTCGTCGTGGAGCAGGGCGTCGACCAGCGCCAGGGTGTCGCGCAACGAC
>RRBB01000743.1:0-800 GCA_006543605.1 Rhodococcus sp. WS4
ATCATGATGAAGAACGAAAAGCCGGGCGGTCACGGCGAACGTTCGGTCGCGGTCGGTGTCATGGACATGGCCCTGTTCGACCTCGCGGCGAAGATCGCCGACAAGCCGCTCTACCGCTACCTGTCCGACAAATACGGGGACGGCCAGCCCGACGACTCGGTCTTCGTCTACGCCGCCGGCGGCTACTACGCGCCCGGCAAGACCCTCAAAGACCTGCAGGACGAGATGCGCGGCTTCCTCGACATGGGCTACAACGTCGTCAAGATGAAGATCGGCGGCGCAGACCTGGCCGAGGACCTCGAGCGCATCGACGCCGTCCTCGAGGTCCTCGACGGTGACGGCTCCCGCCTCGCGGTCGACGTCAACGGCAGCTTCGACCTGGCGACCGCCCTCGAATACGGCAAGGCCATCGAGCCCTACAACCTGTTCTGGTACGAGGAGGTCGGCGACCCGCTCGACTACCGCCTCAACGCCGTGCTGTCCGAGAACTACTCCGGCCGCATCGCCACCGGCGAGAACCTCTTCTCCCTGCAGGACGCCCGCAACCTGATCCGCTACGCCGGCATGCGACCGGACCGCGACATCATCCAGGTCGACCCCGCCCTGAGCTACGGCCTGACCGAATACCTGCGGGTGCAGCAGATGCTCAAGGACCACGGGTGGTCCTCGCGCCAGTGCATCCCGCACGGCGGACACCAGTTCTCCCTGCACATCGCCGCCGCACTGAAGCTGGGCGGCAACGAGTCCTACCCGGGCGAATTCCAGCCGACCGGCGGCTTCGCCGACGGTGCCGTCGTCGA
>RRBB01000744.1:0-799 GCA_006543605.1 Rhodococcus sp. WS4
GGTGAAACCGGCCAGCGTGCGCCGCTGGGAAGCCCAGCTCACCGGTGCGGGCATCGCCGGGCTGCTCGCCGAACGCAAAGGCCCCAAACGCAAGTCGAAACTCACCGACGCCACCGTCGCGACGATCCGCCGCCTGCGCGCCGGCGGCGCCTCCTACCGGGCCATCGCGGCCGAGATCGGGGTGTCACCGGGCAGCGTCGGCAACGCCCTCGCCGACACCGACACCGACACCGACACCGACACCGAGGAAGGGTGCACAACAACGGGTTCCGATGCTTCTCCCGAGCCCGAGCCCGAGCCCGAGCCCGAGCCCGAGCCCGTGGACGAGGCCGAGCCGGGGTCCGGGGCCGGGGACCGGCAGGTGCCGGTGCTGGCGGAGCCGGTCGACCGGAGCGGCGAGCGGGTCGCGGCGGCGTTCGGGCTGATCTCCTCTGCGCCGCCGGTGTTCACCGGCTGCGCCCGGGCCCCGCTGGCCGGGTTGTTGCTCGCGCTGCCGGGGTTGGCCGCCACCGGGCTACTCGAGACGGCGCACGTCACCTACGGTGCCACGTTCCCGAACGGCTTCTACTCCCTGGACACCATGTTGTGCGAGGGCGTGTTCCGCGCGCTGCTCGGGGAGGCCCGCGCGGAGGGGACCACCCGCATCGACCCGGTCGCGCTGGGCCGGGTGCTGGGGTTGGACCGGGCCCCGGAGGTCAAGACGATCCGCCGCAAGATCGGGTTCCTCGCCGAGGCGGGCCGGGTCGGCGACTGGATCGCCGCGATGGCGAAAGCCCACGTGCGGGCGCGCCCCGAGCAG
>RRBB01000745.1:0-793 GCA_006543605.1 Rhodococcus sp. WS4
CTACAAGCCCGACCCGCAGGTCTACCTCGGCGCCTGCCGCCTGCTCGACCTGCCGCCGCAGGAGGTGATGCTCTGCGCGGCGCACAACTACGACCTCAAGGCCGCGCGCGCCCTCGGCCTGAAGACCGCGTTCATCGCCCGGCCGCTGGAATACGGCCCCGGCCAGTCCCAGGACCTCGCCGCCGAGCAGGACTGGGACCTGATCGCCAGCGACCTGCTGGACCTGCACCGGCAACTGGCGGCCTCGGCCTGACCGACTTCCTCCTTCCTGCCCCCTGAACCGCTCACCCAACCCGCGCGCCACGGCGCGCCGGGAAAGGCGCGCAGCGCCGGCACACGTCCGGCAGGAGCTTCGTCATGTCCGCGAAGGATACCCCGGCCACCCAGGCCGCCGAGCCCGGTCGCGCACAACCGGTCGAAGTCCCCGGTGGCGGCCACTGGTGGCGCCGCCTGCTGGCCTTCGCCGGCCCCGGCTACCTGGTCGCGGTGGGCTACATGGACCCGGGCAACTGGGCCACCGACGTCGCCGGCGGCGCGCAACTGGGCTACCTGCTGCTCTCGGTGATCCTGCTCTCCAGCCTGATGGCGATGCTGCTGCAGGCGCTGTCCGCGCGCCTGGGCATCGCCAGCGGCCTGGACCTGGCCCAGGCCTGCCGCGAACGCTACTCGCCGAGCACCTGCCGCCTGCTGTGGCTGGCCTGCGAGACGGCGATCATCGCCTGCGACCTGGCCGAGGTGATCGGCACCGCCATCGCCCTGAAGCTGCTGTTCGGCCTGCCGCTGGCCTGGGGCG
>RRBB01000746.1:0-791 GCA_006543605.1 Rhodococcus sp. WS4
CCACCCCGGGATCAGCTGCGCCTGATTCTTCCCGCGGCCGTAGACGTGGCAGAACCCGCGCTGCGGACTCGTCGGTGCATCCGGGCGCAACCAGGCACTGACATCGACGGCCAGAACGATCCGGCCGCCACGATCACACGGGATCGTCAGCCCGCCGAGGGCGCGGCGCAGCCGAGTGAAATCTACTCTGCCGCAGTTAATTGCGTCGTACAAGGCGCCGTGACCGCGCCGATGCTCGGCGGCCAGTGACAACTCGACCAGGGTGCGAACCGCGGTGCCGGAACACAGCAGCGCATCGGTCAACTCGAACAATGCATCACCTCGGGCCGGCAGACACCGGTAGAACTCTTCGCGGAACGACACCAGGTCGACACGCGGATCGGGGACCGATTCTTCCCCGACCGCCCACCGATCGGGCACACTGATACTCACGGCCACCGCCTGCTTTCGTCTCGAAAGTTCTGTGGAAGGAACCTCAAGATGATCAGGCGGTGGTCGCCTCATGCCGCGACGACACGCCGAACAACACCAGCACCAACTGCCCCACGCGATGGCCGAGGTTAAACGACAAGCTTAGTACTGCAACGGCACTTGCTTGACAGGTAGACGATACTGGTTGTGTGGTCCTTGATTTGGTTGTTTCCGAGTTGGAAGCGTTGCATGAGCGGATCTCCGGTCGGTTCGCCCGGTCGGAACCGCGGTCCCGGGTCCGTGAATATGTGACGGGTTTGGTTGCGGGTCTGGAACGCAAGAACGGGTGGACCCTCGCCGAGCGGGCCGGTGAAATGAGC
>RRBB01000747.1:0-791 GCA_006543605.1 Rhodococcus sp. WS4
GTCGCGGATGCGTACGCGACCCGGAAAGCGAACCTGCTGAACGGGAATTACGGCACGCCGGAATCGAAACGGTATGCGAAGGTTGCAGGTAAGGCGATCGTGTTCCGTGAGGACGCGGGCCAACCGTTCGACGATCGGTGCTTGTCGTGGCAGATCGATCGATCGACGGTGTCGATCTGGACGACCGAGGGCCGGATGCGCAACGTCGGATTCGTGTGCGCGCCGTGGCAGCTGAAAATGCTCGCCGACCGCAAAGGCGAGTCGGATCTGATTTTCCGCGACGGATCTTTCTACCTGCACGCCACCGTCGACACCGACGCACCGGATCAGCTGGTCCCCGCCGACGACCCCACCGGGTGGCTGGGCGTGGACTTGGGGATCGTGAATCTGGCGGTGACCACCGCAGACGACCCGGCCGAACTCGACGTCCGGTGGTCCGGTGGTGCGGTCACCGCCCGCCGGAAAAAGAACGAAACCATGCGGTCCGCGCTGCAGAAGGTGGGGACCAAGTCCGCGAAACGGAAACTGAAGAAACGGCGTAGGAAGGAGACTCGGTACGCCACCGACATCAATCACCGACTCTCGAAGACGATTGTTGCCCAGGCACAACGCACCGGTCAAGGAATCGCGGTAGAAGACCTGTCGGGTATCCGGGACCGGGTACGGCTCGCACGCAATCAACGGCAACAACTGCACTGCTGGGCATACGCGCAACTGCGCGATCAGATCACCTACAAGGCGCAAGCCGCAGGACTGCCGGTGCAGGTGATCAACCCGCGCAACACCAGTAA
>RRBB01000748.1:0-790 GCA_006543605.1 Rhodococcus sp. WS4
GAGCACTACGGCCTGCATCGGCGGCGTCTGGACAACGGCCGCTACGAACGCACCACGCCGGAACACTCGTGGAACAGCAATTTCCTCCTGACCAACCTGTTCCTTTTCCACCTGCAGCGCCATTCCGACCACCATGCCTACGCCAAGCGCCGCTACCAGGTGCTGCGCCACTACGACAGCAGCCCGCAACTGCCCAACGGCTACGCCGGGATGATCGTCCTCGCCCTGTTCCCGCCGCTCTGGCGCGCGGTGATGGACCCGAAGGTGCGCGCCTACTATGCCGGCGAGGAATACCAGCTTACCGACACCCAGCGCATCTGAGCGTCCCGCCCCTGGGAAACGGCACCTTCGGGTGCCGTTTTCGTTTATGGGGAAACTGACTGACCTACAGGTCAAAAAATTATTTGACTCAAAAGTCAGTTTTTTCTAGATTCGCCTCCATAGCTCCTACCGTGGAGCCCTGTGCGGAAACCGCCCCACTCCGGCCGGTTCTCCTGCAAGGCCTAGAATTCAATAACAAGAACCCGCCTGGAGGCACGCCTTGATCAGGTTCCTGCTCAACCGGGAGATCCGCGTCGAAGAACGCCTGGACCCCAATCTCACCGTCCTCGACTACCTGCGTCGGCACCTCGGCAAGACCGGCACCAAGGAAGGCTGCGCCTCCGGCGATTGCGGCGCCTGCACCGTGGTGGTCGGCGAACTGGTCACCGGCGAGGATGGTGCCGAACGCATCCGCTATCGCAGCCTGAACTCCTGCCTGACCTTCGTCTCCGCCCTTCACGGCAAGCAA
>RRBB01000749.1:0-789 GCA_006543605.1 Rhodococcus sp. WS4
CCGTATGGGTAAGAAGGTCGACAGGAATGCGTACCCGTCGGATCTGACCGACGAGCAGTGGGCGGTGATCGAGCCGCTGATTCCGGCGCCGCGCTCCGGTGGTCGTCCGGCGGTGCATTCGCGGCGCAGGATCGTCGACGCGATCTTGTATGTGAACCGGACCGGATGTGCGTGGCGGCAGCTGCCGCATGACTTTCCGCCGTGGGCAACGGTGTTCTGGTACTTCAAGCGGTGGCGCCAGGACGGCGTGGTGGACCGGTTGCACGATGCGCTGCGCGACCGGGTGCGCGATGCGGAGGGCCGCGATCCGATGGCCTCGGCCGGCTGTATCGACGCTCAGTCGGTCAAAGGTGCGGACACTGTCGGCGCCGCGGTGCGTGGATTCGATGCGGGGAAGAAGATCAACGGTCGCAAGCGGCATATCGTGGTCGACACGATGGGTCTGCTCTTGCTGGTGGTGATCACCTGCGCGGGCGTGCAGGACCGCGACGGGGCACGCACACTGCTCGAGAAGGTCAAGATGGCGATGCCCTCACTGTCGCTGGTGTGGGCGGACGGCGGCTACGCGGGAAAGCTGGTCGAGTGGGCCGAGCAGGTCGCCCACATCACCGTCGAGATCGTGCGCAAGCCGTTGGGAATCAAGACATTCCAGGTCCTGCCCCGGCGGTGGGTGGTCGAACGCACGTTCTCGTGGATCGTCAAGTGTCGCCGCCTTGATCATGATTACGAACGTTTGCCGGAGACCAGTGAGGCCATGATCAAGTGGGCCATGATCGGGTTGATGGTCCG
>RRBB01000074.1:0-46815 GCA_006543605.1 Rhodococcus sp. WS4
GGTGCCGGGGTGGGCGCGGGAGCCTCGGTGACCTCGCCGCCGCCGGTGGCCAGGTACTGGCCGCACACCGGCCAGGCACCCTGGCCCTGGGTTGCGAGCACGTTCTCGGCGACGCGGACCTGCTCGGCCTTGCTGGCGCTCGATGCCGAGCCGCTGCCGCCGTTGGCCTCCCAGGTGCTCTGCGAGAACTGCAGGCCGCCGTAGTAGCCGTTTCCGGTGTTGATTCCCCAGTTGCCGCCGCTCTCGCACTGCGCGACGCCGTCCCAGTTGTGGGAGGCGGCGGAGGCGGTGCCGGTGCTCAGACCGAGCGGGACGGCGACGACGGCGCCGGTGACGGCGATCCAGCCGAGGGCACGCTTGCTGATGCTGTGATTGGTCATGCGGGTCAATCCTCTCCGCGCTTGCTGGCGTGGCCGGCCTGCGGGCGACGACGTTCGCGTCGTCGATCCGGGCTGCGATTCTGTGCCGCGTTCCTGCCCCTCGAAGGTTTCGGGGATTCCGAACCCGCGGGGCAGAGCTAGCAGCGGCGGGCCGGCTTTCGCCCGGTTGTTTCGGGCCGAGAGCGACCGTACGGGAGCTCTGCCCGCAGTTCACCTGGCGAAAATAGTGGACAGCTGTCCGGCGCCGGATGCGAAATTCCCGTGTCTCTGCAGGTCAACAACGTGCGAGACCGTTTCGGCGCCTGTTCGTTACCCCGTTGTTATGTGGTGGGGATCACTACGAATTTGTGCAGCAGCTCACGAAGAAATGGCGGGGATTCGCGTTCTCGTGGTGTAGGGCGACGCCGTGCAATGCAGGAGTGCCCTGCGCGCAGTCGTGCTGCGCGCAGGGCACTCCGAGCAAGTGTGTGGTGCGGATCAGAGGTACTGTCCGCAGACCGGCCAGGCGCCGGGTCCCTGGGTCGCCAGGACGCTCTCGGCCACGCGGATCTGCTCCTCGCGCGAGGCGTTGGCCGGCGAGCCGGATCCGCCGTTCGCTGCCCAGGTGCTGTCGGTGAACTGCAGACCGCCCGAGAATCCGTTGCCGGTGTCGGCGCCCCAGTTGCCGCTGCTCTCGCACGCTGCGACGGCGTCCCAGTCGCCCGATGCGGCCGATGCGGTGCCGGTGCTCAGGCCGAGCGGCACTCCGATGACTGCTCCGGTGAGTGCGACTGCGCCCATGGTCCGCTTGACGATGCTGAAGTTGGTCATGTGGTTGTTTCCTCTCCGCGCCTGCTGACGAGGTGGTCCTGTGGATGACGGCTGGTGTGCCGACCCGTGGGTCGCTCTGTCCTCGTCCCTGCCCCTCGAGGTGTCGGGATTCCGAATCCGCGGGGGCAGGTCGAGCTGCGGCGGATCGGCGTTGCCCGGTGGTTTCGGGCTGGCAACGAACGTACGCGGTGATCACGGAATGGTCACGGGTCGATTTTCTGTGACGCCCGTCCAAATACTGGGATGAACGAAGGGTGTTTCCGCAGGTCGACCCCCGAGTTTCGTGTATCGGCAGCGTTACAGATTTGGCCCAAATTGTGACGAGCGTCATAACTTTTAGGTAACGGATGTGACTCGAGTGGTGCTGAAAGGTTGCTGATCGGACGCTTTCCGGGCGATTTGCAATCCGTTCGTTCGCTCGTGTAACTTTGTTCATGCAACGCGGGGTGGAGCAGCTCGGTAGCTCGCTGGGCTCATAACCCAGAGGTCGCAGGTTCAAATCCTGTCCCCGCTACCACCGAAGAACCGGCGTCCTGGAATCCAGGACGCCGGTTCTTTTTTGTCTGCCTCGCTTCTGTGCGGGCGGTCCTCACATACGCGTGGTTCGCACCAGCAGACCGGCCACGTGTGCGCACGCCGCGGCGCGCGCTCCCACCGCATCGCCGGACTCGATGGCGCCGACGATCCGCTCGTGCTCGGTCACGGCGAGTCTCCGATTGAGATCCGCACTCCACATGTCGGACCGGTACAGATGTGACTGGCCGTCCAGCCGGAGGAGTGCTTCGCTCAGCGGCTTGTTGCGGGCGGTTTCCCGGATGAGGGTGTGGAATTCGAGGTCGAGCCGCGAATCGCGGCGCTGATCGGCGGGGCCGTCCAGCAGTTCACGCTGGACCTGCACCATCTTCTTCAACTGCTGCACCGTCTCGTGTGTGGCGGCGGACGTGGCGTGGAACGCGGCCAGACCGTCGAGCACCTCCCGGACTTCGAACACGGCCCTGATCGAGTCCGCGTCGAGCGATTCGACCTTGGCGCCCGCGTTCCGCGTGTAGACGGCGATGCCCTCGTAGATGAGTTGTTGCACCGCCTCGCGGACGGGAGTCCGGCTGACATTCAGTTTCGCCGCCAGCGCGGGAACGCTGAGCGGGGTTCCGGGTGGGAGCTCGCCGGAGAAGATCTGCTCACGAAGAGTGTCGTGAACGGATTCGGTGAGCAGGGCTCGTTCCGTGTGTGTCATCGATCTTTCCGAACCCTTTCCTCGGGGCGGGAAGCGACCTCGCCGCTCGGCCCGGCTCCTGCGTCGACTCTATTCGATCGCCCGCGGGGCGGCGTCCCTGCTATCGGGCGGACAGCACCCGCTCGGCTTCGCGAAGTGCCGCAGTCGGTTTGATGCCCGCCTTCAAGCCGGCGACCTTCGCCGCGATGTTCTCCGCGACGGTGACCGGCGGATACCCCGTCTCGCCGTCGCCGAGAGTGCCGGGGAGCGCTTCGATCAGGGCGTCGTGGTTCCCGTCGAAGAAGAATGCGGCGGAGCGACGGCGCACGATCTGCCCGTCGGTGATGGGCGGATCCACCCGGTGAACCGTCGAGCGCCACCGGTCGTTCGTCCACCGGGCCATGGCGTCGCCGAGGTTGACGAGAAATGCCCCGTCGGCGGGCTGTGCGTCGTGCCAGCTGTTGTCGGAGCCGAGGATCTGCAGGCCGGGAACCTGATCGGCCCACAGGATCGTGAAGATCCCGAAGTCGGTGTGGGCGCCCATGCCGGTGGCAGCACCGTCGAATGCGACCTCACCCTGGGGAAGCGCGTAGTTGTTCATCTTCAGTGCGTCGATCGAGTGGTCGACCATCGTGTCGAAATGTCCCGGTTCCACGCCGAGGGAATCGGCGAACGCGGCCATGAGAATTCGCGCGAGCACCTGAAGCTGTCCGAAGTACTCTTCGACCCCGCTGCGGAAGGACGGGGCGTCGTCGGGCCAGGTGTTCGCGGCGTAGCTGGTCTCGGGGAGTTCGACGTCGGGGTAGTCGGTGGTCTCGGTTCCCACGACGAAGGCTTCGTAGAAATCGTTCATCCGGTTCGCGGACTCTACCCCGAGACTCATGCTCAGGGACTCGGACGCGGGCGGCGAGTACCCACGGTTCTCGGAGGAAGAGCGCCGGTATTTCTTCTTGGTCTCGAGTGGGAGTCCGAAGAATTCGTCGAGTGCACTGGCCAGGCGGTCGACCGTCGCTCCGGGAATCCGGTGACCGACGATCTGGACGAAACCGACCTCACGGCAGGCGGTATCGAGTTCCGCCGCCACACGGGCGCATTCGGCACTGTTGTGGGCTCGGGTTCCCTCGGCGAGATACGGGCTGATGTCGACGGTCGGGACGGTGAACGGGGAAGTGGGCATGACGGCCTTTCGTGACAGTGTGCTCAGGACTTGTGGCCGGACGCGTGCCAGCTGCCGACGAGCACCCGGGACAGGATGCCGAACGCGGAGAACACGGCGACACCGAACAGTGACGCGATCACGATCGCGGCGATGAGATCCTCGGATTGGAGCCGGCTGCGGAACACGTCGAGAAGCGTGCCGATGCCGGGCTCGCCCTTGGCGAAGAACATGTCTCCGATGATCGCGCCGACGACGACGAGACCCGACGCGGTGCGAATGCCGGTGAGAACGGCGGGCAGTGCCGCGCGAAGTTCCAGCTTCACCAGGCGATCCCATCGGGATGCCCGGCCGAGTGTGAACAGTTCGTGGAGGCCGCGGTCGACCGACTGAAGTCCGAAATGGGTGTTCGTGATGATGGGGAAGGCTGCGATGAGCACGCACACGAGTGTGCGTGCCGTCATCCCGTAGCCGAACCACAGGCCGATCAGCGGGACGATCGCGAGGATCGGAATCACCTGGAGTACCACGGCGTACGGGTAGACGATCCGTTCGATCCATTTCGCGCGGCTCATCAGTATTCCCGTGCCGACTCCGACGACCACGGCCACGACGAAGCCGGCCAGCGCCACCCGGGCGGTGACGGCGAGGGCCTCGAGCATCGGGGACAAGTGCTTCCAGTCCAGGAGCGACTGCGTGAGAACGCGATTCGGCGGAGGAAGGAGGAACTGCCGTTCGGGAGAGAGGACGAACCAGCTCACCGCAGACCACAGGGCGAGTGCTCCCGCCAGCGACAGGACCGGGAACAGCAGTCCCGAGGTCACGGTGACCGTTCGCGCACGCCGTCCCGACTTCGCGCTCGTGGGTGGAGTCGTGACGAGCAGCTTCCGCGCACTGTCGACGGGACGGGCCAGGACGGCGTGTGCCTCGGTCATCGTGTGCTCCCGTGCAGGTTGTTCGAGATCTCGGCGACGTACTCGGTGTAGTTCGTATCGAACCGCAGTTCTGGGCTGCGCGGAGAGGGGAAGTCGATGTCGATCACCGAGTCGATTCGCCCGGGACGTGCGGTCATGATCACGACGCGATTGGCGAGGTATACCGCCTCCGACACCGAGTGGGTGATGAACATCGACGTGAAACCCTTGTCGCTGTACAGCCGTTGGAGTTCGACCTGCATGTCGAGCCTGGTCATCTCGTCGAGTGCGCCGAACGGCTCGTCGAGCAGCATCACCTCGGGGGCGAGGGTGAGGGCGCGGGCGAGGGAGACGCGCATCTTCATCCCGCCGGACAGTGCCGCGGGCAGTTGGTCGGCGAATCCGTCCAGCCCGACCGCGGTGATCGCCTCGGCCGCGCGTGCCTTTCGGACGGCCGCGTCTCCCCGGCCGAGTTCGGCGGAGAGCTCGACGTTGGCGCGCACGTTCCGCCAGGGCAGCAGCGTGGGTTCCTGAAAGATGAAACCGACCGACTCGGTGCCGAGCGCCACCGATCCCTCGGTGGGACGTTCCAGGCCCGCCGCCATTCTCAGCAGCGTCGACTTCCCGCAGCCCGACGGTCCGACGACGGCGACGAAATCGCCGCGGCGCACGTCGAGGTCGATGCCGTCGAGTGCGACAGTTCCGGTGTCGAACCGTTTGACGACGTTGCTGAACGTCATCTCCAGGTCGTGCGTGAGCCGGCGTGCGTCGACGTCCTGCGTCGTGTCGGCGAGTGTCATTCCAACCTCCGGTTGTCGAAATTTGTTCCGTCAAATGCATGCAACATGTTCAAGTGAGCCCTAAGTAGAGTGTCGATTGCATGTATAGCCGATGCATTGCGGAGTGTTAACGTGCGGTGACAAATGGGCAGGAAGGTCACATTGCAGAACGTGAAATGGGTGGGTCAGGAGGAATCGACGCGATTTACATAGTCGAAACAAAACCGATATTGCATGTAATCAACGCACATGCACACTTGCCGAACCGGTGGCCGACATTTTCGAGTCGGCACCGAATTCCCCTGGTCGTCACGGCATTCACTGCACTGCGGTGACCGGGCGACTGCCGTCGATCGTGTTTCGCGAGGAGAACAATGAACCGCAACAGCAGGCACCTGCGGCAGGCCGGTGTGTCCGTCGTCGTGCTGGCCACACTCGGCCTCGCGGCGTGCAGCTCGTCCGACCGGGACGGCGCCGCCGCGATCGCCCTGGAACCGGCCGCCGAGTCGCAGAATCTGGTAGCGGTGTGCCCGGAGAACGTCGTGGTCCAGCTGCAGTGGCAGCCGCAGTCGGACATGGGCGGACTGTTCGGGATGCTCGGCCCCGGATACACCGTCGACACCGACGACAAGTCCGTCACCGGACCGCTGGTGGCCGGCGGCAAGGACACCGGTGTGGACCTGACACTCCGCGCCGGCGGTCCCGCGATCGGATTCCAATCGGTGACTTCGCAGATGTACGTGGACGATTCGATCGATCTCGGTGTCGTCCACGGGGATCAGGTGATCGCTGCCGCGGCGAGCCAACCCGTGGTGGCGGTGACGCCGCTCCTCAAATACAGCCCGGCGATCCTGATGTGGGATCCCGAGACGCACCCGGACTGGCACACGGTGGCCGACATCGGAAAGTCGGATGCCTCCGTGGTGGTGTCCAAGGAACAGTTGTTCCCGCAATGGCTGGTGGCGCGGGGCCTGCTGAAGGAGTCGCAACTCGACACGAGCTACGACGGCGCGCCCTCACGGTTCGTCGGCGATCCTGCGATTGCGCAACAGGGATTCGCGAATTCGGAGCCGTACACCTACGAGCACGAGACTCCCGCCTGGGACAAGCCGGTCGCCTACGACCTGCTGAAGGATTCGGGGTTCGACATCTACGCTTCCAACGTCTCGGTCCGTTCGGACAAGGTGGAATCGCTGGCTCCGTGCCTGCAGAAACTCGTGCCCGTCATCCAGCGATCGACGGCGGACTATGTCACGGCTCCCGGGGCCACCAACCAGACCATCGTGGACGTCGTCTCCACGGACACCTCGTTCTCGCCGTACGCCGAGGGTGAAGCGGAGTTCAGCGCTCGCTTGCTGAAGGACGAGGGGCTGATTGCGAACGAGGCCGACGGATCGGTCGGAACGTACGACATGGTCAGAGCGCAGGCGACCGTCGACGAGCTGAAGCCGATCCTCGTTTCCGGCGGTGCCGCGATCCCGGACTCGCTGACCGCGGAACAGATCTACACGAACCGGTTCACCGATCCGGCGATCGGGATCGGCATCGGCTGACGCCGCAGGGCCCCGACCCCCCGGCGCGTGCCGGGGGGTCGGGTGGCAGTCAGCCCTCCGTGACGTCCATCTCGATCAGTACGCGACGCAGCAACTTGCCGGTCGCGTTGCGGGGGAGTTCCTCGATGAAGATGATCTCGCGGGGCACCTTGTACCGCGCGAGGTTCGCCTTGACGTGTGCCTTCATCTCCTCGGCGTCCTTCGTGGCCCCCGGACCGGGTACGACGAAAGCCCTGAGGCGATGACCGAATTCGGAGTCCTCGACGCCGATCACGGCAGCCTCGATCACGTCGTCACGGTCGGCGAGCAGGTTCTCGACCTCGAGGGGATAGACGTTCTCGCCTCCGGAGACGATCATGTCGTCGTCCCGGCCGTCGACGAAAAGCAGGCCGTTGCGGTCGAAGTGTCCGACGTCGCCGGTGGACAGCAGGCCGTTGATGCGCTCCTTGTCGCGACCGTCGGTGTACCCGGAGAAGCTGAGACCGCTGGCGACGAAGATGCGGCCGACGGTGTCGGGTTCGGTGATCCGTCGACTCGACTCGTCGTAGAGCTCCACGTGGCAGGTGACCGGCGCCCGGCCGGCCGTGCCCGGTGCGAGCGCGAGGTCCGCGGGAGTCGCGACCGTGGCGACGGCCACCTCCGTGGAGCCGTAGAGGTTGTGGAGCACCTCGCCGAACGCGGCGGTGGTGCGCTTGCAGAGGTCGGGGGAGAGCGCCGAGCCGGCGGCGAAGATGATCTTCAGGCTCGACGTGTCGTACTTGGCCAGAGTCTCCGGCCCGAGGTCGATGATGCGCTGCAGCATGGTGGGGACGACGACCAGTGTGTCGCAGCGGTGCTTCTCGACCAGACGAATCGTGTTCTCCGGATCGAACTTGCGATGCATCACCACGGTCTGGCCGAGTGCCAGTGCGAGGGCGAACTGTGACACACCCGTCCCGTGGAACGCGGGGGCCGCCATCATCATCGTCTGCCCGCGCCGCAGCGGCACCCGGTCGAGGAACTGGGCCGAGGCGAGCGGCGACGTGTGTCCGCGCGGAGCGCCCTTGGGTGTGCCCGTGGTGCCACTGGTGAGCAGGACGAACCCGCCCAGCGTGGACGGGGCGGGCAGTGAACTGCGGTCTCTGCCCTCCATCACGTCGTCGAGGGTGCGGACCTTCGACGTCGAATCGTCCTCGGCCCATGAACGATAGGCGATCACCTCGTCGGGGAGCGCCTCGGCGACTGCGTGGAACTCGTCGTCGTACACGAAGGCCTGAACCTGTTCGCGCGCCGCGACGTCGACGAGTTGCGGCCGGGCGAAACCGGTGTTCATCAGCACCAGTTTGGTGCCGTTCTTGGCGGCGGCCAGCATGGTGAGCACCAGACCCCGGTGATTGCGGCACATGCAGCCCATGACCGAACCGGGAGTGATGCCGTCGGCCTGCCATGCCCGCACCAGGGCGTTGGACTGTTCCTCGATATCGGCGTAGGTGAGCGAACCGCGCTCGTCGATCAGGGCCACCGCATCGAGCCCCGCCTCGGCATTCGCGTGGACAGGACCTGCGAACGGACCGTATTTCCGCACCGCCAGAATGGATCGGATGCCCTGGTCGACGCGGGGAAACGGAACGAGGCCTGCGCGGTTCATCACCCGTACCGCTCCCACGGTGTCCGTGATCTTGGTGAGGAATTGCTGAGCTGGCATGGAGAACCCTTCCGGCTGCGATGACGGATTTCTCGTCCAGCGTAGATGAAGAAAACGGTCCAGCCACGCGGTCCGGCGAAGCCGGACGCTCACGGAAACGCGCAGGAAAATCCGGCACGAAGAAGCCCCCGCCGCAGGTGAGTGCGGCGGGGGCCACACCCCTCGAGGACAGTCCCCCGAGCTGCTACTTCAGCTCTGCGGACGACTTCCCGAGCAGACGGCGGGCGACGATCAGCTGCTGGATCTGCTGCGTGCCCTCGAAGATGTCGAGGATCTTGGAATCGCGTGCCCACTTCTCGAGCAGCGGGCGCTCCGAATATCCCAACGTGCCGGCGAGTTCGACGGCCTTGAGGGAGATGGCCGTTCCGGTGCGACCGGCCTTCGCCTTCGACATGGACGCCGCGAGTGAGTTCGGCTTCTTGTTGTCCGCCATCCACGTCGCGCGTAGCGCGAGCAGGTAGGCGGCTTCCCAGTCGGCCTCGAGCTGCAGGAACTCGGCGGCAGCCGCGTGCTGGTTGTAGGCGGGGGTGTCGTAGGAGATCTCGACACCGGCGTCGGACAGGATGCTGCGCAGCTCCTCGAGCGCCGCCCGGCCCAGGCCGACGGCCATGCCGGCGACGATCGGACGGGTGTTGTCGAACGTCTGCATGACGCCGGCAAAGCCCTTCTCGACGTTGACCTCCGGCGTGCCGAGCAGGTTGTCCGCGGGGATCCGGCAGTCCTGCAGGAGCAGTACCGCGGTGTCGGACGCCTTGACGCCCAGCTTGTGCTCGAGGCGGGCGACGCTCAGGCCCGGGGCGTCGCGGGGGACGACGAACGACTTGATCGCGGCGCGGCCCTTGGTCTTGTCGACGGTGGCCCACACGACGATATGGGTGGAACGCTCGCCGGCCGTGACGAAGATCTTCTCGCCGTTGAGAACGTACTCGTCACCGTCGAGGACCGCGGTGGTGGTGACGGCGGCGGAGTCGGACCCGAAGCCGGGCTCGGTGATGGCCATCGACGCCCACACCTTGCCGAAACGTTCGAGCTGCTCGTCGGTGGCGACCGCGGCGATCGCCGAGTTGCCGAGGCCCTGGTAGGGGATGGCCAGGGTGAGACCCACGTCGCCCCAGCAGGTCTCGATGACGTTCATCAGCGACGACATGTTGCCGCCGTTGACGTTTCCGATGACCTTCGGCTCGTCGCCGCGCCCGAGGGCGGCACCCGCCGCACCCTTGCCGGAGTCGTTGAGGCCCTCCACCATGGCGGCCATGGTGTCGAGTTCCCTGGGGTAGGCGTGCTCGGCGAGATCGTACTTGCGGGAGATCGGCCGGAAGATTTCTGCCGCGACCTGGTGAGCCTGGTTCGCGGAGGCTTTGAGCTTCTTGGGAAGTTCGAGGTTGATCATGACAGTTTCCTTAGTTCGAATCCGGCCGCTCAGATCAGGACGATGCCCTCGGCGACGCCGATGGCGCGCAGATCGCGGTACCAACGCTCCACGGGATGTTCCTTGGTGTAGCCGTGGCCGCCGAGCAGCTGGACGCCGTCGAGGCCGATCTGCATGCCTTTCTCGGACGCCAGCTTTCGGGCGAGCGCCGATTCGCGGGCGAAGGAGAGTCCCTGTTCGGCACGGGAGGCGCCGCGCAACGTCACCAGACGCAGGCCGTCGAGTTCGATTCCGACGTTCGCGACCATGAAGGCGACCGCCTGACGGTTGCTGATCGGCTCACCGAACGCGACCCGCTCGTTGACGTACGGAATCACGTAGTCGAGGACGGCCTGTCCGGTGCCCACTGCGAGCGACGCCCAGCCGAGGCGGGCCAGCCGGATGGCGTCGGCGTACTCGGCCTTCCGCACGTCGGCATCGGCGTCGCCGAGCAGACCCGACTCGGGTACCGCGACGTCGGTGAGGTTGAGCCGGCCGATGCCCGCGGCGCGCAGGCCCATGCTCGGATCCGCCTCGACGACGAGTCCCTTGGTGTCGGCCTCGACGATGAAGAAGGAGGGCTTGCCGTCGAGTTCGGCGGCCACGATGAACAGCTCCGACGAGGCGGCGGCGGGGACGAGGCTCTTGACGCCGTTGAGCTTGTAGCCGCTGGGGGAGCGAACGGCCTTGGTCTGCAACGCGAACGGGTCGAACAATGCGCGGGGCTCGTTGACGACGACGGCGGCATTCGGAACCTGCTCGCCGGTGAACGAGGGCAGGTAGGTCTTCTGCTGGGAGTCGGTGCCCCACTGGGTGAGGGCGACGGCGACACCGCTCGGCGCGAGGATCGGCAACGCGAGCCCCATGTCGCCGTGGGCGAGGGCCTCGGCGACGAGGGAGTTGGTGACTGCGCCCCGCTCACTGGCGGCCCCGTCGAGTTCCTCGGGGACGTTGATGAGGGTGATGCCGAGTTCGGCGGCCCGCTTCACGAGATCTGCGGGCGCAGCGGCGGCGGCATCGGCGTCGTGGCCCGCGGGCCGAAGGATCTCGGCCGCGAACTCGCGCACGGTCTCGACGATCATCTGCTGCTCGTCGCTGGGGGTGAGGTCGAAGTAGCCGGCCTTCGCGGTCGGGTTGTCGGGGAGGCGCTTCGGGGCGCCGCCGCCGGACACCTTCTGGAAACCGCGGGTCGCGGCGCCGAGCGTCTTGAATCCGGTCTTGGTGCCTTCGTAGGTCACCCGGTCGATCGTCTGGCGCAGGTTGTACTTCTCGGCCAGGTCGGAGCCGGTGATCTTGGTCAGCACTCGCATCGCGGCACCCATGGCGTCGCGCTTGACCGGATTCAGGCCGACGGCGGACGTGTCGCGGGGCTTCCGCTTCGCGCTGTCGTTGGGGACAACAGTGTCTTGCTTGCTCATGATCACCAGCTGTTTCTCGGTGTTCGGGCGTGGACACGATCTATCTTACTCAGCGGTAAGGTTAGTGTCTACTATCGAGTAAGTTCCACCGCCGACGACCCTCCCGACGGCGCGCCGGCTGCGTCCCCTCATGCGTCTCGCGCCGGTGGTGCTCGTGCCGCTCCTGCTGCTCGCGAGCACGTTCCCCGGCGAGTGCCGGGTGTCGCCGGGCTGCCGGCTGTCTTGAATGGTCAGCGGAATATCATCTAGGCCATAGGTTTTCGGCAGACCGGGACCGTCGGTCGTGTCGCGGTCCGCCGTCGCACCTGGCCGAGCCGTGCATGCGGATCTAGGACGTGCCCGCTCGCGCGGTGAGTGTGAAGTGCCGGACGCCGGCGTCGTCCACTGTCGACGCCGCCAACGGCGGAATCGGGAGTCGCGGCTCAGGAGAAATTCTTGGTGACGGACACCGGCGGTACGCCCTCCTCGGGGCCGAGGATGACGGGACCCGACCCCTCCGCCGAGGCCTTGTCAGGAGTATCTGTCTGTGTTACCCCGACGTCAGTGCGAGCGCAGTCGGGACAGCGCCTCGTCGTGCAGCAGCGTGTTGGTGGCCAGCGCGCTGCCCCCGTGCGGACCGTCGGCGCCGGCCAGGTTGGTGAACCGGCCACCGGCCTCGCGCACCAGCACGTCGAGGGGTGCAAGGTCCCACAGCGACACCTCGGGTTCGGCGGCGATGTCGACGGCGCCCTCCGCGAGCAGGCAGTAGGAGAAGAAGTCACCGAATCCGCGGACCCGCCACACGTCGTCGGTGAGGGAGAGGAACTGTTCGCGGATACCCAGTTCCTTCCAGCCCGACAGGCTCGAGAAGGTGAGGCTGGCCGAACCCAGCCGGTCGACGGCCGACACGGAGAGGCGAGCGGGCTCGGACCCGTCGAACGTCGACCAGGCGCCCGTACCCGACGCGGCCCACCAACGGCGCGCGAGTGCCGGGGCACTCACCACGCCCACCGTGGGAACGCCGTCCTCGAGCAGCGCGATCAGGGTGGCCCAGATCGGGACGCCGCGGACGAAGTTCTTGGTGCCGTCGATCGGGTCGACCACCCACTGGCGTCCTGTGAACTGCGCGTCGCCGCCGAACTCCTCACCCAGGACGGCGTCGGCGGGCCGCTCTGCTTCCAGCGTCGCGCGAACTGCCCGTTCCACGGCCAGGTCGGCGTCGGTGACCGGTGTGAGGTCGGGCTTGTCGTCGACCGAGAGGTCGAGCGCCCCGAATCGGGCCCTGGTGATCGCGTCCGCCTCGTCGGCGATTCGGAGGGCGAGTTGCAGGTCGGCGTGGAGGTCGGTCACGGTCGCACAGATTACTCGTAGCGCTTACTCCTGCCGCGCAGGCGCGAACTCAGTCGATCTTCACTTCGGCGAGTTTTCCGGTGGCGACGTCGAAGACGAACCCGCGGAGGGAAGTGGTCGCCGTGATGAACGGGCTGGACCGGATGCGGCGCAGCGACTGCCGGACGTCCTCGTCGAGGTCGGCGAATGCCTCGGCCGACCAGGCCGGCTTGATCCCGACCTCTTCCTGGATGGACTTCTTGAAGTCGTCGTCCGTGAACGTGAGCATTCCGCAGTCCGTGTGGTGGATGAGGATGATCTCGGTGGTGCCGAGCAGTCGCTGGCTGATCGCGAGGGACCGGATCTCGTCGTCCGTCACCACCCCGCCGGCATTGCGGATGACGTGCGACTCGCCCTCCTGGATGCCGAGGGCCCGGTAGACGTCCAGACGCGCGTCCATGCAGGCGAGGACGGCGACGTGCTTGCTCGGGGGGAGGGGGAGCGGCCCGGTGAATCCGGCGGCGTACTCCTCGTTGTTCTTCAGGTACTGGTCGGTCACGGTCATCGTCGACTCCGTCCGGAATGGCGGCACAAACATGTGCGTATTGGTGCATGGAACAAGGAGCGTCCGGGGTGCGCAAGGGTTCGACTCGACGTGATCGGAAGGGGTGACTTCGGCTGGGAAGCAGGGGTGAGAGGGCCCGCGCGCGCACCCGGTAACCTTGGGAACCGTGCATCCCGACGTATCCGCAGACCTCAGCGAGCTCGACACCACTCTCCGTACCGTCGAATCGGTGCTGGACGTGGAAGAGTTGCGCCGCCGCATCGACGAGCTCGAACACCAGGCCGCCGATCCCGAGCTGTGGAACGACCAGGAGCACGCGCAGCAGGTCACCAGCCAGCTGTCGCACTCCCAGGCCGAATTGCGCCGCGTCGAGGAACTGCGTTCGCGGCTCGACGACATGCCGGTGCTCTACGAACTCGCGGAGGACGAGGGCGCAGACGCGATTGCGGACGCCGACGCCGAACGGCACAGCCTGCGGGAAGACATCGCCGCGATGGAAGTCAAGACGATGCTGTCCGGCGAGTACGACGAGCGTGACGCGCTGGTCAACATCCGCTCCGGCGCCGGTGGTGTCGACGCCGCCGACTGGGCGGAGATGCTGATGCGGATGTACGTCCGCTGGGCGGAGAAGCACGGCTACGGCGTCGAGGTCTACGACACGTCGTATGCGGAAGAAGCCGGCATCAAGAGCGCGACGTTCGCGGTCAAGGCCCCGTACAGCTACGGAACCCTGTCCGTCGAGATGGGCACGCACCGACTGGTCCGGATCAGTCCGTTCGACAACCAGGGTCGCCGCCAGACGTCGTTCGCCGAGGTCGAGGTCCTGCCGGTGGTCGAGACCACCGACCACATCGACGTCAACGAGAACGACGTCCGCGTCGACGTGTACCGCTCGTCGGGTCCCGGTGGTCAGTCCGTCAACACCACCGACTCCGCGGTCCGGTTGACGCACATTCCGACCGGCATCGTCGTGACCTGTCAGAACGAGAAGTCGCAGCTGCAGAACAAGGTCTCGGCGATGCGCGTCCTGCAGGCCAAGCTGCTCGAGGTCAAACGCAAGGAGGAGCGCGCCGAGATGGATGCGCTCAAGGGTGACGGCGGCAGTTCCTGGGGCAACCAGATGCGGTCGTACGTGCTGCACCCGTACCAGATGGTCAAGGACCTGCGCACCGAGTACGAGGTCAACAACCCGTCCGCAGTGCTCGACGGCGACATCGACGGATTCCTCGAGTCCGGCATCCGGTGGCGGATGCGCGAGAATCAGGCGTCCTGATTCCCGTGGAGACGACGGCAGCGATGTTCGCCCCGACCCGGAACCTGCTCGACTGGCTGTCGTCGACGGGACTGGCGGTCTCGCTCACCGTCCTCGGGGCCGTCCTGATGGCCAGACTCGTCAACTGGGGCGGCAGCAAGATCACCGACCGGATCGACAACAACTACAAGCAGGGCGACGCCCTCGTCCGATCCGAGGCCACCAAGCACCGGCACTCGGTGGCGCAGGTCATCACCTGGGTGATCATCACGATCATCTACGTCATCGCGACGATGAAGGTGCTCGACCAGCTGAATCTGCCGATCGGCAGCCTCGTCGCCCCGGCCACCGTGCTCGGTGCGGCGCTCGGCTTCGGCGCGCAGCGCGTCGTCCAGGACATCCTGGCCGGATTCTTCATCATCACCGAACGGCAGTACGGGTTCGGCGACACGGTGCAGTTGGCGGTCACGGGGTCGTCGGAGGACGCCGAGGGCGTGATCGAGGACGTCACGCTCCGGGTCACGCGGATGCGGAATTCGGACGGCGAGGTCATCACCGTTCCCAACGGTCAGATCGTCAAGGCCGTCAACCTGTCCAAGGACTGGGCGCGGGCCGTGATCGACGTCCCCGTACCCGCCTCGTCCGACATCAACCGGGTCAACGAGGTGCTACACCAGGTCGGTGTCGAGGCCTTCGCGGATCGCGGACTGAAGAAACTACTGCTCGACGAGCCGACTGTGATGGGAGTGGAGAGTCTGACTGTCGACGAGGTCAGCGTTCGCGTCGTGGCGCGGACCCTGCCGGGTAAGCAGTTCCAGGTCGGCCGCGCCCTGCGCGTGCGCATCGCCACCGCGATGAGGCGACAGGGGATCACCGTCGAGCCGGACCTCCAGACGGTTCAGGTAGCGGAGGGTGAGGGATGACCGACGAACCCCGGCGTGGGCTCGACCGGATCCTGCACTCGTCCGTCCTTCCCGCCAGGATCTTCGGCGGCCGGGTGCGGACGTCGACGTTGGTGCTGTGCGTCCTGTGGGTGCTGCTGTACACGCTGTACACGTACCTCAACCCCGCCGAAGAGGCGGTCCAGGGACCCGTCGCACCGGCGGTCGTTCCCACCAGGGAGGTGCCGGCCCCGGAGACCACGTTCGCGCCGTCGACGACCGAGTACACCACCGAGCCGACGTCGGAAACGCTCACGACGACCGAGACGACACCCGAACCGACGCCGCAGCAGACGGCGCCCACCGGGACCAGTCAGGTGACGACGACTCCGACGCTGCCGTTCGGGATTCCCAACCCGTTCCCACCTGCGGCGACGGGCACACCGCCGACCACGTCTTCCGTCCCGACGACGTCGGCGACACCGCAGAGTGGGGGATGACGCCGCGCGTCGCTCCATTTGGTCACTGTTCGATAACGTCTAGACTGGCTCCTCGTGATCAGCGTCGAGAATGTGTCGAAGTCGTACAAGACCTCCACGAGGCCCGCCTTGGACAAGGTGAGCGTCGAGGTGGACAAGGGCGAGTTCGTCTTCCTCATCGGCCCGTCGGGCTCGGGAAAGTCGACCTTCATGCGCCTGCTCCTCAAGGAGGAGTCGCCGACGTCGGGTGACATTCACATCGCGGATTTCCACGTCAACAAGCTCTCCGCACGGCGTGTGCCGAAGCTGCGGCAGAGCATGGGCGTCGTCTTCCAGGACTTCCGGCTCCTCCAGAAGAAGACCGTGTCCGAGAATGTCGCGTTCGCGCTCGAGGTGATCGGGAAGCCGCGCGCGATGATCTCCCGGACCGTCCCCGAGGTGCTCGAGATGGTCGGGTTGTCCGGCAAGGCCGATCGGCTCCCGACCGAACTGTCGGGCGGTGAACAGCAGCGTGTCGCCATCGCGCGGGCGTTCGTGAACCGGCCGCTCGTGTTGCTGTGCGACGAGCCCACCGGCAACCTCGACCCGGAGACGAGCCAGGACATCATGCTGCTGCTCGAACGGATCAACCGCACCGGGACGACGGTGGTGATGGCGACCCACGACCACCACATCGTCGACTCGATGCGCCGTCGCGTGGTGGAACTGGACCTCGGCAGAGTGGTGCGCGACGAGGCTCGGGGTGTGTACGGCGTGGGGCGTTAGCGCCCTCCCTGCACTCCAGCTTCAGTACTGTCCCCCAGTCGTCTACGAAGGACTCTGATTCCCCGATGCGTGCCAGTTTCATTTTCAGTGAGGTCCTGACCGGCCTCCGTCGCAACGTCACCATGACCATCGCGATGATCCTCACCACCGCGATCTCCCTGGGCCTGTTCGGCAGCGGGCTGCTGGTGGTGCAGATGGCCGGCAAGACGCAGCAGATCTTCCTGGACCGCGTCGAGGTGCAGATCTTCCTCACCGACGACATCTCCACGTCCGATCCGGGCTGCGAGGGGGAGATCTGCAGTGTGCTGCGCAAGGAACTGGAGGAGACGCCGTCGGTGGTGTCGGTGGAGTACCTGAACCGGGACGACGCGGTGAAGGACGCGACGGAGCGGGTGTTCAAGGATCAGCCGGAACTCGCCGCGCTCGTCAGCCCCGACAGCTTCCCGGCGTCGTTCAAGGTGAAGCTGAGTGATCCCGAGCGTTTCGGGGTGATCAACGAGAATTTCGGCACCCGCCCGGGTGTCGAGAGCGTCCTCAACCAGCGCGAGCTGGTGGAGCGGCTCTTCAGTGTGCTCAACGGTGTGCGCAACGCCGCGTTCGCGATCGCGATCGTGCAGGCCGTGGCCGCAATTCTGCTGATCGCGAACATGGTTCAGATCGCGGCCTTCACCCGGCGCACCGAGGTCGGCATCATGAGGTTGGTCGGCGCCACCCGCTGGTACACGCAGTTGCCGTTCCTGCTCGAGGCGGTGGTCGCCGCCCTGGTGGGTGCCGTGCTGGCCATCGTCGGGCTGTTCACCGCGAAGAACATGTTCATCGACGACGTGCTGTCGGACGTCTACGAAGCCAACATCGTCGCCCGGATCTCCAACAGTGACGTGCTGTTCGTCTCACCGGTACTGGTGCTGGTGGGCGTCGGAATGGCGGCGGTCACCGCCTACGTGACCCTGCGCTTGTACGTCCGCGAATAATTCGGCTTGCTCCTTCTCCTATGCTGGAGGATACGAACTGTTCACCTCGGACATCGCGGACTGAAAGGCCCGGAACGTGAAGGAAAAGGGCCGCAAGGTCATTGCGACCAACCGCAAGGCGCGTCACAACTACAGCATCCTCGACGTCTACGAGGCGGGCATCGCCCTCGTCGGCACCGAGGTGAAGAGCCTCCGCGAGGGCAAGGCGTCACTGGTCGACGCGTTCGCCACCGTCGACGACGGCGAGGTGTGGCTGCGCGGACTGCACATCCCCGAGTACACCCAGGGGACCTGGACCAATCACGCGCCGCGCCGCACCCGGAAGTTGCTGCTGCACAAGCGGGAGATCGAGCACCTCGTCGGCAAGACCCGCGAGGGCAACCAGACCCTGGTTCCGCTGTCGATGTATTTCTCCGACGGCAAGGTCAAGGTGGAGCTCGCGCTCGCGAAGGGTAAGCAGGACTACGACAAGCGCCAGGATCTGGCCAGGCGAACCGCCGAGCGTGAGGTGACCCGCGAACTCGGACGCCGAGTCAAGGGCATGCGCTGACCTCCATCCTGCTCGCGCTCGTCGCCGCGATCGGTTACGGCGTGAGCGATTTCGTCGGGGGAGTCGCGTCCCGCCGGGTGGCGGCCCTCCGGGTCGTCATCGTGTCGTATCCGCTGTCGCTGCTGATCGTGCTCGTGATCGCCCCGTTCGCCGGGGGCACCCTCACCTCGACCTCCCTCGTCTGGGGAGCCCTGGCAGGAGTGGCCGGTGGCGTGGCGGTGTGGTGGTTCTACCTCGCGCTGGCATCCGGACCGATGTCGGTGGTGTCGCCGCTGACGGCCGTGCTGGTGGCCGGAATTCCGGTACTGATCGGGCTCGCGTTCGGTGAGCGGCCCGGGGCTGTCGCATACATCGGCATCGCAGTGGCCCTCGTCGCCGTTGTCCTCGTCAGCCGGGAATCTCCCGACGAGACCGCGGGGGAGGTCGCCGGGGGCAGGGTGCTGCGTTTCACCCGGACCGTGGCGCTGCTGACCGTCGGATCCGGCATCGCGTTCGCGCTCTCCTTCGTCTCGTTGCACCAGATCGGTGACGACGGCGGGATGTGGGCGCTCGCTGTGTCGCGGGCCGCGGCGACCGCGGTGGTGTGGCTGGTCGCGTTGTCCGCCGGCCACTTCGTGCTCCCGCACGGCGAACCCCTCAAGCTCGCCGTGTACGTGAGTTTCCTCGACGTCCTGGCCAACGCGGCGATGATGTACGCGTTCCAGGGCGGGCTGCTGTCGCTCGTGAGCGTCATCGGGTCGCTCTACCCCGCCGCCACGGTGCTGCTGGCGATGGTGATGCTCGGGGAACGGGTGAGCAAGATGCAGCAGGCGGGCATGCTCCTCGCCCTCGCCGCCGTCGCGATGATCGCCGTGGCCAGCTGAAACACGCCCAAGGGCACCGGGAGGCAATATCGGGATGATTCCGGACGATGTTCGCGTTACACTAGGTGGCCCCGCGAGACTCGTGGGGCACGTACGGGGCTGAACGGTTTCGACTGCGTACGTTGAGGTAGGGGAAGCGTGTCGGTGCAGGCAAGAGACCACCGTGAGCGTCGCTGCAAACATATAAGCGCCGATTCCAATCAGCGCGACTACGCACTCGCTGCCTAAGTAGCGACTGCGTGTCTGTCAGTCCGGGTTCGCCCTCGGTCCGGGTACTGGCATCAGCTAGAGGGCTTTACCGTTCGACTCGGTCGCGGAGTCGAATGGGACAACTAACAGCGACTGGGATCGTCATCCTGGCTTGTTTGCGAGACTGGGAGATCCAAGTAGAGACATAGCAAACTGCACACGGAGAAGCCCTAGCTTTGCTGCGGAGGACCCGGGTTCAATTCCCGGCAGCTCCACCAAGGTCCGGGCCGGACACCACTAGGTGTCCGGCCCGGATTTTTTTGTGCCCGGTGGAGTTCGAACGACCCGCGGCGTCGCCATGACACGATGTGAGCCGTGTCCCTGACGAAGCCCGTGGCCGTGGTTGCGCTGGGCGGTGCCCTCGGTGCGTGCGCGAGATTCCTCCTGTCCGAGCTGTGGCCGGGCATCTGGACCGTCCTCGTGATCAACGTGGTCGGTTCGCTTCTGCTCGGCTGCCTGGCCGAGATCCTCGGGCCGGACCGGTTGTGGCGGCTGTTCCTCGGAGTCGGTGTGCTCGGCGGATTCACCACGTTCTCGACCTTCGCCGTGGACGCCGTGCGGGAGGACGCGGCCACCGCGGCGCTCTACGTCGTGGCGACCCTGATACCCGCGCTGCTCGCGGCGCGGCTGGGCATGCTCGTCGGTCACCTGTACCGGCACCGGCGTACGCGCAAGGCCGTCGCATGACCGTTCTGCTCGTGGCGCTCGGTGGTGCGCTCGGTGCGACGACGCGCTACCTCACAGGCCGGTACGTCAACTCGTACCGCAGTTTTCCGGTGGCCACCTTCGTCGTGAACGTCGCCGGCTGCCTGATCCTCGGACTGCTGTCCGGGGCGTCGATGTCGGAGCAGACCTTCGCCCTCCTGGGCACGGGATTCTGCGGCGGACTGACCACCTATTCGACGTTCGCGGTGGAATCGGTGGGCCTCGCGCGGATCCGGCTCGCGCTCACCTCCCTCGTGTACGTGGTCGCGAGTGTGGCATTCGGTCTGGCCGCCGCCTGGCTCGGATTCCGATTGACGTCTTGACGGCAGAGTCCTGCGCGAGGGTGCAGGATGGGTGGGTAGTCGAGTTCGATCCCGACGAGTTTCAGGAGGTCTCGTGGCGCACGACAGGGCGGGTCAGGTGGCACTGCCGGAAGATCTCGTCGACATCCCGCACCTGGTGACCGCGTACTACAGCGGTGTGCCCGACCCCGAGGATCCGTTGCAGCAAGTGGTGTTCGGGACTTCCGGACACCGAGGGTCGAGCCTCGACACGGCATTCAACGAGGCGCACATCCTGGCCACCACCCAGGCCATCGTCGAATACCGGGCGTCGCAGGGCATCGACGGACCGCTGTTCCTCGGACGCGACACCCACGCCCTGTCGGAGCCGGCGTGGACGTCGGCCCTGGAGGTCCTGGCCGCGAACGACGTGACGGTGCTGATCGATTCGCGGAACCGGTACACCCCGACCCCCGCGGTCAGTCACGCGATCCTCCGCTACAACCGCAGCGGCCCGGAGTCGCAGGCCGACGGGATCGTCGTGACTCCCTCGCACAACCCGCCCCGCGACGGCGGCTTCAAGTACAACCCGCCGCACGGGGGCCCCGCCGGCTCCGAGGCGACGACCATCATCGCCGACCGCGCGAACGAGTTACTCCGCCGGGACCTCTCGGGTGTGCGGAGAACTTCCGCGGACCGGGCGATCCAGCGGGCCGAGCGATACGACTTTCTCCGGTTCTACATCGACGACCTGCCGAGCGTTCTCGATCTCGACGCCATCCGGAGCGCCGGTGTGCGGATCGGCGCCGATCCGCTGGGCGGCGCGAGTGTCGACTACTGGGGCGCCATCGCCGACACCCACCGGCTCGATCTCGAGGTCGTCAATCCGCTGGTCGATCCGACCTGGCGGTTCATGACCCTCGACACCGACGGCAAGATCCGCATGGACTGCTCGTCACCGGATGCCATGGCCTCGCTGATCGGTGCCCGCGACCGGTTCGACATCTCCACCGGAAACGACGCGGACGCGGATCGGCACGGGATCGTCACTCCCGATGGGGGACTGCTGAATCCCAACCACTACCTCGCAGTGGCCATCGACTACCTGTTCTCCCACCGGACGGGGTGGGGATCGACGGTGAAGGTGGGCAAGACGCTCGTCAGCTCGTCGATGATCGACCGCGTCGTCGACAGCCTGGGTCGTGACCTGCTCGAGGTCCCGG
This sequence comes from Rhodococcus sp. WS4, assembly GCA_006543605.1. Lineage (GTDB taxonomy): Bacteria > Actinomycetota > Actinomycetes > Mycobacteriales > Mycobacteriaceae > Rhodococcus_F. The sequence goes on from RRBB01000074.1 coordinate 21,408, forward strand.
TGGGATTCAAGTGGTTCGTCCCCGGACTTCTCGAGGGCTCGCTCGGATTCGGCGGTGAGGAGAGTGCGGGGGCCTCGTTCCTGCGTCACGACGGTGGGGTGTGGACCACCGACAAGGACGGGATCATCCTGGCCCTGCTCGCCTCGGAGATGACGGCCGTGACCGGCAAGACACCGTCGATCCGGTACCGGGAACTGGCCGAGAAGTTCGGCAGCCCGGCCTACGCGCGCATCGATGCACCCGCCAGCCGGGAGCAGAAGGCGGTGCTCGCGAAGCTGTCGCCCGAACAGGTGTCCGCCACCGAACTGGCGGGGGAGCCGATCACCGCGACGCTGACGAGTGCGCCCGGCAACGGGGCGCCGCTGGGCGGGCTGAAGGTCACCACGGATTCGGCGTGGTTCGCGGCGCGGCCGTCGGGGACCGAGGACGTCTACAAGATCTATGCCGAATCCTTCAAGGGCCCGGACCATCTCGCGGAGGTGCAGGCGGCGGCCAAGGAACTGGTCGCCGACGTCCTGAAGTAGGTGTTCGGGCGGGGTAGGTGCCGTCGCCGAAGTCGGGGCACCTACCATCGGATTCAACTATGAACACTCGCGCAGCCGGGCTGCCCGCCGGGCGTGGCCCGCGGATCCCTTCCGAAATCTGGGTGCTGGTCTCGGCCAGCTTCGTCATCGCACTCGGGTTCGGGATCGTCGCACCCGCCCTCCCGCAGTTCGCCCGCAGCTTCGACGTGAGCGTCACCGCGGCCACCGTCGTGATCTCGTCGTTCGCGTTCATGCGCCTGGTCTTCGCCCCGGTCAGCGGACGGCTGGTGCAGAAGCTGGGAGAGCGGCCGGTCTACATCACCGGTCTGCTGATCGTCGCCGCGTCGACCGCCGCCTGCGCGGTCGCGGGGGACTACTGGCAGCTGCTCATCTTCCGCGCACTCGGGGGCATCGGCTCGACGATGTTCACGGTGTCGGCGATGGGCCTCGTCATCCGCATCGCACCGGTCGACAGTCGTGGCCGCGTGTCCGGGCTGTATGCGACGAGCTTCCTGATGGGCTCGATCTCCGGGCCGCTCGTCGGCGGGTTGCTCGTCGGCTTCGGACTCCGGGTTCCGTTCGTCATCTACGCGATCGCCCTCGTCATCGCCGCGGCCGTCGTCTTCGTGAGCCTGCGCGGTTCCCACCTCACCGCGCCCGACGCCACCGCCGCCGGTGCCACCATGACGCTGCGTGAAGCCCTCGGGCAGCCGATCTATCGGGCCGCGCTGGGATCGAACTTCGCGTTCGGCGGTGTGATCTTCGGCGTGCGGGTGGCGATGGTCCCGCTGTTCGTCGTCGAGGCGCTGCACCGCGACGCCGCCCTCGCCGGCATCGCCCTCACCGTGTTCGCCGTCGGGAACGCACTCGTCCTCATCGTGTCGGGACGGTTGTCGGACGTGTACGGCCGCAAGCTGTTCGTCCTGCTCGGTCTGCTGGTGTGTGGCGCCAGCACCGTCGGGATGGGTCTCAGTGAGAACCTCCTCGTGTTCCTGGTGCTGTCGGGCATCGCTGGTATCGGTTCCGGTGTGATGAGCCCGGCGCAGCAGGCTGCGGTCGCCGACGTCGTCGGCGCGAAGTCCCGCGGTGGTCCGGTGCTGGCCACCTTCCAGATGGTCGCGGACGTCGGCGGAGTGCTCGGCCCGGTCGGAGCGGGTCTGCTCGCTCAGCACCTGTCGTACGCGGTCGCCTTCGGTGTGACCGGAGGGGTCATGCTCCTCGCCGCGGTGGGCTGGCTGCTGGTGCCGAACAAGCCGGCGCCCAAGGTGTCGGTCGAGGCGGTCTGACCGGCGACTTCGGTACGCTCGTTCGGGTGTGGATCAAGATCGTCTCCCTCCTCGCCCGGCTGTCCCTCGCCGCCGTCTGGCTGGTCTCCGGCGCTCTCAAGGTCGCCGACCCCGCCCAGACGATCATCGCCGTCCGCGCCTACCAACTGCTTCCCGAGGACCTCGTCCGACCGGTTGCCAACACGTTGCCGTTCTTCGAGATCGCCCTGGGTCTGCTGCTGCTGATCGGGCTCGCCGTCCGCGTCACGGCCTCCGTGTCGGCCGTGCTCCTGCTCGTGCTCATCGGCGTGATCGTCTCGGTGTGGGCCCGCGGGCTGTCCATCGACTGCGGATGCTTCGGCGGCGGCGGTGCGGCCGACGTGAACGGCTGGGACTACACCAAGGAAATCCTCCGGGATGTGGGCTTCCTCGCACTGGCCGCGTGGTTGATCGTGTTCCCGCGGTCGCCGTTCGCGCTGGGGCTCGGCTCCCGCACCACTCTCTCAGTGACCCCTCAGCAGACGGTGGCAGAGTAAGCATTCGGTAAATCGATCCGACGTCGAAGGACTGCATCCACGTGAGCGCGAAGAACAAGTACAACCCGCAGCCGGAATCCAGCCGGTCCACCTACATTCTCGGTGGGCTCGCCGTGCTGGTGATCGCCGTGCTGGTCATCGGGGGTGTGATCTGGCAGAGCAACCGCAGCAAGCCGCGGAACGACGGATACGGTGGTGTCCAGAACTCCGAGGTCCAGGTGGCGTTGCAGGACGACGGCGTGGTGCTTCTCGGTCGCCCCGACGCGGCCGCCACGATCGATCTGTTCGAAGACCCGATGTGCCCGTACTGTGCCGAGCTCGAGAACAGGAACGGGCAGGAACTCGCCCAGGCCGTCGACGACGGCAAGGTGGCCGTCCGCTACCACGTCCTGAACTTCCTCGACCGGCTCTCGGCGAGCGGTGACTACTCCACCCGGGCCGTCGCCGCGTCCGAATGCGTCGCCGAAACCGGTGACGCCGTGGCGTACTCGGCGTTCCACGCGGCCCTGTTCTCGCCGGCGAATCAGCCGAAGGAGAACGGCAGCTCCGACCACACCAACGAGGAGCTCGCGCAGATCGCCCGCGACGCCGGAGCGTCCGACGCGGCCGCCCAGTGCATCACCACCGGTGCGAAGGTGGAGCAGGCCCGGGCGCACGCCGAGGCGGGTCGTCAGGCCCTCGCAGCGAGCGGTGCGACGGGCACGCCCGCGGTGGTCAAGGACGGCACCGTGATCGACGCGCTCTCCAACGAGAACTGGGTGTCGCAGCTGTAGGCGGCTCCGCCGCCCGTGCGTGGTTGACGAGTCTCTGGACTCCTTCACCACGCACGGGCGCGAAGCGCCTCTGACCAGGCGATTTGTTGGCCCGGTCGGCAATGGTGTAACTTTCTTCGAGCACGGAGGAAGTGATTCCGAGTGCGGAGAACAATCGAATACGGGGCTATGGCGCAGCTGGTAGCGCACCACACTGGCAGTGTGGGGGTCAGGGGTTCGAGTCCCCTTAGCTCCACTTTCGAGGGAAGCCTCCCATCCGTAAACTTGCGGATGGGAGGCTTTTCTCATTCATCCCCGTTGTGCCGGTGGGACACTGGCGTCATGACATTCACTGTGACGCATCGATCATTCGACCAATTGGCGGAGTTCGCCGTCACCGACTTCGGCGACGACGACAGCTACAGCATCCACGAGTCCGGGGCCCTCGTCATCGTCCGTGCCGCCCGGGAGTTGATCTACGCCCCCGGTAGCTGGTTCCTGGTGGAGCGGGAGGACGGGCAGGAGGACGGTTCGCCCGGCAACTACATGTGACCGTCCGGCAGACACAGGCCTAATGGGAACATGTGTTCGATAACGGGGTAGATTCGACGTGTGGCTGCCAGAACGGAAACCGCGCCGGGACGCTGTCCGAACGGGCACCTGCTGGCCGCCAACACGTGCCTGGTGGGGTGGGAGGTGTGCGGGTGCCCGACGTCGAACAACGGTGGGCACCGCACCCATTTCTGCCGGCGATGCGGCGCCACGATCCGGACTCCTCCGTGCAGCTGCCCGGCCCCGGGCGAGGAGCGGTGATCGGACCGCTACCGGATGGGCTGCCTCGCGGCCGTCGGATTGCCCCAGATCGTGTCGGATTCGTCCTGGAGAACGAGCGCGACCAGTCTCTCGGTGTCCGCGGTGAACGTGGATGCTGCGACGCGCACCCAGATCCAGTGCCCGGCGCGGTGACGGATCCGGAGATGCGCTGTCGCGCTGGGGTTTTCCGTCCCCAGGACCCGGGCTAGCATGGCGCCCCACAGTTCGGCGTCGTCGGGGTGGAACAATTGCTCGTGCTCGAGTTCGGCGAATTCCTCGGTGCCGTAGCCGATCAGGGCGGCGCATGCGGAGTTGCTGAATACGACGTTCCGTTCCCGGTCGTGAACGCTGATCGCATGCGGGATGGACTCCACCAGTGCAGCGAATCCGTCGCTATCCAGTTCCTTCACAGTCCCCCACTTGTATTCTTCGACGGCTTCGTATTCTTCGTCCGCGCCCACATAGTACGCCGGACCCCGGATTTTCGGGCGGTCATGCAGTTAACGACGAGCAATCCTCGGTCCGAGAATCTGCTCCTCGGGGATAGGGTGACGGGGTGCGCTTCGTCACCATCGTTCAGGCCTCCGCGTTCGTCCCCGTCTGGCTGCGCGTGCTTCTGCTGATGGCGGCGGGGGCGAAGGTGTGGGGAGCGGGTATCTACTCGGGCTGCCACTTCGGCGGCAAGGACATCTCGATGGGGGTGGGAACGTTCGTGAACCGGGGGGTGCTGTTCGACGGGACCGCGCCCATCACGCTCGGCAGGCAGGTCGCTGTCGGGCATCGTGCGCAGTTCATCACGAGCACTCACGACATCGGTCCGTCCTCAGGCCGGGGCGGGCGGGTGGTCGATCGCCCGATCGTGATCGGCGACGGCTGCTGGATCGGCGCGGGCGCGATCGTCCTTCCCGGAGTGACGGTGGGGGAAGGGTGCGTCATCGGCGCGGGCACGGTGGTCACTCGCGACTGTGAGCCGAATGGGCTCTACGCCGGCTCACCCGCGCGTCGGGTCCGCGACCTCGACGCCGGCGCGTCCGTCGGCTGACTGCGGGTCTGTCGTTCGCCGGCGACCGCACGATTCACACCGTCGAGAAACCGTGAGATGGTGTCTCTTTCGGTGGGGTCGAAGCCTTCCAGGACGGATGCCGTCCGGTTGATGAGCGGTCCGAAGAAGGTCTGGCCGAGGTCGACGGCGCGGGGTGTCACGGCGAGCAGCGACCGACGGCGGTCGTCGGCGTCGCGGTCGCGCCGGATCAGTCCGGCACTCTCCATGCGGTCCAGGAGTGCGGTGACGGAGGCCGAGTTGATGCCGAGCTGACTTCCGAGCCATCCGGGGGTGGCCGGGAGGCCGGCGCGGTCGGCGTCGAGGATGCAGATCAGGGCGCGGAGATCGGTGGTGTGCAGTCCGTGCAGTTGTGCGAACTCGGCGCCGAGCAGGTTCAGCTCGACTGCGAGCCCGCGCAGCCTGTGCACGGTCTGTGCGCCTTCGTCCGGATCCACGCCCTGCAATCTACTGCGACCCTTCTCTCGATTGTCTATTATCTCGACTATCGAGATAATCCGAGGAGGACGTGATGGCGACAGTCGACGACTTCTTCCGCGCCTACGACTCGCTGCTGGACAGCTGGCCGGTGAACGTCACCCCCGTCGACGTCCCGACCCCGTTCGGGCCCACCCGGGTAAACGTGTGCGGACCCGAGACGGGTAGGCCGATTCTCCTGCTTCCCGGGGGCGGGGCCACGTCGACCGTGTGGTTCGCCAACGTCGCGGCGCTCGCCCGCGGTCACCGGGTGTTCGCGGTGGACGTCATGGGCGACGTGGGGCGCAGCGTGAACGACGGCGCGCCGCTACGCACGCCCGCGGACCTGTTCGCGTGGATGGACGCGGTGCTCGACCGTCTCGGGGCGTCGTCGGCGGAGGTGGTCGGGCATTCGTACGGCGCCATGATCGCGCTCGCGTACGCGCTGCACGATTCCCGCCGCGTCGACCGTCTCGTGTTGCTCGACCCGACGTCCTGCTTCGCGGGCATGAGTCGGCGATACCTGCTCCACGCGGTGCCGCTGCTGATCCGGCCCACGGAGAGACGGCAGCGGCGCCTGATCGGCTGGGAGACAGCGGGCGCCGGCGTCGACCCCCGGTGGCTTCGTGTCACCGCGCTCGGGGCGGCCGCGTTCGGCCGCACCTCGCTGGTCGTGCCACCACGCCCGAACGCCCGTGCACTGGAAGGACTGACGGTCGACACGACCGTGGTGCTCGCGGGAGGCAGCCGGGCGCACGATGCGGGCCGGGTGGCGGCGAACGTCCGGCGGCTGCTCCCGTCGGCCACGGTGACGACGATTCCCGGAGCCGCCCATCACACGCTGCCGATGACTCCCGCGGCCGACGTCGACGCGCCGATTCTCTCCGCGGCGGCGGGGCGCTAGGATGGGCGCCCGGTAGATCGTCGAGGGTCCACGGAGGTCGCAGCGTTGGCGAAGAAACGGATTCCCGTCGTCATCGTCGCCGGATTCCTCGGTTCGGGGAAGACCACACTTCTCAACCACGTGCTCCGCAACAACCGCGGGGTCCGCGTCGGCGTCATCGTCAACGACTTCGGTGCCGTGAACATCGATTCGATGATGGTGGCCGGGCAGGTCGATTCCATGGTGTCGCTGAGCAACGGCTGCATGTGCTGCGCCGTCGACGTCAGCGACATGGACGAGATGCTGGACCGCCTGGCGGGCCCCACGTCGCAGATCGATGTGATCATCGTCGAGGCGAGCGGGCTTGCCGAGCCGCGCAACATGATTCGGCTCGTACTCGGCAGCGCGAACCCGCACGTCGTGTACGGCGGTCTGGTCGTGATGGTCGACGGTGAACAGTTCGAGGACATGTCGGCGCAGCACCCGGACCTCGGCAAGCACGTCACGCTCGCAGACCTGGTGATCCTCAACAAGACCGACCGGATCGACGAAGGCCGGCGCGCCGCCGTGCACGCGATGGTTCGCGACTACAACGACCGCGCGCCGGTCCTCACCACCGCGCACGGCCGGATCGAGCCCACCCTGCTGTTCGACCGTGAGCCCGGACGTGAACCGGCGGCGGGGGAGCAGCTCACCCTCGATCAGCTCCTGCTGGATCAGCACGACCACTGCGACGGTCACGCCCATCTGCACTCGTCCTACGAGGCAGTCGACTTCGCCTCGGAGGTGCCGATCGATCCGCGGCGGCTCGTCGAGTTCCTCGAGAAACGACCGGTCGGGATCTACCGGATCAAGGGATTCGTGCATTTCGCGGTGCCCGGGCAGTCGCGGAAGTTCGAGGTGCAGACGGTCGGTCCGCACATCAGATTCACGTCGACGCGGTGGGAACCCGGTGAGGATCGGGCGACGCAACTGGTGCTCATCGGGGCCGACATCGAGGCCGAGCACGTCCGGAACCGGCTCGCGGACTGCGTCGTGGCCGACGGAGAAGATGCGGACCCCGGCGCGATGCTGGGTGTGCACCGCTATACCGTGACGGCGTGACCGAGTCTGCGTGTAGTCCCGAACCCTGCCCCGAACCCGTCCTGTCCGTGTACGATGCGATCCGTCGTCGCCGGGACGTACGGGCCGAGTTCACCGGGGAGCCGATCGCGCCGGACGTCCTCGATCGCATTCTGGGCGCCGGGCACTGCGCCCCCAGCGTGGGCAACACGCAGCCGTGGGATTTCGTCGTCGTGCGCGACACCGGGACGCTGACCACGTTCGCCGACCACGTGGCGGGTGCCCGTCAGCGGTTCGCGGAGTCACTCCCCGAGGACCGGAAGAAGACGTTCGACCCGATCAAGATCGAAGGTATCTGCGAGAGCGGCATGGGTGTGGTCGTGACCTACGACCGGAGTCGCGGCGGCGAACACATCCTCGGCAGGCACACGGTCGACGACACCGGCCTGTTCTCGGCGGTGCTCGCGATCCAGAATCTGTGGCTCGCCGCGGCCGCCGAGAACGTGGGCGTCGGCTGGGTGTCGTTCTACGACGAGCCGTATCTCACCGAACTGCTGGGCATTCCGGAGCCGGTGCGCCCCATCGCGTGGCTGTGCGTGGGGAAGGTGGCCGAGTTCCAGCAGGTGCCGGACCTCGAGCGCTTCGGGTGGCGGGGGCGCCGGCCACTTGCCGACGCCGTCCACCTCGAGAAGTTCTAGCCCTGCCGGCGGCGTGAGCCGCCTGCGGCCGCCGTGCGGGTTCCGCCGCCCGTGGACGAGGCTGCACGCGGGCGTCCGGCTCCACCCGAGCGGGAGCGACGAGCCCCGCCGCCCTGACCGTGTGCGCGACCGCCCTGACCGCGTCCACCCTGGGCACCGCCAGGTCGCTGATTGCGCCCGCCGCCGTTCGACGCCGGTGCCGCCGCCTTGGGGGCGGGGGCGACGTGCGGTGCGATGTCGCCGACCAGGTCGAGCACGTGTGCGGAATCCGCGGTGCTGCGGACGGGGGTCACCTTGATCGCGGCCTTGCGCATGAGGACGGCCAGGTCCTTGCGCTGCTCGGGCAGCACGACCGTCACGACGTCGCCGGCGCTGCCCGCGCGTGCGGTGCGACCGGAACGGTGCAGGTACGCCTTGTGCTCGGCGGGCGGATCGACGTGGACAACCAACTGCACGTCGTCGACGTGGACGCCGCGGGCCGCGACGTCGGTGGCCACCAGCACGCGTGCCTCACCGGCGGAGAAGGACGCGAGGTTGCGGTCGCGGGCCGCCTGCGACAGGTTGCCGTGCAGATCGACCGAGGGGATTCCCGCCTCGGTGAGCTGACGGGCCAGCTTGCGGGCCTGATGCTTGGTCCGCATGAACAGGATGCGCCGTCCGGTGCCGGACGCCAGTCGCTCGACCAGCTTGCGCTTGGCCTCGACGCCGTCCACATCGAACACGTGGTGCGTCATGGCGGCGACCGGCGAATTCGCCTCGTCGACCGAGTGCAGGATCTCGTTCTTCAGGAACCGCTTCACCAGCTTGTCCACACCGTTGTCCAGGGTGGCGGAGAACAGCAGCCGCTGCCCCTGCTGGGGGGTTGCGCTGAGGATGCGAGTAACGACGGGCAGGAAGCCGAGGTCGGCCATGTGGTCGGCCTCGTCGAGCACGGTGATCTCGACGGCGTCGAGGCTCACGAACTTCTGCTTCATCAGGTCTTCGAGTCGTCCGGGGCACGCGACGACGATGTCGACGCCGGCCTTGAGCGCGCTGACCTGACGGTTCTGCGAGACACCACCGAAGATCGTGGTGACCCGCAGGTCGTAGGCGGCGGCGAGGGGCTCGAGGGCCGCGGTAATCTGGGTGGCGAGCTCGCGGGTGGGGGCCAGGATCAGACCCACCGGGCGGCCCGGGCGGCGCTTGCCGCCGGACAGTTCACCGGCGAGGCGGGACACCATCGGAATGGAGAAGGCGAGCGTCTTACCGCTGCCCGTCTTGCCGCGGCCGAGCACGTCGCGACCCGACAGCGTGTCGGGGAGGGTGTCGACCTGGATGGGGAACGGGGAGGTGATCCCCTTGTCGGCGAGCGCTTTCACCAGCGGTTCGCGGACACCGAGCGCGGCGAATGTCGTGTCGGGGGTACGTGTGTCAGACAAGTGGTCAGGCCTTTCGGGCACAGGGTCGTGCCCGGAGGGCCGATACGGAAGGTCTCCGTCGGAGCTCGAGCACAGGTTGGCGGCGTTGCCGGTCGGCAAGCTTCTTCGCCGTAAGAAGAGCGGATGCGAGTGCACATCCAACAGGACTCGGGTAACCGAACTGAATGCGTTCTACGACGCTGGATGACCGTCGTGGTCACCTAGTGATGGCGAGTCTACCTGGTGGCAGCCGAACGGTCCGACCGAGGAGTCACAGACCGACCCATTCGGAGGCTCCGTCGGCGAACTTCTGCCGCTTCCAGATGGGTACCTCGTGCTTGATCCGCTCCACCAGTTCGGCGCACGCAGCGAACGCCTCGGCGCGGTGCGGAGCGGCGACCGCGGCGACCACCGCGAGGTCGCCGATGCTGAGGGATCCGACCCGGTGGATGGCCGCCACAGGGAGTCCGGTGGAGGCCGCCACCTCTTCGCACACGGTGCGGAGGAAGCGCTCGGCGTCCGGGTGCGACTGGTACTCGAGGGCTGAAACGGATTGTCCTTCATCATGATTGCGGACGACGCCGGTGAACACGACGACGGCGCCGTGCTCGGGACCGGCCACGGCAGCGTCGACGACGGCGGGATCGAGGGGTTGATCCGAGATCTGGGCGAGGATGTCAGGCATCGTGCGCACCTCCGCCTGCGACCTGAGCGAGAAGATGATCGACGATGGGGTGAAGGACGGACAATCCGTCCTTCACCCCGCCCGGCGAGCCGGGGAGATTCACGACCACTGTGCCGTTCGCCACACCGGCGAGTCCGCGGCTCAGCGAGGCGTGCGGGGTCGCCGCGGTTCCGCGGTTCCGGATGGCGTCGGCCACACCGGGCAGTTCGCGGTCGAGCACCGCACGGGTGGCCTCCGGGGTGGCATCCGTGGGGGAGACGCCGGTGCCGCCGGTGCTGATCACCAACGCCGGATTTCCGGACAGTGCGTCGGCGAGGCCGGCCGCGATGTCCGCGTCCGCGTAGACCAGCGGACCCCGGGTGGTGAAGCCGCGTTCCTCGAGCCACGCGGCGATGACCGGGCCGGTCGTATCTTCCCGGGTGCCCCGCGCCCCGCCGGTCGAGGCGACCAGGACGGCCGCGGATCGCGCTGTCACCGTGGGAGTTCCGGAACTCTGCTGCTCCCGCGTCCAGTGCCCGCGTTTGCCGCCGTCCTTGGTGAGCAGCCGGACCCCGTCCAGGGTGGCGGCGGGATCGACCGCTTTCACCATGTCGTGCAACGTCAGTCCGGCGACCGCGACGGCGGTGAGGGCCTCCATCTCGACGCCGGTCGGGCCCTTCGTCTTCGCGGTGGCCTCGATCGTGATGGCGTTGTCGGTGAATCCGAACTCCAGCTTCACCGACGACAGCGCGAGCTGATGGCAGAGCGGAATCAGCTCGGACGTCTTCTTCGCTCCCGAAATCCCGGCGATCCGGGCCGTCGCGAGCACGTCGGCCTTGGGGAGGTCGTCGGCCCGGACCAGTTCGATCACCGCGGGGGTGGTGACCAGTTGCCCGGCGGCCACCGCGGTTCGCGTCGTGTCCGCTTTCGCGCTCACGTCGACCATGCGGGCGCGGCCCTCGCTGTCGAGGTGCGTCAGGTCGCTCATAGGGGGATCACTTTCACGAGTTGGCCGGCGTCGAGTGCGGTGACGTCGGCGGGAACGTCGAGGAGGACGTCCGCCCATGCCATCGCGGCGACGAGATGGGAACCGGGGCCGGACACGAGTTCGACTCCGGCATCGGTACGGCGGGCGCGGAGGAATTGCCGCCTGCCCTTGATGGAGGTGACGGCCGCGGCGAGCGGCAGTTCCTCGGGTTCGGTCGGGGAGAGCCCCGCCGCGCGTCGGATCTCGGGACGGGCGAACACCTCGAACGACACGAGGGTGCTCACGGGGTTGCCGGGAAAGTTGAGTACGGGCGTGCCGTCCACGACAGCGGTGCCCTGGGGGCCGCCCGGCTGCATCGCGACGTGACCGAACTCTGCGCCGAGCGGCGAGAGGGTCTCCTTGACCACCTCGAAGTCGCCCATCGACACTCCACCGGACGTCAGGACGAGATCGGCGGTGGTGGTCGCCTCCGCGAGCAGGGTTCGGAACTCGGCGGGATCGTCGCCGCTGCGGGTGATCGAGACGACCTCGGCGCCGTTGGCCCGGGCACTCGACGCGAGGGCGATTCCGTTGGAGTCGTAGATCTCTCCCGGATGCAGTGTGGTGCCGGCGTCCACGAGTTCGGCGCCCGTGGTGATCACGGCGACGCGAGGCCGCGGGCGCACCGGGACGCGCTGCAGGCCGACGGCGGCGAGGACGGCGATGTGCCGGGCGGCGAGAATGCTGCCTGCGGGCAGCAGGAGGGTGCCCTCCCGGACGTCGCTGCCGCGCTCGCGCACGAACTCCCCGGCGGTGCGGGAGCGTCCGATCCGGACCTGTCCGTCCGTCGCCTCCGTGTCCTCCACCGGGACCACGGCATCGGCGCCGTCGGGGATCGGCGCCCCGGTCATGATCCGGTAGGCGGTACCGGGAGTGTGCGTGGTGGCCTCGGCCGGGCCCGCGGCGATCACGCCCCGCACCGGGAGCACCGCCGGGACGGACGCCACGGATGCGGCATCGACCGCGTACCCGTCCATCTGCGAATTGCGGAACAACGGCAGGTCGACGGGCGAGTGGACGTCGGCGGCGAGGACGCGCCCGAGTGCCTCGCCGAGTGGAATCTCCTCCGCCGGTCGCTCGTGGAGCGGCGCGAGGAGTTCGGCGACATGCTGGGCGTGCTGCTCCACAGAGCGTGCGGTCACGACATTCCTCCGGCCATGGTCACCAATCCTAGGCACGCCTCCGGCGGAGCGACGAGGGCACCGCGCCGGACAGCGATCACCCCTAGCGGCATACTGGACAGATGCAGGGAAAGGCAACTCGATGACGACGGTGGAGATGGGTATCCCGACCGTCCGGTCGTCGGTGTCGCTCGCGGGCAGGCCGGACGTCGACCACCTGGTCGACCGGTTCGGCCGGGTGGCGCGCGACCTCCGGGTGTCCATCACCGAGAAGTGTTCGCTGCGCTGCACGTACTGCATGCCGGAGGAGGGGCTGCCGGCCATTCCGGCGCAGAACCTCCTCACCGCGAGCGAGATCGTCCGGCTCGTCGACATCGCCGTCCACCGCCTCGGCGTGCGCGAGGTCCGGTTCACCGGAGGCGAGCCGCTGATGCGGGTGGATCTCGAGCAGATGATCGCGGGCTGCGCCGAACGTGTGCCGGGGATTCCGCTGGCGATGACCACCAACGCGGTCGGTCTCGAACACCGCGCAGCCCGGCTTGCCCGTGCCGGTCTGACACGGGTCAACGTCTCCCTCGATTCGGTCGATCGCGAGCATTTCGCGAGGTTGACGCGACGCGATCGGCTGCCGTCCGTCATCGCAGGCATCCGCGCCGCCGCAGACGCCGGACTGGCGCCGCTGAAGATCAACGCGGTGCTGATGCCCGAAACGCTCGGTGGCGCCGCCGATCTCCTGGAGTGGTGCCTGGCCGAGGGCGTCGCACTGCGGTTCATCGAGGAAATGCCGCTCGACGCCGATCACGAGTGGGCGCGCGAGAACATGGTTGCCGCCGACCGGTTGCTGGCCGTTCTCGGCGAGCGGTTCACGCTCACCGAACACGGCCGGGACGACCCCTCGGCGCCGGCCGAGGAGTGGCTCGTCGACGGTGGTCCGGCCACGGTCGGGATCATTGCGTCCGTCACCCGGTCGTTCTGCTCCGACTGCGACCGCACCCGCCTCACCGCCGAAGGAACGGTACGGTCGTGCCTGTTCAGTGACCAGGAGATCGACCTGAGGGCGGCGCTGCGGTCGGGTGCGGACGACGAGGAGCTGGCGCAGTTGTGGCGCGGTGCGATGTGGAACAAGTGGGCGGGCCACGGAATCAACGCGGAGGGCTTCGCCCCGCCGGAACGCAGCATGGGAGCAATCGGTGGTTGACGTGACGGGTATTTCGGTTCGCTACTTCGCAGCTGCCGCCGACGCGGCGGGGTGCACCAAGGAGACTCTCGACCTCCCAGCGAGCGCCGACCTCGGCCAGGTGAAAGAACTTCTCCTCGCCAAGTACGGGCCCGACATGCAGCAGGTGCTGTCGGTGTCCGCGTTTCTCGTCGACTCCGAGTTGACACGCGATCTGACCCGCACGGCGGGTGCACAGGTGGACGTGCTCCCGCCGTTCGCCGGCGGTTAGGGCTGCGCGCTCAGCGGGAGTCGGCCAGCCACCGGTCGAAGGTGATCGTTCCGAACTGGTTGTCGGGCACCAGGTTCAACCCGTCCCGGAAAAACTTCCCCATTGCGCCGGGAAGTGGAACGTTCACGACGACACCGTGCGTGCCCGTGGCCTTCTTCCACGCCGCGGTGAGGTCGCGGGCGGTGCGGACCTCGGGGCCACCGATGGTGATCGGACCCTCGGGGGCCGGCTCCGCGGCCAGGGCGGCGTCGACCAGCGCGGTCGCGACATCGCGGGTGTCGATCGTCTGGAAGCTCGTCTTGGAGAAGGCGGGTATCAATCCGGCCCTGCTCGCCGGCTTCGCGATCATGGGGATGAAGTCGTGGAACTGGGTGGCCCGCACGATCGTCGTGTCCATCGCCGCGTTCTCGTAGACCAGTTCCTGCTTCCGCTTCGCCTGGTAGTAGGCGAAATCGCTCCGATCGACGTTGACGATGGAGAGCAGCACGGCGCGTCCGACCCCGGCGCCGTCCGCGGTGGCGAGCAGGTTCTCGGCGCCCTTCTCGAGCACGACCCGGGTGCCCCGGGTCTTGCCGTCGGTGGTGTCGACCACCACGTCGACGCCGTCCAATGCCTCCGCGAGACCGTCACCGGTGACGAGATCGCCGTGGAAGTGGACGATTTCGCTGCCGGGGGCACCACCGTGCCGGGTCAGGACCCGGACCGAGTGACCGCGAGCGAGGAACTCCTTGACCACCTGCCGGCCTGCCGTGCCGGTACCGCCCGCGACCAGCGCCTGGACCATCGGGTCACCGCCACCACGTGTCGAGCGGTGTCACCGGGACGGTCCGCTTGTGCCGGGTGCTGCGGAACATCGTCTCGAGCTTCCGGGCGACGTCCTCCGGCACATCCTTGCCCTCGAGGTAGTCGTCGATCTGCGAGTACGTCACTCCCAGCGCCTCCTCGTCGGGAAGGGCGGGACGATCGTCCTCGAGGTCGGCGGTGGGGACCTTCTTCCACGTGCTCTCGGGTGCGCCGAGTTCGCGGAGGAGTGCAGCGCCCTGACGCTTGGACAACCCGGTCAGGGGGGTGACGTCCACGCCGCCGTCGCCGAACTTGGTGAAGAATCCGGTGATCGCCTCGGCGGCGTGGTCGGTGCCGACCACGAGATACCCGAGCTGTCCGGCGATCGAGTACTGGATCACCATGCGTTCGCGGGCCTTGATGTTGCCGCGGACGAAATCGCGCAGCTCACCGCCGTCGCCGATGATGTCGCGCAGCGCCTCGGACGATTCCTTCGCAGTGGCGTCCGCGCCGGGCTTCACGTTGACGACCACCGACCGGTCGGGCTTGATGAAGTCGAGGGAGATCTGCGCATCCGACTCGTCGGCCTGGGTGCCGTAGGGGAGCCGGACGGCGACGAACTCGGCGTCGTGGCCCTCGTCGCGCAGCTCGCTCGCCGCGAGCTGGGCGAGACGTCCGGTGAGGGTGCTGTCCTGACCGCCGCTGATGCCGAGAACGAAGCCCTTGGCCGGGGTCGACAGCAGGTAGTCCTTCAGGAACTGAACGCGTTTGCGGATCTCGTCGGCCGCGTCGATGGTGGGCCGGGCACCGAGTTCCTCGAGGATCTGCGCACGTAGATTCGCCATGACAGAACTCTAGCGAGTGCCCCTGACGGGCGCAGGGTACGGTTCCGCGCATGAGTAGATCGGACGTCCTGGTGGTCAGCGCGACCAAGGCGGAGGCGGTGCACGTCCCGTCCGGGTTCGAGGTCCTGATCACCGGGATCGGAAAGGTGAGCGCCGCCGTCGCCGTGGCATCCGCGCTCGCCGACTACCCGCGGACGGACAAGCCTCTCGTCGTCAACATCGGCACCGCGGGTGCGTTGCACGAGCATCACAGCGGCCTGTTCACGCCGTCGACGGTCCTCAACCACGACATCAGTGGTGACGCCATCCGGGCGCTCGGGCACGAGGTGGCCGATCTCCTCGCCCTGCCGGACGGCGACGGTTCCGTACTCGCGACCGGCGACCTGTTCGTGGCGGATGCCGCAGTGCGCGACGTACTGGCCCGGCGAGCCGACCTCGTGGACATGGAGGGTTTCGCCGTCGCCTACGCCAGCGCCCGCAGCGGCGCCCCGTGCCGGCTGGTCAAGCACGTCAGTGACACGGCCGACGATTCGGCCCTGGACTGGCCCGCGCAGATCGATGCCAGTGCCCGGGCGCTGGGTAGCTGGCTCGCGGCCCTCTAGCTCGCCCGCAGCGTCAACCCGAACCCGTCGGCGTTGGTCACCTGCATCGTGTCCGAATGGACGCTGTAACTCGTCTCGCCGGTCAACGCTGCGAGAACCGCACGCTCGACCTCCATGACGTCCGGAGGACAGGCCATCCGGGTGGTGGCCCAGGGCCCGAACATGATCGAACTCGGCTGCACGTCCGCGGACCCGGTCATCCGGTTGCAGCCGGTGAAGCCGGACGCGGAACCGTCCGGGCCGATCAGCAACTGAGGTGCAGTCCGCTCCAGCGCCGCGGTCGTCGTGACCGCATCCGGACTGATCAGCGCCGTCACCGTCCAGGTGGTCCCGACAACGGGCCGATCCGGCCGGGCGACCTTCTCGTCCGTCAGTGTCACCGAACCGGTGGCCGTGGTGAGGGTGAGGGTGTCGCCGTCGAGGGTCCAGTTCGGCTGCGCGTCCAGCAGTCCCGCCGCCCAGGCGTCCGCGCCGGCTGCCTCACCCGGACACGCCATCAGCGTCATCGCGAGCGGACCGGCCACGAGCTTTCCGTCGGCCAGGTCGACGTCGGCGCTGCCCTGATTGCAGCCGGCAGCGACGGAGAGGCGCCCGGGGTCGGTGAACCCGAGGACGAGCGGCCCGCCGCCCGGAATGGGATCGCCCTCCACCGAGGTGGAGATGAACGTGCGGCCGGTCGGATCCGCCGGCGTGGTCTGTCCGTCCCCGCCGCAGGCGGTGAGCGAGGCGAATGTCAGGAGGCCGAGAACGGCGGCGGTGGTGCGCATTCCCCGAGGTTAGACACATTGCCGCGATTCGGGTTCAACATCGGGTGACGCGCCGGATCAGGTCTTCCCAGGCGGCGCCGAGCCGTTCGACCGACATGCCGAGGTCGCGTAGTTCGTGTAGCACCAGCGTGGCCTCGAGCGGCGCGAGGAGCGAACAGGCGAGCAGTTCGTGGTCGCCCTGCACCCCGGCGGCGCGGAGCAGGGACACGACGTGGCGTACCGACACCGCCCGCGCGGGTGCGGCGAACCGGAACTCGAGGGAGTTCTCTGCCGCGCGCTGCACCTCGCCCTGCACCTCCACGATCGCGATGCGGGCGTGACCGAAGGCGATCAGCCGGTCGATCGGGTCGGCGCCCGGACCGAGCGGCGGTGGACCGAACATGAAGCCCTGCTGGAGTTCACGTTCGGTGTGGTCGAGAAGTGCGTGCATGAGACCCGACCGGCTACCGAAACGGCGGAACACTGTGCCCTTGCCCACACCCGCCTTGCAGGCGACGGCGTCCATGGTGACGGCGTCGACGCCGCGCTCGGCCACCAGCAGCGCGGCCGCATCGAGCAGAAGACGCCGATTACGTGCGGCGTCTCCGCGTTCGGGGGGATCGACCCCGATCTGGGGCAGCAGGGGGCTGGTCACGCTTCGCATCCTACCGCGACGGGAACCTAAGTGGACCGCGGTCCGTTTAGTTGCTATACATGTTCGCGAGTCGCCCTACGCACCATCGAAGGATTATTGACATGTCACAGACCAACGTTCTCGTTCTCGTCGGCAGCCTGCGCGCCGCCTCGGTCAACCGTCAGCTCGCCGAGACCGCGGTCGCCGTGGCACCCGAGGGTGCCGAGGTGACCGTGTTCGACGGCCTCGGAGAGGTTCCCTTCTACAACGAGGACATCGACGTCGCCGGTTCCATCCCCGCCGTCGAGGCCCTGCGTGACGCCGCGGGCCGCGCCGACGCGCTCCTCATCCTGACGCCCGAGTACAACGGCACGATCCCCGCCGTCCTCAAGAACGCCATCGACTGGATCTCCCGGCCGTACGGCACCGGCGCCGTGAAGGACAAGCCCGTCGCCGTCATCAGCGCCTCGCCCAGCGGCAACGGCGCGCAGTGGGCACACGAGGACACCCGCAAGGCCGTCCGCATCGCCGGGGGCAAGGTCCTCGACGATGTCACGCTCGCCATCGGCGGCACCATCGACAAGTTCGGTGACCGGCACCCGCGCGAGAACGCCGAGGTCGCGCAGCAGGTTGCCGACGTCGTCGCCAGCCTTGTCGACGCCACGAAGCAGCTCGTCGACGCCTGACGATTCCGCTCGCGCGCGGCGCCGCCGTCGCTACAGCCCGGTCCGATCCAGGGCTGCGTCGACGGCGTCCCGCACCGAGTCGAAGTCGTCACCGGCCGCCAGGGCAGTGTCCCTGGCGGCTTCTATCTGTGCGCGCACCGTCTCGTACCGCGCGACCCACTCCTCCTTGTTGTCGCGCCAATAGCCGATGACGTCGTAACGGTCCGCCGGCCAGCCCAGTTCGTGGCGCAACCAGCGCCGGACCACCCGCGACACCTTCGCCTCGCCCGCGAACCACACGTATCCCGGTGCGTCCGGTCGTACCCAGTCGCGTGCCGCCTCGGCGAGCAGACTGTCGCCGGTGCCGTTGCCGCTCCCGTGCAACCAGGTGGTGGTCTGCGCGGCGGCGGTGGCGAACTCCTGCCGGTCGCATCGGGTGGTGACCTCCGCGATCACGTGCACGCGCGCCGTGCTCGGTAGTTCTTCGACGATCCGGCCGACGGCGGGCAGTGCCGTCATGTCGGCGAGCAGGAGCTGCCATGCGGCGTCGGCGGGCGGCGCGTACCACCCCGATGCGGTGGAGAATCCCAGGGACTCGCCGGGCTGCGCGCGAGCGGCCCACTGCGCCGCCGCGCCGCCCGCGTGGACGGCGAAGTCGATGTCCATCTCGAGCGCGTCCGGCTCCCAGCGGCGGACGGTGTAGCTGCGCTTCTCGGCGCCGTCCGGTGGGAACGCGAGCAGCAGGCGCTCGTCCGGCCGTCCGCTGGACTCGAATCGGCCGAGATCTCCGCCCGCGAGGGTGATCCTC
Organism: Rhodococcus sp. WS4; assembly: GCA_006543605.1. GTDB lineage: Bacteria > Actinomycetota > Actinomycetes > Mycobacteriales > Mycobacteriaceae > Rhodococcus_F. Next base: position 40,197 of record RRBB01000074.1, read on the forward strand.
TGCATGTTCGGCGTCACCCTCGTGGTGCGCACCACGGGCGCCGACCAGTCGAGGTGTTCGAGGGACTCTTCGGACATGAGCTCAAGCTACCGGGACCCGTCGTCTGGCCTGCAGTTACCGGCCGGCAAGCGCAGGGGTGTGGCGCCCACGACGTCCTGTGCCGGGCGGCGGGCGGCGGGCCGCGACGGTGGCCCGACGGCGGCCGCCGAAGCGGGGCCGAGAGCGCCCGCCGGAGTGGTGTCCGGGGCGGTGCGGACGGTGCGCTCTCGGGGTCCACGCAGCGGATGCGGGCGTGTCCGCCGAGGTGACGTAAGCTCCCTGAGCCTCCAGCGCACGAGCGCGATCCGCGGGGTGACCTGCATCACGCCGAAAATGTGATGCGCGACACGCCGATGTGAGTACGAAATTTATGGTCGCCGGGATGACGACCTGGGAATTTCATCGATGTGACTCACAACATCTCGGGTTAAGTGTTTCTGTCGGCCACTAGGTGTAGTGTCTTGAGCACTGAGAGACCACAACGAGAACCGACTCGGTGAGCATCTCCATCGGGGGTCACCGCCATCTCGATCAGGGGAGATCTCAGTGCGCTGAACACACACTTCGTCAGCTCCATTCGGCAGTGGAAAGAGGGACTTCATGAGCATCACCGTCTACACCAAGCCCGCTTGCGTTCAGTGCAATGCCACCTACCGGGCCCTCGACAAGGCGGGTATCGAATACTCCGTCGTCGACATCACCGAAGACCCCGAAGCCCGGGACTACGTCATGGCACTGGGATACCTGCAGGCGCCCGTGATCGTGGCCGGTGACGAGCACTGGTCGGGCTTCCGTCCTGACCGCATCAAGACCCTCTCGGCAAACGCTGCTTGAAGCGAGGCGATCGCACCGCCCGAGATCGAGAACGATCCGGTTCCCGGGCGGCCGTAAACGGTAGTACTAGTCCAGATGGTGGAAACCGATGACATCGCTGGTGTACTTCTCCAGCGCCTCGGAGAACACGCACCGATTCGTCCAGCGGCTCGGGCTGCCTGCGACGCGCATACCCATACACGACCGCGAGGGCACCTTCGAGGTCCACGAACCCTACGTGCTGGTCGTCCCCACCTACGGCGGGGGAACGACGGCCATGGGGCGCGACACCAGTTACGTCCCGAAGCCGGTCATCCGATTTCTCAACAACACACACAACAGGTCGCTGATCCGAGCCGTGATCGCGGCAGGAAACACCAATTTCGGTGAGTCCTATTGTTTTGCAGGAAACATCATTTCTCAGAAATGCCACGTTCCCTACCTCTACCGCTTCGAACTCATGGGCACAGCCGAGGACGTCGAGCGGGTCAGGGCCGGTCTGGGTGAATTCTGGGATCACTTAGACGAGGAGCACGAGAAGTGGCGCCGACCATCACAGACACCATCGACGCGGGGAGCGTAGAGCGCGACGCGCGCGGTGGAGACTCGACGAACGGTCTCGATTACCACGCGCTCAACGCAATGCTCAACCTGTACGGCCCCAACGGCGAAATCCAGTTCGACAAGGATGTCGCCGCCGCCCGCCAGTACTTCCTGCAGCACGTCAACCAGAACACCGTCTTCTTCCACAACCTGGACGAGAAGCTCGACTACCTCGTGGAAGAGAACTACTACGAGCCCGAGGTCCTCGACCAGTACTCGCGTGCCTTCGTGAAGTCGCTGATCGATCACGCCTACGCCAAGAAGTTCCGCTTCCCGACGTTCCTGGGCGCGTTCAAGTACTACACCTCGTACACGCTCAAGACGTTCGACGGCAAGCGCTACCTGGAGCGGTTCGAGGACCGCGTCTGCATGGTCGCGCTCACGCTCGCCGCCGGCGACGAAGAGCTGGCGACCAAACTCGTCGACGAGATCATCGCCGGCCGGTTCCAGCCCGCCACCCCCACGTTCCTCAACTCCGGTAAGAAGCAGCGCGGCGAGCCCGTGTCCTGCTTCCTGCTGCGCATCGAGGACAACATGGAGTCCATCGGCCGCTCCATCAACTCGGCGCTGCAGCTGTCCAAGCGCGGCGGCGGAGTTGCGTTGCTGCTCAGTAACGTTCGTGAGCACGGTGCCCCGATCAAGAAGATCGAGAACCAGAGCTCGGGCGTCATTCCGATCATGAAGCTGCTCGAGGACTCGTTCTCATACGCCAACCAGCTGGGTGCGCGTCAGGGCGCCGGCGCGGTGTACCTGCACGCGCACCACCCCGACATCTACCGGTTCCTCGACACCAAGCGTGAGAACGCCGACGAGAAGATCCGCATCAAGACCCTGTCACTGGGTGTGGTCATCCCGGACATCACGTTCGAGCTGGCGAAGAAGAACGAGGACATGTACCTGTTCTCGCCCTATGACGTCGAGCGCATCTACGGTGTGCCGTTCGCCGACATCAACGTCACCGAGAAGTACTACGAGATGGTCGACGACAAGCGGATCCGCAAGTCGAAGATCAAGGCGCGCGAGTTCTTCCAGACCATCGCCGAGCTGCAGTTCGAGTCGGGCTACCCGTACATCATGTTCGAGGACACGGTGAACCGGGCCAACCCCATCGAGGGCAAGATCACCCACTCCAACCTGTGCTCGGAGATCCTGCAGGTCTCGACGCCGTCGCTGTTCAACGACGACCTCTCCTACAGCGAGGTCGGCAAGGACATCTCCTGCAACCTCGGCTCGCTGAACATCGCGAAGGCCATGGACTCACCGGACTTCGCCCGCACCATCGAGGTGTCGATCCGCGCGCTCACCGCGGTGTCGGATCAGACGCACATCTACTCGGTGCCGTCGATCGAGCAGGGCAACAACGACTCTCACGCCATCGGTCTCGGCCAGATGAACCTGCACGGGTACCTGGCCCGCGAACGGATCTTCTACGGCTCCGAAGAGGGCATCGACTTCACGAACATCTACTTCTACACCGTCGTGTTCCACGCGGTGCGGGCGTCCAACCGGATCGCCATCGAGCGGGGCACCCACTTCAAGGGCTTCCCGCAGTCCAAGTACGCGTCCGGCGAGTACTTCGACAAGTACACCGATCAGGTGTGGGAGCCGAAGACGGAGCGGGTGCGGCAGCTGTTCGCCGAGTCGGATGTGCACATCCCGACGCAGGACGACTGGCGCGAGCTGAAGGCGTCCGTGCAGAAGTACGGCATCTACAACCAGAACCTGCAGGCCGTCCCGCCGACCGGGTCGATCTCGTACATCAACTACTCCACCAGCTCCATCCACCCGGTGGCGTCGAAGATCGAGATCCGCAAGGAAGGCAAGATCGGCCGCGTCTACTACCCGGCGCCCTACCTGACCAACGACAACCTGGAGTACTACCAGGATGCCTACGAGATCGGGTACGAGAAGATCGTCGACACCTACGCCGCCGCGACGCAGCACGTCGACCAGGGGCTGTCGCTGACGCTGTTCTTCAAGGACACCGCCACCACCCGCGACATCAACAAGGCGCAGATCTACGCGTGGCGCAAGGGCATCAAGACGCTGTACTACATCCGTCTGCGTCAGATGGCTCTGGAGGGTACCGAGGTCGAAGGTTGCGTTTCCTGCATGCTGTAGGCGGCTCCGCCGCCCGTGAGTACTTATCAACCGCCGGCGGTTGATAAGTACTCACAGCCGAACGAAGTGAGGAATCAATGGTCAAGCTGGTGAGTCGCGTATCCGCGATCAACTGGAACCGCGTCCAGGACGAGAAGGACGCCGAGGTGTGGGACCGTCTCGTCGGCAACTTCTGGCTGCCCGAAAAAGTGCCGGTGTCCAACGACATCCCGTCGTGGGGGACGCTCACCGCGCAGGAGAAGCAGCTCACGATGCGGGTGTTCACGGGGCTGACGCTCCTCGACACCATTCAGGGCACTGTGGGCGCCGTCAGCCTCATCCCCGACGCCATCACCCCGCACGAGGAAGCGGTGTACACCAACATCGCGTTCATGGAGTCGGTGCACGCGAAGAGCTACAGCTCGATCTTCTCGACGCTGTGCTCCACTCGGGACATCGACGACGCCTTCCGCTGGTCCGAGGAGAACCCGAACCTGCAGCGCAAGGCCGAGATCGTCATGGACTACTACCAGGGCGACGAGCCGCTCAAGCGTAAGGTGGCGTCCACCCTGCTCGAGAGCTTCCTGTTCTACTCGGGCTTCTACCTGCCGATGTACTGGTCGTCGCGGGCCAAGCTCACCAACACCGCCGACCTCATCCGCCTCATCATCCGCGACGAGGCCGTGCACGGGTACTACATCGGCTACAAGTACCAGAAGGGGCTCGAACAGCTCACCGAGGCCGAGCGCGACGACCTCAAGAACTACACGTTCGAGCTGCTCTTCGAGCTCTACGACAACGAGGTCGACTACACCCAGGACCTCTACGACGAGGTCGGCCTCACCGAGGACGTCAAGAAGTTCCTGCGGTACAACGCCAACAAGGCGCTGATGAACCTCGGCTACGAGGGTCTGTTCCCGAAGGACGAGACCGACGTCAACCCGGCGATCCTGTCGGCGCTCTCACCCAACGCGGACGAGAACCACGACTTCTTCTCCGGCTCGGGCAGCTCCTACGTCATCGGCAAGGCCGTCAACACCGAAGACGAGGACTGGGATTTCTAGAGCGACCCGCTCGGGATTTCTAGAGCGACCCGCTCGGGACTTCTAGACAGCCCCACCATTCGTGTCGCCCGATGTCACACCGGTTCAATTCGACTGCACCGGTGCGACATCGGGCGAACTGCGTTCAGCGCCGGAACCACGCCTCCGGCTCGTCTTGCAGCGCCTTGTCGAGACGCAACCGCGACGACGAGGTGAGGTTCGACGGCAGCGCGTCCGGGGCGAACCAGGCCACCTCGTGGTTCTCGTCGTCCGACACGGCCGCGTCACCGCTCACGTACCGCGCCAGAAAGCACACGTCGAGATACTGCGCGACGTCGCCGTTGGGGTAGGTGATCGGGTCGGTGACATCGACGCTGGTGATCCGGATCAGTTCGGCGTCGACACCGGTCTCCTCGCGGATCTCGCGCAGCGCCGCGGGGCCGGGTTCTTCTCCGGGTTCGAGGATGCCGGACACGACGGCCCACTTGCCGTTGTCGACGCGGCGGGTCAGCAGCACCCGGCCGTCGTCGTCACGGACCACGACGCTCACCCCGGACAGCCACAGCGGCGCGGTGCCGACGTGGCCGCGCAGGGCGGTGACGAACTCGGGGACGGGCACCGGGCCTCCTAGCCGACGTAGCCGTTCAGCGTGTTCCGCAGGTCGGTGAGCATCGCGCGGGCGGCGACGAGACCGTTGCCGCCCCAGACGTCACCCTCGACGGCGAACACCCGCTTGTCGGCGGTGGCCTCGAGGTCTTCCCAGGCTTCACCGGACATGACGTCCTCCGCGTGGGCGGTGCCGTCCGCGCCGTCCAGGACGGCGTAGATCAGGTCGCCCTCGGCCCGATCGATGTCGGATTCGGAGATCGGTTCGGTAACCACACCGTCGAGGTTCTGGTAGGCCGGACGCCGCACTCCGGCGTCGGTGAGGACCTGGCCGGCGAACGTGGCCGGACCCTCGACCTCCATGCTGTCGGCGCCGAAGCGGACGACGGACGCCTGGGTCTGCGCCGCGTCGATGTCGACGCCGAGTTGCCTGGCGTCCTGCTGGTACTGCTCGAGCGCGGCCGTCGCCGCGTCGGCCCGGCCGAGGGCGTTGCCGGCGAGGACGAACTGCGCCTTCCAGTACACCGGGTCGGACCCGACGAACACGGTGGGCGCGACGGGGGAGAGTTCGCCGTACAGCTGGTCGGACGCCGGACTCGATCCGAGGATCAGGTCCGGGTCCGCCGCGGCGATCTTGTTCACGTCCGGTGCGTCGACGGTCCCGACGCTCGGGATCTCGGAGATGCCCGTGCCGAGGTATCCGGGCTGAGGTGAGTTCCCGTCGACGGTCGCCGCGCCGACCACGTTTTCCCACAGACCGAGTGCGCACACCGCGTCCAGCGCGGCGCTGTCGAGTACCACGATCCGCTGCGGATCGGACGGCACGTCGGCCTCGCCCTTCGTGTGGACCACCCGGTGCGTCGAGCCGGCCGCGAGTGCGGCGTCGACCGGGGCCGGCTCGGCGCAGGCAGTCGTGGTGTCCCTCTCGATGCCGACCACACCGGCGCCGGCGATCTTCGTGGTGGTCCGGACGATGGACGCTGCGGGATCGTCGTCGGCCGGTTGCGAGCAGCCGACCAGTGCGAGTACGGCGACGGCAGTGACGAGACCGGTGGACGCGCGGCGGGCGGAAAACCTACGAGGGGACAATTCGGCGACTTCCTGTGTGTGCGGGCGCGTTCAGGTTAGCCGCTGTGCTTCTCCACCCCGAACGTGTCCGACAGGTCGTCGAGGATGAGGTGCGCGCCCTGGATGCTGACCGGCGACATCCAGCGGGCGTCGTCGACGTCGACCTTGCGTCCCTTCAGCGTCTGCCACAGGGGACTCTCCAGGAACGGCTTCGCCGCTTCGGCGCTCTTGCCCGCCGGGTCCTGCCAGGTGCTGACGAAGATGACATCGCCCTCTGCCTCGCTGATCAGCTCGGGGCTGATGGCCTGCATGATGTTGTCCGGATCGGCGGGGTCGGGGCCCTGGCT
>RRBB01000750.1:0-787 GCA_006543605.1 Rhodococcus sp. WS4
GCGAGGTCTTCGTCGCGTTCGTCGAGTTGTTGCTGTAGGTCGATGACCTGTTGTTCGAGATGGGTGATCCGTTGGTGGAGTGCATCGATGTCGGTTGGGGCGCCGAGTCCGGACTCGCGCCAGGTTTGTTCGCCGAGGGCTTCGGACAGGCGCTTCTCCAGGTGCTGGATTCGGGTGTTGAGCCGGACGGCGCGTTCGTGGGCGGCGAGCAGGTCGGCTTGCAGCGAGGCTCGGGTGACCGCTGGACCGGTGCCGTCGTCGGCGGTGGGTTCGGTTTGCAGCGCGTGGATCTTCTCGAGCAGGTCGCGGTGCCGGTAGAGGAATGTGCGGTCGACTCCGGCGGCGCGAGCGATCCCGGAGGCACTTATCTCGGTGCCTTCGGTGGCGGCGCGGTCGAGGGCGGCGAGGACGCGTTGGCGTCGTCGGGTGGATTCGGCGCGTCGGCCTTCGAGCATCGGGTGGGCTCGTGCACTCGTGGTGGTGTGCGTGTCGGCTTGCTGCGGCTTGGTGTTGGTCATGCTGTGGCCTCCGTGGTGGTCGTGGTGGGCGGTGCGGGCGCGGTGGACGGGAGGGCCGGCATGCCGATTGGAACCATGTGGGCCGCGCGATGACGGCGCACGATGGCGACAGCGTCGTCGATCTGGGCTCGCTCGGTGTCACCGAGTTCGGCGATGTCGCCTTTGATCCTGTTGATCAGCCGCCGGATTCGCGTGATCTCCTCGTCGGTGGGGGTGGCGTCGGCGCGGGCCCAGTCGTCGACCCCGTCGAGGGTGGCGGCCAGCCGTTC
>RRBB01000751.1:0-785 GCA_006543605.1 Rhodococcus sp. WS4
TCTCCCAGGTGACCATGGTGCGTTTGCCGCCGTAGACGGAGGTCGACCACTTGACGCCGGTGTCGGTCCAGTTCTCGCCGAGGTCGTCGGAATACCGGATTTCGCACCACTTCTCGTTGGCGAGGCCTTGGGTGACCATGACCCAGAGGTAGATCCGGGTGCCGATCGTGATCGCGTCGCAGGGCAGGATGGTGGAGTATTCCGGGTTGTCGTGCACGTAGTCCCACAGCTGGCGGGCGTTGCGGGCCGCCGACGCGAAGGTGATCGGCGTGGTCACATCGTGGGTGCCACTGCGCAGCAGCATCGGGGACCGCCAGTTCGGTCCCCCCACCTGGGGCCGGGTCCCGGCGAACGTGTCGCCGAGGAGAAAGCCGATCTGACCGTTGGGCATCCGGAACGGAATGCCCAGGTCGGTGCCGCCGATGCCGAACTGCGGCAGCGGGTTCAGGGACTTCACGAATGACATGTCGCCTCCTCGCCTCAATCGTGCGGGACCGTGGCATGAAATCCGGAAAGTGACACACCATTTGACACGAAATCCGGAAAGTGACACCGCTCCACGGAACCGACACATGAGGTGACCAACTGGGGCGAATCGGCTTGCGATGGCCGCGCCGGACGCTCCTGACGGGATGGGGGAATCCGTCGCCGGCCCTCCCCGGAAAACCACAGGTCACCAGACCGGGAAAACTGACATCGACCGGCGGAAAGCGCAGACGTTGTGGGGCGATGTCGTGTCCACGACGCCCGCGGCGGCACGACGTCCGGTCGCGCCGGTCGGTGCA
>RRBB01000752.1:0-785 GCA_006543605.1 Rhodococcus sp. WS4
TCTCCCAGGTGACCATGGTGCGTTTGCCGCCGTAGACGGAGGTCGACCACTTGACGCCGGTGTCGGTCCAGTTCTCGCCGAGGTCGTCGGAATACCGGATTTCGCACCACTTCTCGTTGGCGAGGCCCTGGGTGACCATGACCCAGAGGTAGATCCGGTTGCCGATCGTGATCGCGTCACAGGGCAGGATCGTGGAGTATTCCGGGTTGTCGTGCACGTAGTCCCACAGCTGGCGGGCGTTGCGTGCCGCCGACGCGAAGGTGATCGGCGTGGTCACATCGTGGGTGCCACTGCGCAGCAGCATCGGGGACCGCCAGTTCGGTCCCCCCACCTGGGGTTGGGTCCCGGCGAACGTGTCGCCGAGGAGAAATCCGATCTGACCGTTGGGCATCCGGAACGGAATGCCCAGGTCGGTGCCGCCGATGTCGAACTGCGGCAGCGGGTTCAGGGACTTCACGAATGACATGTCGCCTCCTCGCATCAATCGTGCGGGACCGTGACATGAAATCCGGAAAGTGACACACCATTTGACACGAAATCCGGAAAGTGACACCGCTCCACGGAACCGACACATGAGGTGACCAACTGGGGCAAATCGGCTTGCGATGGCCGCGCCGGACGATCCTGACGGGATGGGGGAATCCGTAGCCGGCCCTCACCGGAAAACCACAGGTCACCAGACCGGGAAAACTGACATCGACCGGCGGAAAGCGCAGACGTTGTGGGGCGATGTCGTGTCCACGACGCCCGCGGCGGCACGACGTCCGGTCGCGCCGGTCGGTGCA
>RRBB01000753.1:0-780 GCA_006543605.1 Rhodococcus sp. WS4
GCCATGCACAACCTGGCGAATCTTTATCGTACAGGGTGGCCCGGAGGAGTAGAAAAAGATCCGCAGAAGGCATTGGATCTCTATCAAAAGATGATAGATCTGGATGTGCCTCAGGGGTTCTATGATATGGGGGCAATGATTGGTAATCGTGCCGGTGTTAAGAACCCTGCTACCGATGGTCTGACCTTCTTGGATAAAGCCGCTAGTTTGGGGAACCCGCCAGCACTGACCGAGTTGGGTAAACTCTATATTTATGTGGCCAAGGAAAAGGAATTGGGGGTGGTGTATACCAGTTGTGCTTCCAGTCAAGGTTATGCTCCGGCGAGCTATGAGCTTGGAAGCTACTATGAGTTGGTTGAGCATAATTATCCAAAGGCACTTGGCTACTATCAAGTCTCCGTCTCTCAAGGCGGCAGGAGCGCAGCCTTTTTTCTCTCGCGCGTCTTCGGAAAGAGGACGCCTCCTTCAAGTGCAATGTGGTATACGCCGGATGAAAAGCTTGAGAAATTCTACTACTCCCTCTATCTGCAAATTGATGCCGACCCCGATCTTCGTTTTCCCAATTTGGTAAAAGATAACCCCTTGCCACCCCACCCCGTCCAGGGCTACGACGCAGCTCGACCCGACTGGAAGCCGGGTCAGTGATTCGGATAATGGCTATTGGAATATGGGCTGTACTTTGTCTCGCAGCAGTTCCCGCTATGGCTGACAGCAAGCCTTTTGTCTGCGTTAACGAAAAGGACCATCTACCCCCTCTGGACCCGCAGGCCGATGCTTGGT
>RRBB01000754.1:0-780 GCA_006543605.1 Rhodococcus sp. WS4
GTAAACGAGAAGGAGCCACCGTCGCCGCCGGAGGCGGCCGGCCGAAACACCTCGACCGGGGATGGTTCGTCGAACCGACCGTGTTCGCCGACCTCGACAACTCGGCAACCGTCGCGCGGGAAGAGATTTTCGGACCGGTCCTGACCGTCCTGCCCTATGACGACCTCGACGACGCGGTCGCAATCGCCAATGACTCCGAGTATGGGCTGGGCGGAACGGTCTGGACCTCCGACCCCGACAAAGGCCTCGACCTGGCCCGTCGGATCGAGACCGGCAGCGTGGGTGTGAACTTCTTCGATCTCGACATCGGGGCCCCGTTCGGGGGAGTCAAGGCCAGTGGACTCGGCCGTGAACTCGGACCGGAAGGTTTGGACGCCTACGTCTGCCCCAAATCGATCTACACCCGCTGATCAACCCATCGGGTGCAGCGCATCAATTGCCTGTTGAGCACTACGCGCCGCACCTGCACCCCGTCCCGGCGCGGGAGGACTTGGAGGAGGTAGCGGTGGCAGTCTCAGACGCAGAAGGTTCAGCGCGGTTGCTCCGAGATGACGATGCCCTGCGCGCCGAGCTACGCTCATCGCCGCGGAGTTTGCCACACCCGCGGTGGTATTCGGCGGCCCCGTCTCAGCTTGATTTTTAACCTGGGCAGACGGCCCCGACGGGTTTTCTAGCTTTGGTTTCGGCGCGTTTGCCCACGTGGTGATGCGGTGCGCGGTGGGTGTTTTTCGATCCGGGTGGGCGTCCGGGTCCGGGTCGACTGGGTTTCGGTGCACTGGC
>RRBB01000755.1:0-776 GCA_006543605.1 Rhodococcus sp. WS4
GCGCGGACATCGCGTCGATCCGCTACTGCAACAGCGTCGACGAGCACGGTGTCAACACCTACAACGTCCTCGACGTCGACCTCGCGCCGGGGGTGTTCCTGCCCGACACCGGAATCGAACGCAACTTCTACACCACCTCCTCCTGCGGGGTGTGCGGGAAGGCGTCCCTCGACGCGATCCGGCAACGCACGAAGCATTCCCCGGCCACCGACGAGGTGCGGGTGCCGGCCGCGACGATCTCGGAACTGCCCGACCGGTTGCGGGCCGCGCAGAAGGTGTTCGACACCACCGGGGGCTTGCACGCGGCCGGGTTGTTCACCCGCACCGGGGAACTGCTCACCATCAAGGAGGACGTCGGACGGCACAACGCCGTCGACAAACTGATCGGGTGGGCCACCGAACAGAACCGCGTCCCGCTGCGGGGCACCGTGCTGCTGGTGTCCGGCCGGGCGTCGTTCGAGCTCGCGCAGAAAGCGGTGATGGCCGGCATCCCCGTCCTCGCCGCCGTCTCCGCCCCGTCCTCACTGGCGATCGACCTCGCCCACGACACCGGACTCACCCTCATCGGGTTCCTCCGCGGCACCACCATGAACATCTACACCCACCCCCACCGCGTCACAGATGGGCGTCCGCTTGCCGTGTCGGAATAATTGATGCAATGAAGGGGCGGGGCCTCCGCTCCTCGAGGGTTCCCGGCGGATGCTGGGAGTGCTCATATTCATCACGACGAAGGAGGCCCCCTGATGAACGAGTATTGCGGAAGACAGTTCGTCGGG
>RRBB01000756.1:0-774 GCA_006543605.1 Rhodococcus sp. WS4
ATTCTGGGCAGCGCCTTTGCCGCCACCCCCGGCGGCAAAGGCGCCAACCAGGCCATCGCCGCCGCACGGGCGGGCGGGGAGGTGACGTTCATCGGGGCAGTCGGCTCGGACGTGTTCGCGCTCGACCTGCGTCAGGCTCTCGTGGACGCGGAGGTCGACACCCGGTTTCTGCGTGAGGTGGACGGTCCGAGCGGGATCGCGGCGATCACCGTCGACGCCGCAGGCGAGAACTGCATCGTCGTGGTCCCGGGCGCCAACAGCACCGTGGCGGACCTGACACCCGCCGAACTCGCGGCGATCGCCGATGCCGACGTCCTGCTCTGCCAACTCGAGATCCCCCTCGGCACCGTGGTGGCCGCCGCCACGCACGCCGCGGCCCACGACACCGTCGTGATGGTGAATCCGTCTCCGGCGCAGCCCCTTCCACGCGAACTCGTGGAACTGATCGACGTCCTGCTCGTCAACGAGACCGAATCCGCGCAACTCGGCGCCGACGTCACCGGAGCCGTCACCCACCTGGTGACCACCCGTGGATCGTCGGGGGCCGACCACACGGACGGCGACGGCGTCACGCTCCACGCCGACTCCCCCGAGGTCGCGGTGGTCGACACGACCGGCGCCGGGGACGCATTCGCCGGCGCCCTCGCGGTGTCCTGGCTGCGCGGACCCGCCGCGGCGGTCCCGTTCGCCTGCACGGCGGGCGCCCTCGCGGCCACGCGCCGCGGGGCCACCACGTCGTCGCCCACCGTCGCCGAGATCGAGGCGGCCCTGCCC
>RRBB01000757.1:0-770 GCA_006543605.1 Rhodococcus sp. WS4
GGTCGAGCGGGATGCGGCTTTCCCCGCCGGTGGCGGCCTGGCGCCGGCGGCTCTGCGCCTCGATCAGCTCGCGGATGCTGTGCCGGCCGTCACCGATCACCGCGGCGGGACGACGGATGGCGGCGGCCACCACCTCGTAGCCGATCACCAGCACGCGCAGGTCGTGGCCGGCGTGGTAGCTCTCCAGCAGCACGCGCGAATCGAAATGGCGGGCGGCCTCGATGGCCTCCTCGACCTCTTCCGCGGTGCGCAGGTCCACCGCCACGCCCTGGCCCTGCTCGCCGTCCACCGGCTTGACCACCAGCGAACCGTGCTCGGCGAGGAACGCGGCGTTTTCCTCCGCGCTGCCGGCCAGGCGCTGCTGCGGCTGGCGCAGGCCGGCGTGCTGCAGGGCGCGGTGGGTGAGGACCTTGTCCTGGCAGAGGGTCATGCTTACCGCCGTGGTCAGGTCGGAGAGCGATTCGCGGCAGCGGATCTGCCGGCCGCCCTGGGTCAGGGTGAACAGGCCGCCCTCGGCGTCGTCGACGCGCACCTCGATGCCGCGCCGGTGGGCTTCGTCGACGATGATCCGGGCGTAGGGGTTGAGGTCTTCCTCCGGGCCGGGGCCGAGGAACAGCGACTGGTTGATGCCGTTCTTGCGCTTGATGGTGAAGGTCGCCAGTTCGCGGAAGCCGAGCTTGCGGTAGAGCGCCTTGGCCTGCTGGTTGTTGTGCAGCACCGAGAGGTCGAGGTAAGCCAGTTCGCGGCTCATGAAGTGCTCGACCAGGTGC
>RRBB01000758.1:0-769 GCA_006543605.1 Rhodococcus sp. WS4
GTTCGTGCACTACACCGACACCGGGTTCTTCGAATTCGGGTCGGAGAACGTCACCGACGACTCCACCCCGGACGTGTCCCGATCGGAGCGGTTGTGGGCGCATCCGGGGCTGCGGCCGCTGGTCGGGTTGGACGCGAAGACGTCCTCGCCGATCGCGGCGTACCGGTGGGAGCACACGGACGCCGCGCTGCGTGAGCAGTTGGCGCTCGAGGACGAGGGCTACGCCGCGACCACCGAACCCGGTCACGCCGCGGTCCGGTACACCAACCCGACCACCGGCGGCGACGTGATGCCCACGATCCGGGCCGAGTTCCACCGGTTGCGTGCGGGCGCCCACACCCGTCCCCGCCGGGACGTGGGGTCGACCGTCTACCAGGTGTTCGAGGGATCGGGCCGGTTCGTCCTCGCCGGCGAGAGCCGTGAGGTCGGCACGGGCGACATGATCGTCGTCCCGTCGTGGACGGAGTGGTCGATCGAGGCCGAGTCCGAGTTCGACCTGTTCGCGTTCTCCGACGCCCCGATCGTCGAGCGCCTGCACTTCCACCGCACGTACATCTCCGAAGGAGCCTGAAAATCTCATGAAGCTTGCCACCCTGCGCCACGCCGGAACCACCGTCGCCGTCCGCGTCGATTCCGGCACCGCCGCCACCGTCATCGACGGGTATGCGGACCTTTCCGCGCTGTTGACCGACCCGGACTGGAAGGCGGTCGCACAGAACGCGTCCGGCGCCACCATTGATCTCGCGGGCGCCGATTACGCCCCGGTGGT
>RRBB01000759.1:0-763 GCA_006543605.1 Rhodococcus sp. WS4
ACCGCGCGTGGTTTCGCCGCGGAGGCGGTCCGGTTGGCTGTCGCCGACGCCGGACTGTCCCTCGGCGACGTCGACGGGCTCCTCGTCAACGCCCGCGCGGGCACCGATCTGAATCTGACCCTCGCCCACACTCTGGGGCTCGAGAACTTGCGACTACTGAGCGAGATCAATGCTTTCGGCGCCTCGGCCGCCATCATGATCGCCCAGGCCTCGAAGGCGGTGCTGTCCGGCGAAGCCGAGACGGTGGTGTGTGTGTTCGCCGACGACCCCAAGAAGCAGAACACCGGCGGAGCGCACGCGTACCGGACCAGCTCCCTGACGGCGACCGGATTCCGCAGCGCGGAGACCGCAGCCGGGTTCACCAGCGTCAATCACCGCTACGCACTGGCCGCCCGCCGCTACATGGACCACTACGGCGTCACCTCCTCCCACCTCGGCGCCGTGGCGGTGTCCCAACGAGCGTGGGCACTCGACAACCCCGTTGCCCAGATGCGGACACCGCTGACCCTCGACGAGTACCACCGATCTCGCTGGGTGGTCGAACCGCTGCATCTGCTCGACTGCTGCCTCGTCTCCAACGGTGGTGCCGCAGTCGTGGTGACCACCCCGGAGCGAGCCCGGGATCTACCGAATACCCCGGTGTACGTCCGCGGGTGGGGCCAAGCCCACCCGGGATACGTCCTCGAACGTGACAGCGATTTCGGCCTCGTGACCGGCGCCGCCATATCCGGGCCGGCGGCGTTGAAGATGGCCGGAATGACCG
>RRBB01000075.1:0-45956 GCA_006543605.1 Rhodococcus sp. WS4
ATCAGCCTGACCATCGCCGGCCACCCCCACACCGCCGCCGACCCGCTCACCGTCGAAGCCGCAGCCATCCTCACCTCGCTGGAACTACCGACACGTTGACCGGGGCACTAAAACTGTGCAAGTCAGGCGATGAGCTTGGTGGACGAAGTGCTCAAGGCCGTCATTGAACTTGCTCCGATCGAGGCGTCGCTCCCGGTGTCCCGAGGCTTTCGCCAGTGCTTGCTGTCAGGTGATGCAACGCCGGTTCGGCGGCTAACGACGTTCGGACTTGTACGCAGCGCGATTCAGGGTGCGGGTAGGTTACCGTAGCAAGGCTTCGAGTTGGTGCAAGGTCTCTAGAGTGGGATCCTTGGCCGCAGTCGGGAGCCAGAACACGACTCGGTCCACCCCCATGCTGCGGTATCTGTCGAGTGCCGCCGTGTGTGGGCAGGCGTTGAACAAGGTCACCGAGGGGCGAGGCCGGCCAGCTGCGTCGGCGAGCCGCCGTAGCTCGCCGACTCGCCAACCAAGTTCAGCTTCAAACTCTTCAACCTGCCCCGAGAGGGGATCGCCGACCTGATCGGTCCCTTCCCTGAATGGCATCCAACCATCGCCATAGGAGATGACCCGCTTCAAGACGGTCGGGCCGCCACCTCCGACAAGTACGGGCGGACGGGGGCGCTGTACGGGCTTCGGCCAAGACCACATGGGCGCGAAGTGCACATGCTCTCCCTGGTACGAGGCTTCCTTCTGCTGCCAGATCGCGCTCATGGCTTCTACCCGCTCACGAATCAGGCTGAACCGGATTGACGGTTCCGTACCGTGGTTGCGCATTTCCTCGTCATTCCAGCCGGCGCCCACACCCAGAATCACGCGGCCGGCCGACAGTTGGTCGATGGACGCGATCTGCTTCGCCAGGATGATCGGGTCACGCTGGGCTACCAGGCACACTGCGGTGCCGATCTTGATTCGAGTCGTCGCCGTGGCGGCCGCGGTCATGGCAACGACCGGATCCATTGTTGTTCGGTAATACTCCGGGACATCGTGGCCTGAGTAGCCCGCAGCGCCGTCTCCGATCGGGACGTGCGTGTGATCCGGGAAGAATACCGACTCGAACCCGAACCGCTCGGCACTTACCGCGAAATCGGTCGGGGTGATCGAGTCTGCGGAGGGAAACATCTGGACACCTGCGTGCATCACACGTCCTCCCATCGTTGCGGTCGAGTATCGTCGCGGATGTTCATCGGTTCGAGGAGGTGATGCGCCATCTCGCCGAAAAGGTCATTGCCCACGCGACGTTCGCTGAAACGCCAGACGTCCCCCACTTTGACGAACCGATCCAGATAGTCGCCTGCAGTAATGGGATTGAGTGGTACCCCTGGCGGGTTCTGTACGACGAGCACGTAGGAGTGCGCACGGATCACGTCGGGACCGTCATCCTCGATGATCAGGTTCGTAGCGATGTGATGTGTCCTGGGGGTGCCGTTCGGGTAGATCTTGACGTAGCGTGCCCATAAGTCCGCCACAGCTCGCGCGTCGCTTCGAATCGCGAGACTTCCATCGATGTAGATGTCGGCGTGTGCGAATAGTTCCCCCATTTCAGGTAGCCGCCCGGCATCGAGCAGATAGGGGTACCGGTAGATCAGGTTCTGAATCTGCCGGTAGTCATCGAACTTCACTTGGTCTCCTCGTCGCGGCCGTATGTCGATGTGGGGGAGTGGCCCTGCAGCTCAGACCGAGGTTCTCAGCTGATCGACACGCTCCCGCAGTGACGCCTTGGCGATCTTGCCGTTCGCCGTGACTGGGAGTGTTTCCAGAACGAGGACACGACGCGGGGCCTTGTAGTTCGACATGTTCGCTCGGGCCCATGCGACGATCTCCTCCTCAGTCGGATTCTCGCCTGCATGTGGAACTACAAACGCCCATACAACCTCGCCGAGAACGTCATCGGGCGCGCCGATCACCGCGGCTTGAGCGAGCTTTGGGTTGTGTAGGAGGAGACTCTCGATCTCTGCCGGGTAGGCGTTGAAGCCACCGACGATCAACATTTCCTTTGTCCGCCCGACGATCCGGAGATTGCCTTCACCGTCGAGTGAACCGACATCGCCGGTACTCAGCCACCCATCCGAGGTGAATGCGTCGGAGGTGAGTTGGGGGGCATCCCAGTACCCCTGCATCACTCCGTAGCCGCGAATCTGGATCTCTCCCTGCTCACCGGTGCGGGCCGGTGCGCCGTCGCTGTCCACCAGGCGGATCTCCATCCCGGGAACTACTCGACCGGCCGAGCCCGCAACCAAGGCCGTCGGGTCGCCTGGCCGGGTCATCGTCACCACCGAGCCTTCGATCAGGCCGTACGCGTTAGTGACTCGCTCGAACCCGAGTCGGTCCTGCAGTGCGATCACGAGTTCATCCGGAACGCTCGCAGCGCCGACGATTGCCCAGCGGAGTGACGAGGTATCCCGTTGATCGAGTTCGGGATCCGAGAGGATCCGGCTAAAAAGGTTCGGCGGGCCCGCAAGAGTCGTCAGGCCGAGATCCTCGACCATGTCGAGCGCTCGATCCGGATCGAAGACGGCGATAGGCACCATCGTCGCCAGGCGTTCGACGCATGCGATCATTCCGGCATTGATTCCGAAGCCATGCGCGAAGGGACTGACCACTGGGAGTCGGTCACCTTTACCGAGCCCACAGACTTCGGCCCAATCCCAGTAGGCTCGAAGTATCTGGCCACCGGTGAGCATGACGCCCTTCGGTTGGCCCGTCGTACCGGACGTCATGAGGATTTCGAAGATGTCGGTGGGTTCGACCGCCAGTGCACGCTTCTCCGCGGCCTCGAGCGCAACCGTGTCGTGCAGATCGAGGAATGCCGCCCACGGGAACGTGCCGGGGAGGTTCCTGTCACCCTGGAGCAACACGAGTGTGTGCAGGTCGGCGAGATCGGCAAAGGGGGCGTCGGAGCTAGGGCCGCCCACGGCCGTGGCGAGTTGATCGATATACGAGGTACCGAGGAAGTCGTCGATTGCGACGAGTACCCGACATCCGGTTCGACGGAGAACTTCTGCGGTCTCGATCCCCTTTCCCCGCGTGCTGAGGGGAACGACCACGGCACCGCAGTCCCAAATTCCGAAGGCGGTGACCACCCACTGCCAGCAGTTCGGTGCCCACACCGCTATCCGATCGCCCGCGACGACGCCTCGGGAGATGAGAGCTCGCGCGACCTGTGACGCCTGAGTTCGAATATCGGAGAGGCTGAGTGTGGTGTCCCCATCGATGACGGCAACGCACTGAGGATGGGCGGTTGCACGCTGGCGGAGCATTCGCGGGAGGGTTCCCCACTCGGGGATTTCGTTCATGAGACGGTATTCCCTTCGACTGAAACAAGCAATTGCTTGGTTAAGGATCAACCTTCTCACACCAGCAGGCCCGAGGGAAGTTCTTGCGTTGCGTTGACGCAAATGCCGAAGGCCGCCACTCGACTGCAGTGACGGCCTTCGGTGCGACAGCCGGGTTGGATACGCGGCTACGTGCAGGGTGTTCGTTGTCAGCCCGAGAACAAGGGCCGATCCGGTTTCGCCCACGCGCTCGGCTTCTCGAGGCCGCTCATTACCAATTTCAGGTACTGGTCGGCCAATTGGTCCGCCGACAGGCGTCCGGAAGGTGTGAACCACCGCACCGCGACCCACAGCGAATCGCGTAGGAAGCGGTATGTGATCGCGGTATCGAGGTCCTCTCGGAAAACCCCGGACGCCACTCCGTCGTCGAGAACCTTGGTCCAGATCCGCCTGACTTGAGCCTCGGACTCGGCGACATACGCAAAGCGCGGAAACTGATTGAGATACCCGCGTTCATTCTGGATGACCGTGATCGCGGCGCGGTGCTCGTCGAGCGAATTGAAAGCCGCCCTCACGAGGTGGCGGAGTGCGACCGCAGGTTCGGAATCCTTGTTGACGATCTCCTCGTACGTCACCATGAGGCTGGTGAAGTACGCGGACAGGATCTCGTCGACGATCGCCTCTTTCGACTCGAAGTGGTGGTAAAGGCTCCCCGAGAGAACCCCCGCTGCGTCACCGATTTGGCGTACGGTCGTCGAGCGAAAGCCCTGCTCAGCGAAGAGGTCGGCCGCGATGTCCAGCAAAGCCTGGCGCCGCTGGGAGCTGGCTTCTCCCTGCTCCGTCCGTCGCCGTGTTCCGCGTCGCGGGATTGTCGCGGGTGCAGGCAGGGTGGATCGCGATTTGGATGCCATAGGTACAGTATGCATTAATTTCACCCAAGCGCTAGTTTGCTTGGTTTTGTGGTCTCCAACGAATTAGCGTGGACGGTTCGCCGTCCCTCGGGGCGGACGAGGTGAACTCAGCGACCACTTTGAGGCCGACTGTCAAGTCGGATCCGTGTGTGTCTCCGGTCCAGCCGCCGGGCAGGAGCAGATTTTCGCCCGCGTCGAGTCGGATGAGAACCACCACGAACGGCACGGCGGTACCGGGGGAGAAGGCCCGATGCGTGACCGTCCACGTCACCACGGTTCCTGTGCCCTCTGTCGTGAACCACTCCCAGTCGAAGGAGCCGCACACGTTGCACAGAGCTCGGGGCGCCCATCGAAGTACGCCGCACGCGCACTGTTGAACCTGCAGTTGCTGGCGCTCCAAAGCCTGCCACCAGGTGGCCGAGTCGCGATCGCCGTACGAACCGGTCATCGGACACCTCGCAGAATCAGGGCCGAGGTAACACCCGAGACATAGCCGGGTTGGCCGGTGCACAGGGCGATTCGAGCGTGTTCGACCTGGCGCGGTCCAGCCTCTCCACGCAGTTGCAGCACCGCTTCGGCGACATGATTGAGACCGTGCGCGTAGCCCTCGGACAAGTGTCCTCCGTGTGTGTTGACGGGCAGGCTCCCGCCGAAGGTCGTCTCGCCGGCGGCCACAAAAGCTGCTGCCTCGTTACGGGGCGCGAGTTGGTAGTCCTCAAGCTGCATCAGTACCAGTGGCGTGAATGCGTCGTACAGTTCGGCGATGTCGATGTCTTCCGGGCTGATACCTGCGCGTGCGTAGAGTCGTGGCGCCATCTCGCGGGCGGCGCTGGTTGAGTAGTCCGTTCTGCTGCCGGAGTAGAGGCTGTGGCCGCCGCCAGTGGAGGCGGCGCTGACCAGGACGGGGGATCGACGCAGGTCGTGGGCTCTGGCCGCGGATGTCACGACGACGGCGACCGCGGTGTCCGTCTCGAGGCAGCAGTCGAACAAACGCAGCGGATCACTGACCAGGGGAGAATTCAGGTACTGGTCCATGGTCAACGGTGTCGTCATCATCGCCAGGGGATTCAACAATGCGTGCGACCTCTGGTTGATCGCGACGCGGCCGAGGTCTTCGGAGGTTGCGCCCGATCTCGCCAGGTACGAGCGTGCCACCAGCGCGAACTGTTGCGGGGGCGCGAGAAGTCCATACGGAACCTGGTACTGAAACTCTACCAACGTCGGTGCGGAGCGGCCGGTGCCGCCCATCCGGAACTCGGAGCGGGCGTTCAACGCTCGCCAAACCACTACGACCTCGGCCTGGCCGCTGGTGACTGCCATGGCGGCGGCACCAACTGCGGCGGCCGACATGCTGCCTCCACCGACGAGGTCGAGGAGGACGTGGGGGTCGTCGACTCCGAGGCTATGGGCTACCGCAGACGCTGGGACGGCGTCGCCCACACTGTGGGTAATCAAGCCGTCGACATCGCGGAGTTCGAGGCCGGCGTCGGCGAGCGCCGCTGTGATGGCCCGGAGTCCCAGTTCGAGCGTGCTCACGCCCGAGTTCTTGTAGAACGGCGTCCGGCCGACGCCGGCGATCGCACTCTGATCACGCACTGTGGTTGCCTCGGGTATTTGTGCGGTTGCTTCCCGTTTCACTCATCGTCACGTTAGACTCCGGTTGAACTAGCGCTTGGTTTTGATGCAAGGCTAGGGTCGCAGGCGGGAGCTGTCAAAGGTTGCTCGTCGGCATTGACCTCGGACTGGGCGGACTCGTAACATTAAGATTTGAGCAAGCAGTTGCTTGTTTTCGATGAAGGGACGAAGAGTGGCACGCGGCATCTATCTCCTCGAAGAGGTTTACTTCCACCCGATGAACTCCACGAACCCGCGGGAGTATCTTCAGTGGCTGGTCAACTACAAGAAGGAAGACGAACAGCGGACGGACTCCGATGCGGAGCTGACGCAGGGTTTGTCGGTCCGATCACGGGCGATCGACCTGGTCGGCGCGTTCTACGCGATCGGAATCACCGGGCACGAACAGTTCAAGGCCGTCACATTGTGGGATTGCCACGGCGGGTGGGACGGTGGCTGGCGCCAGCAGCTGGACATCTACAACGGTGTGAAGCCGGAACTGTTCCTGTCCAATATCGACAACCTTCGCCACAAGGCTTTCTCCCGCCCCATGGGTGCGGTGCGCGGCACGCCTGATCTTCAGGAACTGCGTGCGGAGCAGTACACGGCGCCATTCTTCCTCCACGAGATCGCTCAGGTTCGCCCCGGGGCAGCGCAGGACTATCTCGCTGCCGTGCGCGAGGAGCGGGCTCCGATTCTCGCCGACCACGGCCATCGACTCGTCGGGCTGTACGAGGTCATGCTCTCCGACACCGAGGTGGTTACCTTCTGGGGAACGGACATCGACAGTCATCTCGAGACGCAGCGCGCATACGACGCCGCGGTCGGACTCGATGCCGAAGCGACCGCAGACCCTAGGCTCGTCGAGTGGCGCAAGAGTGCACGACAGTATCTCGATGGGCCCTGGCGTGAGACGTTGCTGGCGCCGTTCCCCGGATCCGTTCTCGCCCCGAAGTAGGCCATCCCATTCTGTGGTGAATGAAAGAAGGATCTGATGCGCTTCGTACTCGGTCTCCCGACTGATCAGGTCGATAGGCCTTCGGAGTTCCTCACCGCCGACGCCGTCGCTGACGTCGCGAGCGCTGCGGAGAAGGCGGGGTTCGATGCGGTGTCCGTCACCGACCACCCGTTCCCGCAAGACAAGTGGCTGTCTCGGGGAGGTCACCAAGCCCTCGACCCGATGGTCGCACTCTCCTTTGCGGCCGCACGCACCACCCGGGTCCGGCTCCTGACGAATGTGTTCGTGCTCCCTTATCACAATCCGTTCCTTACGGCACGGGCGGTGGCGAGCCTCGATGTACTGTCCGGGGGGCGGGTCATCTTCGGAGCAGCGGTGGGATACCTCAGATCCGAGTTCGCCGCGTTGGGTCTGGCCTACGACGATCGAGGCGAGCGCACCGATCAAGCGCTGCGACTAATCAAGATGGCGTGGTCGGGGGAGTCGGTCACCGTCGAGGATCCTCCGTACTCGGTGGTCGAACACACGATGCGGCCCGCGCCTTTGCAGTCCCCGCATCCCCCGATCTGGTTCGGCGGGAACAGTAAACGCGCGATTCGTCGGGTCGTCGAGTTCGGACAAGGGTGGATGCCCATGCCACAACCTGCCTCAGCAGCGAAGCTGACGAGAACGCCGGGACTGGAGACGATCGACGAACTGGCCGACCGCATTCAGTACCTCCGGTCCAGCGCTCTCGACGCAGGAAGGGACCGCCCGGACGTGTGCTTTGTCCCGTTCGGGATGCGTATGACCGACAGCCCGGACCTCGACACGTTCGACCAGCTGAGCCAGGACGTCGGAACATATGCCGAGGCCGGCGTCGATTGGCTTTCAGTCCCCTTCGCGGGAACGGACCGAGACTCGTTGCTGAAGTCGATCGAAGAGTTCGGTGCACGTGTGATCGATCGATAAGTCCGTCGCGTTGTTCCTGCCCACATGAATTGTTGAGCGCCATCCTGGCGGTACTACGCCACGGCAGCGCAAGAAAGGTTGTCCCCCATGAATGCTCCTGTCGAGCACCGACCGATGAAGTTTTCTGCCTTCCTGCTCTTTCACCGCGCCGATCAGAGGAACAGCATCAAGGAGGTGTACGACTACAACCTCCGCGTGGCCGACCTACTCGAAGAACTCGGGTTCGATGGAGTCTGGGTGTCCGAGCACCATTTCCGGGACTATGGAACCGTACCCAGCATCTTCACCATGCTCGGCTACCTCGCGGCTCGAACCGAGAGGCTCCGTCTCGGCACCGGCGTGGTCGTGCTGCCCCTGCATAACCCGATCCATGTGGCCGAGCAGGCTGCCCAGCTGGACCTGCTGTCGAACGGACGACTCGATCTCGGCCTCGGCCGTGGATATCAGAGTATCGAATTCGACGGCTTCGGGATGAGTCTGGCGGAAGCCCGTGATCGCTTCGACGAGGGGCTTGAAGCGATCACAGGACTGTGGACGAAGGACCCCTTCAAGCACGAAGGCCAGTTCTACCGCAGTGGTGAGGTTTCCCTCACACCCAAGCCGATTCAGAATCCGCACCCGCCCATCTACGTCGCGGCGGTAAGCCCCGAAACAGTTGAGCGGTACGCCCGGCGCGGGTTGCCGATCCTCGCGGATCCGGCGGCGCCGTTCAAGAAGATCCACAACGCAGCCGAGACGTGGCATCGGATCGCCGCGGAGTCCGGATATGACACCTCGGACACTGACCTCGTCGTGTCGCGATCGGTGTGGCTCGCACCGACCGTCGAACAGGCGAGGAAGGATCAAGCCGCGTTCGAGGCATCCTTCGATCGGTCGCGCATCTTCAACGAGAAGAGTGCCCCGATCGATTCGAAGACCGGTGAGGTCGCGAAGGGTTTCGAGTTCTGGGAAGGCCGCTACCTGAAGGGCGGCGAGGTCGGCAACGACTTCCGCTGGGAGCAACTCGAAGTCATCGGGGATCCCAAGCGGGTCATCGGCCAGGTCGCGATGCTGCAGGAATTCGGCTTCAACCACCTGATGTGTGATTTCGGCAGCACCCGGCACATGCCGTTTGACGAGATGGCGAAGGCGATCACGTTCTTCGCGAAGGAAGTCATTCCCGCGTTCCGCTGACAGTGCCGTGCACCATCCACCCCTGTGAAAGGCGCGCCTCGTGTATTCAGAGCTGTCCCTCGCCGACATCGTTCGGGAAAACCGCCGTGGTCGCGGTGACATGGTGGCCTTCGTCGACGGTGACGAGCGGATTACCTACGCCGAGTTCGATGATCGGACGGACCGACTGGCGAACGCCCTGACAAGCGAAGGAGTGCTTCCCGGTGACCGCGTGTTGTGGATCGGAGCAAACTCTCACCGCGTCTTCGAGTTGCTCGTCGCCGCAGGCAAAGTGGGTGCCATCCTGTGCCCGGCGAACTGGCGGCAAAGTGCGGACGAGCTCCGTTTCGTCATCGACGATCTCCAGCCGAAGCTGATCGTCTCGGAACCGAAAATTGTTGGAGACCTCCACGACAGTCTGGGTGACGACCGTACCCCGTGGGTGCGTTGCAGCGACGACTCCGCCGACGAGTACCGGCGGTGGTCGGCATCCTTCCCATCGACTCCGGCACCCTCATCGGAGTCGATCCACGCCGAGGATCCCGTCCTGCTTCTGTACACCGCAGCGTTCGACGGACGCCCGAACGGTGCACTCATCTCCCACCGAGCGCTGATCAGTCACTCTTTGGTCGTCGCTGTCCAACGCCAGATCACAGAGGGGTTCGTCTTCCTCGACAGTGGTCCGCTCTTCCACATCGGCACCTGGATGTTCGCGGTGGCTACATTCGTGTGCGGTGGGACGAACGTCGTCCTCTCCCAGTTCGATCCCCGACGGGCATGCGAACTGATCGAGCGGGAGCGTTGCCAGGGCGCCATGCTATTTCCCGCAATGATCGATCAGATGGTTGCCGCCAACGGGGACGATCGATACGACCTGTCGAGTCTGCACTTCGGTCCGGCAGCCTCGACCTGGAATCACATGATTACCCTCGATCGGAGCCCATGGGGCCGATCCAATGCCGGATACGGACAGACGGAAGTCGGCGGAATGCTGACCTACCACGCTCTCGGCATCGACGGTCTGGGTACTCACGGACGCTCGAGCCCACTCATGCAGGTGCGGATCGTCGATACCGACGGACGAGATGTGTCGACCGGCGACGTCGGTGAGATCGCAACCCGCGGAATGCACCTGTTCAACGGATATTTCAACCGCCCTGATCTCAACGCCGCTCGATTCCGAGACGGCTGGTACCACACAGGTGACCTCGGGAGAAGGGAATCCGACGGCACCGTGTCTTTTGTCGGCCCCAAACTCCGCATGATCAAATCAGGTGGCGAGAACATCTATCCGGCCGAGGTGGAACGCGCCCTACTCGGGCATCCCGACGTCGATTCGGCT
Organism: Rhodococcus sp. WS4; assembly: GCA_006543605.1. Lineage (GTDB taxonomy): Bacteria > Actinomycetota > Actinomycetes > Mycobacteriales > Mycobacteriaceae > Rhodococcus_F. The sequence goes on from RRBB01000075.1 coordinate 10,240, forward strand.
GCAGTCATCGGCCGGCCAGACAGCACCTGGGGCCAATCAGTGGTCGCGATCGTGGTGCGGAACGCGTCGGCGTCGGTGACCGAGCAGGAGCTGATCGGGCACGTGCGCAACCAGGTCGCGTCGTACAAGAAGCCGAAGTCGGTGGTCTTCGTCGAGACGATCCCGAGGCGCGGATTCGTACCCGACTACGACCTCCTGGACGTACTGCACGGAGGTGGCGGATACCCCGGCAGTGAACCGACTCCGGAAACCACAGCAGCTACTAGCGAGATGACGAGGTGAAATCGATGAAAGGGACGCCCTACTCGAATTTCGGCTACGCGATCCTGTCCGCACAGCGCAATCGAGCACCTCATATGCCGGCGTTGGCGTACTGCGGCCGAGAGCGGCTCACCTACGCCGAACTGGACGGCCGGGTCAACCGAACCGCCAACGCGCTCCTCGCGGCCGGCATACGTCCCGGAGAACGCGTAGCGACACTGCTCGACTCCACACTCTCGGTTGCTGAGATCTACCTGGCGCAGACGAAAATCGGATCCGTTCTCTGTGCCCTCAACCCGTACTGGACTCGCGACACGATCGAGCAGATCGTCACCAAGATCGAGGCCACCACCTTCCTCTACGATGCGAAGTTCGACCGGGTCATCGACCAGTTGCGGCCCATGCTTCAGCACGTCCGCACCTGGATCCGAACCGGCGCCGCACCGGGCAGCCACGACGCGGTCGACCTCAACCAACTGACGATGGAGGCTCCCGAAACAGAACCACCGCTCGGTGCAGGCGGAGATGATCTGCTCGCCTTGTTCTTCACCTCGGGTACGACAGGATTGCCGAAGGCCGTGCAGTACACGCACGCCTCGGGAATCGCCATCGCTCAAGGCTTGTGGGCGGATGTTCCTGTACTGAGGCAGGCGGCACTGGGAACCGGCCCGATCATCTGGGGGGTTGGCTTCATTGCCGTCGCCGCGCCAGCCTTGGCGGCCGGAATCACACTCGTACTCGAGGACAACTTCGGACCGGAACAGTTCCTCAAAACTGTCCCGCGGGAGAGCATCACCCATATCAGCGTGACACCGAGCTTCTTCGTGGAGCTGTTGTCTACTGCGGATCACGAAGCGGTCGACCTCAGCTCCCTGCGTGTGGCGATGCTCGGCGGCGAACCGCTGTTGACGTCATTGAAGGAACGGATTTCCCGGCGTCTCCCGAACCTGGAGCTGTACGGGTACTACGGTCAGACCGAGGCGCCGTACAGCGTGATCGGCCGCCGCGACGACGGGAGCGTCCCGGACGGAGTAGTCGGGTGGGCCCGATTCGGCGGTGCCGTCAGGGTGGTCGATTCGACCGGCGCGCCCGTAATCGACACGGTGGGGGAGGTCCAGATCAGCGGGCCCCACGTGTCGGCCGGCTACTACGGGCAACCCGACGCCACGAATGAGGCGCTCAGGGACGGATGGTTCGTCGGAGGCGACATTGGTTCGCTCGACGAGCACGGTCGGCTGACAGTTCTCGGGCGGCGAACCGACGCTATCGAGCGAGGCGGCGTTCTCACTCTCCCCGCGCAGATCGAAGACGTAGCATCCCGGGTGGACGGGGTAGCCGAAGCCGGTGCTGTCGGGCTGCCTGTTCAGGATTCGGATCTGCAGATCCTGCTGGTGCTGGCACCGAAGCAGGGCTGTGAGCTCGACCGAGAGGAAATCGCCGGTCGCCTCGCCGCTGCACTAGCGCCCGCTTCGAGGCCGGACCACATCGTAGTGGTGGACAGCTTGCCGCACGCCAACGACGGCTCCGGTGGCAAGGGCAAGCTTCTGCGACGAGTGCTTGTCGAACAGTTCGGGCATCTAGCTGATTCCTCGGTAGTGAAAGGCTGACAATGGGTTTCCTCGAAGGTCAGGTCGTTGTCGTCACGGGTGGCGCGCGAGGCCAAGGGCGCTCACACGCCGTCGCGGCCGCGCGTCAGGGGGCTGACGTCGTGCTACTCGATCGTTGTACAGACGTACCGTGCATCGGTTACCCGCAGGCCGACGAGACGGATCTCCGGGACACCGAGACACTCGTCCGTGAGTGTGGAACTCGTGCGCTCGGCCTGGTGTGTGACGTCGCCGACCGCGAGCAGACGCTGTCCGCGATGGACAAGGTCCTCGACATGTTCGGGCGCATCGACGTCCTGATAGCAAACGCCGGGGTCTACGGAGGCGGGTCGATCCAGGACGCCGACTTCGACGTCTGGAACGAAGTCCTGGGAAGCAACCTCACCGGCGTCTTCCATAGCATGCGGGCAGTGAGCCCCCAGATGATCACTCAGGGATACGGGCGCATCGTCGTGACGACCTCCAATCAAGGGAGAACCGCGGTTCCGGGGTCAGTCCCCTACGTCGCTTCCAAATGGGGCGCGATCGGGCTGGTGAAAGCCGCGGCACAGGATCTGGCGCAGTTCGGGATCACCGTCAACGGTGTGGCCCCAGGCAACACCTCGACCAAGATGGTGCATAACGAGGCTCTGTACCGCGCAATGCGCCCGGATCTCGCAAACCCTTCCTGGGACGATGTCGAGCCCGCGCTGCGCCTGCACCATGTGCAGCCGATCGCCCTGCTCGAGCCGCATGAGATTACCGCAGCAGTGATGTTCCTGATCGGCCCGGACACCCCACACATCACCGGCAGCATCATCGACGTCAACGCCGGCACCGCCGCACGGACAACCGCGTAGCCAGCTCCGCTCGCTGACCCACTGTGCTTACCGCCCCGAAGGGACACGACATGACGATCCACGACGATTCGATCGACTATTTGCAGCTGATCGACGGCGAACTCCGGCCGTCGCGCAACGGCCAGTGGATCGACAGCGTGAATCCGGCGACCAGTCAGGTCTGGGCACGAATCCCCGCCGGCGGTGCGGATGACATCGACGACGCGGTACGCGCAGCAAAGACGGCCCTCGACTCCTGGCGCGCCCTCCCGGCTGCAGCCCGTGCCGCCCTGCTCCGGTCCTGGGCGGCAACCGTCCGCGACAATCTCGACACGCTCTGGCGCCTGGACGCCACCGACAACGGACGAGCGCGCCGAGAGGCGGAACCGGCCATCGCGGGCGCCGCGTCGCAGATTGAATTCCACGCCGGGCTCGCCGAGACGATCACCGGCGACACGGTCCTCGTGTCGGACTCCGCGACGACCTACTCGGTACGTGAACCATTCGGTGTGGTCGGTCTGATCATCCCGTGGAATGCGCCGTTGGCGATGTTCCTGGCGAAGGTTTCCGCGGCGATCGCCGCAGGTAACACGATCGTCGTCAAACCTCCTGAGCGGGCGTCGGTATCGGTGCTCGTCGCTGCGCAGCTTCTCGAGAAGGCGGGGATTCCCCGTGGCGTGGTGAATGTGGTGACCGGCGAAGGATCCAGTGCCGGTGAGGCACTGGTGAGGCATCCAGATGTCCGTAAGATCAGTTTCACCGGTTCGACCGCGACTGGGCGACGAATTACCGAGAACTCGGTGGCCAACATCAAATCCCTCGCACTCGAACTCGGCGGGAAGTCGCCGAACATCGTATTCGCGGACGCCGACCTCGAGCATGCGGCCGATGTGGTTGCGGCAGGAATCTACACCGCCAGCGCAGGGCAGGCCTGCATCGCAGGATCGCGCATCCTCGTCGAGGAAGCGATCTTCGACGATTTCGTGGAGCGACTGCGCTCGCGAGCCTCCGCGATGGTACTCGGGAACCCCCTGGACTCACAGACCGACATGGGCCCGCTTGCGTTCGACGGCCAGTACGACAAGGTCCGCGAATACCTGCAGATCGGACGGCACGAGGGAGCGACGCTTGCTTTCGGCGGGCGTTGCGGAAACGAGTTGTTCCCGCCCGAAAGTCCACTGAGCGACGGATACTTTGTCGAACCCACGCTCTTTCTCACTGAGGATCCGCAACTTCGGGTGTGCCAGGAGGAGATCTTCGGGCCGGTCGCTGTGGCCATGCCATTCGCGGACGAAGCCGACGCCGTCCGGTTGGCCAACGACAACGGATACGGTCTCGCTGCCGGCGTCTGGACCCAGAACCTCTCGCGCGCGCTCCGTCTTACTCGCCGACTCGAGGCAGGCACCGTGTGGGTCAATACGTATCGCCGACTGCATTGGGCGCTCCCGTTCGGCGGGCAGAAGGAAAGCGGGACGGGCACGTCGAACGGGCCCACTACGTTGGACGAATGGCTCGAGCACAAGAGTGTGTGGATCGAGCACGGGTAGTACCGATCTGGACGAACGGGCCACATCCACGAGTGACTGGACACCACAATGACCAGAAAGATTCGGTTCGGAGCCACGCTGGCGCCGAGCCTGTCGGCGAAGCAATGGCGCGAACGCGTCACAGCGCTCGAAGACAGCCCGTTTGACGTCCTCCTCGTCAACGACCACTTGAGCGGGCTGCGATATGCGCCGATGGTGGCACTAGCCGCGGCCGCGCAGCTGACCGATCGCATTCGGCTGGGTGTCCTCGTCCTTGCGAACGACTACCGACACCCCGCCGTGCTGGCGAAAGAAGCTGCGACACTCGACCTGCTGTCCGGTGGGCGCCTCGAGTTGGGGATGGGCGCAGGGTGGATGCGTTCCGATTACGACAGCGCCGGAATCGCCTTTGATTCGCCTCGGGTTCGCCTGGCAAGGCTCCGAGAAGGCGTTCAGATTGTGCGGGAGGCGTGGAAAGCCGGCCAATCCAACTTCACAGGCGAATTCTACACGGCGGCAGGGCTGGACCACGCGCCGTTGCCTGTACAAGACGGTGGACCGCCTCTACTCCTCGGTGGGGGAGGCCCCCAGATGCTTCGGTTTGCGGCTCGCGAAGGTGACATCGTCAACGTCACCACCCGAACCGCGAGCGATGGACGTGGAGTCGCTCCCGATGACGTCGGTCTCGAACCGCTCCTCCGCAAGTTGGAACTAGTGCACGACGCGGCCAAGGAAGCAGATCGGGAGGTGGAGATCTCGGTGGGCATCCGTGCGGTGGCGATCGAGGACAGATTGAGTGCATTACATCCCACGCTGGGACAACACGTCGATGCCATGCGTCCGACTCCCTTTATCATGGAGGGCAGCGTCGAATCCATCGCGGAAAAGATTCTCTTGTGGCACGAGTTGCACAACGTCTCGTACTTCGTGCTCGCGAATGACAGCGACGTGGAGAAGATGATTCCAGTCGTGCAGCGGGTAAAGGAACAGAATCGTTGAATGCGTTGACAGAGATGATCTCAAGAGGAGGGGACCGTGCGTGATGTCGTAGTTCTCGATGCGGCCCGAACGGCAATCGGAAAATCGTTCCGCGGTGCACTCACCGATGTGAGAGCCGACGACCTAGGCTCCACCGTGATCGCAGCACTTCTCGCGCGCAACGACTATCTGCAACCGGGCGACGTCTCCGAACTCTATTGGGGTTGCAGTCTTCCCGATCATTCCCAGGGCTACAACACAGCGCGGCAGGTCGGGCTCCTCGGGGGGCTTCCGGTGACCGTTCCCGCGATTACGTTGAGTCGATCGTGTGGTTCGGCGCTGTCTGCACTCAGGATGGCTGCTCATGCAATTGCTGTCGGTGACGGTGAGGTCTACGTCGCCGGTGGCGGCGACAGTTTCTCGTTGTGTCTGGGGAAGGGGTTCTCCCCGGCCGATCATCATCCGCGCTTCACCGACACGAGTCGTCCGGACTTCATCAACTTCGCGTACATGGAGGTATTCGATACCGCGGAGATCGTGGCCGAGCGATACGGCGTCACACGGACGGAAATGGATGAGTTCGCACTCGTTTCCCATTCGCGTGCGAGCCGAGCGGCGGCCGAGGGCTATTTCGCCGCCGAGATCGTGCCGTTCGAACTTCCGGACGGCACGATCTTTGCCCATGACGACTCGCCGCGGACGGACTCGACTCTCGACTCACTTGCCGCGCTCCGGTCCATCTCGCCCGAGCTCGGCGGAAGGGTCACCGCGGGCAATACGTGTGTGGCTGGGGACGGCGCGGGAGCACTCATCCTGGCGTCGGCCGAGTGGGCGTACAAGGTTGGCGCTGAGCCGCTGGCACGCATCGCCGGGTCGTCGGTTGCGGGGCTGGTGCCGGAAATGATGGGGTTGGGTTCGGTGCCCGCGACGCGCGCGCTGCTCGACAGGGAGGGTATGAAGTCCTCTGATATCGACATCGTCGAGGTGCACGAGAATTTCGCGGCGCAGGTACTCCCGGTTTGCGCGGAACTCGATATCGATGCCGACCGACAGCTCAATCCATACGGTGGTGCCATAGCGTTAGGTCACCCACCGGGGATGACGGGTGCGCGGCTCGTCATGACGTTGATCAACGGATTGGCGCATCGAGATCAGCAGATCGGCGTAGCGACGACCTGTGTTGCCGGCGGACAGGGGCTCGCGCTGATGGTCGAGCGGTTGCGCTGATCCGGACGGGACCCCTTCTCTATCCCAGTGGATTCGCGAACGTGCAGCGCCCGGGTCGGCACGTGCAGGCAATCGTTGCTACCCGTGAACTACAGTTGCAGGTCGAACGGTATCTGGAAGACGGGACTATGCGATGACCAAGGCTGCGCGCGGAAACATGCGCGACCTCCAGAAGGAGCTGACGAAAACTCGGCTGAAGGAGGCCGCGATCGCCTGCTTCGTGGAGAGCGGTTACCTCGCGACTGCGGTCACGGACATCACCGGCACGGCCGGGGCTACGCGTGCCACCTTCTACCTGCACTACAAGACGAAGGCCGAGGTGGTGGATGCGCTCCTCGACGAGCTCGATGTGGTGTATGCGGAGCCGTTCTCGCGATTTGCCGGCGTCCTGGCGGAACCCAGCACGGACGCCTTCCGCGCGTGGCTTCGCGAGATCGTGAAGATCTGGCAAACGACCCGCGACATCTCGGTTGTCGTGAGCGAGGCCGCCGGCGTTGAGCGGGAAATCGGGGACCGGAGGGCCCGCAGTTTCGACTTCGAGACCGACAGGATCGCGAAGGCTTTGTCGGCCACGGGGCGGTGGACGCCCAAGCAGGCCCGAATCCGTGCTCTGCTGATCTTCTCCCAGCTCGGCAGCCTCTTCATGCAGTGGTCAGCCCCCGATTCCGACCTGGACGTCGAGGAGGCGGTCGACGTGCTGGCGGCGATGTGGATGGCTGCGCTCGAACACTGAAAGCTTCACTAGACTCAGTGCCTCTTGACTAGACGTTGTGATCAGGGTTACATGGGCGGTACCCCACTTCTCGGAGGAATGCGCCTGATGTTGGTTACCTCAGATCTCGGCGGTCCTGTGGCCGCACTTGCGTCGACACGGGAGTTGCCGCGCTTTGCCCATCACGGCGATGCGCGAGCAGTCCATGGCAACGCCCGCCTGCGTGCGTATGCATTCCGGGATGCGGGTGCGCCGGGTCTCGAAGAGGGCAGTCCGATGCTGGACGCGGCTCTGTACTCCATCTTCGATGCCGGGTCCGCGTGTCCCACGGGCGGCGCTTCGCGACTCTCGTCCCATGGCATCGTATTCCTGATCGAAGCGGGAGATCGTCCCGCCGGCATCGAGGAATTGAAGCGGCTCATCGCCGAGGTGAGTGCGCGCGAAATCCTGCGTTGCGCGGCCGTGGGGATCGTCGTAATCGGCGGTTCCGCCGCTGTCGCTGCAATCGACAGTGACTTCCTCGCCCGCACCGTCCGCGCGTCCGGCGGATATGTCGTGGGCCCGTGCATCATCACGAAACGCGACGCAGCCACTGTGGGCCGCTCCGACGGCACCGTCCAGTTCGAAGACGTCACACTCGCGTCCAGTGTCAGTCTCCTCGGACGCAGAGTGGCTCGCCTCGCTGCGTCCGGCCGAGCCCTCCGCGCCGCCTGACCGGCGATTCGGATCGACTATTAAATCAGCGTCGATCTGTGCCGCCTTCCAGTGAGCAAGCATTTGGTCAAATTGCGAAAGGATTTTCACCTATGAAGTTCTCCATGATTTTCGAGGCGCAGATCGCCGATCCGACGCCCGCGAAGGAGCGCCAGACGTACTTCGATTCGATCGAACAGGCAGTATATGCCGAGGAAATGGGCTTCGACGGAGTCTGGGCGGTCGAGCACCACGGTCTCGAGCACTACTCACACATGTCGGCGCCCGAACTGTTCCTTGCAACCGTGGCAGCGAAGACGTCGCGAATCCGAATCGGTCACGGTGCAGTCTGCATGCCGTTCAACTTCAACTATCCCACCCGTGTCGCTGAACGGGCGGCCATGCTCGATGTCCTCTCGAATGGCCGGCTCAACCTGGGCGCGGCCCGGGGTGGCACCCTCCAGGAAGCCGCAATGTGCAACGTCGACCCAACGGAAACCGCGGCCCAGGTGGAGGAGGCGCTTCGGATCGTTTCCGCAGCATGGCGCTCAACCGACTTCGAATACCACGGTGAGCTCCTCGACATCAAAGCACCGGAAGGAAATTCGCCTCTCCGCGTGCTCCCACGACCTGTGCAGACCCCACATCCGCCGTTGTTCCTCGCCAGCACGAAGCCAGACACGGTCGTGCATTCTGCGGAACTCGGCGTGGGTGCACTCGTGTTCGGCTTCGGAGGACTCGACAGCATCAAGATGCAACACCAGCTCTACTGGGACCGGGTGCGCAGCCGTACGGGCGGGAAGTTCGTCTCGGATGTCACCAATGATCACTTCGTCGCACTGTGCCCGACAATCGTCCTCGACGACGAACAGCAGGCGAAAGAGATCGGGGCCCGCGGCCAGCGGTTCTTCGGCGAGTCCATCGGCTACTGGCATCTGGGCGGGGCAAAGCCGCCCACCGGAGCGACAGTCGATGAGGACAACATCGCCTACATGCGTGCCAAGGCGGCTTCGGAGGAGGCCGCATTCGATCGCGGCGACCGCCCGCAGTACTCCGAACGATCGCTCGCAGCAGCGAATTTCAACATCGATCACGCCTACGGGACAGTGGACACCGCGATCAGATATGTAGAGGAACTCGAGAAGGTCGGTGTCGACGAAGTGCTCTGCCTCATCCAAATGGGTACCGTTCCGCAGGAGGTGTGTATGGCTACCATCAAAGCATGGGGAGAGCACGTCATTCCGTACTTTCGACTGCCCATGTCCGATCGTCAACGCACCGTAGCCGCCGTATGAGCCGGCTCGCCGGTAAGATCGCGCTCGTCACAGGCGGGGCCCAGGGGCAAGGCGCGGCCGAGGCGCGGGCCTTCGCCCGTGAAGGAGCCCGCGTCGTCATCGCCGATGTGAACAGTGAACTCGGACTCGCGACAGCAGCCGAGATCGGTGGAGATGTCCAGTTCATGTATCTGGATGTCTCACTTGCTGACTCCTGGAAACAGACCGTCACCACGATCGACGAGGATTACGGTCGTCTGGATGTGCTCGTCAACAATGCGGCGAGATACTGGACCCGCCCGATCCTCGAGGAAAGCGACGAGGCACTCGACGCAATCATCGGGGTGAACCTCAAGGGTGCATTCCTCGGAATTCGCGCTGTTGCTCCACTCATGATCGCATCCGGTGGCGGATCGATCATCAATGTCTCGTCGACGGCCGGAGTTTCGGGTCACGCCGGGCATGCGGCATACGGCATGACCAAGTGGGGAATCCGTGGCCTGACGCGGGTCGCGGCCGCGGAGTTGTCACCGTCTCGGATCCGCGTAAACTGCTTGGTACCTGGGGCTGTCACCGGTCCTATGCTAGGCGTGAACATCCCCGACTCCGACCAACGCGATCCGAACCGGTGGACCGGACTACCGTTACGCCGGCCCGGTGAGCCAGAGGAGATCGCCGAAGGCGCCGTGTTTCTCGCTTCCAATGAATCCTCGTATATCACTGGCACGGACCTCGTACTCGATGGTGGCGCGACGGGAACGGGATAGCGAGTCGAACTGTCGAACTCATCATGAATACAGGAGGTCAAGTGGACGCAGAGTTCGAGGACGTGGTGGCCCACTTCCCGCCGCTGCAGTTCGAAGATCCTGCCGCGCAGCGCGCAACTTTCGAAGCAATGCGGGCAACCGCGCCACCGCCGCGGCTGCCCGAGGACGTGGAGATACACGACGACTGCAGCATCCCCCTCGGCGATGGACATCATGTTCCGGTCCGAATCCATGTGCCCCGAGATCTCGCGCGCGACGCACCGACATTGGTGTGGATACACGGCGGCGGGTATGTGGTCGGTACCGCTGGCGAAGATGACGCCTTATGCGCGCGAATAGCATCTGACGTCGGTATCGGTGTGGTATCGGTAGAGTACCGGCTGGCCCCCGAGCATCCGTTCCCACAGGGACTCGACGACTGTCATGCTGTTGTCGCAGCACTCGGCGAGCCTTACCGTGCGGGGGCTCTCGCGGTCCTTGGCACCGGGCGGGTGGTGATCGGCGGCGGAAGTGCCGGCGCCGGATTGGCGGCCGCGGTTGCCCTACGGCTTCGTGACGAGGGCCGGCATGCTCTCGCGGGACAGATATTGCTATACCCGTTCATCGACTCGACGCTGAGGTCGCCGTCGATGAAGGCCATCGCAGACAGCGCGATTTTCAACGCCCACGATGCGGAGGTGTGCTGGCAGCATTATCTGGGCGATCAACGGTTCGCTCCTCCGGTGTATGGTTCTCCCACTGCGGCTACCGACCTGAGCGGTCTTCCCCCGGCCTATGTCGCTGCGGCGGGCGCCGATTGCCTGCACGACGAGGCGGTCGACTATGCGTTGCGGATGAGAGCGGCCGGGGTAAAGGTTGAGTTGCATTCGTTCGCCGATGTGCCACACGGCTTTACCGGGGTTGCTCCATGGACGTCCGCGAGTCGACGAGCCATTGCTGGTGTCGTCGATGCGATCCGGCGGTTCAGCGGGTTGCAGGAGATTTCACTACCAAAGCCTGCCCTGGCGGCAGCACGCGAGGAATGAAGGTCAATGTCACAAGACAAGTCGACGAAAAAATTCATGTTCGGTGTCGTTGTGCGGAAGGCGGACACCGGAAAGGCGTGGGCCGAGCGCGCACGCCTGGTCGAGCAGTCCGGTTTCACGACGCTGTTGATGCCGGATCATTTCGTGGGTCCTCGGTTCGCCCCGATTGCGGCGCTGGCGGCGGCAGCCGCGGCCACTTCGACTCTGCGGATTGGCACCTTGGTGTTCTCGAACGACTATCGGCACCCCGTCGTGTTGGGGAAGGAATTGGCTACTCTCGACGTGCTGTCGGACGGCCGGCTCGACGTCGGCCTGGGCACTGGATGGATGCGTGAGGATTATGATCGAGCTGGCTTGAGCTTCGATCCACCGAAGGTGCGGTTCGACAGATTCGTCGAATCCCTCGAAGTCCTGCGTGGCGTGTGGGGCGAGGGGGCATTCTCGTATCAAGGGCAGTACTACCAGATCGACGAGTTGGTACAGGAACCGAAGCCGGTGCAGAAGCCGTACCCCAAGTTCCTCTTCCCGGGCGGCGGACCCAAGATGCTGAAGCTGGCAGGCAAGTACGCGGACTACGTCAATCTGACGTTGCGCGTTCGGGCCGACGGAACCGCACCGGACGCGAAAGATGGCGGTCTGGAATCCTTCCTCGGGAAGATCGAGACGATCCGGGAGTCCGCTGGTGCGCGGTTCGACGACATCGCCATCGGCACCAGCATCCAGGAAGTCGGTATTCCCCAGAACAAAGAGAGCTGGAGTGCTGTCGACCTCTCACAGCAGGAAGAGACTCCGCAGATCCTACGTGGAGATGTCAGTGAGATGGTGGACAAGCTTCGGTACTGGCGTGATACGCACGGCCTCAACTTCTTCGTGCTCCACAACGACAAGGACCTGGAAACGTTCATTCCGGTCGTCGAAAAGCTCGCCGGTGAGTAGATGACGAATGAGGGGCGGGCCCGTCGAACGGACCCGCCCCTCGATTCTGCTCAGGCACCTCAGACTCCGTACCCGCCGTCGACGTCGAGGGTCTGACCGGAAATGAAGTCAGCGCGATCGGACGCGAGGAAGGCGACTGCCTCCGCGATATCGTCCGCGTCGCCGAAACGGCGCAGCGGAATGTTGCGCCGGGTGATGTCGAGCGCGCTCTCGTCGAGATCACCTGATTCGATCAACCGCGCCGCCATCCCATCGGTGAGCATTCCCGGCCCCACGCAGTTCGCGCGCAGGCCGAAGCGGCCCTCCTCCGCGGCCAGCGCTCGGACTACGGCTTCCACGGCTCCCTTCGGGCCCGAGGACAGTCCGTCGCGGACCGGGAATCGTCGGGTGGCGGCTGTCGTGACCGCCACGATGCTGCCACGCGATTCACGAAGGTGAGGCAGCGATGGGTGCACCAGATTGAAGAACGCGGCCGCGTCACCCTCGAGTTGTGCGCGGAACTGATGGGGTGTGACCCGACTCAGATGGGTCATCGGCACGTGGGGTCCGGCGGCATAGACGACGGTGTGGATCCCGCCGAACGAGTCGAGCACGCTAGTTGCGAGCTCAGCCGCCTCCTCGATGTTGGCGAGGTCGACCCGCGCGAACTCGACCTTGGCGCCCAGTGCGCTGAGTTCGGATGCCAAACTCGCCGCGCCCTCTTGGTTGCCGCGGTAGGTGAAGAAGATCTGACTTCCGCGCTCGGCGAGTATGCGGCTGACGGCGCGCCCGATGCCACCGGTCCCGCCCGCAACAAGTGCTGCGCCGGGTCGTTTCTCGAAGTCGAGCATTCGCTCGCCCCCTTTCCTGCTGGATTGTCCAGCAACTATACCAAGCAATCGCTTGCTCTAGTACCGTTGAAAATGAGTTCATACAGAGAGGAAGCACACGATGGTCAAATGGGATGGCAAGGTAGCGATCGTCACGGGCGCTGCGCAGGGCGTCGGCCGAGCAGTGTCACTGCGGCTCGCCGAGATGGGTGCTTCAGTGGTGATCAACGACATCCAGGAGGACAAGCTGGACTCGGTCGCGCAGGAAATCCGCGCGAACGGGGGAGAGGCGCTTGCGGTTCGGGCGGACGTCGGAATCCAATCGGACGTCGAAAAACTCGTCGCACAGGCAGAAACGACGTTCGGGCGGATCGACACTCTCATCAACAACGCCGTCGCCTATGGAGGCGTCGAGAAGAGCGACCTGAACGTCGAGGTCACTCCCGACAACGCCTGGGAGCGAACGTTCGCGGTCAACTTCTACGGAGCTGTCTGGGCCACCCGCTTTGCAATCCCGATCATGCAACGCGGGGGTGGAGGCGTGATCGTCAACGTCGGTTCCACCTCCGGATTCAGCGGCGACACGGTCCACGTCGCCTACGCAGCGTCGATGGCGGCCAAGTACTCGCTGACCCGGTCGGTGGCAACATCGCACGGAAAAAGGGGTATCCGCGTCAACGCCGTCGCTAGCGGGCTGATCCTGAGCCCGACCGCAAAGCAGAACCTGTCCCCGGAAAAGCTCGAGGCCTACAACGCCAACCTGCTGGTTGACGACTTCGGCGAAACCGAGGATCTGGCATCGGTAATCACATTCCTGGCGGGGCCAGAATCGAAGTACATCACCGGGCAGACAATCATTGTCGACGGCGGATTCCAGGCGCATCAACCATGGCATGCACAGAACCACATCGTTCATCCGCAGGCGCCGATCTGATGCCCGCAGGAGCACTCGCCGTCGTATCTGTCACCCCCCTGGTGACGCAGCAGAGGAGATTCGCATGATGTCGCAACCTACCGTGCCAACCGCCACCGGTGACGTTCCGGTGTCCGCGCTCGGCAGAACGCTGATGCACGAGCACATCTTCGTCACCAGCCCGGAAGTACAGCAGAACTGGCCCGACTACCCCGAGCAGTGGGATGAAGAGACACAGATAGCCGAAGCCGTACAGCGGCTCGCGGCGCTCGAGGCCGAAGGATTCGACACGCTGGTCGACCTCACCGTGATTGGTCTCGGGAGATACGTTCCCAGGGTCGCGCGGGTAGCCGAGCAGTCGAACATCAACATCGTGGTCGCGACGGGGGCGTACGTCTTGAGTGAACTCCCCGTGTACTTCCACTACCGAGGTCCGGGCACCGCCGCCGGCGGCCCCGACCGCCTTGCCGAATTCTTCATCCGTGACATCACCGAAGGAATAACCGGGACCGGTATCCGTGCGGCGATACTGAAATGCGTCACCGACGAGGCCGGACTGACGAAAGACGTGGACCGGGTGTTGCGCTCGGTTGCCCACGCGCACCGCGAAACCGGTGCACCGATTACTACGCACACACATTCCGGGTTGCGCCGAGGCCTGGACCAGCAGAAGGTCTTCAAGGAGGAAGGCGTCGATCTGTCCCGGGTGGTGATCGGACACTCCGGTGACACCGACGACTTCGACTACCTCGAGGAACTAGCGGACGCGGGGTCGTATCTGGGAATGGACCGATTCGGCCTCAACACGGTGCCATTCGACAAGCGCGTGGAGATCGTCGCGGAAATGTGCCGGCGCGGGTACGCCGACCGGATGGTCCTGTCGCACGACACGTCCTGCTTTTCCGACATGTCCGATCCGGTGCGGCGCCGAGAGATGAATCCGCAATGGCGATGGACCCACATCCCCCAGGATGTCGTTCCGGCCCTGCTCGACAGAGGCGTCAGCCAGGACCAGATCGATGTGATGCTCATCGAGAACCCCGCCCGGATCTTCGCCAATCAGGGCGGCTACTGAGGAAACTCTTCGTTTGAGCAGTCCGATTCGGAAGTTGGACTCTTGCCAAGCATGCGCTTGGTCAATTACTGTGACGGCAAGCCCAGCAGTGGCGTGCATCACATCATCTCTACATCATCCTTCCGGATCGGACAGGGAGCACGTGCATGACAACAAACCCACCCTCTGCCAACCCACTCGAGGAATCCGAGTACACACCGCCCGTCGGCGAAAAGGGCAACATCTGGACGCCTCGGTGGATCGGCGCGCTTGTCGTCGTCGTCATGCTCGGGGAGTTGGCAACGTTTTCGTACAGCTTGGTCGGGACCGCGCTCCCGGGTATCGGCTTGCACTTCCAGACAACTGATCTGGGCTGGACGATCACCATCGCGAACCTTGTCACCGCGGTTGCCGTCGCAATGATCGGAAAGCTCGCCGACCTACGCGGCAAGCGAAACCTGCTTGTCATTGTCACCGCCCTGTCGGCGGCTGGCGGCGTCATCTCGGCGGTGGCCCCGACCTATGAGGTCTTTCTCGTCGGGCGGGGGCTGCAGGGACTTCTCTACGTGACACCCGCGCTGGGGTACTCCCTCATCCGCGACGTGTTCCCGAAGCAACTGATCGCCTTCGCGATCACGGTGACCTTCACCGGTGCCGGTGCGTTACTCGTCATTTCGCCCTTCATCGCGGGGTGGCTCATCGACGGGTACGGCCCACTGTCGATCTTCTGGTGCATTGCCGCATTCCAGGTGATCTGCATCATCGGGGTATTGCTGCTACTTCCGGAGTCGCCGCTGCGGGTGAAGTCTCGACTCGACTGGGTTGGTGCAATCCTGCTCGGAGCCGGTGGTGCGCTGCTCGTATACGGGCTTGGCAATGCCGGCACGTGGGGGTGGACATCGACGAGCTTCGTCGGATTCATGGTCGCGGGACTGGCGTGCTTTGCCGCGTGGATCTGGTGGGACAGTTCGTTTCCCGAGCCGATCGTCGAGATCTCGTTGCTCCGCACCCGACCGATGTGGACGACGCTCATACTCAACGCTGCTGTGTACGGGCCAGCGGCGATCGTCGTGTCGCTCGTACCCATCATCGTCCAGATGCCCCGCGATCCGGGAGGCGAGATCGGCTTCGCCTCGGATGCATTCGGAGTGGCCGCCTACATGGCGCCACACGGGGCGGCGATGGTCATCTGTGGGTTCATCTGTGGTGCCAAAGCTGCGCGATGGGGAATTCGCGTCCCGATGATGGCAGGCTGCAGTGCCCTCGCTGTTGGTAGTATCGGATTCGCCTTCCTGCACTCCGAAACGTGGCAGGTGCTGTTGTGGTTGCTCTTCTGTGGAGTCGGTATGGGCGCGACGTTCGGTGGGTTGCCCAATCTGGTGGTGCAGTCTGCACCGCCCGAGAAGCAGGGCATCACATCGTCGATCATGCTGTCGGCGCAGAACTTGTCGAGTGCCATTGCGGTTCAGCTCGCCTTCGCGATGCTGGCGATGCATACCTTTACGACCGAACTGGGAACCTTCTTCGACTCCGACGGATATCGCCTGGCATTCCTCGTCTCGGCCGGGTTCGCCCTCGTCGGACTTGCGATCCTCAAGATCATGCCGCACGGTCGTGCGAGCGACGTTCGGGACGTCAAGACCGCGTCCGACGTGATCGCGCACTGACACGACACTGGATACACAGAAGCGCCGGGCCATGAGGCCCGGCGCTTCTGCGCGTGTTCGGGGCGATCAGGCGCCGTTGCCTCGCCGGGCATCGAAGTCCTGTGCCGAGGCGATCGCACTCGCGGCTTCACTGAAGCTCCGGTACATCGGGAGACCGCTGTCCGATGCGAAGATGTCGAGAAGTTCGACATCCACAGCTGGGCACACCTCGGTGTTCCGAACCACGACAGCGACGCGGACGGGCAGTTCGGCGTCGACGAGTGACTGCAGTGTGTCGATCAGTGGGCGAATGCCCGCGGTGCCGTAGTTGTAATAGGCCGCAGCGTTGAAATGAACGAGCACGTCTTGGTAGTGCTGACCGTCCAGGGCGAAGACCGGAGTCAGGGCATCGACCAGAATCGACGTGGGCGACGCTGGTCCCACGGGCACCTCGAGGGGGTTGGCCACACTCGTTCCGGCGCCATACCCCAGGTCGCGAAGACGCGTGCGTAGACCGTCGCGCAGTGGAGTCAATTTGAGGCCGGCGCGGTCGCAGGTGTCGGTTGCAAGGACGGATGCGCCGCCTCCCAACCCGATCACCAGGACACCGTCGGCGTCGGTGCTCGGGCTGTGATCGATATAGTGCTGAAGATAGGTCAGGCAGGACAGGAAGTCCTCGAGCGAACGCACCTGAACAGCTCCCGTCGCTCGGGAAACGGCTGCCCACACCTTTTCGTTGCTGGCCATCGATCCGGTGTGTGAACTCACGGCTACAGAGCCCTGTGCACTCGAGCCGCCGCGCAATATCACGACCGGCTTCTTTCCGGCGGCCCGCCGGAGCGCGCCGAGCAGTGCTGCGCCGTCACGCGTGCCTTCCAAGTAGATTCCGATAATCCGGGTCTCGGGGTCGTCGACGAGCCAGTCGACGAGCTCGCCCTGGGTCACGTCGATAGCGTTCCCGATGCTGACGAGTTTCGAGAACCGGATGCCCCGTCGTGAACCCACGGTGATCATGTCACCGGACAGCCCGCCGCTCTGCGACACCACGGAGACCACCCCGGGTTCGGAAGGTGCACCGAGGGTGAAGGTCTGACGGCCGCGGGGGGCGAACACACCCAGGCAGTTGGGTCCGAGAATGCGAGTCGCTGTACCGGAAGCGGCTTGCCCGAGCTCGGCTTGCAATATGGCGCCGTCTGTACCCATTTCCGCGAATCCCCCGGTCACGACGTGTACGAAGCCGACGCCGGAAGCGGCCGCGTCGGCGACCACTTTCGGAGCCGCCGCTGCCGGTACCGCCACGACCAGGTAGTCGACGGGGTACGGAACATCGCCGATGGACGAGTAGGCGGGGACGCCGTCGACGCTGGAGGCGTCCGGGTGCAGAGCGCAGATGTTGTCGGTCCAGCTGGCCTGTCGATAGGCGGCGAGGAAGCGGTTCCCGAAGGTGGATCGACTACTCGAGGCACCGGCTATCGCGATTCCGCGTGGGGCGAACAGGCGGGTGAAGTCGGTGGGGTGCTTCTGCGTGGCAGCCGGTATGTCGGTGGTTGAGTCCACGATCAGGCGAGCATCCAACGCCTGAACGCCGCTGGCGGTCACGACGATCGGATTGCATTCGAACTCCGCAAGCGTGTCGCCGAGGCGTTCGACCAGGCTTCCCTCGCCGGCGATCGACAGCAAGAACTCGATGAGAGCGTCTCGGTTGCCGGCTTCACGTCCTCGTGCGCCGTGTAGTAGCGGTGCCCCGGGGAAGCTATCTACCAATTCCGCAGCGTCCGCCCGCGACAAGGGGGCGACGCGCAACGCCGAGAGGTCGAGCATCTCGGTGGCGACACCGCCGAGTCCGAGCAACACCACGTGCCCGAAGGTTGCGTCGCGCACGACCCCGACGATCAATTCGATTCCGCCACGATGTTGTTGTTCGACGAGATATCCGGCAGGTGTCAGACCCTGACGGTCGAGAGATGCCGCCATGTCGGCGACCGCTGCTGGAATGTCGCGTGCGGTCAGCCCGAGGACAACGGCGCCGACGTCGCTCTTGTGCACGAGTCCGGGACCCCAGGCTTTGAGCACGAGCGGACCGGACAGTCCGGACACGGCATCCGCGGCTTGTGCGGCATTGGTGAATGTTCTGCTCACCGGAACATCGACACCGTATTCGCCGAGTAGGGCTTTGACCTCGTGCTCGGGTACGGCGCGCCGCCGGGTGGCGCTGTCGTCACTATCCGCTCGTGGTGCTTCCTCCGCTTCTGGCTCGGAGGACAGGGCTGAACTCGTGTTCGGAGGCATGGGTGATCCCTCTTTCATGGAAACAAATTGCACTTAAGCAAGCGATTGCTTGGTATCATACGCTGGTGCCGTTGCTTCGGTAAGGCAACTGAGAGGGCGAAAAGGATGCCAGAGCAAGTCGATGTCGACGCCGTGTCGGAATTCGGAAACTGGGGGCGGTGGGGAACTGACGACGAGCGGGGCGCTGCGAACCTTCTGACTCCGTCCACCGTGCTCGAGGCGTTCAAGGCAGTACGCCAGGGCACGACCTTGTCGCTCGCCCTTCCCATTCAGGGTGCCACGTCGGGGCCGGGCGCATCCCGCGTCCCGCATCTCACCGGGCGACCGCTGCCACAGCATTTCATGTCGATGGATGGCGGAGACTACGCGGCCGGTACCGGACGGATCAAGGGGGAGATGTCGGTCGCGGACGACGCGTTGATCGTATCGCCGCACGGCACAACAACCCACATCGACGCATTGGCGCATATGTGGCGCAACGACGTGTTGTTCAATGGCCACTCGGCGAATCGGGTGCGGAGCTACGGTGCGACTCGGTGCGGGATCGACAAACTTGGACCGCTCATCACCCGTGGCGTGATGCTGGACGTTGCCAGGCACCTCGGGGTGCCCCATTTGTCGGCTTCGACGCGCATCGACGATCAGTTGCTCGCGGACACGGCAGAGTCTGCCGGTGTAGAAGTCCGGGCCGGGGATGTGGTCCTCGTCCGGACCGGATGGGCTACGGTTTTCGCGCAGGACCCCGATAAGTACAACGACGAGCAGCCGGGGTTGTGTCACAGCGGAGGCAAGTGGCTGGTGGAACGTGACGTCGTGGCAATAGGCTCCGACAACATCGCGGTCGGCGCACTCGATCCCGGTGGTGTCTTCCATGGATCCGTCGACGAGGACATTCACATGCTGACGCTGTGGGAGCACGGCGTATCACTCATCGAAATGTTGTGGCTGGAGGAGCTTTCGCACACGGAGAGGGCGGAGTTCCTCTTCGTTGCCGCGCCGCTGCCGATCGTGGGAGGCACTGCGAGTCCGATCAATCCGGTTGTGGTTCTCTGAGCTGCGGGTCAGCCGAAATGCCGCAGAAGGCCGCCTTCGGCGCGTAAGGCCGCGCCGTTGGTTGCCGAGGCCTCGCGGGAACAGGCGTAGACGACCATGCTCGCCACTTCGTCGACCGTTGCGAGGCGGGCCAACAAAGTGCTCGGCCTGATCGACGTCGCACAGTGGCGATCCGCGTCCTCTCGCGGTATCCCGTGCTCGGCGGCATAGTCATCGAGAAAGGTGTCGGCTCCGCTCGACGCAGTCGGCCCCGGCAGTACGCTGTTCACCGTGACACCCGTGCCTACCGTCAGTTCCGCGAGACCGCGGGCGAGCGCGATCTCCGCGGCCTTGGTCACGCCGTAGTGAATCATCTCCGACGGAATGTTCATGCCGGCCTCGGAGGCCACAAGGACGATTCGCCCCCAATTGTGCTCGAGCATGCTGGGCAGATAGGAACGGGCTAGGCGCACCGCCGCCAGCACGTTCATCTCGTAATGGCGGATCCAGTCGTCGTCCGTCGTCTCGAGGAAGTGCTTCCAGTCGAACACGGCAGCATTGCCGACAATGATGTCGAAGGATTGGTATGCGCGGGCGATCGCGTCGCATCCCTGTGCGGTCGTCACGTCCGCAGCAACCGCAGAGAAGTTGCCGGCGGGAGCCAACTGGTCGAGGGCCTGCTCTACTGCGGTCGCAGTGCGGCCGTTGACGACCACATGCGCGCCGCAGTCGGCAAGACCCCGTGCTATTGCCAACCCGATTCCTCTCGTCGAGCCCGTGACGAGTGCGGTCTTGCCGGAGAGGTCGATCTTCATCCTGGAATCCCTTCTGGCCAGATCGTGGTGGAGAGTGAGGGTGCCGGCGGTGTCACATCATCGTGATTCCACCGTTGACGCTGAAGGTCTGGCCGGTGACGTACCCGGAGTCGACGGTGCAGAGGAACTCGATCGCCGCCGCGACCTCGTCGGATGATCCCATGCGGCGCATCGGTATGGCGCCGATCAGCTTGTCCATCAGCGCGGGGTTGTTCTCCGCAACCGATTGCAGCATGGCCGTATCGATCAGCCCTGGGCATACAACATTGCTGGTGATACCGTCGCGGGCCGTTTCCCGTGCCAAGGTTTTCGAGAAACCGAGCAGGCCGGCCTTTGTCGCCGAGTAGATGCCCTCGCCGCCGCCTCCCGCTCGCGCGCTGTCGGTTGCGACGAACACGACGCGGCCCCACCCTCGTTTGGTCATCTCCGGGACGATCGCGTGGCAGAGTTGCATGGGGGCGCGCAGATTTACTTGCCACAGTTTGTCCCATGCCGAGGGATCGCTGTCGACGAACCGCTCGACTCTGGTGAGGCCGGCATTGTTTACGAGGATGTCGACTTCGCGTAGTGCCGCGTCGCGGCGGAGGGCGAGCGCGATCGAGGTGGTGTCCGCGAGGTCCATTTCGACGGCGGTTCCGCGATCGATCGAGCTCGCAACGGATTCGGCTGCGTCAAGGTTGCGATCGAGTACGAGAACTGTTGCACCGCGACGGGAGAGGCGCCGGGAGATTTCCGCACCGATGCCAGCGCCACCGCCGGTTACCAGCGCTACCTTGCCTGTGAGGTCGGTCTGCATGGATCCCGAAGATACACTACTGAGCAAGCGCTTGGGTAAGTGTATAGTGATCCACGACACCGAAAGGGGTGGATCGTTGAGCCGATGCCTCGAGCGTTCCGGTCGCAGTGCCGTCGCCATGCTTCTGCAGAACGAGGGCGAGCTGTGTCTGTTGCGCAGAAGTTCGCTCGTCGCGAGTGACCGGGGTAGGTGGCACTGTGTCACGGGCTACCTCGACTCGCGAGACGACCCGGCCGCACACGTGTTGATCGAGTTGGGCGAGGAGACTGGCCTGTCTCGCCTCGACCTTGCCGACCTGGTAGAAGGGCCAGTGTTAAGCCTCTCAGGCGGCGATGGGGTGTGGACGGTGCACGTCTTCGTGGCGACCACGCTTCATCGGCGGATCCGGCTCAACTGGGAACACGAGGACGTGTGCTGGACACCGTGGAGTCGAGCGGGGGAAGGCGGCAGGGAACTCGTGTCGTGGCTTCCTGTTCTGGTCGCCGAATCACTGCTCAACTGCACGTGACAACTTATAGACAAGCGCTTGCTCAAGTAGTTAGGGTGACTCCATGTCAGCAGATCCAAACCACTCGTCGACTGGGTATGCCCTCGGCATCGACGTCGGCGGCACCTTCACCGACGTCGTCCTCGCCGGACCGACGGGCCAGGAGTCAGTTGCCAAGACGCTCAGTACGCATGGCGACCCCACTGAAGGAATCGTCAGAGGTGTGCAGGCCGCCCTCGCTACGGCGGGGGTCGCCCCGGCCGCGGTAGATCGGGTGGTACATGCGACCACCCTTGCCACCAACGCGATTCTGGAGCAGAAAGGTGTCCGGGTCGCGCACATCGGTACGCGCGGGTTTCGTAACCTCCTGCCGCTGGGCCGCTACGCGCGGGTTGAGGAGGATCGTTTCGACACGTTCTTCGACCCGCCGTTGTCGCCCATCCCTGCTTCCGACTGTTTCGACGTGCTCGAGCGCCTCAACAGCGCCGGCGAGGCCATCATTCCCTTGGACGAGTCGTCCGTGCGCGCAGTGGCAGAGAAGATCCGGGATCGCGGTATCCGGTCCGTCTCGATCGCATTACTGCACTCGTACGTCAATCCCGCCCACGAGTTGCGCACCGCGGAGATCGTGCGTGAGTATCTCCCGGCGGACGCAACGGTTGTGACATCAGCTGAGGTGTGGCCCGAGCTTCGGGAGTACGAACGCACCACGACGACGCTGATGTCCGCGTACGTGGGCCCGGTGATGGTTTCGTATCTGCGAAAGCTCGAGCAACGGCTGCGTGATGCCGGAATCGAGGCACGCGTGCAGGTTATGGAATCCGGCGGAGGAGTCATGTCCGCGGATCTCGCCGGTCGGCGCGCTGTAGCGACCATCGAATCAGGTCCGGCTGCCGGAGTGCTCGCAGCCCGCGCGGCCGGTCTGTCGGCAGGTCACCCTGATGTGATCTCGTTCGATATGGGTGGCACGACGGCGAAGGCGTCGGTGGTTCGCAACGGCGCTCCGGCCATCACCACTGAGTTCCATGTCGGTGGCAAGGGGAGCTTCGGCGGACGTCGGGCGGGTACCGGGGTGCCTATCAAGACGCCGGCGATCGACCTTGCCGAAGTGGGCGCCGGTGGTGGCAGCATCGCCTGGGTCGACCACGGGCAGGCATTGCGGGTCGGACCCCATTCGGCCGGCTCCGAACCGGGCCCGGCATGTTATGGCCGCGGTGGTCAGGACCCGACGGTCACCGACGCGAACCTCGTCCTGGGCTACCTGGATCCGATCGGGTTTGCGGGTGGAACCATGGGACTCGAACCCGAGAACTCGGCTGATGTCATCCGCGAGCGTGTCGCGGAACCTCTCGGCGTGGGTCTCGAAGCCGCCGCAAATGCCATTCATGAGATCGCCAATGCAACGATGGCAGCAGCTGTCCGGGTGGTCACCGTCCAGCGTGGTTTGGATCCTCGAAACTTTGCGGTTGTCGCGTTCGGCGGTGCAGGTCCGATGCATGCAGCGCGCGTGGCCGAGGAATTCGACATCAGGACAGTAATCATCCCCCCGTCGTGCGGCGTCGGTTCTGCAGTCGGACTCCTGGGCACGGACCTGAGCACCGACCGAGTACTTACCCGACTGTGCCATGAGAACGACATCGTCGGGGCGTCGGTCGACGACACCTTCACCCAGCTCGCGGAGGTCGCGGCCGGTGATCTCGGCGTGGAGCTCGCCGCACCGTCTACCCGAGTCGAGCGATCCGTCGACGTGCGGTTGGCCGGTCAAGCACACGAACTGACCGTCCGAATCAGTGACGGAGGTGAAGGTAGGCACTGGGACGACTCATCGCTCCCAGCCCTGCGTGAGAGATTCGCCGAAAAGTACAAGGAGGCCTACGGAATCGACGGTTCGGGCCCCATCGAATTGGTGAGCTATCGAGTCCGGGTCACCCATGTAGTCCCGAAAGTACCCCTAGGTCGTCGCGCGACATCCGATGCTCGAGGTCAGGGGCCGGCACGGAAACGGCGCGTCTGGTTCCGTGAGTTCGGTGAGTACCGGGAAACCCCCGTGTATGAACGCGAAGGTATCGTCGGCGCCGACCCGGTACCGGGGCCTCTCGTCATCGCAGACGGTGAATCGACCATCGTGGTCCCGCCGGCATGGAACGCCCTGGTCGACAGTGAGTTCAATGTAATTCTGTCGCGCGCTTCGGAGGAGAAGTAATGACGCACGTTCTGGCCGACGGTTCGGCCCAGACTCTCGACGACAGCGGTTCGAGCACAGCGCAACTGACTTCCGAGGTGCTCCGCAATGCACTGGTAGTCGCAGCGGAAGAGGCGAGCATCGTCGTCGTGCGGTCGGCCTTCTCGACATTCGTCGTAGAGGGTTCCGACGCATCAGCTGCGATCCTGGACAAGGACGGTCGGCTTATCGCGCATTCGATGGCTACGACCCTGATGAACAGCATGGCGCTATCGGTGGCGGTGCCGTTCCTACTCGCAGACATCCCACTCGACACGATGCGGCCCGGAGATGTGTTCGCCACCAATGACGCCTACAAAGGCGGGGTTCACACGAACGATATCCTCATCTTCAAGCCGATCTTCGTCGAAGGAACGGTGGAGTACTTCACCGCGACCTTGATCCACGTCTCGGATATCGGAGGCGCGTCCGCCGGCGGTATGGCATCCCTGGCGACCGAGATCTTCGCGGAGGGACTCCAACTACCTCCGGTCCGCATCGCCAACGCGGAGGGGTTGGAAGAGCCGATCATGCGGATCCTCGCCCTGAACAGCCGCACGCCTGACAAGGTGCAGGGCGATGTCCGTGCACTCATAGCGGGTGCGTCGACTGCGGCCAAACGCGTCGAGGAACTTATCGAAGAGTACGGAGTTCAGGGGTTCGCGAATGGGGTGAACGACTACCTCGAGTACACCGAGGTTCTTACCCGGGCCGCGATCGAGGACTTGCCCGCCGGAACTTACCGCTCCGACTACACCATCGATGACGACGGCGTCACAAGCCTGCGCGGTCATCGTGTACAGGTGGCGGTGACTATCGGTGACCGCGACATTTCGCTGGACTTCGAGGGAACCGACCGCCAGGTCGCCGCCGCAGTCAACTCGAGCATCTCCCAATCGCTTGCCGCAGCTGTATTCGCGTTCAGGTGCTTCGTCGACCCGACGATTCCGATGAACGACGGATGCCTACGGGTCCTGAATGTGAATCTGCCCGAGGGATCGCTGCTCAATGCCCAGTCACCCTATCCATGCGGTGGGCGTTTCCTTCCGGCCTACGCGGCAATGGAAGCGGTACTTCAGGCACTATCCGACGCAGTCCCCGAACGTGCCATCGCAGCATCGGGAATCCTGCAACCCTTCTCGATCGCCGCGAAAACGGCACCGTATTGGGTCCACCTCGCCTACGAGTTCGGGGGAGTGGGAGCCCGGTTCGGCAAAGACGGCCCGGACGCCACCGGCATCCACTTCGGTCTCGGGCGTAACTCGGTCCCGCAGGTCGAGCCCGTGGAAGTGCGCTGCCCCCTCATCGTGGAGGAGGTCGAGTACATCGCGGACTCCGGCGGACCGGGACGTTGGCGCGGCGGTCTCGGAACACGCACCGTGTTCCGGCTGCTCGCCGACGCCTACGTCACCACACGCGGTGACCGGCTCGAAACCGGCCCCCGAGGCAGGGACGGCGGAAAACCCGGAGTAACCGGTGCCTTCAAAAAGCGCGTACCCCACGGAGATACCGTCGTCCTCAATTCGAAGGTCAATAACGAACTCTTCCAGGCGGGCGAGGCATTCATCGTCGAGACGAGCGGCGGCGGTGGAATCGGAGATCCCTTCGAACGCCCCGTGGAGTCCGTGTCCGAGGACGTCGAAGCCGCACGGATCACAGTCGAGGGCGCATTGCGTGACTACGGTGTTGTCGTCACCGCCAAGGGCGATGTCGACCACGCGGCGACCGAGGCACGAAGGGCAAGCCGGTCATGACCAGATCACAGGCCCCCGATTGGACAACCCGCGTAACCAAAGGAAGTGATCGATCATGACCAGCCATGAGCGCACGAGGATGAAGTTCGGCGTCTTCCTCGGACCCGAGCACAAGCCGTCGAACAATCCCACCTGGGACCTCGAGCGTGACTTGCAATTCGTCGAACACCTCGACAAGCTCGGATTCGACGAAGCCTTCGTCGGCGAACATCATTCGAGTGGCTGGGAGATCATCTCCAGCCCCGAGCTTTTCATCGCGGCTGCCGCGCAACGAACCCGGCACATCAAGCTGGGTACCGGAGTGATCTCGCTTCCCTACCACCATCCGCTGATGGTCGCCGAGCGCATGACACTGCTGGATCATCTCACCCGGGGCCGGCTCATCATGGGAGTTGGCCCGGGCGCACTTCCATCCGATGCTGCCATGATGGGGCTGGAATACTCGTCGCTCCGGGAGCGAATGGAAGAGTCGCTCGAAGCGATCCTCGCTCTGTTCACTTCCGACGGCTGCATCGATCGTAAGACCGAGTGGTTCGAACTCCGGCAGGCGCAGCTGCAGATGCTGCCCTACACCCGTCCGCACCCGGAGTTGGCTGTCACAGCGGTGATCTCGCCGGCGGGTGCAATGTTGGCCGGACGATTTGGGCTGCCGATGCTCGCCCTCGCCGCCGCAACCGACGCCGGCAGTCGCGTACTCGCCGAACACTGGGACATCTACTCCGAACAACGGGAGCTGCACGGGCACGGACCGGGAGACCGCCGGGACTGGCGGCTCGTGAGCGTCATTCACGTGGCCCCCACACGAGAGGAAGCCGAGCGGCAGGTTTCATACGCCATGGAAGACGCCGGCCGCTACCTATTCCGCGACGCGAGTTTCCTGAAGGCAATCTATGACTCGTCGGGTCTGGAAGAGGGAGCACCGATCCTCGACGTGTTCCGCGCGTCCAATCTCGGTGTGGTCGGGACTCCACAAGATGCAATCGAGCATATCGAGCGTATGCAGGAGATGTCCGGCGGTTACGGCACTCACCTCATCCGGGTACTCGACTGGGCCTCGCCCCAGGACACCCTGAACTCGTACGAGTTGTTCGCTCGCGAAGTCGTGCCCCACTTCCAGGATTCGAATCGGCGTCGAATCGAGAACTGGAACACCTTTCACAACTCTGAAGGCGACTTCCAGGTCGCGCTCGGTGCCGCTAACGCGCGCGCCCGCAAGCGCTACGAAGACACCAAATCGAATCGTCTGTGAGCACAGACATCCAAGGGCCCTCTCGAAGAAATTGGAGAACCAGACCATGACCCAGCAGGTTTCCGTCGGGAATGTGTTGTATCCCGTCGACGACGTCGACTCCGCGGTGAAGTTCTACGGATCCGTTTTGTCACTTCCAACAAAGTTCCAAGACGGCTCACGATTCGCTGCACTGGACGGTGGCAAGGTCACCGTCGCGATCGCCGGACGCGAGGAGGACGTCACTGACGGTCGCGTCGCCGCGTCCTTCAAGGTATCCGACGTCGCGTCCGCCGTAGACGCGGCAGTTGCCGCCGGAGCCACGGTAGTTCGCGATCCTGAGGACGGGCCGCATGAGACTCGTGCGGTCGTGCTGGACCCCTGGGGTAACGCAGTCGTGCTCTACGCACCCCTGAAGGCGTGAGGGACGACGTTTCCGGTCCATTCGGAGGGTAGGTCGCTGAAGTTGGTCGTCGACGGCCGCTATACCGCACAGTAAGCGCGTCTGGCATGGAAAGGACGACGAGCGATGTCGAGTGCCGCACTCGGATTGGATGGCCGCACTGCACTTGTCACCGGCGCTGGAAGTGGTATCGGCCGCGCGACGGCGATCGAACTTGCCAACGCAGGCGCCGCGGTGGGTTGTGCGGATGTCGACCAGCAATCGTGCAAAAGCTGCGCCGAGGAGATCACGGAACAGGGAGGCACGGCATTCTCTTACTCCTTGGACGTGCGCTCTGCAGCCGACTTCGAGTCCGTAGTGTCAAATCTGCTCCTCCGGACGGGGCGGATCGATGTTCTGGCGAACGTAGCCGGTGCGATCACGGCCCGCGGACCCATCCTGTCCATGCGCGACGACGAGTTCGACGAAGGTCTCACTCTCAACCTGAAGAGTTTTGTGTACGGTTGTCGCGCAGTCGGCACCGCGATGATCAGCGGTGGCGGTGGAAGCATCATCAATGTCTCGTCCGGAACTGTGGATGGCCACGCGCCCGACCTCGGGGCGTACAGCATCCCGAAATCCGGTGTCCTGCAGCTCACCCGGACACTCGCGATGGAGCTCGGCGGTGATGGCGTGCGGGTGAACACCGTCTCGCCGGGGTACATTTCGACGTCAATGACCGCCGCGCATTATCGGAACGCAGACGGCACGCTGAACGAAGAGCAGCAGAACGCAGTCGACAGTGAGCACAGTGCCGAGATCCCGCTCGGCCGACCGGGTCGGGCGAGGGAGGTCGCCACCGCCGTTACCTTTCTGGCCTCGGATGCTGCTTCATATATCACCGGCCAGATCATCCGGGTCAACGGCGGACTGGTGATGCCGCTGTGACGGTGAAGTTCGAACTTCCGCCGGTTCCTGAATTCGTATTTCCAGGGTTCGCGGACAGTTGCGCGGTCGTCATCGGTGGAGCGAGTGGCGGGGTCGGTTCGGCGATGGTCCAGCTCCTCCTGCAGGCCGGCTCGTCTGTCATCATGGTCGACCACGACGAAGAGCGTTCGGGACACCTCGCAGCGGCCCTGGGCCACGATGTGCGTCTGCTTTCGGTGCTGACGGACATCACCACAGAGAGCGGGATCCGCGACCTCGAATCAGCTCTCGATCGAGCTGATCGATCGGTCAGGCACCTCGTCAATGTCGTCGGCGGCGTGTCGGGCGACGATATCGGACACTTCCTTCATCTCGGAGCGGACCAGTGGACTCGCGCTCTCGCGACCAACGTGACCTACGCACTGCGAACCAGCCAGACCGTTGCCCGGCGCATGGTAGACGGGAAACGCGGTTCGATCGTCAACCTGTCCGTCACCGACGCCGATCGATCTATGCCGTGGTTTGCGTTTTACGGGGCAACACGATCGGCTCTGGACTCCCTCACGCGCACGATGGCTGTTGAGCTCGGGCCCTTCGGAGTCCGAGCTAACACCGTGTCGTGGGGGCTGATCAAATCGCCGAGGATGCACCCGGCCCGCACGTCCGAGGGGAATCGGGAACGCGACATCATTCCGCTGGGCCGGCGGGGACTAGTTGCCGATGTCGCCTCTGCCGCGATGTTTATGTTGTCGGACCTCGCCCTGTATGTCACGGGACAAAACCTGGCGGTCGACGGAGGATTGTCGCAGTGTGGGCCGCACTACGAGCACACCGAGAAGATCCCGGTGTTCCTGGAATCTGAACCTGCGCGCGACGCGCTTGCGGGACAGTGGGACAGCATCGTGTGCCCCGACTAGCAACGGCGGAGGATCCAGTAGTTGGGCAGCGTTATTCACCGCGGCGGGGACCTCTCGAACCCGCGGGATGGATCGGTCACACGTAGCCACAGGTGGCTGATTGCTCCCACTCGGGGCATCACCTGTGACTGCAGCTAGGGCGTGGGCCAACGGACTGAACGCGTGCTCTTGTGGACGGGTGTCTTGGCGGTAGATGTAGTTGGACGCGTGACTGAACAAGCAAGCGCTAGGAGTGGAAGACTCCATAGCTGTAACCGGAAGGAAGGGGCTCGCCGTGACCGGTCGGGTACTGAACAAAGTTGTGATCATCACCGGTGGATCTTCAGGATTGGGCCGAGCAACGGCCGAATTGATGATCGCAGAGGGAGCGCGGGTCGTAATCGCGGACATCAATGGCGACCGCGGTGAGGCGGTAGCCGCCGAGATCGGCGCAGATTTCGTACAGGTCGACGTGAGCCGTCCGGAGTCGGTTGATGCACTCGTGAACTCAACCCGCGACAAATTCGGACGAGTCGACGTGATGTGCAACAACGCAGGAGTATCTGCCAACCACTCCCTGGTCGAGACGAGCGACGACGAGTTCCAACGGACGGTTTCGGTCAACTTCGGCGGTGTCTTCTACGGAACGCGCGCGGCAGGCCGGTTGATGGCAAAGCAAGGACACGGGGTCATCGTGAACGTGGCGTCGAACGGTGGGATGTCACCCACAGCGGGCATGGCGGTATACAGCGGAACGAAGGCGGCCGTGGTGTCAATGTCGAAAGCGTGTGCACTGGAGCTTGCCCCCGCTGGTGTCCGGGTGAATACGATCTCACCCGGGGCAATGCTGACCGCGATGGTTCCCGACATCGACGGAATCACGCAGATCCTCGACAAACTCCAGCCCATCGGATACGCCGCCCGACCCTCTCAGATCGCGGCCGGGATCCTGTTTCTCGCGTCGGACGAAGCCGGCTACATCACCGGTCACGATCTGGTTGTCGATGGTGGCGCGACAGCAGGTCGCCCTGCAGTGGCAATATAGACGGGGACGGCAACCCGTCGGGAGTTCCTCGCTAGCGGAAACCAGAGCCGTGACATTGCAGATCTGCACTGCAACCGCGGCTCTGAGCGCCGGTCCCGCGGTGGATCTGTGGCGATGGGCTGAGCATGGCGACGCTCGACTGGCCACCAATCCAAACCAGTTTTGGTCTCGAGCAAGGAGATGCCCCTCCACTCAGCGCCTGGAATCCGTTCGGAAAAACCTCTTTCGAGGCCATGCGCGAGCTCAACCACTGCGAGGGTCCCGAACAATGTAGCGCCAACAGAGGAGTTCCCTGCCCCCACCGATTCCGCACATCACCTACTGGTGTGCAGGCGTGCGCAGCAGTCCCCACTGTCCGCGCAACGGTTACCGGCGGTGGCTGTCACCCTGCGAACTCCGCAACCTCGGCGACCGGAATGATGGAGTGCCCCAGTCTAGTTTCTTTGGTGCGCAGGTAGTCGATGTTGTGGCGGTTGACATGTGCAGGTCGGATCACACGTTGTGTTACTTCGACGCCATACCTTGACAAGGCGCTGATCTTGTCCGGGTTGTTGGTGATCAACCGTGCTCGTGCCACGCCGAGGTCCCTGAGAATGGCAGCCGCAACAGCATAGTCCCGTGAGTCGACGGGCAGACCAAGTTCGAGGTTCGCATCGACTGTGTCGTAACCGTTCTCTTGGAGCGCGTATGCAGCCAACTTCGCCCCCAGCCCCACGCCGCGGCCTTCGTGGCCGCGAAGATACACCAAGACCCCAGTGCCTTCCGCGGCGATCAATTCGAGAGAGTCCTGGAGTTGGGGACCGCAGTCGCACCTGAGTGATCCGAGAATATCGCCAGTTAGGCATTCGCTGTGTATGCGAACGAGCGGTGCCGCCGTAGCCGCAGAATCGGCTAGATGCGGTGTTCCGGCGACCAACGCGAGGTGTTCCACGCCGTCGTGCGCTGTGAAAGCATGTCCGGTGAAGTCGCCGAAGGCCGTCGGAATTCGGGCTTCCGAAACGCGAGTGACAATTGACTCTCGCGTCCGTCGATGCTCGATGATGTCGCGCACGCAGATGATTCTCAGATCGTGTCGACGTGCAAACTCGAATAGCGACGCGCGACGCGACATCTCACCATCATCGTCCACGAGTTCGCACAGGACACCCAGAGACTCGAGTCCAGCCATTCGGCATAGGTCAACGGTTGCCTCCGTGTGCCCTGGCCGCTCCAGCACGCCGCCTGGCCGGGCCAGGAGCGGCATCACGTGCCCCGGCCGAGTGAGAGCGTCAGGGAGAGTCTGAGGGCTTGCAAGCGCACGAGTAGTCACCGCACGGTCCGCTGCAGAGATCCCTGTCGTCACACCATCCCGTGCATCGACCGATACCCCGAACGCGGTTCCGAGGACCTCGGTGTTGCCGTCGGGCGGAACCATCAGTGGCAGGCCCAGCGTTGCCGCACGTGCTTCGGTCATCGCGACACAAACAAACCCGGACGTGTGTCGGACGATGAAAGCCATCTTCTCGGTAGTGACGTGCTCAGCCGCCATCACCAGATCGCCCTCGTTTTCCCGGTTCTCGTCGTCGAGGACAACGACTATTTCACCGCGTGCCATGGCGTCTAGAGCTGCCGGCACGGTATCGAACCGTTCATGAGGAACCGCAGTGTCGCGCTGTCCGTCGGCCGGGGAAATGTGTGTTCTCATGATGCCTCCGACAATGCAGGGGTACGTGGACTCAACGAGGGGAAGGGTGCGTGTCTTCGTCGGCTCTGGGCGATCTTGTTACAGGAGAGGTGATCCTGTTTAGCTGGACGACGTGCAGTACGGACTCAGTCGGCGATGTGCAGTCGTCCGTACTTACCGCGGTGAAATAGGAGGGGCGACCGTCCGTCGGCATAGAGGTGCTGAACCCGCGACACCACGATCACGTGGTCACCCGCGACATGTTCGGCTTCGACACGAGCCTCGATCCAGGCGACAGCGTTCTCGACCACCGGCGCCCCCGACGGCGAGGGCCGCCAGGCCAACCCTGCAAACTTGTCACCGCCCTTGACCGAGAGCTGGCGACCGACGTGTTCCTGATCTTCGGCGAGAATGTTGATCACGAAGGTGTCAGCCCGCTTGATGGCCGGCCATGAACTGCTCGTGTGGGCGACGCAGAACGCCACCAAAGGCGGATCCAGAGAAACTGAGGTGAAGGAGTTCGCTGCTAATCCGGCGCCTTCCCCGGATTCCGGATCCACAGCAGTGATCGCGATGACACCGGTAGCGAAGTGACCGAGTACCGATCGCATCGCAGCGGCATCGACCTCAGGAAGACCCATGACGTGTTGCAGTGGTGATGTCGCGCTCATTTCGACCTCCGAGAGTTGTTGGATTTACAGATGGTGTCCGCGCTCGTCCCGAATCGATGGCGGAGCGGAATCCTCGCGTACGTGAGGATCGATTTCGACCTGCACGGATATTGGGGTCATTGCGCTGATCGCTTGCTCGATCCGTGCGTGCCACATGCCGTTCTTTACAAGGCTCTCGCGGTTGAAGGAGACGAAGACCGTCGCCGAATCCAGCGTTCCCTGCCGTGCCACACGCAGTTCCCAATGTGAGATGCCGTCGATGCCGCGAAGTGCCTTCGTGAGGGCGGAGAAGGAGATCCACCGGCCGCGGATGAGGAGAAGATCACCACAGGTATGTGTGGGCATGGTGAGGGACTCGCCGTCCCTGCCGCTCAGATACCCGGTGCGCACCCCGATGTGCGCGAGGCTCGAGTGCCACGGGTACTTCACGACGATTTCTGCGAGTTCACCGTTTGCCGGCGTCTCCGCGGGTGCGGTGAGTTCGAGCAAGTCTCCGTGTGTCGGGGTGAGCGCGGTGGCGGTCTGAGTTTTGTGTGCGATCGGGATCCCGCTGAGGGGGTCGGTGAACAACTCGACGGTTTGGGCGCCGAATTCGCGCCCCAAGTGTTCGATCTTCTTCGGGTCAGCGATCTCACCGGTAAGGACGATCAATCGGAGTTCCAGGTCCAACGGCTCGACCAGGAATTCGAGGTGGAGCCGTGCGAGGAAATCCGCTACTCCGGTGGCTGTTCCCACCAGAACGTTAGCGCGCATGTTCTCGACTGTGCGCAACAGCCGCATTCGTCCGCGAGGTCCGATGCTCGCCGCCGCCGCCGCCACTTCCGCGGCCGCCTCTGCGACCAGGGTTCCCCCGAGCTCACCGTCATTGTTGAGTGAGACGACAACCCGATCGGTGGCTTTGACACCTGCGTCGGTGAGGGTTTTTGCGGTCAACGAGACCGCAGCCGCGCGATCCTCCGCTGAGAGTGGGAACGCGGCAGTAGCAGTCGAGTCGACGTGCAAGAGCCCCTTGGCCTTAGCCGCGGTGATTCCTGCAGCGGAGAGGTTACTTCTGCTGATCGGCTCGGGAAGCGTCTCAACGGTTTGGGTGTGTGTCATCGAATCTCCACAACATCGGAAGCGAACAGCTTGATCGAGCTCAGGACATGTTCGTTGTCGAGGCCGCCGACCTGGAACTGCCCGATCAAGTCGGTGACGCCGGCTTCCTCGAGCCGCTGCACAGCCTTGCGGGACCCATCGACATCGTCGATCACGATCATCAGGTTGTCGCGGAGCGTCTCGATGGCTTCGTCCTGAGACTGGCCGGCGGCGAGTGCTCCGAGGACACGGTGGCTCGCGTGCCGTGCGTCGTAATAGTCGGGCGGCGCAACCAGGTTGACCTGGCGACGGATGTACCACATCACCGCGTCGGCGGCATTGGCATGCGCCTCATCGGTCGTGGGCGCGACGTGCCACGGAATCATTAGTGCGATCTTGCGCGTCTCAGGGTCGAACCCGTGGCGGGCCAACTCGGCCTTGTACTTCGCGATGTCCTCGGCGACATCATCGATGCCCTTGAGCATGGTCATGCCGAGGAGGTTGTAGCCTCGCCGTGCAGCCTGAAGGTATCCATCGAGGCTGGTCGATGCCACCCAGACAGGCGGATGCGGTTCCTGCAATGGGCGCGGGTACACCCCAACGTCGGGGACGCTCCAGAACTCGTGTTCCGCGCTGTAAGGTTCGCCGTCGGCCTCCCAGATCCCGAGCACGGTGTCCAGGTTTTCTTCCCACAGTGTGCGGGACTGCTCGAAGGGGCGTTGGAAGGCTTGGTACTCGAGTGGGGACGCTCCCCGGCCGGTGCCGAACTCGATGCGTCCTCCCGAGATGATGTCCATGGTCGCTACGCGCTCGGCGGTGCGAATTGGGTGCGAGAACGGGAGGAGGACGACGCCGAGCCCGAGCCGAATCTGTTTGGTGACCCGCGCAAGTGCGCTCAGAACGATGTCGGGGGCCGAGGAGTGCGAGAACCCGCGAGTGAAATGGTGCTCAACCATCCAAGCCGTGCTGTAGCCGAGCCCATCGGCGAGGGTGACCTGCTCGATGAGATTCTCGAACGCCTGCTGCTCGACCTCTTTGGTCCGCCCACGCACCTCGAGTTCATATCCGAGGCCTGCCCGCAGCTTTGCCATGCCAACTCCTGTCAGTAGTACCAAGTGATCGCTTGGGTTTGCCTCTGTGCGACCGTGACTTCGCTAGCGTAACCCAAGCGCTTGCTCAAATGCTATACGCTGACGTCATGCAGATGACGGATTGGGTCGGATACAAGCTGGGCACCAGGGTGGTGCGGTACCGGGAAGAGGACGCGATCTTGTACGCGCTCGCGGTCGGTGCTCGCGCAGATGAGTTGCCCCTGATCTTCGAGCGTGACCTGAAGGTCTTGCCAACGTTTGCGCTCACGCTGGGGCTGTGGGTCGCCGATGCGGCGTCGGCTGCCGGTGCCTTCGTACCGGCACAAGCTCTACACGGGTCTCAGTCCCTGACGATGCGCGGATCCCTCCCGCCCGCCAGCGAATTCGAAGTCACCGGCCATGTCGAAGCGGTCCGCGACACGGGACGATCCGCGATACTGGACATAGTGTGCGAAAGTGACTATTTCTCCGCCACCTACTCCATTATCCTGCCCGGTCAGGGTGGTTTCTCGCCGTCCACGCCACGGGTGAAGGCAAAGCCGGAGGACGGCAGCCGGGCGGTGGAGCGCGAATCGCGAATCATCGAGCTGTCGTCGGAGCAGGCCGTCCTCTACCGGCTTACCGGCGATCGCCACCTAATCCACGTCGACCCAGCCGCCGCGCAGGCTGCCGGATTTGCTCGCCCGATTCTTCATGGCCTGTGCACGCTTGGCGTGGTGGCAAAGTCCCTCGCTGAGCCGCTCGGGGCGAAGCCGTGGGAGCTCAGGAGGATCGAGGCACGATTTGCCGCGCCCGTGTTCCCGGGAAGCACCCTTGTCGTGGCCACGGAGCAGCCACCGGTAGAAGACTCTGCCGCTGGCCTCGAGTACTCCGCTTCTGTCGATGGCCGTCGTGTCCTCGCCGACGGGCGAGTTTCTTACTCGTGAATTTGCGCTGGGGGGTCGGTCAACTCTGGTGTTGCGCCGGCTAGTACTACAGGGCTAATGCCTGGATCTTGAGTCGGCGTCTGAAGTGGTGTCTGCGGGCATCGGCTTGGTGCTCGCGTCGGAAGCATGACCAGTGCAGTGCGTGCTCGATCGCGTCTTTGGCCAATTGGC
>RRBB01000760.1:0-762 GCA_006543605.1 Rhodococcus sp. WS4
GGCCTTGGAACAGGGCCTGGTCGCCGCCGATCCGGATCTGCAGGAACTCGTCCGCGATCTGCACCCCGTCGCCGACCACCCCGTGCACCTTCTGCGGGTCCTTGAACCGCAGCAACCCGGCCTCGGGCAACGGGTTGATCGCGATCACCTTCGCCCCGTTCGCTTTCGCCTTCTCCAAAGTCGAGAGCATCCGCGGGTGGTTGGTGCCCGGGTTCTGCCCGGCGATCAGGATCAGGTCGGCGTTCTCGAGGTCGGGAACCGACACCGACCCCTTCCCGATCCCGATCGTCTCCACCAACGCCGACCCCGACGATTCGTGGCACATGTTCGAGCAGTCCGGCAGGTTGTTCGTCCCGAACGCCCGGATCATCAACTGATACACGAACGCCGCCTCATTGGAGGTGCGCCCGGACGTGTAGAACACCGCCTCGTGCGGCGACCCCAGCGCCCGCAACTCCCCGGCGATCATCGCGAACGCCGCCTCCCAGCCGATCGGCTCGTAATGCGACGACCCCGGCAGCAACACCATCGGATGCGTCAACCGGCCCTGCTGCCCCAGCCAGAACTCGGTACGACCCAGCAGATCCGCCACCGAATGCTCGGCGAAGAACTCGGGTGTCACCGTTCGGGTGGTCGCCTCCTCCGCGACCGCCTTCGCCCCGTTCTCACAGAACTCCGCATGCTTGCGGTGCCCCGGAGTCTCCGGCCACGCACACCCCGGACAGTCGAACCCGTCGCGCTGGTTCAGCTTCATCAACGTCC
>RRBB01000761.1:0-758 GCA_006543605.1 Rhodococcus sp. WS4
TCGGCCAGCTGCACGGCATTCACGCCGGCCTCGTGCACCTCCGACGGCTTGACCTCACGAGAACGAACCAGTTCGGCCAGACCAGTGGCGTCGTAGGACGCGTACTCCTCGATCGTAAACATCTTCTTACAACACCTCCGCTGGCACGTCGGCTCCGACGTGGGTCCACATGTCTCGGTGCATCAGCCATGACCCGCCGTCCTGGCGGACGTGGACGACGATGTAGTTGCTGCGGACCTCGGGCCCCTCGGCGAACTCGCCGATCGCGATTCCTTCCTCGACGGCGACGGTGTCGCCGACGGTCAGGTCCACGTCCTCGAGCGTCTGCTTGACGAGCCCCGCTGCCAGCCAGTTGCCGAACTCCTCGGCGATCGCCCCGCGCCCGCGCACGGCACGTCCGTCGGGGGTGAGCAACGTCCCGGCGTCGGTGTACAACGATGCGAACAGTGCCGGATCCCGCTCCTCGATGGCGCGGACCACGCTGTGGTGGACCTCGGCCAAATGCTCGGCGAATGCCACCATGGTCAGACCGCCAGTTCTTCGGGGGTCTCGTAGCTCGGCCGCTGCCGGGGGTCGCCGGGGAGCATGCCGACCGGCCCGCTGCGCACAACACTGCCGGGGTTGCTGAAGTACGGGATCACGTAGCGGCCCAGGTTCTCGATCGTGGCCATCCGCTCCTCGTGGGTGCCGCCGTCGATCCGCAGCACGATCTCGTCCGCGCCGCTGTCGGCGGTTTTCTGCACCTGCTCGATGCAGTA
>RRBB01000762.1:0-755 GCA_006543605.1 Rhodococcus sp. WS4
AATGAAACCTAGGCGGTTTCGGTGATCGGGCGATCGACCCAGCTCATCAGGTCGCGCAGCTTCTTGCCGGTGACCTCGATCGGGTGCTCGGCGTTGGCCTTGCGCAGGCCCTCGAGCTCGGTGTTGCCGTTCTCGACGTTGGCGACGAGGCGGCGGGTGAACTCACCCGACTGGATGTCGGCCAGGATCGCCTTCATGCGCTCCTTGGTGCCGGCGTCGATGACGCGCGGGCCGGACAGGTAGCCGCCGAACTCCGCGGTGTCGGACACCGAGTAGTTCATGCGGGCGATGCCACCCTCGTACATGAGGTCGACGATGAGCTTGAGCTCGTGCAGCACCTCGAAGTACGCCATCTCGGGGGCGTAGCCGGCCTCGACCATGACCTCGAAACCGGTCTTGACCAGTTCCTCGGTGCCACCGCACAGCACGGCCTGCTCGCCGAAGAGGTCCGTCTCGGTCTCTTCCTTGAACGTGGTCTCGAGGACACCGGCGCGGGTGCCGCCGATGCCCTTGGCGTAGGACAGCGCGAGGGCCTGGCCCTCACCCTTCGGGTCCTGGTCGATCGCGATGAGCGCGGGAACACCCTTGCCGTCGACGAACTGACGACGCACCAGGTGACCGGGGCCCTTGGGGGCGACCATGCCGACGGTGACGAACTCCGGAGCCTTGATCAGGTCGAAGTGGATGTTGAGGCCGTGTCCGAAGAACAGCGCGTCGCCGTCCTTCAGGTTCGGCTCGATGTCATTGGTGAAGAT
>RRBB01000763.1:0-749 GCA_006543605.1 Rhodococcus sp. WS4
GAGGGCCCGGTGGGTGGCGTGGACTACCCGCGTACGTATCAGGAGTTTCGGGAATGGTTTCCCGACGACGCGTCGTGCGCGGAATATCTAGCGGATTTGCGTTGGCCGGAGGGATTTCGATGTCCGGTGTGCGGCGGCGACAAGGCATGGCGAACATCGACACGGCACTGGAAATGCACCGACTGCGGGCGGAAGACCTCGGTGACCGCCGGGACGATCTTTCACCGGACTCGCACGCCGTTGAGCACGTGGTTCGCTGCGATCTGGCTGGTGACGTCGCAGAAGAATGGAGCCTCCGCTCAGAACTTGCACGACATGCTCGGTCTGGGCTCGTACGAGACCGCGTGGGCGTGGCTGCACAAGTTGCGGCGAGCGATGGTGCGTCCCGACCGCGACCTTCTGTCCGGTGTCGTCGAGGTCGACGAGTCCTTCGTCGGAGGCAGAGCCACCGGCAAACAGGGAGCGTCAACGGACAAAGTTCCCGTCATGATTGCCGTGGAAAGACTTGGAACACAAGTGAATAGAAAGCTTGTGCTGGGACGGGTGCGCCTTGGGGTCGCAGACGCTCCTGGCTCCAAACAGGTTGTCGACTTCGCCCGCACCACCGTCGAACCCGGCTCTCTGATCCGGACGGACGGCGCCCGGATGTTCCGCGTACTGGCCGACGAGGGATTCACCCACGAGTACACATCCGGGTACAGCTCGCCGGAACCGGGCCACGTCACCCTTCCGGGGCCGCATCGCATCGC
>RRBB01000764.1:0-747 GCA_006543605.1 Rhodococcus sp. WS4
GTCGACGAGATCGCGTTCGATTCACTGATCGCCGGCGACGACGTCCCCGGTGACGAAGAACTCGGGCCACCGCCGTCTGCCGATGCGGCCCATGCCATCATCTACACCTCAGGAACGGAGTCTCGGCCGAAAGGCTGTCAGCACACCTTCAACACGCTCTCCTTCACCGCCTACGGACTGGGTGGGCAAGTGATGGGCCTGAATTCGGACGACGTGATGTTCATGCCCTCACCCGTCACGCACGCGACCGGACTCGCCGTGGGCGTTGCGACACCGCTGATCCTCGGCAGCGGAATCCATCTCCTCGACGTGTGGGAGCCTGGCGAGGGCCTCCGGCGCATTGCGGAATTCAAGACGACGGTGAGCATGGCCGCGACGCCATTCCTCCAGATGGCACTCGGGGCCATCGATGCCGGCGCCGAGCACGACGTCAGCTCGATGCGACTCTGGGTCAGTGCCGGTGCACCGATACCTGAAACGCTTCTGCAAGAATGGAAGACGGCGCTACCCGCGTGCACACTGCTCCCGGTGTACGGCAGCAGCGAGGGACTCCTGATAACCGCGGTACGCGCGGACGACCCCCTCGACAAGGTGCTCTCCTCCGACGGACGGGCCTTCGACGGTGTCGATCTCGAGATCCGCGACGAGGAAGGCGCCGTCGTCGCGGCCGGGGAGGAAGGCCAGATCTTCTACGGAGGGCCGGGAATCTTCCTCGGCTACTGGCGCGATCCCGCGCGTACGGCTGCA
>RRBB01000765.1:0-737 GCA_006543605.1 Rhodococcus sp. WS4
GTCGTCGAAGGCGTGCATGAACAGCAACGCCATTGCGTCGTCGGCGGCCGGGAACGGCAGTTCCCCGGCGAGGAGTTCGTAGAGCATGGTGGCCAGGGCGTAGACGTCGGTGGCGGGGGTCAGCTCACCGCCGCGGGCCTGTTCCGGCGCGATATAGGACGGGGTGCCGAGGACGTCGCCGGCCTTGGTCGCCAGGGTTTCATTGCCGCCGATGACCTTGGCGATGCCGAAGTCGGTCACCTTGATCGCCCCCGAGGCGGCGAACAACAGATTCTCGGGTTTGATGTCGCGGTGCAGGATGGACCGGTTGTGGGCGGCGGTCAGCCCGGCAGCGCAGGCCAGGGCCACCGCGACGGCGGCATGCGCATTGAATCCGGTGCGGGTGAACCGGTTCCAGACGGTGCCGCCGGGGAGCAGTTCCATCACCAGCAGGCACAGGCCGTCGTGTTCGACGAAGTCGTAGACGGGCACCACGTGCGGGTGGTCGAGGGAGGCGAGCAGCCGGCCCTCGGCGGTGAACCGTCGCCGGATGCCCGGGTCGGTGGCGAAGGCGGGCGGGAGTTGTTTGATCGCGACCGGGCGTCCGAGGGCGCGATGTTGTCCGGCGAGCACGACTCCCCATCCGCCGTGGCCGAGTTCGCCGCCCACCTCGTACGCGGGGAGGGCGGCGGCCACACGATCGATGTCGGTTTCCATGTGCCGGTCCGGTCAGGGGGTGGGTCGGTCGGTGAAGGGGC
>RRBB01000766.1:0-698 GCA_006543605.1 Rhodococcus sp. WS4
CCAGGTGGCGGCGTTCGAGAATCAGCAGCGCCTCGCGGACCGAGCCGCGACTGACGTTGAGGGTCTGGGTGACCTTCTGCTCCTGGATACGTTCCCGTTCCTTGAGTTCTCCCCGGATGATGCGTTCCGCGAGGTGGTGGGCGATCTGCTCTGCCAGGCTGTCCGGGGCCTTGAACGTCATGGTGATCCTTTTATCCAGGGGCGCGTTTTCCGGGGGTATATGGATGGGAAGTGTAACACAGGGCGTTACCCCGCCGGCTTCCCGGCGAAGCGGCGGACAGAACGAAGGTTGGGATGGGGCAGGCCGGCCAAGGGAGGACAATTGTCAGACAATCTAACAAGATAAATACGAGGACTTCCCATGTTTGCCTCGCTTTCCTCTGCCTGGATGCTGCGTCTGAAAAAGTACGGCTACTGGATCTGGCTGATCGCGGTGCTCGGCATCCCGCTCAGCTACTGGTGGTCGCTCGGTAGCGACTACCCCAACGCCTGGCCCTGGCTGGTGATCAGCGTGGTGTTCGGGCTGATCCCGATCCTCGATGCCATCGTCGGCCGCGATCCGGCCAACCCCGAGGAAGCCAGCGAAGTGCCGGAGATGGAAGCGCAGGGCTACTACCGGGTGCTGTCCCTGGCCACCGTCCCACAGTTGCTGGGCATGCTCGTCTGGTCCGGCTGGATCCTCGCCCACGAGACACTCG
>RRBB01000767.1:0-736 GCA_006543605.1 Rhodococcus sp. WS4
CCACCAACCCCGGCGAGACCCAGCACCGTCGATACCTGGACATGATCGAGGAAGCGGTATTTG
Organism: Rhodococcus sp. WS4; assembly: GCA_006543605.1. GTDB lineage: Bacteria > Actinomycetota > Actinomycetes > Mycobacteriales > Mycobacteriaceae > Rhodococcus_F. The sequence continues at coordinate 64 of RRBB01000767.1, forward strand.
CCGAGGAGATGGGCTTCTACGGTTGGGGCACCTCCGAACATCACTTCTTCAACGACCTGTGTGTCACGTCGGCGCCTGAGGTCCTGTTCACGGCGGTCGCGATGCGCACCAACCGGATTCGGCTGCGCTACATGAGCCGGTTGATCTCGGTGATCCACCCGATCCTGGTCGCCGAGCAGACCGCGGCCACCGACCTGCTGTCCAACGGGCGCGTCGAGTTGACCACCGCGCGTGGTAACACGCTGCTGCAGCTGGACGCATTCGGCGTCTCGCTCGATGAGACCAAGGGCAAATCCGAGGAAGCCCTCGAGCTCATCATTCGCGCGCTGAGTGACGACACGTTCAGCCACGACGGTCCGCACTGGGGCAAGATCCCGGAGCGACGGTTGAGCCCCAAGCCGTTCCAGGATCCGCATCCGCCGCTGTACAAGATCGTGCAGTCCGTGGAGTCCTCCGCCGACGCTCGCCGCAAGGGCCTGGGCATGATCACCTCCGACGTCTACCTGGGCTGGGAGGTGCTGCAGGCGAACCTCGACGCCTACAACGCGGTGCCGGAGAACGAGGTGTCGCCGGTCGGCCGGTACGCGGTCAAGTCCGCGGCCAGCAGCGTCATGTCGGTGCGCTGCGCGAAGACGACGGATCTGGCGCTCGAGCACGCCGAGGCGGATCTGCT
>RRBB01000768.1:0-736 GCA_006543605.1 Rhodococcus sp. WS4
GTCGATGACGGTACCCTTGGTGCCGGTCGGCACACGCAGGGAGGTGTCCTTCACGTCGGACGCTTTCTCACCGAAGATCGCGCGCAGCAGCTTCTCTTCCGGAGTCAGTTGGGTCTCGCCTTTCGGAGTGACCTTGCCGACCAGGATGTCGCCGGCCTGCACTTCGGCGCCGACGTAGACGATACCGGCTTCGTCCAGCTTGTTCAGCGCGGCCTCGCCCACGTTCGGGATGTCCGCGGTGATTTCCTCTGGGCCAAGCTTGGTGTCACGAGCGACGCAGGTCAGTTCCTGGATGTGGATCGTGGTGAAACGATCTTCCTGGACCACGCGCTCGGACAGGCAGATGGAGTCTTCGAAGTTGAAGCCGTTCCAGGGCATGAACGCTACGCGCATGTTCTGGCCCAGGGCCAGTTCGCCCATGTCGGTGGACGGACCGTCGGCCAGGATGTCGCCGCGCGCGACCACGTCACCCTTGCTCACCAGCGGACGCTGGTTGATGCAGGTGTTCTGGTTGGAACGGGTGTACTTGGTCAGGTTGTAGATGTCGACACCCGCTTCGCCGGTCTCGACCTCGTCATCCGCCACGCGAACCACGACACGGCTGGCATCGACCGAGTCGATCACACCGCCACGGCGAGCCACGACGCAGACGCCGGAGTCGCGCGCCACGTTGCGCTCCATGCCGGTACCCACCAGCGGCTTGTCGGCACGCAGGGTCGGCACGGCCTGACGCTGC
>RRBB01000769.1:0-736 GCA_006543605.1 Rhodococcus sp. WS4
CCCAATCCGATCATCGCATTTAGCCGAAGATCGGGCCGAAGATCGTTATCAGTGGGTACACCGTGTACCAGTAATGGTCACCGAGCCAGTACCACATCGGGGCAGGCGACATCGGGGATCCTCTCGTCGATCGCACGACAAGTGCTCGCGGCCACCCCGACCTACGTCAACGTTCGCCCAGTTGGCCAGGCTCTGTCAACCGAGCCCCGCACGTCAAGGACGCCAGGAACTCTGAAGGATCGACGACCGGTCAACGATCTCCGCTAACGACCATTTCTGGGGCACCTCCGATCCGAGCACCGGCTCTCCCTCTCGCTGCGACCGCGCGGAGTAGAACGGGAAGATGGGAAGGCAGGCAGCGGTTGTGCTCTACGTGCTCGCGCTGGTAGCCGTCGTGGTCGGCGTGGACGTGCTGTTCTTCAGGCACCACTTCTGGGAGCGGCTGCTGGTGAACGTCGGCATCGTCCTGGTGTTCGCGGCGTTCTATTTGAGGTTCCTGAGGGTTCATGAGCGCAGCCGCTGCAATTTCAACCCGAAGTAGCGCGCACCTATCCAGGGCAGATAGACCGGTGCACCGTTAGCCCCCATTGGGCCAGGCCGCACGAGGCTATACCTTGATGGCTCATGAGCTTAGCGCGTGTCGGATAGCGGAAAAGTGCCTTTGACCTGGGAGAATGTGGGCTACTGAAGGTCCAGATTCGGCCAGTTCGAGAGGCACTTTTCCGGTGAAGAACTC
>RRBB01000076.1:0-44429 GCA_006543605.1 Rhodococcus sp. WS4
ACCGCTACGCACCCACCCGATGACCGGCCGCCACCGACTTAGGTAATACACCCCGACCACACCAAAACCAGCTCCCACCAGCGCTAATCGCACCGAAGCCACAGCTATCTAGGAAACTCCCGCTAGCGTGAGAGGCGGCGCCGCCTGGATGGAGGATCGGCATGAGAATCCCGAACAGCGTGCACACCTCGCGACCCTGGCGAATCCACGAACTCACCCGCGACTTCACGCTCGAGGACGTGTGGGCGCTGCCGACTCCGGGCGGCCGTCACGACTTCGCCCGGCTGGTGCAGGAGTTCCCCCGGCTGCTGCAGGGGGCCGCGTCGGGCGACTCGTCGAACGTCACTTCCCACGCCACCCGGGCGCTCTTCGCGATCCGGTGGGCGATCGGGCGCGTGTTGCGATGGGACGGCTCGGGCTCCGGTGTCGGCTCGCGGGTGCCGACGCTCCGCGACCGGTTGCCGGAGGATCTGCGCGACGCCCCATCCGGCCCGGACCTGCCTCCGTTCACCTCCGTCTACCTGCTCGACGACGAGTGGGCCTCAGAGATCGTCAATCGGACCGTTCACGGCGTCATGCACATCGGCTGGGTCCCCGACGGTGCCGGAGGCTACCGCGGCGAGATGGCGGTCTACGCGAAGCCGAACGGGATGCTCGGTACCTGCTACATGTACGCGATCGCCCCGTTCCGGCACCTGATCGTCTACCCGTCGATGATGCGTCAGATCGAACGGAGATGGAGGGAGGGCACAGGCGACGTCGCTCGACCCTCCACCGAGGAGAAATGAAGCGGCACTGTCTGATTCATTCTTGCGAGGTCAGACATAGGACGACACGGAAGTATCGGGAATCCCGACGGAACGCCGGTGCGGTGACGCCGTACCGCGTCACGAACTCGCTCTGTTCGATGAACCGGAGATCACCGGCGGTTCCAGGCACCGAGAATTGCCGATTCGGCATGCGCCACGTGCCGGTGTCGGGCACGTGACGCAGCTGCACGTTGCCGGGCAGCATCTTCCAGCCGCGGCCGGTGTGGAGTTCGATGTTCGCGACGAACTCGATCGACATGACCACGCCGCTGGTGGGCTGCACGGGTCGAGGTGCGCAACTCGGGTACCTGTCGACGTAGAAACCGCCGCGGAGAACTTCGTTCGGTCGCACCTCGACGTCCTCGGCCAGGGATCGAACCTCGGCGGGTAGTTGCCACTCGTCGAGCCAGGCGAGGCATGCGGTGACGTTGTCGCCAGGGTGCCAGAGCTCGGGGACGGGTTCGTCGTCGACAAGGCCACGATCCACTGCAACGGGACGTGCTCAGGCGGGTGGTGTTCCCGTAGGACGATCATCTCGAAGCCCCGCGCAAGAGACGGACCGATGGACGACGCCACCGGGCGCGGGGTTACCTTGCAGCAGACGATACGCCGCCCGACACGTCTCAGTACGGCAGGGAGGAGCAGCCAGGATTGGCGATGACGGCCTTGCCCTCGCAGAACGCCTTGTCCGTGTTGTCGTCGAAACGTTCGGCACGGTCGCGGTCGCGGGCGTCGCGGTCCGACGAAGAGACGTGTGCGACGTCGGTACCCGAGGCGGTGGGCATGGCGGTCGCGACTCCGGCTGCGCCGGTGACGGAGATTGCGACTGCGGCGATCATCAGGCCGGCGCGGATGGCGGTGTGGCGAAACATGCTGTGTCCTTGGTGGTGTGGTCGGGTGTTTCCTTGGTCACACCAACACTGCCTTCCCGGCAGCAGCGTCGACAGCCACCCTAGGGTGCGCAGACCCCACCCCTTTGCTACTCGTCGGACAGCAGCGGCCCCAGCGGTCCGAGGTCGATGTTGAGGTCCTCGGGTGTCAGCCCGAAGTGGTCACGCAGTTCGGTCATGCGTTCCTCGAGAAGCATCAGTGTCGTACCGATCCGCTCGATCTGCTCGTCGCTGAGATCGCCGTGCTCGACTCGGCGCAGCGCCTGCCTCTCCATCAACTGGCGCAGCAGTTCGACGAGGGTGAGGACGAGGGTCACCAGGCCGCGCTCGACCGATTCGGGGTCGGCGTCGATGCGTTGCGGCAGAATGCGCCGCCCCTCCCCGTCCAGCGTGTGCGGTTCGGGTTCGTCCTCGGAATCACTCATCGAAGGGTTCCTCGGCCTCCGGCCCCGGCACCAGTGCGCTCACCGAGGCGATCAGGGTGCGCAGCGAGATTCGCACCATGTCCACGTCGGCGAGGGAGAGGGTGATCTCGCCCGTGATGACGACGCCGCCACCGAGCACTCGGTCGAGCAGGTCGACGAGGGCGATGCGGCGGTTGTCGTCGGCCGGGACGATCTCACTCATGGGTTCGCCTGGTCGATCCCCGCGAACGAGTACGGGGGCCACGGCCCGGTCAGTTCGAGTGTCACTCCGTCGTGGTCGGCGTCGAGTGCCGTGACGGCCGAGGCGAATTCGTCGACGAGTTCGTCGGCCACCAGGTAGGTGCCGTTGAAGATCATCCACGCTCGCCTGCCGGTGATGGCCGGATCGGTCACCTGCTGGCGTCGGCCGTCGACGGCGTGGGACAGCAGGGCGGAATGTATCTCTCGCGCGTGGGCGGCCGCCTTGCGTTCGACGTCCTGCTGGGCCGTCAACTCGGCGCGGCGGCGCAGCAGATACGCGGTCCCCTTACCGCCGCCTTTTGCGCCCGGTTCCTCGGCGGGTGGCTGCGCCAGTGTTTTCGGGTCACCGTAGGCCTTGACTCCCCATTCGGTCCGCCCGGTGACCTGGCGCAGTGCGGCATCGAACTCCTCGTGACGCTCGTCGAGGAGGCGGCGAACCCGATCGTCGTCGAGGTACAGGGTGGCGAGGCGTAGAGGAATGGTGGGCCCACAGCGAAGGACCGCGGCCACCACCGCGTCGTGGGCTCGCGCGGTCGCGGCCAGCCAGTCGAGATCCTCGAGGTTCCGTTGCAACGGACCTTCCCCGTAGTCGCTCAGGCTCACCGATCCGACGACCGCGGCGAGGCCCGCCGACGCCACCACCCGCACCGGCTCGCCGGCCACACCGGTGACCCCGGACAGTTGTGCGTCGCCGACGCTCGCCGACGTGATGCCGTACAGCCACACACCGTCACTCTCGGTCATCGTCCTCCCCTCGGCGTCTTCCCTCCACCTGAACCGTTTCGCCGGCCTCGACGGCGGGGCGCACCGACCGGTCGGACTCGAGCGCGGCAATGCGTTCCTTCAGCTTCCGATTCTCGAGTTCGAGGTCGCTGCTCTTCCCGGTCAGCCAGGGGTCGTTCTCCCACCAGTTGATGCCCACCTCCTTCGCGGTCTCGAGGGAGGCGATGACCAACCGGACCTTGATCGTCAGCAGTTCGATGTCGAGGAGATTGACCTGGATGTCCCCGGCGATCACCAGGCCCTTGTCGAGCACCCGTTCGAGAATGTCCCCGAGGTTCGTGGACTGGTGCCCGCCGCCGAATCCGCCGCCCGAGCTCTGCGGAAGGTTGCCTCCACCGCCGCCGGCGACGGTCATGACTGCCCGCTCCCGCTGTCACCGACACCACGGATGTAGCGCCGGGTTCGGCGATAGGACAACAGTTCTCCGTCCAGATCCAGCACCACCTCGTACAACGCGAGCATGTCCGTCGACGACGGGATCCGCCGGTCTTCGACGACCTCCACTTCCACCGTCCACCCGTCGTCGGTGGGCATGACCGAGGTCGCCCCGAGCGGCTTCTTGCCGGTCAATTGCGCGATGTCACGTAGTGCGACCTGCGCGATCTCGGGTGCCGGCAACGGAGGCGGCTGCTCTTCCGCCATGGCCGATCACTCCTTCTCCGGAGTGGTGGGCGGTCCCGTTCCGGTCATTCGGTCGAGGATGGCCTGCTGCGCCTGCTGTTCTTCTTCGGCCGAGATCTCACCGGCCTCTCGGGCCTCCTCCAATTCCTCGAGAGCGCGGCGTGCACTCGCGGGGTTGTGCAGTTCCTCGTCGACCTGCCGCTGAATCAACTCGGCCAGTGAGATCACACCCTTCACCGGTTGGAGCGGCAGCGTGGCGATGAACGACAGCAGACCCATCGGTCAGCCCTCCGGCTTCGCGGTCACCACGAAGTCGTAGGGGGCGAGAGGTCCGAGCAGACGCATGTCGACCCGGCCGTCCCACTCTTCGGCCAGCGCTCCCACCGCCTTCTCGAGTTCTTCCTGCCTGGCGACCTCGACGAGGACAGCGACCTGCGCTGCCTCCTCCTCGTGAGTCGGTTCCCGCACGTTGATCGAATCGGTCAGCGACGTGAGTGCTTCGACGACCTTCGCGGTGTCTTCGTCCCGCTTGGCGACGATGGCGTTGCTCACGATCTCGCCGAGCGCCATCCGTGCGTCGCGGGTGGCGTCCTCGGGCTGATCCCGGATGGTGTCTCGCAGTTTGCCTGCCTGTTCGTTCTCGTCGATCACCTCACGCAGGATCGCCTTCTCGACGTATCGCCCCTTCACGACGTACTGCGCCCGACCCTCCAGTTCCTCCAACGCCGCAGCGAACTCGTCGGCGTGCGCCGCGAGCAGTTCCTCCTCGACGGCGTCCTCGTCGGTCATGACTGCCCCGAATCGGAGCGGAAGGACAGGCGCCACACGCGACGTGCCGTCCAGCAGGTGCGCGTGGGCCTGGAGGTCCTCGGGTTTGCCGAGCGGCCTGTCCACCGAAATTTCGCTGACGAGTGCCGCGATGTCGCCGTGCTTGACGGTGCTGACCGACCCGTCACACACACCGACCGCGTCCTCTTCGGTCTCCACGTCGGCAGGCACGATGCCGTACACGTAGACACCGCTGACTTGCGGTTCGTCGGTGGTCTCCTTGGAACTCGCCATCACTTGTCACCTCGACTGGATTTGCGTGAAACACGCTCTCGCTCAGGTTCTTCCTGTCCGCCGCCGAGGATGTCGCCGAGTTTCTCACCGGCGGACTCGAGTGCGCCCTTGGTTTTCGATTTGGCGCCGCCCTCGGTGACGTCCCCCACCAGGTCCGTGAGGCCCTTGGGCTCGCCACTGCCGATCTCGAGCCGGTTCACCGCCTCCGCGAACCGCAGGTACGTGTCGACGCTGGCGACTACGACGCGCGCGTCGATGGTCAGCAATTCGATGCCGACCAGCGAGACGCGCACGTACGCATCGATCACGAGACCCTTGTCGAGGATGGTGTCGATGACGTCGGCGAGGCTACTCGAGCTCGGTCCGCCGCTGACTCCGCCGCCACCACCTGCGGGTTGCACTGCGGTCATCGGTTTGCTCCCTGCCGGGAGCCGGCCGACTTGGCTGCGGTCTTGCGCGGGCGGCCCCGACGTTTCGGGGGTGCCTGCTCGGAACTGGAGGCCGCGGTCTTACGGGGGCGGCGTCGGCGTTTCGGTGCTTCCTCAGCCTCCTCGTCCTCCGGCTCCTCGTCGGGTTCCTCGGACGCCGTCTCTTCCTCTTCTTCCTCGTCCTCGGCTGTTTCCTCCGGCTCTCCGCCCTCGTCCTCGTCGACCTCGTCTTCTTCGCCCTCGTCCGGTTCGACTTCGTCCTGCTCGTCTTCTTCCGGTTCCACCTCGTCCTGCTCGGGCTCGACTACCTCGCCGTCCCGGATCTCTCCGCGCCAACCCTCGATATCTTCAGGATGAAGGATCGACTGCGTCATGACGTGACGTCCGAAGTGCTTCAGTTCCAGGCGCGCTCGTCGTCCCTGTGCACGCCACAGGTTTCCCGTCTTCTCGAACAAGCCCTTCGGGTGATACTCGAGGACCAGAAGAATGCGGGTGAGATCGGGGGTCACCTCGTGGAACGTCACCGCACCGTCGATGTAGCCCTTGGCGCCCTTCGACCGCCACACGATCCGCTCGTCGGGAACCTGCTCGAGGATCGACGCTTCCCAGGTTCGGTGCGAGAGGAAGATCTTCGCTTTCCATTCGAGTTTCTCGTCCGACTCCTGTGCGACCCGTTCGACCTTCTTCATGAACGACGGAAAGTCCTCGAACTGTGTCCACTGGTTGTAGGCCAGTTGGACCGGGACACCGACATCGATCGATTCGACGATATTGACCAGCTTGAGTTTCTTGCCGCCTTTACCGCCACCCCCGCCGCCACCGCCGCCGGTGATCGTGTCCTTCAGGTCGGAGGCCGTGTCCTTCACACTGTCCTTCAGCCCGGTCAGGCCCGAGCCGAGCGCGGACAACGGCGACTTGCCGTCGCCCTCTTGCTCTTTGCCTTGCTCTTTGCCGGTGACTGCGGACAGCAGACTTCCGCCGCCACCCTCGGCGTAGTCGTTGAGCCGTCCCGATGTGTTCGCCACCTTGTCCGAGACAGACGTCAGGGCTTTCTCGGCAACCGTGCCGACCAGCCGTTGCAGCGATTCCTGCAGCAGGCCCGACATGCCCCCGTCGCCCGGTGCGGATTCCTGTAGCTTCTTCGCAGCGTTCGCCATCACCCTCACCCCTCGCCGCGTCGGACAGGTGCCGAATCAGTGGTGGCCTTGGCCCGCGTCCTGCGTCCGCGTGTCGGTGCCTCCTCGTCGTCCTCGTCCGATTTCTTGGTCCGCGACCTGCTCGAAGGCCGGCTGCTGCCGTTGCTCGACGCGCGACGCCGCGCCGCGGGGCGCTTGCGCGGTGCAGGCTCCTCTTCGGCCTCGTCTTCGTCTTCGGCGGGCTCCTCGTACTCGTCTTCCTCGTCCGCGTACTCGTCCTCGGGTTCGTCGGCAGCGGTCTCGTCGTCCTCGTCGTCCCGTGCACGAGAGCGTTTCTTGCGTCCGAGCCGACCCACGTCGGCGACGCCGCCGACGGTGTCCGTGACACCCCCGACAGTGTCCGTGACACCGCTGACGGTGTCCGTGACCTCTTCGCCGCCCGACAACAGCCGATTGCTGAGGGAATCGATGCGCTGGCTGGCTGCAGTGATCGCAGCCGCCCTCGCCGCGTTGACCAGCTCTCCCCGAACGGAGTCGCCGATCTTGGCGATCTCGGGGGAGCTCGCGAGCATTTTCGTACCGCGTTCCAAGAGGTCTCGCGGTCCGCCGGGGAATCGTCCCGTCGCACCTGCGGCCGCGAGCATCAGCGCCATCTTCATTCTGTGTGTTCGGCCCAGCATGTAGCCGGCGCCGACGGCCAATGCCACCTGACCTTTGGTTTTCATCATCGAACCCCTTCACCGAGTAGTCCCAGACGCACGTCTCGCCAACTTCGGCAATGTGTCGCAGGACCGTTTTCGGTGATGTGCCGCAATACCGTGCGCGGTGAGGTGCGCTCTTGCCGACTACCCCAGCCGCGCGAAGCTCAACCACCGGCGGGACCCTCGGTTCGGGCGGCTTCGTGGCGGCCGCTCTTCCTCGAATTCGGGTGCCGACAGGTTACCGGCGGTCCGCCCCGATCCACGCCTGGAACGGGTGCCGCTCACCGATTCTCATCGTGGTGGCTCAGCCCGCGGCGGCCCGCACTGCAGCGATCAGCGCCGCGACGAGGAGGGCCAGCAGCAGGACGAGAAGGAGCACCGGGCCGAGCAGGAGGCCGACGACGAGGAGGAGAATGAGGGCGACCTTGGCCTTGCCGCTGAGTCCGGATACGAGCCCTTTGATCGCTGCCCACACGGGATTCTTGCCCGCCAGTGCGGCCCGGAGGCCTTCGAGCCCCGCTATCGCGCCGGGTCCGCCGTCCGCGACGGCCTCCGCGAGCGTGTCCGTCCACTCCTGGATCTTCTGTTGAATCGTCACCGTCACCGCGTCGCCGCGACTTCGCGCCGCGTCCAGGAGTCGCTGGACCTGGGCCTTCAGCCAGTCGACGAGGGCGTCGGTGAGCGGCGGCACCGGGGCGCGCGCGGCGGCACCGGGGCAGTCACGTTCGATCTCGTCGACAGCCGGTTGTTCTCGCCGTGTGCGGGTCGGTGGGGCGGGACGCGGGCGCTCGGATGTACGGGATCCGCCGTCTCGGGTGCGTGTGCGGGTCGTCGCGGCCCTCTTAGCCGTCGTGGACGACCGAGCCGCCCGGCGGGGCTCGGCGGCTGTCGTCCGTTCCCCACGAACCGTCTTCGTACTTTTGCCGGCCGTGCGCCGACGGGCAGGCTCAGCCGGTGTGGTCCGGCCGCTCGCCCTCTCTCGTGCACCCATACACAGCAATTACCCCCGAGGCGATTCCCGAAACCGATCCGGTTCTGCAGTGTCGACCGAAGCCCGCAGGGCCGTGCGCAGTTCTGCGCCCGCGGGCAGCGTGGACCGTGCGCGGAACTTCAGCTCGGACGCCGTCTCGGGCGCGTCGTCGGAGGTGGCGGACAGAAACCGGTCGGGCAGCGCGAGTTTGTGGATAGTGCGGAGTGTCAGGAAGTACTGCCGGGCAAGCGAACCGGTGGTGTAAGGCAGATCGTACTTCTCGCAGAGTGCGCGGACCCTGGTCGCGATCTCCGCGTAGCGGTTGCTGGGGAGGTCGGGGAACAGGTGATGCTCGATCTGGTAGCAGAGGTTGCCGCTCATGAACGCGAGTACGGTGCCGGCCCGGAAGTTCGCGGTGCCGAGCATCTGGCGGAGGTACCACTCCGCCCGGGTCTCGTTCTCCAGTTCCGCCGGTGTGAACTTCTCGGCGCCGTCCGGGAAGTGTCCGCAGAAGATCACGACATACGCCCACAGGTTCCGCAGCAGGTTGGCGGCGAGGTTCGCCTTCAGCGTCCGTCGCCAACGCCGCCCGCTCAGGGCGGGGAAGATCAGGTAATCCTTGCCCGACTGCCGGGCGATCTTGCCGATCAGGGCTCGCGTGTGGGCAGATTTCTCGGCGGCGGTGCCGGCTCGGGACTGTTCGGCATACAGGCCGTGCAGGGCGATGCCCCACTCGAACGTGGCCGCCAACAACAGGTTCCGGAGTGGCTGCAACAGGTTGTCCGGCTTCCACGGCTGGTCGCGGGTGATGCGGATGACGCCGAATCCGAGGTCGTCGTCCATCCCGACGACGTTGCTGAACACGTGGTGGCGATAGTTGTGGGAGTACTGCCACTGCGACGACAGGCCTGCCATGTCCCATTCCCAGGTGCTGGAGTGGATTTCCGGGTCGTTCATCCAATCCCACTGCCCGTGCGACACGTTGTGCCCGATCTCCATGTTCTCGATGCTCTTGGCCACAGCGAGAGCCGTCGTTCCGGCGACCAGTCCGGCCTTCGCCCGGCTTCCGACGATCATCAGCCGCGCGGCGGCGTCCAGCACACGCTGGAAGGCGATCGTGCGCCGGATGTAGGTGGCGTCGCGCTCCCCGAGTGAATCGGTGACGTCCCGCCGGATGGCGTCGAGGTCGGTGCGCAGCGCCTCGACGTCTTCCGCGGTCAGGTGGGTGTATTCCTTGATGTCCGATATCGCCATGGGTGTGCTCCGGATTCCGAACCCGTCCACGGCACGGGCGGGGTGTCGAACCTCGGGAATTGTGCGTGAGCCGGGTCAGTGTTTGAACGTGTCCTTGATCTTGCGTCCTGCCTGTTTGATCTTGTCGCCGGCCTGCTTGGCGTTGCCCTTCGCCTCCTTCGCGCGTCCCTCGGCCTCCATGCGTTCGTTTCCGAGCGCCTTACCGACGTTCTTCTTGGCGACGCCCTCGGCGGTTTCGGCCTTGTGCCGGATCTTCTTCCCGATGCTCATGGCGATGCTTCTCGTCTCTCGAGTGCCCGGTCCGTTGCCGTGGTGGACGGCGGACTCGCGGCAGAAACCGTGCGGGTAGCGGGTTGCACTCACCAGTGAACGCCGCAGGCCAGCGCCTGTCAACAGTGTAGATCTACGGTATAGGCCTACAGTGAACGAATGGAAGGCGCGCAGCAGTCGTGATGGCCAAAGCGCCCGCTCACCGTTCGATCCACTCCGACGGAGGCCCGATCACCCGCGAGCGGATCCTTGCGTGCGCGCTCGAGCTCATCGACCGCGACGGAATCGACGGCCTGTCCATGCGCCGACTCGGCAAGGCGCTGGACCGCGACCCGATGACCCTCTACCGTCACGCCCCGAACAAGGCCGCGCTACTCGACGGGGTCGCCGAGAGCGTCCTCGGGCAACTCGAGGTCGATACCGCCGCCGGTGAGTGGACCGCCCAACTGCGGGAGGTCGCGCGGGGCTTCCGCAGGTTGGCGCTCGCTCATCCCCAGGTGGTGCCGCTGCTGGTCACCCGGCCGCTGTCGACACCGCTCGGGCTTCGACCGCTCGGCACCCTGCGCCCACTCGAGAACATCCTGACGCTCCTCACCGCGGCCGGTTTCACCGACGCCGACGCCCTCCACGTCTACCGGGCGCTGTTCGGCTTCCTCTACGGCCACGTCCTCAACGAGCTGCAGGAACTGGTCGAGAGCCCGGACGAATCCGACGACCTCCTGCGCCTCGGACTTCACCGCCTGCCGATCGGCGAGTTTCCCCTCCTGCGTGGCCTGGCGCCGGTGCTGGCGTCCTACGACGGCGCCGCCGAATTGGAACGCGGCCTCGACATCCTTCTCGCAGGTCTCACCGCCACATTGGCAGAGCCAGACAGCCCGGGGTGACGAGGTAGCGTCGCCGGTGTGGCCCTCATCTACCAGGCTCAGCTGACCCCGACCAAAGCCGCGATGCTCCGCGACTGGATCCCACGCCAGTCGTGGATCGGTTCGGCCGACGCATCGTCACTCGAGGTGGCGGGTGCGTACCGGTTCGACGATCCTGACGGGGAGGTCGGCATCGAAACGCACCTGGTCCGGACGGCGGACGGGCAGATGGTGCAAGTGCCGGTGACGTATCGCGGTGCACCGTTGGCAGGCGCGGAGTCGGTGTTGATCACCGCGATGCACCATTCCGTACTGGGTGGGCGGTGGGTGTACGACGCCTCCGCCGACCCCGTCTACGTGCGGGCCCTGGTGACGGCCATCGTGACGGGAGGGACGGAGGCAAAACTCGAGTTCGCCTCACCCGGTGAGCGACCCGACGTGACCACTCGGGTGTCGGGCAGCGGCTCGCCCGGCTCGGCGGTACCGGACGTCGACACCGTGACGTGTGCGAGCGCGGGAACCAACACCGTCATCACGTCCGGCGACATCGGCGTGGAGTTGATCCGAGTGATCGATTCCGACCGCGTCCCCGGCGATCAAGCGCTCACTCTCGGGGGCATCTGGCCAGGCCAGGACGTGCCGGCGCTGCTCGCCCGAATCGCGTAGGCGTCCTCGTCTAAAGCGTATGTAAGGAAAGCCGCGCTTCCCTTCCCTCCTGCTGTGAGGGCGGCCACATTGGTTCCAGTGGCTATGCACGATCACGGCAGTGGAGGAAGGAACATCATGCGACACACGACTTCGGAGCGAGGGTCGGCGAGCGGCGAGAGGCGGGTTGTCGCGAACGTCGTCCGCGGCTGCATCGGCAATCTCGTCGAGTGGTACGACTGGTTCGTCTACGCGGCGTTCAGTGTGTTCTTCGCGGCGTCCTTCTTTCCACAGAGCAGTACGACTGCCCAGCTTCTTTCCACGGCACTGGTTTTCGCGGTCGGATTCCTCATGCGACCGATCGGTGGTTACATCCTGGGCCGATACGCGGACCGGTACGGGCGTAAGAATGCGCTGACGTTGTCGGTGCTCATGATGGCCGCAGGGTCGCTGATCATCGCTGCGACACCGAGTTTCGAGGCGATCGGCATGCTCGCCCCAGCGTTGCTGGTGATGGCGCGACTGATCCAGGGACTGTCGGTGGGTGGCGAATTCGCTTCCAGCGCGACGTATCTCTCCGAGGTCGCTACACCCGGACGACGCGGCTTCTACTCGAGCTTCCAGTACGTATCGATCATTCTGGGTCAGCTCGCTGCGCTCGGCGTGCAGATCATTCTGCTGCAGCTCCTCACCATCGACCAGATGCAGGCCTGGGGTTGGCGTATTCCGTTCGTGATCGGCGCGATCGCCGCAGTGACCGTGATGCTCTTCCGGCGTGGGATGGACGAGTCGGACCAGTACAAGGAGGAAGCGGCCGAGATCGCGGCCGAGAAGGCATCCGGCACGACGCCGTCGGCGAAGCGCGGCACCCTGCGACTGCTGCTCCAGTACCCGAAGCAGCTGGCGATGGTGTTCGGCCTCGCGATCGGCGGCACCGTCGCGTTCTACACGTACACCACCTACCTGCAGAAGTACATGATCAACACGTCGGGCATCGCGCCGGAGACGGTGGCGTGGATCAACTTCGCCGCCCTGTTCATCTACATGCTGCTCCAGCCCGTGGCCGGACTGATCTCCGACCGCATGGGACGCCGCAAGGTGATGCTCTTCTTCGGTATCAGCTCCACCGTCCTGACGGTGCCGATCCTCACCGTCCTCGGCAACACCACCAACGCGTTCGTCGCGTTCGGGCTGATGATGACCGGCCTCGTCATCGTGACCGCCTACAGCGCGCTGAGCGCGATCGTGAAGGCAGAACTGTTCCCGACCAAGGTCCGCGCGCTCGGCGTCGGCCTGCCGCACGCGATCACCGCGGCCCTGTTCAGCGGCACCGCCGAACCACTCGCCCTCGCGCTCAAGCAGGCCGGACACGAATCGGTGTTCTTCTACTACGTCGTCGGCTGCTCGGCCCTGACCCTGATCGCCGCGCTGTTCATGTCGAAGGGCAAGGGCGCGACCACTCTCGACGCGGCGCCTGGGACCCAGGCCCGCGACGGGCGCGAGGAAGACCGCGACGACCGCGAACTCGAGCGTGTCTGACCCCGCCTCCTCCCGCATTGTCCCCCCGGGTCACCGCCGCGGGGGGACAATGCCGGTTATGCGTATCGCGGTGGTCGAGGACGACGACGGAGTGGGCAACGCGCTCGTCGCCGGGCTCACCCGGCAGGCGCATCAGCCGATCCGGATGAAGTTCGGGTCCGAACTTCTCCTGCACCACGGCGACGTCGACTTCGTTCTGCTCGATCTCGGATTGCCGGACCGCGACGGCCTCGAGGTGCTCCGTCAACTCCGCCAGGTCAGCCGCGTCCCGGTGATCATCCTGACCGCACGCGACGACGAGCGATCGGTGGTGCGGGGGCTTCGCGGCGGCGCGGACGACTACCTGGTCAAACCGGCGCGCATGTCCGAACTCTTCGCCCGTATCGAAGTGGTGCGGCGGCGCAGCACGGTCACCGAAGGTGGCGCGCCCCGCGAGGTGGTCACCGGGGACGTCCACGTCAACCTCGACACCCGAGCCGTCGTCGTGGCGGGCGAGGAGGTGGATCTGACGTCGAAGGAGTTCGCGCTGCTCGAAATCCTCCTCGAGAACCCGGGCGCCGCGGTGAGTCGCCAGCAACTGATGGATCGGATCTGGGGCGATGCGTTCGTGGCGGTGTCCCGAACCCTCGACGTCCATATCGGCACCCTGCGCGCCAAACTCGACCGTCCCGGCTTGATCAGCACCATCCGAGGCTTCGGCTACCGCTGGGTGTGCTGATCACGAAATGCGCCGGCGACTCCTGCTGATTCTCGCGATACTCGGATCCTGCGCGGTCGCGAGTTTCGCGATTCCCCTCGCCATCGCGACCGCGGACTCGCGCACCCAGGAGTTCACTCTCGGCCGTGAGGGAGACATCCAGCGGTTCGCCGTCCTCGCCGAGGAGTACGTCCGGACGGGCGATCCCGCCCGGATCGCCGGTGAGGTGGAGGCGTATCGCGAGGTGTACGACGAGGGTGTGCTCGTGGTGTCCACGCGCGGCGTGCCCGACTTCTCGGCAGGGTTGACCGCGGACGAACCGGGGATCGAGGACGCGATCCGCAGCGGGCTGCGCAACGAACGGGTGTCCACCGTCGACCGGTTGTTCCCGTGGAGCGACGACGCCGCGCTGTTCGTGAAGCCGGTGGGGTCGGGTGCTCAGGTGAACGGCACCATCGTCCTGCGTGCCTCGACCGCGGAGGCCCGCACCGACATCCTGCAGCAGTGGGCGATGATCGCGGCGGGCGCCGTACTCGCGTTGGTGGCGTTCGGTGTCCTCGCGATCGCCCTGAGCCGGTGGGTTCTCGGCCCGCTGGCGAATCTGTCGAAGGGAATCGTGCAGCTGATCCGTCGCATGCCCGATGCGCGGACACCGGTCACGTCGCCGCCGGAATCGGTGCTGCCGACCACGGCCGCGGGCGGGCCTCCCGAGGTGCGCCGCCTGGCACATTCGTTCGACGTCATGTCTTCCGCCGTGCTGCGCGCCGCCGACGCGCAACAGCGCCTGATCGCCGATACCGCCCATCAGCTGCGTAATCCGCTCGCCGCCCTCCAGTTTCGCCTCGACCTGCTCGACGAGGAGCTAACGGACAGTGCTCGCGAGGATTACCACAGCATCACCGAGGAGACGAAACGGCTGCAGTCGATTCTCGACAGCCTTCTCTCGCTTGCCTCGGCCGAGACGCCACGCTTCGGCATCGGCCGCACTGACGCGGTCTGCGACGCCCTGTCGGTGGTCGCGGACCGGGTCGACTTCTGGTCGGTCACGGCCGGTGACCGCGGTGCCCGGCTGGCGATCGTCGATCCCGCAGGCCTGGAACACGTTCCGGTGGCGATCGCGGAGAACGACCTGTCGCAGGTGCTCGATGTGTTGATCGACAACGCATCCCGGTACGCCGGTCCGCACCCGCGCATCGAGATCGGTGTCTCCGTCGAGCCGTCGCCGGACCGCTTCGGAGTGTGCGTGTGGGTGGCGGACGACGGGCCCGGGGTGCCGGCGGAACTGCGCGGACACCTCACCGACCGCTTCTTCCGCGCCAGCGATCAGGCCGGCACAGGGCTCGGACTCTCCATCGTCGAGGTGATCGCCTCCGCCTACGGCGGCCGACTCGCCATCGACGAGTCACCCGCAGGCGGCCTGCGCGTACGCTTGTGGCTCGAACAGCACGTGGGGAACCAGGACGATGATTAACCGGCGCCAGTTCATCGGCGGTGTGGCCGCGGCCGTCACCCTGGCCGGTTGCAGTCGCACGCAGCTGCTGGGGCCCTACGAGATCGCCTCGGGGGAGCGCGACGGATTCCAGGCCGAGTTCGCGGAGTTGCTCGCCGACGCGGCGGCCGCCGCAGATCGGGACCTGAGGCTGACGGTGCGCAACACGAGCGGTTCGCTGGAGAATTTGTCGCTGCTGGCCGCGGGTGAGGTGCTGATCGGGCTGGCGCTGGCCGATTCGGCCGCGGAGGCGACGACCCCGGTGCTCGCCATCGGCCGGGTGTACGAGAACTACCTCCAGTGCGCGGTTCCCGCACGATCACCGTTCCAGTCGCTGAAAGATCTCCGGGGCCGGACGATCAGCCTCGGGTCCCCCGGATCGGGGACCGCGCAGACGGGTCGGAGGGTGCTCGAGGCGAGTGGGCTGACCGTCGACGACGTCACAGTCCGCCCGGTCTCGCTCACCACTGTCCTCGACTCGCTGGCGGACGGCACCGTCGCGGCTGCGTTGTGGGCCGGCGGTGTGCCCACCCCGGCCGCGATCCCGCGGCCCGGCCACGGACCGGAGGGTGGCATCCGGCTACTCGACCTGTCGGCGGAGTACGTGGAGATGCGGAGGCTCTACGGGCCGATGTACGAACCGGTTTCGGTTCCTGCCCGGGCGTACGGCGACACCGCCGAAACCTCGACGGTGGGGGTGCCGAGCCTGCTCCTCGCATCTCCACAGTTGCCCGGCGCTGCGGCCGGTGCCCTCGTCGACCTGCTCGTCGACCGGGCTCAGGACCTGATTCCTCCTGATACGGTCGGAGCCCAGTTTCTCGACGTCCGATCCCTCATTCAGACGGCCGGCGTGCCGCGTCATCCGGGAGCTGTCGAGGCGTACCGGCGTCACCACGGGTAGCCCATCGTAATGTACGGCCATTGACGGGTGTGCATCCTCTCGGAGATCGCACCGAACCTCAAGAACCTGTAAAGCCTGACCGGTGCACGGTTGACGCGTCGCTCCGCTGTCCTGCAAAATGGCCGTACATTTCTACGGAAGGCTGGCTGACTTCATGGCATCGCAGACCGCACAACCCCTCGCGGGGATCACCGTGGTGAGCATCGAACAAGCTGTCGCCGCCCCTTTCGCGACCCGCCAACTCGCCGACCTCGGTGCCCGGGTGATCAAGGTGGAACGTCCGGGCTCCGGCGACTTCGCGCGCCGGTACGACGAGACCGTGCACGGCGAATCGAGCTATTTCGTCTGGCTCAACCGGTCCAAGGAGTCCCTCACCCTCGACCTGAAGTCCGCCGACGGGCGCGAGATACTCGAAAAGCTCTTGGCGACAGCGGATGTGTTCGTGCAGAACCTGGCACCGGGCGCCGCCGCCCGGATGGACCTTGACGCGCACTCGCTCCAGCAGCGGTACCCGTCGCTGATTCCCTGCGACGTGTCGGGTTACGGCAACACCGGGCCGTGGTCGGACCGCAAGGCGTACGACATGCTCGTCCAGGGCGAATCCGGACTGATGTCCCTGACCGGCCCCGACGATTGCCCCTCGAAGACCGGACTGTCGATCGCCGACATCGCGGCCGGCATGTACGCCTACAGCGGGATCCTGTCCGCGCTGTACACGCGGGCCACCACCGGCGTCGCGCGGGCGGTCGAGGTGGCCCTGTTCGAGGCCCTCGGCGAATGGATGGGATCCCCCGCCTACTACACCGAATACGGTGGCAGGCAGCCGAGCCGGGTCGGCGCCGAGCACGCGACGATCGCCCCCTACGGACCGTTCCCCACCGCCGACGGCACGGTGCTGCTGTCGATCCAGAACGAACGCGAGTGGGCCGCCTTCTGCACCGAAGTCCTCGGCGACGAGACGATCGCGACGGACGCGCGTTTCAGCCGCAACTCCGCACGGGTGGCGCACCGAGAGGAATGCAACGCCCTGATCTCCGAACGGACGCGACTGCTCAGCACCGAGGACGCCCTCGCCCTGCTCGACAAGGTGTCCATCGCCAACGGCCGGCTCGGCACCGTGTCGGACTTCCTGTCGCATCCGTCCCTGGCCGGACGTGACCGCTGGCGTGAGGTCGCCACACCCGGCGGTCCCGTTCGTGCGCTGCTGCCACCGGCAACCCTCGACGGGGTCGAACCTCGATTCGACCCGGTTCCCGCGCTCGGCGCGCACACCGACACCATTCTGAGCGAACTCGGCTACACCGGCGCGGCGATCACCGAACTGCGCGCCGCCGACACGGTCTGATCGGCCCGAGGGGAACAGCAGTGCCGTACGCAGTCGCGTCCGACGGAACCCGCATCGCGTACCAGGACACCGGCGACGGCCCGCCACTGCTGCTCCTCGCCGGCCAGGCGAACAACCACCACTGGTGGGACGCCGTCCGACCGGACTTCGACCGGCACTTCCGCGCCGTCACCATGGACTATCGAGGCACCGGGGCGAGTGACAAGCCGGATACCGGCTACAGCACGACGCTGTTCGCCGAAGACGTGATCTGCGTGCTGGACGCGGTGGGGATCGACCGCGCCCACGTGTACGGCACCTCGATGGGTGGCCGGGTGGCGCAGTGGGTCGCCGCACGGCACCCGGAGCGCGTGCGCTCGCTGGTCCTCGGCTGCACCTCACCCGGAGGACCGCACGCGGTCGAGCGGAGCCGGGATGTGCGCTCGAGCCTGGCGCAGGCCGATCCCGACCGTGCGCGCCGAGCGCTCCTGGATCTGATGTACACGCCGGACTGGCTCGCCCGGAACCCGGGCCCGTACAACACCCTCGGCGACCCGGACATGCCCGTCCACGCCAAGGTTGCGCACCTGCGGGCCAGCAACGGTCACGATGCGTGGGACGTGCTGCCGTCGATCGGCGCGCCGACACTCGTCCTGCACGGGACCGATGATGCGCTCTCACCCGTTGACAACGCGGCACTGCTCGCCGACCGGATCCCCCACGCACACAGGGAATTGCTACCGGGCGCGCGGCACGCGTACTTCGACGAACACCGAACCCGGGCAAGCGCCGCCGTCGTCGATTTCCTCGGCACGCCGCCACATCATCGGTCACCGCAGGCGGTGTGCCACTACTGCGTCGGGGCGAATTTGTAGAGTTCGAGGGTGGTCTTGCCGGCGCGCAGTTCGTCGACGATACGTTTCTCGTCCGCCACCCGTGCGTCCGAGCGGTCGAGCACCTCGGTGACGCGCTCCTGCGGTATCGCCACGACACCATCCGCATCGCCGATGACGAGATCGCCTGTTGTGATGCGCATTCCGCCGACGGTGACAGGCACGCCGAGAACCCCGTGGTAGCCCTTGCGGGTACCCACGATGGAGATGCCGCGCGAGAAGACGGGGAAATCGAGGTCGGCGAGCTCGACGGTGTCGCGGACACCTCCGTCGACGATCAACCCCAGCAGCCCGCGTTGCTGCGCGGCGACGGCGAGCACTTCGCCCCAATGTCCGCGCAGTGCCCCGCCGAGGTCGGCGACCAGGATGTGCCCGGCGGGGGCGGCGGCGACCGCGTGGTGCAGCGCCAGGTTGTCACCGCCCGCACCCTGCACCGTGTACGCCGGACCTGCGACCCGCGCGCCGGGCCACGCGGGCCGGATTGCGGAGTCGAGCGCGATGTTCAGTGTGGATGCTTCGTAGATGGTAGCGGTGGTGTGACCGCGAGCCTGATCCGTCATGCCTGCCTCCTCTGCAAGGTGTGGTACGAAAACCTCTGCCGCGCTTCGCGGAGGGAGACTCCTTCGCGGGCCGCGGCGATGATGTCGGCCTCGACCCGTTCGATGCGTTCGGCGAGGTCGAGCACCTCGTCGACGATGTCGGCGGCAACGGCGACGACCCCGTCGGAGTCGGCGGTGATGTAATCACCGGGTCGGATGGTGACGCCGTCGATCTCGACGGCGCCCTCTACCTCGGCGAGCCCGACCCGGTCCTTGCCGGTGCGCATGAATCGTGCTGCGCTCCAGATCGGGTACTGCTGTTCGAGGGAGGTGGCGGTGTCGCGGCAGGTCCCGTGGATCACGGTGCCGGCGATGCCGCGGGCGGCGGCGATCTGCGTCATGATGCCACCCCATACCGTGCAGTCGGTGCGGCCCTGGTTGTCGATGACGATCACCGATCCGGGTCCGACGTCGTCGAGGAAGTCGCCGACGGTTCCGGGTTCGTCGGTCACCGGTTCGTAGCGAACGGTGAACGCCCGTCCCGCCACCCGGAGGCCGGGGACGAGTGGGCCGATGCCGTGCAGCGAACCCACGTGACCGAGGGCGTCGAGGGCATCGGACACCGACGCCGTCGGCACCGTTGCGAGTCTGCTCAGAGTGTCAGTCGTCATGACTTTCCTTCACGTCAGGAGGTAAGAGTCACTGCACCCGCCGACCCGACCGCGGCGGTCCAGGTGAATCAGCTTAGGACGAACGGGTTTCCGGTCGGTGCGCCGGTGTTGATCCACACGCTCTTGGTTTCGAGGTACTCGTCGATCGCCTCGGCACCATTTTCCCGGCCGATGCCGGAGTCCTTCACCCCGCCGAACGGCAGCATGAAGCTGACCGCGCGGTAGGTGTTGACCCACACCGTTCCGGACTCGATTGCGTCCGCCATGCGGAACGCGCGAGTCAGATCGGTGGTCCAGACACCGGCACCGAGACCGTATTTCGAGTCGTTGGCGATGGTGATCGCCTCGTCTTCGGTGTCGAACGGGATCACCGCGAGCACCGGACCGAAGACTTCCTCTTGCGCCAGCCGGGACTCATTGCTCACCCCGGTGAACACTGTCGGCTGCACGAACCACCCGTCGGTTCCGCTGCCGGTGGCCACGTCGCCACCGAGCGCGAGTTGCGCACCCTCGGAGGTGGCGATGTCGATGTATTCGAGAACCTTCTTGTACTGGTCCCGTGTCGTGATCGGTCCCACCTGGGTGTCGGGGGCCATCGGATCACCGATCCGTGCGGTCGAGGCGAGTTCGACCAGCTTGCCGACGACCTCGTCGTGCACGGATCGCTGCACCAGAAGCCGGCTTCCGGCGATGCAGGTCTGGCCGGTCGCGGCGAAGATGCCGGAGACTGCACCGTTGACCGCAGCGTCGAGGTCGGCGTCGGCGAAGACGATGTTCGGTGACTTTCCGCCGAGTTCGAGGGAGAACCGCTTGAGGCCGCGCGCCGCCGCGGCTCCGATGTGCCGTCCGGTGGCGTCCGATCCGGTGAAGCCGACCTTGCGCACCAGCGGGTGATCGACCAGCGGGGCTCCGACGTCCGGGCCGAATCCGGTGACCACGTTGACCACCCCCGGTGGCAGGCCCGCCTGTTCGAGGATGCGCACGAACTCGAGTGTCGAGGCCGAGGTGTACTCGGAGGGTTTGACGACCACCGAGCAGCCGGCTGCCAACGCCGGCGCCAACTTCCACGTGAGCAGCAGCAGCGGTGAGTTCCAGGGGGTGATGATCCCCACGACCCCGATCGGCTCGCGCCGGGTGTAGGTGAAGTATCCAGGTTTGTCGACGGGGACGACGCGGCCTTCGATTTTGTCGGCAAGGCCGCCGTAGTACCGGTACCACTGCGCGAGATACTGGCACTGACCGAACATCTCGCTGTAGAGCTTGCCGTTGTCGCGGACCTCGATACGGGCGAGGAGTTCGGCGTTGTCCTCGAGCGCGGTGGCGACGCGTTGCAGGGCCTGACCGCGGGCGGTGGGACTCATTTTCGCCCACGGGCCGGTCGTCATGGCCCGGTGTGCGGCCTGGACGGCGTCCTCGACGTCCTCGGCCTGCCCGCGTGCGATCTGCGCCCACGGCCGGCCGGTGAACGGGTTGTCGGTCTCGAAGTATGTGTCGTCAGCGGTCGGGCGCTGCTGACCGTCGATGTGGAGTAGATATTTGTGCATAGTGGTGTCTCCCGATTCGATGTTGGCGATCAGAACGTGTCGAGGCCGAGAGCGGCGCGGAACTTGTTCTTCACGGCGGTACCGTCGCGGGGTGGAAGGGCGCGGGGCGGTTCGGTCTGCTCGATGAACGCCTGGACGAAGGTCGTGCCTTCCCGGGCGGTGACGATCTGCGCGACACGGTCGACCTCGGCGACGTCGCGGACCCGTTCCACCCGTGCGATGCCGAACGACGAAGCGACACCAGCCAAATCGGCGCCGAGGCTCGAGTGGCTGCGCTGCATACCGGTTTCACCGAAGTGCCCGTTGTCGAGGACGACGATGGTGAGGTTCTTCGGGGCCTTGACCGCGACCGATCCGAGCGCGCCGATTCCCATGAGCTGTTCCCCGTCGCCGGTGATGACGACCACGGACTCGTCCGGACGGGCGAGCGCGAGGCCGAGGCCGGTAGGCACCGCGGCGCCCATGGCACCCCACAGATAGAAGTTGCGGCCACGGTCGCCGGCGGCGAACACGTCGTAGGACGGTGAGCCGAGACCGGTGACGACCAGTGCCTGCGGTGCACGATCGAGCAGATGTGCGACGAACTCGCGTCGGTCGATACGTTCGCCGGCGAGGGTCCCGATGGTCGAGTTGTGTACGTTCACTTGCGCTCCCACTTCTTACGTCCGATGAGCCGCTGGCCCAGGAGCACGGCGACGCGCTCACCAGCGAGGAAGGCCTGGTCGAAGGCGGCGGAGACGACCTCGCCGACCTGGTCGGGGTCGTCGACCCGAAAGACTGTGATGCCCATGAGTTCGAGCGCCTGCTGCGTGGCCGAGCCCATCGGGATCTGCCACGGGTTGAACTCGGCGTACTCACCGCGCATGGTCACCAGGGTGAGGAAGGGGAACTTGCACATCTCCAGCAGGGAGAACATGTTGACGCAGTTACCGACTCCGCTGCTCTGCATGAGCAGGACCGCGCGCTGACCGCCGAGCCAGGCGCCGCTGACGACGCCGACGCCCTCCTCCTCGGTGGTCAGGACGACGTCCTCGATGGTGGGGTCGTCGATCGCGGCTCGGATCGCGTAGGAGTGACCGGCGTCCGGTACGTACGCGATCTGCTTGACATCTCCTTCACGCAGAACGTCGAAGACGGACTTCTGCCAGCCCGGTGCGCTGACTGTGGAATTCATTGGTGCTCCGATTCATTACGATGGGCGCTCCCATAGATCATGAAACAACATGCTGGGATCGTGGTAATACTGATTTGTGATGCTGGTATCACGATTGTGTTCGCAGTGAGGAAGAGGCGGGTTCATGGAGATTCGGCAGCTCAGAGCCCTGGTGGCGGTGGCCGATACGGGCAGCGTGACGAGGGCGGCGCAGGTGCTGCACCTGGTGCAACCGGCGGTAACCCGCCACATCGCCACCCTCGAGGACGAATTGGGAACACAGCTGTTCGAACGGTCGCGGGCCGGCATGCTGTTGACGGAGGTCGGTGAGCAGGTGCTCGAACGAGCACGCCGGGCGCTGCGGGAAATCGACCGCGCGAAAGAAGTAGCCTCGACGGCCGATCACTCGGTCTCCGGGCATGTTTCGGTGGGGCTGCTGCCCAGCGTTGCGCGCGTGATCGGATTGCGGCTGTCCGATGCAATCGTCTCGCACCACCCGGGGCTGCAACTTCAGTTGACCGTCGGGTACGCGGGGCACCTGGCGAAATGGCTCGAGTCCGGAGCCGTCGACTTCGCGATTCTCTTCGACCAGCCGATGTCCTCGGCCTTCTCCGTGGACCCGGTCGCGATCGAGGAGTTGTGGGCGATCGCTCCCCCCGGTTCATTCGAAGATGCCGGTTCGCCGATTCCACTCGAATACGTTCTTTCCCAACCGATGATCATTCCGAACCCACCGCACGGACTGCGGACGCTGATCGATGCCGCCGCGGCACGGCTGGGAATGTCGCCGTCGGTTCGCCTTGAAACCAACGACGCCACGCTGCAACGCGCCCTCGTGGCCGACCGACTCGGGTGGTCGATGCTGCCTGCGAGTATGGCGACGGCCGGCGCGCAGGGTGACGACGTGATCGCAGTGCCCACGACTCCGTCACTCAGACGGACACTTTCGCTGGTTCGACCGCGTGGGCGGATGTCAGCTTCCGAAGCAGTCGTGCACGGCGCGCTACTGGAGTCGGTGACTGCGATGATTCAACAGGGCCTGTGGACTGCGCCGTGACCACGTCCCCGCCGCGCTGAGGGAAGGACGATGCCGACCTTCGCGGCGCCGTGACCGTTCGCGCGCGCCGCGTCGAACGCGGCCGGAGCGTCGTCGAGGTCGAACATCGCGTCGAGGCAGTGGTCGACCTCGATCGCTCCCGTGCGAATGGCCTCGACAGCGGCGTGGAAGGACGCCAGACCGGGCTCGGCCTGGGTGCCGTTGACCCACTCCATGGTCAGCGACTTCCGGAATGCCCGCTCCACCGGAAAAAGTGCGTTCCCTTTGGATTCGGGATATCCGAAGAAGCCGATGGTGCCGCGGGCACGGACAGCCTCGATCGCCGGCGCACGCGTGTGGTCGTACCCGGCGGCCTCGATCACCAGGTCCGCGCCGACCCCGTGTGTCGCGTCGTGCACGACGGTAGCGATCGGTTCGTCGGGTTCGAGCACGGTCCGCGCCGCGCCCAGTCTTTCCGCGACCGCGAGGCGGTCCTTGTTCAGGTCCGAGACGATGACCTCCATGCCCCGGGCCACGAGGTGCTGCAGAAAGAACAGGCCCGACGAACCGGCGCCGATGACGACTGCCGTGCGTGGCATCGCCTCGGCGGGTGTGTCGGCGGGAAGGAATTTCTTCATCCCGAAGACGGTGGTGCCGAGTTGCTGTGCGAGCAGCATGCGCCGCAGGTCGTCGCCGTCGTCGAGCGCGATGACGTGGCTGGCATCGACCACCTGATACTCCGCGAAGCAGCCGCCGCGCTGACCGTGGGGAACGGTGAGAACCGCGCATCCCGGCTCGATGTCCGGGCTGCCGGTCTGTACGACGACGCCCACTCCCTCGTGGCCGGGGTAACCAGCCGTTCCGAGTAGATCAGGATTGTGGAAGCCGTCGAAGACAGCGTGGACATCCGAACCGCAGATCGAGGCGTATCGCATTTCCACGAGCACCTGATCAGGCCCGGCCACCGGCCGGGGGAAGGTGCGGACCTCGACGACGCCGGGTCTCGTTACGCATGCTGCTCGCATTCTGCCTCGCTCGGGTAGTGGTGGGAGGGTGCGGACGCCGGAGGTCACCCAGACGACAGGTGAAGGCGCAGAGGATGTTCGAGTGCCGATCCTGCGCTGAACGCGGTCACCGTATCGCAGGTAGTTTGCCGGTCACAAGGAATCCCGGCCCTCGGCCGATCATGCTGAAGCGTCATGCAGCCATCAAGAATCAGCATTAACACCTCGCTTCCATCAGCGCGCATAATCATCGGCAGCCGCTTCGAATGAGACGCACGTCACTAGACGGAGTCGACGCAGGACACGTCACGCGGTGGGTGCAGTACCCGGTCCGCTCGCGCACTCAACCGTCGCCCACACCCCGAATTTCGAGGAGTCGCCATGAGCCCATTGACATCACCGAGAGCGCACCAGCGCGACGACCGGCCACCCGAGGAAACCCGTACCCGCGGGCACTACGCGAAATCGATCCTGGTCGGCTCCGTCGGGAACATGATCGAGTGGTTCGACTGGTTCGTATATTCCACATTCGCCATCTATTTCGCCGGACAGTTCTTTCCGAGCGAAGACCGCACCGCTCAGCTGCTCAACACCGCGGCCATCTTCGCGGTCGGTTTCCTCGCGCGGCCGCTCGGCGGCTGGATCCTCGGCCGTCTCTCTGACCGCACCGGCCGAAAGGCCGGCCTGACCGTCTCCGTCGCGATGATGTCGGCGAGCGCCTTGATGATCGCCGTCGCCCCGAACTACGCGACGGCGGGCTATGTCGGAGCCTGCATGCTGGTGGTCGCACGCATCCTGCAAGGACTGTCCGTGGGCGGTGAGTACGCCGCGTCGGCAACCTATCTGACCGAGGTGTCGAAGAAGGGATGGCGCGGTCTCGGTGCCAGTTTCCAGTACATCTCCGTCACCCTCGGCCAACTGGCCGGTCTCGTCGTTCTCATCGTCCTGCAGTTCTTCCTCTCGGAGGAACAGCTGACTTCGTGGGGTTGGCGGGTGCCCTTCGCGATGGGCGCCCTGGGTGCCGTCGCGGTGTTCTACCTGCGGCGCGGCATGCACGAGACCGACGCCTACGCCGTCGCCGAAACCGCCGACGCCGAGGACCGCCGGGGCACGCTCGGCGAGGTGTGGCGGAACCGCCGCGCAGCGATGGTGGTCTTCGCCCTCACCCTTGGCGGCACCGTCGCCTACTACACGTACACCACGTATCTCACGAGCTACTTCGTCAACAGCGTCGGGCTCGCCAAGGCGCAGGCCTCCACGATCAGTTTCGTGGGCCTGCTCGTCTTCCTGGTTCTGCTGCCAGTCGGCGGCTACATCTCCGACCGCATCGGCCGGCGCCCTGTGCTCATCTTCTTCGGAATCGGCACCACGATAGGCACCTACCCGATTCTGCAAGGCATGCAGAACAATCCGACGTGGCTGGCTTGCCTGCCTCTCACCATCCTGGGCTTGGTGTTCGTGGTGGGATACTCCTCGGTCAACGCGGTGGTCAAGGCTGAACTCTTCCCCACCGGCGTGCGCACCGTCGGCGTCGCCATCCCCTACAGTCTCGCGACCGCCGTCTTCGGTGGCACCGCCCCCTACATCGCACTCGCCTTCCGGGATGCGGGGAGGGAGAGCTGGTTCTTCATCTACGTCTCGATCTGCGCGGCCATCTCGCTCGTGACCTATCTGTTCATGCGCGAGACGAAGGACACCGACCTCGTCACCGAAACGGTCGAGCCCGCATCGCGTCTGTCCGAATCACGCTTACCGACTACATAGTTCGCCGCGGGGGAGGGCCCGCCACGCACTTAAGGTGCGCGGCGGGCCTTCACTGTGCCGAGACCAACGAGGTGAGCGTCCAGAAGGCGCCGTGAATCGGGCTCAGAGTCCCCCGCGCGCCACCAGTTGTCCCGCGATGACGTTGCGCTGGATTTCGTTGGTGCCCTCGCCGACGATCATCAGCGGTGCGTCGCGGAAGTAGCGTTCGACGTCGTATTCGGTGGAATAGCCGTAACCACCGTGGATGCGGACGGCGTTGAGGGCGATGTCCATCGCCACCTCCGACGCGTACAGCTTCGCCATCCCGGCTTCCATGTCGCACCGCTCGCCGCTGTCGTACTGCTCCGCCGCATGCCGGGTGAGCTGACGGGCGGCGGTCAGCTTGGTGGCCATGTCGGCCAGGTAGTTGCCGATCGACTGGTGCTTCCAGATCGGCTTGCCGAAGCTCTCCCGCTGCTGCGCGTAGGCGAGCGAGTCCTCGAGGGCTGCGGCCGCCACCCCGAGAGCGCGGCAAGCCACCTGGATGCGGCCGGTCTCGAGGCCCTTCATCATCTGCGCGAACCCGTGCCCGGGAGCGCCACCGAGAACAGCCGCCGCCGAGATACGGTAGTTGTCGAAGGACAACTCGCAGGTTTCGACACCCTTGTAGCCGAGCTTGGGCAGATCCCGCGACACCGTCAGCCCCGGGCCGTGCTCGACGAGAACGATGGAGATGCCCTTGTGCCGCGGTGTCGCCTTGGGGTCGGTCTTGCAGAGCAGGGCGATCAGTCCGGACCTGCGGGCGTTGGAGATCCAGGTCTTCGATCCGTTGATGACGAGGTCGTCGCCGTCAGCCTTGGCGGTGGTGCTCATGGCCTGGAGGTCGGATCCGCCACCGGGTTCGGTCAACGCCATCGTCGCCCGGACCTCACCGGTAGCCATCTTCGGCAGGTACTGCTGCTTCTGCGCTTCGGTGCCGAACTGCGAGATGAGCTTGGCCACCACCGTGTGACCTCCCATCGCACCCGCCAGGCTCATCCAGCCACGCGCGAGTTCCTCGGTGACCTGCGCGTAGCAGGGCATCGTCACCGGCGATCCGCCGTACTCCTCAGGCACCGCGAGACCGTAGATGCCGATCTGCTTCATCTGCTCGATCCACTTCTCGGGGTACTCGTTGGCGTGCTCGACCTCCTGCACGGACGGCTTGACCTCGCGATCGACGAACTCGCGGACCGTCTTGACCAGGAAGGTCTCTTCCTCGTTCAGCTTGTAGCTCATTGCGCGCTCTCTCGGATCGGTGAGTGGCCTCTACGGCAGCAACATTTGTACGGCCATATTGTCGCAGATGGGTACCGTCGTCAAGTGTCGAGCCAGCGGGTCGGCGCGGCGGCGCCGGTATAGTCGCAGTTCCAAGTGTTATACGGGTGATCCTGAGGGAGGCTGCCGACCGTCGAGTCGCAGACTTTAATTGGCCGTATATTTACGTGCGGGGTTTATCGATCCCCGCGGCGCGGCGCGACCGTTCGTCCCACTTCGGCTCCACGCTTGCGGTGTGGGGCCCGTGACCCTTGCGGTAGACCATCAGCGTCCGTTCGAACGTGATGACGATCGCGCCCTCTTGGTTGTAGCCGATGGTGCGGACGGTGACGATCCCGATGTCGGTGCGCGATACCGATTCCCGTTTCGACAGAACTTCGGACTGCGAGTAGATCGTGTCGCCCTCGAACACCGGGTTGGGGAGCCGCACGCGATCCCAGCCGAGGTTGGCGTGGACATGCTGGGAAATGTCGCTGACGCTCTGACCGGTCACCAGCGCGAGCGTGAAGGTGGAGTCGACGAGGGGCTTGCCCCAGGTCGTCTGGCTCGAGTAATGGGCATCGAAGTGGATCGGCGCGGTGTTCTGAGTGAGCAGCGTCAACCAGGAATTGTCCACCGACAACACGGTTCGGCCGAGCGAGTGGCGGTAGACGTCACCGCGGACGAAATCCTCGAAGTAGCGGCCGGGCCATCCGGTCACCGGTGGTGCAGTCGACCGGTCGGTCTCGAGGTGATCGGTCTGTGTCATGGTGTTCTCCTTCTGTGGATCTCCTCGGCGTGCGCTTCTCGCGCCGTGCACGGTCCACTGTCGGGCAGTCGATTCCCTTTGTGAAATAGCAATACTTGCGAGCGGCCATACACAACGCGCATATCCTCAGGTGGTGAACTTGCAGGAGTTGAGATGGTTCGTCGCCGTCACCGAATCGGAGAACATCACCGTGTCTGCCTCGGCGATGCACATCACTCAGCCGACGTTGTCCCGGGCCATTTCCCGACTCGAGAAGGACGTGGGGGTGCCGTTGTTCGACCGGAAGCAGAACAGGTTGAAAATCAACCGGTACGGGGAAATCTTCCGAGCACATGCGCTTCGCGCATTGAACGAGGTGGATACCGCTCATCAGCGGATCAAGACGCTCACCGATCCCACCACCGGCACCGTCTCCGTGGGATTTCTTCACAGCCTCGGTGAGTGGCTGATACCGTCCCTGGTCAGCGACTACCGAAAGCTCCGGCCCGGGGTGCAGTTCGAACTCCGCGGCGCCGCAGCAGACTCCGTCATCGACGATGTCCGGAACGGTCGGTCCGATCTCGGGTTCGTCGCGCCCGCACCGCCCGTCGACGACCTGATCTGGGTTCCGGTCGCGACGGAGCCCGTGTGCCTGCTCGTACCCGAAGGGCATCGCCTGGCGCGACGGAAATCGGTGCGATTGGAAGAGGTGGCCCTCGAGGACTTCGTGGCGCTCTCGCCGGCCTACGGGCTCCGCCGGCTCACCGACTCACTCGCGCGAGCCGCGGGGTTCACTCCCCGGGTCGTGTTCTCCGTCACCGAAGTCAGCACCATGCACGCCATGGTCGCTGCCGGGGCCGGGGTGGCGGTCGTTCCCGCGCCGACCAAACCGGACGGTCCGCTCACCGGGCGCGGGGTCCCGATCCCGCTGCGGGATCCCGACTCGTCACGGACCATCGGGATGATCCGTGGGCAGCACACCGTGCTCTCTCCTGTAGCCGAGGGCTTCCTGCGGTTCGCCATCGAGACGCTGGGCAGCGGGGCCCCGCCGAGCTGAGGCCGGGTAGGTCGGACCGAGCGGTGGAATATCCGAGCCGGAATGGTGTTGAATGGAGCTGACGGTGTCGGACATACCCCGGGTACCACATTAATGACGTCGCTGCGAGCGACCACTTGCCGAGAGGGCGATATGACGGCACCGTCGCCGAAGCCGTCGGCACCATCAGGTGCCGGCGGCTTCTTTGTGCCACGACCTCACCCGACGGGCTCGAATCCGGCCAGCATCTGCTCGAGTGCGGCCTGGTCGGGCCCGATGAAGGGGTCTGACTTCGGTGCCTCGACGAGCATGTCCAGAAACTCGGCGGTACGTCCGTCCGCCGGGGGGAGGTGGGTGCTGAGGATCCATCGTGGGTCGAGCGCTCGCAGCGCGGCGACGGTGGGCAGGAACTTCGTCTCGTCCACCAGGTGCACCCAGGGACTGTCGACGGTGGCCCACAGGTGCTGCGCAACCCGGACAGCGCTGGGTGCGGAGTACCCGACGTCGTTGGCGGTGGCGAGTTCGGCGGTCTCCATCGGCGCCCCGAAACAATCCGACGAGAAGCAGGCCTCGCTGCGGTCGTCGTAGAAGCCGACCGTGCTGGGATTGTCGAACAGCGGCGGACGCAGCGCCGTCAGCGTCCGATCGCCGACGTCGAGGGATTGACCCGGATTGAGCAGGTAGACCCGGTCCATCGGCACCGGCCGTGCGCACGACATGATGCCTACGCCCGCGAAGGTCGTGATCAGGCGGGCGCGGGGCGCCGCGTCGAGCAGGTCGAACAGCGCGCCGGTGTGATCGCGGTCCGGATGTGTCAGCCAGATCCACTCGACGTCCGCGGGGTCGAGCACCGATCCCAGGGTGTCCATGAAGCCGCGTCCGGGCAGACTGAGCCCGGTGTCGACGACAACGGGTTCGGCGGCGTGCAGAACGTACGCGTTCACCGGTAGGTGCCCGATCCCCGGCACTTCCAGTTCGTCACTGAGAGCCGTGATATCACGTCGGATTCTGTTGATACGCATAGGAACTCTCCTCAGTCGTCGTAGTCGACGCGGATCAGTGACCTGGCGATCGCGGCCAGTTCCGCTTCGGTCGGCTCGTATCCCCGCGGAACCTTCAATCCCAGTTCGAACGGGGTCGCCCCGTCGTCGAGAGCGGCACGGAATGCGGCGCCTGCCTCGGCGGGGGTGGCCTCGAGAAGCAGGGCCCGCCCCCGGCGGACACGGCCCCGGTGGGTGACCGTCACGGGTGCACCGCCGGCGAAATTGCGCCGCCACGGACGCTCGGTGAAGACGAGCGTCTGACCGTCGACGTCGTGCAGGCATACCGGCACCCGCAGGGTGCGCCCGGTACGACGCCCGGTGAACTCGATCAGTCCTTGGCGCTGGATGCGCCGCCCCAGTGACGGAGTCGTGACGACCCACCGGACCAACGGGTTGACCAGCCGCATCAATTGGGGTGGCGGCGGGCTCAGCCGCACATTCGTGGTATCGGTTGTGGACATGTCACCGACGCTAGGCCCGGCGCGGCGGGGGCACCATTCCACAATTCTGGTATATCCGGTGGCCGATCCGCGCTCGTACGATTGACTCGTGAGCGTGGATTCCGTGCAGTGCGCGGCAGACAAGGTCGCACGATTGTGCGCCGCCCCACGCGGCCTGGTCTCGCTGTGGCGGGCCGCGTCGGACGTCGTCGCCGGTGTCGTCCCGTACTACTGGACGCCGTGCTGGTTCACCCTTGACCCCGTGTCCTTGCTGATGACCAGTCACTATCACTTCGGCATGGACGAATTTCCCGGGGAATGGCTGGCCGCCGAGTACTACGAGGACGACGTTCAGTCCGTCCCCGACGTAATGCGTTCCCCCGAAGGGATTTCCACGTTGCACGAAGCCGCGCACGGTGATCCGTCGGGAAGTCCGCGCTGGCGCCGGAACCGGACACTCGGCGGCGACCAGGAGCTGATCGCACGATTACGCACCCGCTCGGGAGAGACGTGGGGAGCGCTGACCCTCTATCGCGACGAGGGGATGCCGATGTTCTCCCAAACCGAGAAGTCGTTCGTGCGAGAGATCGCGCCGGTCCTCGCGTGCGGTGCCCGCCGCGCACTGCTGTACGGGCAGGCCGAGGAACCCGAGTATGCCGATTCGCCGGGTCTGCTCGTCCTCGACGAGAACTGGAACATCGAATCCGCGACGCCCGGGGTCGACCGGTGGATGGTGGATCTGCCGGGCGGGGACTGGGATCGGGGTGAGTTGCCGGCCGCGGTAACCACGCTCGCCGGTCGTGTGTTGCGGTGTGTGGAAGACCGCGATCGGCTGGGCGACGTGGCCATCTCGCGGGTGCTGTCGCGGTCGGGGGCGTGGTTGGTGCTGCACGGGGCATGCCTGACGTCGACGGGCAGGCGGCGGATCGCGGTGATCGTGGAGCCGGCGCATCCGAGCCGTCTGTATCCGCTCCTGATGTCGGCGTACGGGCTGACCGAGCGCGAAAAGGAGATCACTTCGATGGTGTTGCAAGGGGCGTCGACTTCGCAGATCTCCGCCGAGCTGCACGTGTCGGCGCAGACCGTGCAGCAACATTTGAAGAGCATCTTCGGCAAGACCGGCGTGCACAGCCGACGGGACCTGGTCGGCAAGGTGTTCTTCCATCACTACGAGCCACGGTTCCGCGACAACGAGAAGCGGACCGCCGCGGGCAGACCTGTCCGCGGCGGTCCCTGGCCGATGCAGAGCAGTTGAGCCCGGGAGACCGGCTACACCGGCGGAGGGGTTCCGATCCGGGCCGTAGTCAGGGGCGGGTGCCTACTGTTCCTTCTTCAGGCGGGCGGCGAGCATCGCCTTTCCCAGGTCGCCGCCCTTCCGGCTCACGGCTTGGGCGCGGCGGAAGAAGTCGGCCAGTTCGGCGTCGCCGTCCATGTCGGCGTCGGAGATGTAGCCCTCGAGACGCAGCGCGTTGCTCAGTGACGCTTCGACGAACCAGATCAGGTTGTAGTCCTTGTCCCGAATGCCCGTCACCGAACCTGCTTCTTGTTCACTCATCAGTGCGTCCTTCCCGAGAAGTGGCCGACTGTCTTGTTGGTTCCTGCCTACCCTCGCGGTTGCGTCGTAAACGTGAGGCGCGCCGGGCTCAGACGAATACCCAGTTCATCAGGACGACGTACAGCGCCGTCCCGACGACGATCGAGAGCACCGCGTTCTTGCGCCACAGATGCACGGCCGCCGTCGCCCCCACCGCGATCAGCTCGGGTACCCCGTGCGACGGCGCGGTGACGGAGACGTTCTTCAGCGAGTACGCCACCAGGATCAGCATGATTCCCGCGGGCAGGTAGACGCCCAGGTAGCCGACGAGAGCGGACGAGCGCAACGGCATGACGATCGCGAAGGGGACGGCGCGCAGGGCGAACGTGACGGCGGCCATGATCGCGATGGCTGTGAGGATGTAGCCGGCGTCAGGCACGGGTGGTCACCTTGCTTCGGGTCAGGAGGAACCGGGCGACGAGCAGGGCCACGAAGGATCCCATCGCGATCGGCAGCATGTGTGCGGGGTCGACGAGTCGCGCGGTCAGCGCGCACAGCACGGCCATCGCGGGGACCGCGTATCCGCGTTGGGCCCGAATGGCCTCGATGGACAGCACGACGAACAAGGCGGTCAGCGCGAAGTCGAGCCCGACGATGTTCTCCGGAATCCATTGCGCCGCGGTCGCTCCCAGCATCGCTCCGCCGATCCAGTACGCGTGGAGAAGGAGTTGCGAATACACGATGACCCGGCCGGACAACGACTTACGGTCGCCGGTTACCGTCATGGCGTACGCCTCGTCGGTCAGGGCGAACATGCTGTAGAGGCGGGACGCTCGACCCTTGACGGCGTCGAGGGGAAAGCTCAACGCGTAGAACACGTGTCGGAAGTTCACCAGCAGCGCCGTCAGCGCGATGTACGGGAGCGGCGTCATGGAGGCCACCATGCCGACCGCGATGAATTCGAGTGATCCGGCATAGATCAGCGAGGTGAACACCAATGCCCACCAGGGGTTGAAACCCTGCTGAACGACGAGAACACCGAGCGCGATCCCCAGCGGGACGAGCCCGATTCCGACGGGGAGCGACGCCTGCAGGGCGCGTCGCCATTCCGGGGTCTGCCGGCGGTCGGAGTCGACGGCGGCGGCGGCCGTCGAGAGGGTTGCTGGATCGATCACCACGCAAATCTATAGCAATCATCGCGGTGCGCGATTGCGAGCAAATGCCCGATATCGGCATCATGCGCAATAATAGTGCGATGGATGCCATCGATGAGGCAATTTTGGACCACCTGCGCGCGGACGCCAGTCTGACCAACACCGAATTGGCGGATCTGGTGGGTCTGACGCCGTCCCCGTGCCTGCGCCGGGTCAAAAAGCTCGAGGCGGACGGCATCATCACCGGCTACCGCGCCATCGTCAGCCAGGAGGCACTCGACCGGGGCTTCCAGGTGATCGTCACCGCCGAGATCGGGGTCAACGACCAGGCGACGATCGAGCAGTTCGAGTCGCGGGTCGCCGCCTTCGACGAAGTGATCGAATGCCGCAGGCTGTTCGGGATCCCCGACTACTTCATCCGGGTCGCGGTCCGCGACCTCGCGACGTACGAGAACTTCATGGCCACGAAGCTCAGCGGACTCCCGGCGGTGTCGCGGGTGACGTCGCTGATCACCATGAAGACGATCAAGAGCGTCGACTGATTCCGCGACCTGCCCATAGAACTCGAGATGTTTCTGCGGGATCTACCGTCCGTCGATTTTCGTGGTGTGTTCCACGCACGGTCCCTTACTCTGGCGCTATGCCCGACGACCTGCTGATCGCGCGGAATCCGGAAGCGGATTCGACGCTTCCCTATCTGGTGCGGGTTCCGCTGGGACCGGGCGGCATTGTCGTCAAGGCAAGGCAGCCCTGGCCCCGCGAATCCAAGGTGTACTGCCACCGGGCCGAGGGGTGGCCGGCTGACGCCGAGATCCTCGAGCGGCTCGAGGTCCGTTCGTGCACCCGGCGAGGCCCTGCGATCGACCTGGTGCTCACTCGTGCCCGGGAGAACCGCTCCCAGCTGGTGGTGACCCGAGCGCGGGGCCGGGAGATGATCTTCTGGCAGTCGCCGCGCACCGCCAAGCAGGCGAGGCCTGCCGTCACGGTGCCGACGGCGCGGGCCCACGGCCGCGTGCTCGACATCGTCGTCGACACCGCCGAAAAGTATCCGTACACCTTCGGGAAGCAGCAGGCGACCACGATTCGGCGACGACTGTCCGCGGGCGACTACGCGGTTGAGGTCGGCGACGAGATCGTGGCAGTGGTGGAACGCAAAACGCTCGAGGATCTCGCGGCGAGCCTGCTGTCCGGGCGGATGACGTACGCCGCTGCGGAGTTGGCTGCGCTGCCTCGGGCCGCCGTGGTAGTCGAGGACCGGTACAGCCGGCTGTTCAAGCTCGAACACGTCAGTAGTGCCAAGGTCGCGGAGGCGCTGGCCGAACTGCAGGCTCGGTTCCCGACGCTGCCGGTGACCTTCTGCGAGACGCGGCAACTGGGACAAGAGTGGACCTACCGCTGGCTGGGTGCCTGCCTGCACGAATGGGAATCAGCTCAGGCGACCAGCGATCTCGAAACGACGTTCGCGACGGCTCCTCCCGTGGTGCCTGCGGAAGTGGACCTGCAGAGCCCCGGGGTCGTCCGCGCCTGGGCTCGGACTCAGGGGATCGCGGTGTCGGACAAGGGACGGATCCCGGCCGCGGTGATGCGAGCGTTCTCGGCAGCTCACGCGGAGTGAGACCGAGCACCCGCCGACCGCGAGAGTAAAGAGTCCTTTACTATGGGTGATTCATCCCCCGCATACAGAGAGAGCCATGACCAGCGCTTCGCGCCCCCGAAGACCCAGCCCGCCCCAGCGTGACCCCCGCAGCATCGAACGCACGTCGCGGGTGAACGCATGACGACCCTCCTGAGCATCTTTCTCGGCGTGGTCGTCGTATCACTGATCACCGCCCTGACCGGCTATTTCGTCGCCCAGGAATTCGCGTACATGTCGGTCGACCGCTCGCGGCTGAAGGCCAGGGCAGAGGCGGGCGACGCCGGAGCGGCCCGCGCCCTCGCCGTCACTCGCCGCACGTCGTTCATGCTGTCCGGCGCCCAGCTCGGCATCACCGTCACCGGCCTGCTCGTCGGCTATGTCGCCGAACCCCTGATCGGCCGCGGCCTCGGTGAACTCCTCGGTGGAGTCGGCATCCCGACCGCCGTCGGGATCGGCGTCGGCGCCGTCCTCGCCGTGCTGTTCTCCACCTTCGTCCAGATGCTCTTCGGTGAGCTCTTCCCGAAGAACCTGGCGATCGCCCGGCCCGAACCGGTGGCACGGTGGCTCGCGTTGTCGACCACCCTCTACCTGAAGCTTTTCGGCTGGTTGATCTGGCTGTTCGACCAGTCGTCGAATCTGCTGCTGCGCGCGCTGCGGATCGAGCCGGTCCACGACGTCGAGCACTCGGCGACCCCGCGCGACCTCGAGCACATCGTCGCCGAATCGCGCGATGCCGGGGACTTGCCGCGGGAATTGTCGACCCTGCTCGACCGGATCCTCGACTTCCCCACCCGCACCGCGGGACACGCGATGATTCCTCGCGCCCACGTCGACACCGTCCACACCGACGAACCCCTGAGCAGTGTTCTCGAGAAGATGGGTGCCGGCCACACCCGCTACCCCGTGGTCGGGACGTCCACCGACGATCTCCGTGGTGTCATCCACCTGCACGACCTGCTCGGCGAGCAGTCCGACGGTGCGGCCGGTTCCCGCGCCCGCGCGGCCGTCGTCGTGCCGACGTCGCTGCCGCTGCCCGACGTGCTGGAGAACCTGACGACGGCGGGCGACGAGATGGCGCTCGTCGTCGACGAGTACGGCGGATTCGCCGGTGTCATCACGATCGAGGACCTCGCCGAGGAACTCGTCGGTGCGATCGCCGACGAACACGATCCCGAACTCGATGTGTCGGTGACGGGCTCGGAGTCCGACGGCTGGACGATGCCGGGCGATCTGCACATCGACGAGGTCGAACGCGTACTCGGCCACGGCCTGCCGTCCGGTGACTTCGAGACGCTCGCCGGCGCCGTCATCGCGGAGTTCGGTGCTCTCCCCGTGGTCGGGGATGTCGTCGCGATCCGGGTGAATCCGGATCCGGCCGACCTGATCAACGACGCAGAACCACCCGTCCGCAGCCTCGACGTCGAGGTTCGCGCGGTCGACAAACACGTTCCGTCCTCACTGTTCGTGAGGCTCCGGGTGCTGGAAAGTGAATCGGCCGATGAGTAGTCCATGGATCGTCGTGGTGGTCACCGTCGGACTGATCGCGGCCAGCGCGTTCTTCGTGGCGATCGAGTTCGCCCTGATCGCCGCTCGCCGCCACCGGCTCGAGGACGCGGCACCCACCAGCCGGGCGGCCCGCGCCGCTCTGCGCAGCGCCTCCGAGTTGTCGGTGCTGCTGGCCGGATCGCAGCTGGGTATCACCGTCTGCACCCTCGCGCTCGGCGCCGTCACGAAGCCGGCAGTGCACCACTGGCTCACCCCCGCGTTCGAGGGGTGGGGAGCCCCGCTGTGGCTGGCGGATGTGCTCGGATTCGTGATCGCCCTGATCATCGTCACGTTCCTGCACCTCGTCGTCGGCGAGATGGCCCCGAAGTCGTGGGCGATCGCGCACCCCGAGAAGTCCGCGACACTGCTGGCGATCCCGATGCGCGGGTTCATGTGGGCCACCCGACCCGTGCTGGTGGCCCTGAACCGCATGGCCAACTGGTGCCTGCGGAAGTTCGGCGTGGAACCGGTCGACCAGGTGGGAGCGGGCCAGGATCCCGACGCGCTGCGTCACCTCGTCGAGCACTCGGCGACGGTGGGCACACTCGACGAGCGGTACCACGGACAGCTGACCAGCGCCCTGGAACTCCAATCGCTCGCCGTGCGAGACATGGTGCGGTCGAACACGTCCCCGAGCAGCGTCGCCCCGAACGCCACCGCGGCGGCGATCAGGGCGACCGCGGATCGGAGCGGCCACCTCCGACTGCTCGTGCGTGACGAGGACGGGATCCGCGGTGTGGTGCACGTCCGGGACAGCCTGCAGGCCGGCGCCGGAGTCACCGCCGCCGACCTCATGCGACCGGTACTGACGCTCGACGCAGGCGCCGCGGTGTACGAGGCGTTGCACATCATGCGCGAGACCCGCAGCCATCTGGCGATCGTCACCGACGATCAACGACTGATCGGTGTCGTCACGCTGACGGACGTCCTCGCCCGACTGCACCCGGCCACCGGGGCGTCCGTCTGACCCGTCGAGCGGTATCCTCGCGGGGTGAATTCACGGTTGGATGTGGTCGCGCGGGTGCGCGGCTCCTTCGTGGGTTCTCTGTCCGGGGCGGTCAGCATCGCCGCGCACGGCATCGCCGGGGGCGGAATGCCGCCGAGCGAGGGCTCGGTGGTGCTGCTTCTCGCGGCCTCCGCCGCAGTCGGCGCGTCGGTCGCCGCTGTCCGGGTGGCCGGCCGTGAATGGTTGTTCGTGCTGTCGGTGCTCGCGGCAGGCCAGATGATCGGCCACACGACGCTGGCGTTGGCCTCCGGTCACGGTCACGGGCTGGGACTTTCCGCCCCGATGATCGCCGCGCACCTCGCCGCGATCGCGGCGGCCGCGGTGCTGGTGCGGTCCGCCGAGCGTGCGTGCCTGCGGGCGCTGGCCGCTCTGTCGCGCATCGCGCTCACCGTTGTGGCCCCGCTGCAGGTCGATACCGGCACGTGGACGGCCATCCCGGTCTACCGCGCGAAACTGTCGTTGTGGCTGCTGGTCGCCGCGGGCGCCGGCACCCGCGGACCACCCGCTCTCGTCTGATCCCGATTTCTCACCGCCGCTCGGCGCACACACCCGATGTGTGACTCGCCGGTCCGGCGTGTCCTCGCGCGGCACCAGCAGATTCTCAGTCGAGTCCCGGTGCCGATCACTTCCTGAGTCGGCCCGTCCCTGACGCGTCACCTCGAGTCGGCCGGCGCGCACCCTCCCGCGCGCGGCCTCGAGGGGCCGGGTGCCCGACTCACCCGAAATCGAATCGAGAGCGTCATGTCCATCCCCGAACTCGAACGCGACAACCCGGTCGCGCGTGCGCAGTCCTCCCCGGCGTCGAAGGATTCCTCGCCGCCCCGCAGTCTTCGCCCGCTGATCCTTCGGCTGCACTTCTATGCGGGGATCCTGGTGGCCCCGTTCCTGGTGATCGCCGCCGCGAGCGGCGGCCTCTACGCCCTGGCACCGTCCGTCGAACAGTTGGTCTACCGCGACTACCTGCACGTCGACTCGACCGGTCCCGAAGCCCCGATGTCCGAGCAGGTGCGGGCAGCGCAGCAGGTTCGCCCGGACCTCGCCGTCGCCGCGGTGCGTCCGGCTAGCGAGCCGGGTGAGACGACCCGGGTGATGTTCACCGACCCCACGCTCGGGGAGTCGGAACGGCTCGCGGTGTTCGTCGATCCGGTCGATGCGCGGTCGGTGGGCGAATTGGTGGTGTACGGCAGCAGTGGCGCGCTGCCGATGCGAACGTGGATCTCTGAGCTGCACCGGCACCTGCACCTGGGTGAGCCCGGCCGCATCTACAGTGAGCTCGCCGCATCGTGGCTGTGGGTGATCGCGCTCGGCGGTGTGTACCTGTGGGTGCAGCGCTACCGCACCACGCGCGCACGGAACGCCGACGCCGCGCGGCTGTGGACCCTCGACCGGTCCAGCCTCGGCCGCAATCGCACCCTGAGCTGGCACGGTGTGGTCGGCATCTGGATCGCGGTCGGCCTGGTGTTCCTCTCGGCCACCGGACTGACGTGGTCGCGGTACGCGGGCGAGAACGTCGACGAACTCCGCACCGCCCTGAGCTGGACCACCCCGAAGCTCGACAAGAAGCTCGAGTCGGCCACCGCCGGCGACAGCGCAGCATCGGACGGTCACGACGGGCACGGCGCAGGGCACACCCCGGCGTCGGATCCGGGAATCCTCGACCGCAACGTCGGTGAACTCGACACCGTCCTCGACGTGGCGCGGCGGGGCGGTGTCACCGGTGCGGTCGAAGCAACCGTCCCCGCTGACGCCGCGACCGCGTTCACGGTCACCCAGATCCGTCAGCCGTGGCAGTTCTCCACCGATTCGATCGCCGTCGACGGAGCCACGGGCACGGTGACGGACCTGTCGCGGTTCGCTGACTGGCCGCTGGCCGCGAAGCTGACCTCGTGGGGCATCGCCCTGCACATGGGGCTGCTGTTCGGCCTGCTCAACCAACTGGTTCTCGCAGCCCTCGCGGTGGCGTTGCTCGCCGTGATCGTCCGCGGCTACCTCCTGTGGTGGCGGCGCAGGCCCTCCCGCGGCGCCCACCGGCCGGTGGGTAGGCCACCCGTGCGGGGCGCCTGGCGCCGAATCCACCCGGCCACGGCGGTGGCCGGGGTCGCCGGGGTCGTCCTCGTCGGCTGGTTCGTGCCGCTGCTCGGCCTCAGCCTGCTCGCGTTCCTCCTCGTCGATGTCGCGGTCGGCGCGCTCGCCCGCGTGCGGGCAGGGTGAGTGAGTGGGGCACCCCGCGCCGCCGCGGCGGTTACGGCTTGG
This sequence comes from Rhodococcus sp. WS4, assembly GCA_006543605.1. Lineage (GTDB taxonomy): Bacteria > Actinomycetota > Actinomycetes > Mycobacteriales > Mycobacteriaceae > Rhodococcus_F. Next base: position 39,322 of record RRBB01000076.1, read on the forward strand.
GAAGCGGGTGCCCCTCCGACGCCTGAACGACGACGAACCCGGTTCCGGTGAGGCACAGCTGATATGCCTCACCGGAACCGCGGCCGATCGCGGCGCCCATCTTCGCGGTCTTGCGGATCGTCGACTGCAGACCCGTCGACCAGAGCACCGCGCTCTGCATGTCGACGTACGTGGGGGTGTCCACGTTCAGGACGACGGGAGTGCCGTAGATGGTGACGGCGAGGACACCGCGGCCGGTGAACGTGGTGTTGAACAGTCCGCCGCTGAGCATCGACGCACCCTCGACGCGGTTGATGTCCCAGTTCAGGGAACTGTCGAACGCGAGGACGTTGGAACCGCTGACGGTCACCGACTCGCCCTCGAATTCCAGCAGGAAGATCTCGTCGGCGTCGCGGGCGAGGAACACGTCGCCGGTGCCGGACACCTTCATCAACGACATGCCCTCGCCGGTAAAGGCCTTCATCAACTACTCGGCCCGGAAGGGTCGGGTTTGCTGCTCACGTTCCCACTGGCTGCGGGAGGGGTGGCTGCTATGGGCACGGTTGATTGGGCGGCCCTGTACGTGCGATGCCCGAGTGCGGCAATATTGCAGGCCGCGTTGTGGTCGGCGTGACCGGTCCACAGGCAGTGTCGGCATCGGAACGTTGCTTGCGAGACCCGGTTCGCTTTGTCGCAATACCCGCACTGCGAGCAGGTCCGCGAGGTGTTCCGGGGGTCGACGACAGCGACGGGCACCCCAGCCCTCTCGGCTTTGTAGGTGATCTGTGCTCGCAGCTGGGCGTATCCCCAGGAGTGGAGTTGGGTCCGTTGCCCTCGGGCTAGCCGTACCCGGTCGCGGATACCTGACAGGTCTTCCATTGCGATTCCACGACCGGTGCGTTGTGCCTTGGCAACAATAGTTTTCGACAGTTGATGGTTAATGTCGGTGGCGAACCGCTGTTCCTTTCGTCGCCGTGCCTTCAACTTGCGTTTCGCTGATTTCGTGCCGACCCGTTGCAGCGTCGCGCGCAGGGCGGCGTTCTTCTTCCGGCGCGCCGTCACTGCCCCGGCGGACCACCGCACGTCCAGGGTGGCCGGATCGTCGTCGGTGGTGACGGCGAGGTTCACGATCCCCAGATCCACACCCAACCAGCCCGCGGCGCTGTCCGGCGGCGGGGCCGGTTCCGGTGAGGCTTCGTCGACGGTGGCGTACAAGTAGAAGTACCCGTCGCGGTAGACGAGGTCGGTTTCACCCTTCCGGTTCGCAAGAAGCTCGTGTTGCCACGGCGCACACACGAACCGCACACCCCGCATCCGCCCTGTGGTGGTCCAGATCGACACGGTCGACGCATCAACCTGCCACGACAGGCACCTGTCGTCGAACGGTTGAGCAGCACGCGGACGGAATCCGACCGCGGTACCGGCCACCGCCGTATACCGTTTCGACCCCGGCCGACCGTAGTTTCCGTTGCTCAGATTCGCTTGCCGGGTGGCGTAGGCGTCGGCAACTTTCCGCAGAACATGCAACGTCGGCTGGGCGGAGAGCCCCCGCGCCTTCACCATCGGATACAGCGCGACCTGCAACGCCCGCCGCGACCGCAGTCCCATCGAGTGGGCCAACTCGGCAACCTCGTTGGCAACGTCATTGCACAACACCAATGTCGATTCCAGCGCCGCGAACTGATCAGGACTGGGTTCGAGTTTGACTACGACAATCCGTTTCACCTCGTACCCACCGCCTCCCCCGAGCCGACGAGCGTTTCACCGATCCGATGTCGACGCGGTGTGAACAGATGATGGCAGAGGGGTCCGACAGTTCCCGGGGCCACACTCACCGAATTCGACGGCGACACCGACACCGACACCTGCACCTGCACCTGCACCTGCACCTACTGATCCACTACCCACCCACAGTGCAGCTCTCCACCCCGGTCGACAGCCTCACAGGCGTATTCGCCCGCCGCCCGAAACGACTCTGCACCGGAGATCAGCTTCCTCCCGGCCCTGAACGCCAGGATTCCGCTGATAGCTCAGTTGAAGAACTTTCCGACACCGCCGCTGCCCTGGTAGGCGAAGTCGACGTCACCTTGATACGCGACCATCGATCCCTGCCGGGCGAAGAAGTGTCCCTCGGTTCCAGCCAAGTCCACCTTGAGCATTCGCGGGTTCTGCAACACGAAAGTGCCCGGTTCACCACTGCGTTCCGCGTTCTTCATCAGGTCGCTGCGCATGACGGAATCCTATCCGTCCCGTCAACGAACCCATTCCGGACCGGGCCCACTGGCCTCTTCGAAGATCAGCCACGTCCTGGTCGACTGCACACCCTCGAGGCTCTGCAACCGTTCGAGGACGACATGACGCAGTGCGCTGTTGTCCGGTGCGCGCACCAGGACGAGAACGTCGAAATCGCCGCCCAGCAGCGAGAAGTGCTCGACGAAGGGCAGCGTCCGCAGTTGGGTGGAGATTCCCCGCCAGGAATCCTGCCTGATCGAGAGGGCGATGAACGCGGAGGATCCGAGGCCGGCCTTGGAGTGCGAGATCCGGGTGGTGAAGCCTTCGATGATCCCGGCTTCCTGCAACCGCTCGATGCGGACGTACGCGTGTGCGCGGGAGATGTGTGCCTTCTCCGCCAGCGCCCGCATCGAGATGCGGCTGTCGGCGACGAGTTCCTTGATGATGCGGCGGTCGATCGCGTCGAGTCGGTACGTGTCCGCTGAGTCGTCTGCCATCTGTCCATCCCTGCCGTGGTCGCTCACACTCCGGAGAGACATTCTGCTCCCGACGGGGCAAGTTTAGGCCATTCGTCTCCAGTTTCAGCTTCTCGTTGTCTAACGGTCATCTGATTGCGAGCATTGACGGACACACTGCATCTGGAGGTAGACGTGACGCTCGTAGAGCCGCCCCTGGCGAGGCCGTATCGGCAATTCCTTCCCGCCGAGCGCGCGGTGCAGTATCTGGACGCCGCCGGCGAGCTCACCGAGAGCGAGGCCCGGTACCCGAAGCCGAGCGACGACCGCTTGGTGGAGATGTACCGGAACATGGTGCTGGGCAGGCGCTTCGATCAGCAGGCGACAGCTCTGACCAAGCAGGGCCGGCTAGCCGTGTACCCGTCGTCGCGTGGTCAGGAGGCCTGCCAGATCGCGGCGGCCATGAGCCTGCACACCGGCGACTGGATGTTTCCCACCTACCGCGACTCGGTCGCGCTCGCCGCCCGCGGCATCGACCCGGTCGAGATCCTCAGCATGCTCGCCGGCAACTGGCACTGCGGCTACGACCCCGCCGCCCACCGCAGCGCCCCGCAGTGCACCCCGCTGGCCACCCAGTTGCTGCACGCGACCGGCGTCGCCTACGGCGAACACCGTAAGGGCCGGGACACGATCGCACTGGCGTTCTGCGGCGACGGCGCGACCAGTGAGGGCGACTTCCACGAGGCCCTCAACTTCGCCGCCGTGTTCAAGGCTCCGGTGGTGTTTCTGGTGCAGAACAACGGCTTCGCGATCAGCGTGCCGCTCGCCCGGCAGAGCGCCGCTCCCACGTTGGCGCACAAGGGCGTCGGCTACGGAATCGGCTCCGAACAGGTGGACGGCAACGACCCGGTCGCCATGCTGGCGGTGATGGACGAGGCCGCGAACTTCGTCCGCGCCGGCAACGGTCCGGTCATCGTCGAAGCCCACACGTACCGGATCGATGCGCACACCAACGCCGACGACGCCACCCGTTACCGCGATTCCGCCGAGGTCGACCAGTGGCTCGGGCGCGACCCGCTGGCCCGGCTGGAGAAGTACCTGCGCGGGAAGGGCCTGCTCGACGACGCATCCGCGGACGCCCTCACCGCGGAAGCCGAGGCCGCCGCGGCGACGCTCCGCGCGGGCATGAACGTCGACCGCGCCGCCGACCCGATGGACCTGTTCCGGTACGTCTTCGCCGAGCAGACCCCGCAACTTCGAGAGCAGCAAGCGCAGGCGGAAGCCGAACTGGCCGCCGAGTCCGAGGAGAACTGACACCATGCCCGTGCTCACCATGGCCCAGGCCCTGAACACCGCGCTGCGCGACGCCCTCGCCGCCGACGAGAACGTCGTCGTCTTCGGCGAGGACGTCGGCACCCTCGGCGGAGTCTTCCGCGTCACCGACGGCCTCACCCGCGATTTCGGCGACGACCGGTGCTTCGACACCCCGCTCGCCGAATCCGGCATCATCGGCTTCGCGATCGGCATGGCGATGGCCGGGTTCACGCCGGTCGTCGAAATGCAGTTCGACGCGTTCGCCTACCCGGCGTTCGAGCAGATCGTCTCGCACGTCGCGAAGATCCGGAACCGCACCAAGGGCGCGCTGTCGGTGCCGATCGTCATCCGGATCCCGTTCGCCGGCGGCATCGGCGGGGTCGAGCACCACTGCGATTCCAGCGAGGGCTACTACGCCCACACCCCCGGCCTGAAGGTCGTCGCCCCGTCCACCGTCGAAGACGCCTACACCCTGCTGCGCGAGGCGATCGACGACCCGGACCCGGTGATCTTCCTCGAACCGAAACGCCTGTACTTCTCCCGTGCCGACGTCGACCTGGCGGTGGGCGCGCCGATCGGGCAGGCCGTCGTGCGGCGTCCCGGCCGGGACGCGACCATCGTCGCATATGGACCGTCGGTGACTGTTGCGCTCGAATCGGCCGAGGCCGCCGCCGCCGAGGGTCACGACATCGAGGTCATCGACCTGCGGTCGATCGTGCCCTTCGACGACGAAACAGTGATGGCCTCGGTCCGGAAGACCGGTCGGTGCATCGTCATTCAGGAGGCGCAGGGATTCGCCGGGGTCGGAGCCGAGATCGCCGCCCGCGTCCAGGAGCGCTGCTTCCATCACCTGCACGCACCGGTGTTGCGGGTCAGCGGATTCGACATCCCCTACCCGGCACCGAAACTCGAACACTTTCACCTGCCGAGCGTCGACCGCGTCCTCGACACCGTCGACCGGCTGCAGTGGAACGACTCCGTCGACACCCGCTGGGCGGTGACCGCATGAGTTGCCCTGTGTCAAGCCGCCGGTTGTTGGTGGGCGATCAGTCGTTGGAGGGCGCCGTGTTTGTCCGGTTCGTAGGCGAGGTTGTCCTGCCAGCAGTGCCAGATGACGAACAGCCAGGC
>RRBB01000770.1:0-733 GCA_006543605.1 Rhodococcus sp. WS4
CACTAGGCTCTTGAGCATCTTCGAGAATGTTGACGAATCTGTCAGAATACGTTACGCTTTTGTGCAACAAATGGAGTCTATTACGGATTCATTGCAGGTAAAGTATGCCATCTTGGAATTCTTAATTTCGAATTTGCCAGAGACTGATGATATCACGGTTGCTCATTTCTTGTTAGGATTCGAAACCCGCGATGGCAGCCTCAAGCTCAATGCAGACGTAAACGATCTTTCTCTTTTGAACAGCTTGATCATCTTGCTCAAATCTACCGTTGACTTGATTCATGATATTGATTATAGCCAAGGATATGTTACTCGCATTGGGCTTGGCCCCTCAAAATTATCCTCAATGATCATGCAGATTTTGGTCAGATTGAGCAGGAACCCTTTGATATCGAGTATTACGTTGCAACACATTAGAGAACACGATTTGTCTGCAAAATTACTCGATGCCCAACCAAAAATAGACGACTCTACGGTGTGGCACGACAAGAAGTTTCAAGGTAACTTACAGGACGGAACGCCAAATCTCTTTGTGGAAGACGACTTATGTCTCGAGACATTCTTTGAATTCATCAAGTATAGGACCATGGCCCTACAGTATTTATCATTAGAAGTTCACGACATCAAATCCGTCATTAGAAAGGAAGAGTATGTTAGACTTCTTCTCAACGACACCGAAGTATTCAATGGAACGCCGAAAATTCTCAACTTTTTGGACGTTCTCAATTATCAA
>RRBB01000771.1:0-726 GCA_006543605.1 Rhodococcus sp. WS4
TCGATCAACTCCCTCGCCAACCTCGGCGGCTTCGTCGGCCCCTTCGGCTTCGGCGCCCTCGAAACCGCCACCGGAAGCATCTACTGGGGCCTCACCGCGGTCAGCATCACACTGGTCATCGCCGCCGCGCTGGTGACCCGCCTCCGGTTCGTCCGCGAAGCGGAGGCCAACGCTCGGACACTGGCCAAAGCCGAGTTACCCGAATCGAGCAAGCAGGTCGAGGAAGTGTCCTAGCCGCCCACGGCTCACCCGCCGACACATCGATGATTCCGGGACGACACCCACACGGTGCCGTCCCGGAACGTGTTTGGCGGGGTTGCCGCCCTCCAGCACGAAAAAATGCATTTCGAGTACAATTCGTTAGGTGTTCAGTAGGTGACACCCGCACCGCCGCGCAACTCGCGCTGCGCAGTTCGGAGTCGGATATCGAGAAGGAGTACCCGATGGCGCGAACAAGTTCGGCCGTCTACGAGCTGGTTCGAAGCCGAATCATGGCCGGCCACTACGGACCAGGTACTCACCTCACCGAGGGGCAACTCTGCGAGGAACTCGACGTCAGTCGTACACCGGTCCGTTCTGCCCTGCGCCGGCTCAGCGAAGAAGGACTCATCCAGACGGAGCCGAACCGGGGCGCCTTCGTCGCGCAATGGACCCAATCCGACATCGATGAAGTGTTCGATCTGCGATGCGTGCTCGAAGCCCGCGGCGCCAGCCTCGCCGCGCAGC
>RRBB01000772.1:0-723 GCA_006543605.1 Rhodococcus sp. WS4
CGGATCGACAACTCGCACAGCTTGCCGTCACCGGTCACGAGCTGGTGTTGACGGTGAAGCTGCCCACCTGCCCCGGCCCGGCGGGGCGGGCGCAGTGGCGCAGTGTCCGGCTGACCGCGACCATCCCGGCGCACCTGCACGACCGGACGATCACCGCCTGGCATCTGCCGACCCTGGTCCTCGACCACCGGGGCCTGCTCTGGCGGTGCGCCGCGACCGAGCTCGTCCCGGCAGCCGACCTGGAATCGGCCTCCGTCGCGGTCGGGGTCGACTGGTCTCCGTCGACTATGGGTGCCGCCGCCATCGCGGCACAGGGCGTTGACGGGTTGTCCTCGGACTACCAGGGCTGGATCTACGACGACCGCGGCCTCGGGATCAAGCTGGCCCGCCTGCAAACCGAAGGGCAACTGCTGCACCGCAAAGCCGCTCGCCTGCGCCGGCTCGCCGCGACCGCACCCCCCGAGGTCCGAGCACAACTCGACGCGAAGATCACCGTCCTCGACGCGCACCGCACCGCTGTCGGCATCAAACGGGCAAAGATCAACCGGGAACTGGCGTTTCACTTCGGCTGCCAGGTGACCGACCTCGCTGCCGCAGCGGGCGCGACGGTGATCGCGGTGGAAGACCTCACCACCCTCGAAACCCGCGGGCACGGGCGCGTCAACAACAATCGGGCCGCGCAATCGGCCCGCCGCAAAGCCGTCGACGCTCTCACCCACACCG
>RRBB01000773.1:0-719 GCA_006543605.1 Rhodococcus sp. WS4
GGGTTGCTCTGTGTGTTGGGCGGGCGCGGTCACCCGGTGCCGGTACCTGCGGCCGGAGCCCGGGTCAGCACCCGAGCCAACGCCACGGTGGCCGTCAGCACGGCGGCCACCACCGTGACGACGCACACGAACGTCGCAGGGACCGTGGAATACCCGAACATCCCAGCGGCGCCCACACCCGCGGCCGTCGCCGTCAACGCACCGACCGGCAGCACCACCGCCAGCATCCGCACGGTCCCCGCGCGCCGATCATCGGCCGCCGCGGCCAACACCCACCACACAGCAAGCAGGGCGCACCCGTACGCCAGCACCGCGCTGCCGGCGTAGAGCACCAACACCGAGACCCACTCCACCGCGATGCCCACCATGGCCGTGAACACGACATACAGCAACACCAGCATCGGCAACAACCCCACGATGACACCGCCCAGGGCCGCGGCGACGGTCCGGCCCAGCAGGAAGGTCCGCCGACGGCGGCGTTCGACCGCACTCGCCGCGTCCCGCACCACCCGCCACCCGGACAGCCACAGCACCACCCCGCAACAGGACCCGGCCACCGTGGCCCCGACGAGCACGATCGCCACCACAATCCATGGCTCAGTCAAACCCGGCTGGAACGACGTCGCCAGGGTGTACGGCTGCGACGTAAGCGCGGCGAACACCACCACCAGCCCGACGACCACACCCACAACCCCGAAGATCCCGCTCTGTCTCCCCAC
>RRBB01000774.1:0-719 GCA_006543605.1 Rhodococcus sp. WS4
CCGCGACCGCGAGCTGGCGTACCGTCACCGTGCACCGGTACGGCCGCACCGACACCGTCGCGGTCGCGATGACCGACTGCCTGTGGTACGGCGCGTTCGGCGACGCAGCCGGCCGGCTGGTGCTCGTCCGCGAACCCGACTCCAGCACCGGCTACGACCTCGCCCTGTTCACCACCGACATCGTCACCGCCGCCGAGCGCATCGTGGAACGCTACGCCGACCGGTGGAGCATCGAACCGGCCAATGCCACCGGCAAACAACTACTCGGCGTCGGGCAGGCCCGCAATCGGGTCCAACGCGCGGTCGAACGCACCGTGCCGTTCGGGTTCCTCGTGCAGACCCTCGTCATCGTCTGGTACGCCACTCACGGCTACCACCCCGATGACCTGACCGCTCGCCTCGCCGCCGAGCCCTGGTATCCCGGCAAGTCCGAACCCGCCTTCGAAGACATGCTCGCCAAGCTCCGCCGCACCCTCATCGCCGCCCGGTTTTCCGCAACTACCCCGGATCAGCTCGACCCCAACATAATCCGCGACTACGAACTGGCCTGCGCCGCAGCCGCCGCATAACTGCGAAAGTCGAGGTACTAGGACATGTCTCCTAATAGTTTGAGCCACTCGACGATGCCGGCGAGCAGGAATCCGGCGCGGTAGGTGAGGGCGAGTTTGTCGTAGCGGGTGGCCACCGCACGCCACTGTTTCGCCTTGTTGAAGGCCCGT
>RRBB01000775.1:0-718 GCA_006543605.1 Rhodococcus sp. WS4
GGCAGGCTTTCCAGGCGCCCGCCGCGCTGCAGTTCGACGCGGTCGCGGTAGACCGCGTGCAGCTTCACGCCGTCGCTGATCTCGCCGCCGACCGCGTAGCGGTGCGGCTTGTCGCCCTGGCGCTGGATGATCGCGCTGGACAGCTTGGGATCGCTCTGGACGAAGCTGCCCTTGAGCACCAGGTCGAGGTTGGTGGCCGGTGGCGGGGCGTTGGGGTCCTGGGCGCTGGTGCCGAAGAGGCGCGCCAGGCGGGTCGGATCGCTGCGGATCGACTCGTGGCTGACCGGCGAGGCGGCGACGGCTACCGGGCTGCGTTGCAGGCGCAACCAGCCGGCCGCCTGCCAGGCGAGGCTGATGCTCATGGCGATGATCAGGGCAACAGCCAGAAGGGCCGGGGCGTACCGCTGCAGCCAGCGGGAAGAGGCGCCGGAGAAAGGCAATACATCACTCCTGGTCTTTATCGTTATGTCTGAAGATCGCCGAGGGATCATAGCAGTTCGTTGCCGGTAGGCTACCTACTTCTATCAATAGGTGTGACTGGCCGGGCCAGGCACGCTTGTGCTTAAGATAACGGCTCGCCAGGATACTTCTGCAAGAGGAACTCGGGATCGGCCGCACAAAACGACTAACAACTAACAATACTGACGGTAACCGTTCAGTGGTCATATACGACCAAGATACTTCTGTAAGGTTACCGCTATAAGGCATCCATGATGAC
>RRBB01000776.1:0-718 GCA_006543605.1 Rhodococcus sp. WS4
GGGCGCCTTCGGGCACCGGCAGGCGGCCCGGAAACCCGCCGGTATCCGTCGGGAACAGTGGACGAACACATCACCGCTGCCGTCGTCCGGTGCGATGAATCCGAAACCCTTCTCACTGTTGACCCACATCACTGTTCCCTGCGCCATGCCCGCTACTGCCTGCCACTTTCCGAGGCCGTTCGCGAGCCGGGTTCACAACGTCCGCGCAGCGGGGGTTGTACCGACGCCAACGGAGCGATCATGTGCGGTTTCTCATGGAAGTGAACTGTCCTGGGTCGGGTGGAGACTCCTGATTGAACCAGGAGAATGAAGTCATGCCAGCACCGAGGAAGTACGACACCGAGACCCGTGAGCGGGCAGTGCGGATGTACCGGGATCGGATCAACGAGCACGGCGACACGAAGGTCGCAGCCCGCCGCCACATCGGAGCGCTGATCGACGTCAACCCCGATACGCTCCGGAACTGGATCGACCGTGAGGTTTCCGACACCGGCACCGCCCCCGAGTCCTCGGCCGCCGCCAGCGCCGCCGAGCTGAAGGCGCTGCGGAAGGAAAACGCCGAATTGCGTAGGGCCAACGAGATTCTCAAAGCCGCGAGCGCGTTTTTCGCGGCGGCGGAGGTCGACCGCCGACTGCGGTGATCGTCGACTACATCGACGCCTACCGTTCCCAATTCGGGGTCGACCCGATCTGTGCCGTGCTCACCGAGCACGGCATC
>RRBB01000777.1:0-716 GCA_006543605.1 Rhodococcus sp. WS4
ACAGCGGGGGCGACGCGAGGATCGAGCGGGCTGGGAACGATCTTGTCTACAGCCAACTCGTCACCGACGACCGAGAGGATTGCCTCGGCGGCGGCAAGCTTCATACCTTCGGTGATCCGGCGGGCACCGGCGTCGAGCGCACCGCGGAACACACCGGGGAAGGCCAGCACATTGTTGATCTGGTTCGGGAAATCCGAGCGTCCGGTGGCCACGATCGCCGCATGCTTGCGGGCGACATCGGGGTGGATCTCCGGGTCCGGGTTCGACAACGCGAACACGATCGAATCCGCCGCCATGGTCGCGATCAGCTCCTCCGGGACGGTGCCCGCGGACACCCCGAGGAACACGTCCGCACCGTCGAGGGCTTCGACGATGCCACCGCGGCGGCCGGCCGGGTTGGTGCGGGCGGCCAGGTCGACCTTGACCTCGTTCAGGTCCTTGCGGTCGGCCGAGACGATGCCCTTGGAGTCGAGGACGGTCACGTCGGCGATACCGGCGGCGAGCAGGATGTTCGCGCAGGCGACACCGGCGGCGCCGGCACCGGAGATGACCACCCGCAACTCGTGGATGTCGCGGTCCTGGACCTTGACCGCACCCTTGAGCGCGGCCAGGACGACGATGGCGGTGCCGTGCTGGTCGTCGTGCATGACCGGGCAGTCCAGGGCCTCGATGACCCGCTTCTCGATCTCGAAGCAGCGCGGCGCGGAGATGTCCTC
>RRBB01000778.1:0-714 GCA_006543605.1 Rhodococcus sp. WS4
GTGCGATCCGGTGTGGTAGTCAAGACTGAACCAACCATGAGCGGAGCTATCGACTGTGATCGTCGTTCGCCGGCCCGAGGAGGCCGACACCTACCTCGACGCCGGCGCCATGCGGTGCCCGTCCTGCCAGGGTCGGGTGGCCCGGTGGGGGTACGGGCGGGTGCGCACCGTCCGCTCGCTGGGCACGGCCACCGTGACCGTGCGCCCGCAGCGGGTCCGCTGCCGCGACTGCGGCGCCACCCATATCCTGTTGCCCACTGCCCTGCAGACCCGTCGCGCCGACACCACCGAAGTCATCGGAAATGCGTTGGCCCACAAAGCAAAAGGCATGGGATTCCGGCGTATCGCCGAGCGGATGGACCGCCCGGAGTCGACGGTGCGCCGCTGGCTGCGCCGCGCCACCGATGAGCATGTGCAGTGGATGTGCCACCAGGGTAATCGGCGGCTGATTCAGATCGCCAGCGAGGTGTTCTCCGCCATCCGGTACGCCGGGAACCTGCTGTTGCATACCCTGTGCATCCTGTCCGCCGCCGCCGTCGAAGATCGTCGCCGTTTCGGGTTCACCGACCCGCCGTGGGATCTGATCGGCATCTACACCCAGGGGCGTCTGCTGTCCCCGCCGCGCAGCGGCTGACGCGTCCGGCCCGCCGGGCTCTGTCATGCCCGTATCGGTCCGTCATCGTGCCGAGCATCGACACTCACAACGACATGGCC
>RRBB01000779.1:0-712 GCA_006543605.1 Rhodococcus sp. WS4
GGTGGTTTCGGTGAGCATGCGCCGGGCCTTGGGGCGGCCGCCGGTGGAGGGGTAGATCAGGACGGTCTCCTCGATCCCGGCCAGGGCGGCGAGGAGTTGGCGCACCGACAGGTGGTGGCCGTGGGTGTCGGCTTCGCGGCGCATCAGGTGGGCGATCTGCAGGGCCAGCACGCAGGTGAAGGTGTGCACGGTGATGGTGTGGTCGGTGAAGTGGTGCATCGGGGAGAAGGACACCTCGTGGGGGTCCTTGAGTTGCCGGAATCCGAATTCGGCGTCGGATTGGGAGCGGTAGCCGTCGATCACCTCGGCGATGGTCCAGTCCTGACGGTCGGTGATCAGGATCCGTTTACCGAAGATTCTCTGCGTCAACTTGTTTCGGGCGTCGGTGTCGACGGCCCAGGTGAGCCGGAACTCGGCCGGGGTGTCCCCGTCCAGTTGCCAGGTGAGGATCTGCGCGACCCAGGTGTCGGAGCAGATGTGTGTGATCGCGGCTTCGACCTGGTTGCGGTCGCGGCGGCTGTGTCCGCGGGCGAGGGTGGCGGCGAGTTCGTCGAGTTTGCGCCCGGCGGCGGCCAGGGTTTGCGTCAGGCCCCGGTCCTGGGCGTCGTGCAGGGTCGGGCTGTGGGTGAGGATCACCCGCTGGTCGAGGCCGTAGACCTGTTTGCGGGTGTGTAGTGCGGTGAGCCCGGCGAAGCGGTCGCCGGGCACCGGG
>RRBB01000077.1:0-44023 GCA_006543605.1 Rhodococcus sp. WS4
GAGCGCGCGCCATCATGTACGCCGCACTTCGTCAGGCCACCCCGAGCGGGGGTCGAATTCTCGACATACTGACCCGAGCCGGTGACCGACTCGCCACCGAAATCAAAATTCGAGACGAAGTCGACCGACGGGTCGAGTTGATCGACACACTTGTCGATGGTGGGCAGGCACCCACAGCAACGGCGCTGACCGAAGGTATCCGCGAGATCCACTCCGACCTGCGGGCACTGATGCGCACCGCCCCGGACTCAGCACTCGCGACAACTCTGCACGGTCTCGCAGACAAACTCGCCGTTCTATCCCGTGGCGGCGACCTTCCCGCCACCGATATCGCATTGTCCGGTCGTGAGGTCGACGTCCTCGCCTATGTTGCGCACAGCTGTACCAATGCCGCAGTCGCGCAACGACTGTCGATCAAACCCGAGACAGTGAAGCACTATCTGCGTGAAGCGATGGGCAAGCTGGATGCCCGCTCCCGGGTCGAGGCGGTGTCTCGCGCCCGCCGACTCGGGCTCCTTCCGTAACCCCCGCGCGGCGCAGCTCCCGAAACCCATCCGCGGGTAATCACACTCTCGCCGCCTATTCTTTCGATCAACGTGACAGTGCCCACTAGTGCGAAACAGATGAGCGTTATCTCTTCTGGGATGCGGCCCCTGAGGCGATTTGGGTGCGTGATGTGAATTCGAGTTTGGTGAGGATGCGTTCGACGTGGCCGTCGATGGTGCGTGGAAACAGCACCAGGAATTCGGCAATGGCACGGTTGCTCAATCCTTCTGCCACTAGGTTCGCGATCTCATTTTCTCGCTTCGTCAGGAGTGATCCTGCGGGTGCGCTGGGGCGTTCGGACCGACCTTCCCCGCCGAGTGCTGGTGCGACGGCCGCATCGAGTGTCATCGTTGGGTTCCGTCGGGCTACGGCCGCGACTTCCTTCTCTCCGAGGGCCTCTGCCGCGGTCTGCGCTGAGTAGATCGAATCTTGCTGAAGGTGCGGGCCGAACGCCTCGACGTCGGTACCCAGCCACGCCCAGACTGCGGCCGCGGCACCCGAGAGGGCGGCGGCGGTATGAAAATCCTCCGCCGAGGTGGCGATCCAGGGCAGTAGTTCGATCGTCAGCGTGGTGCAGATGCTGTCCTTGAAATCTCCTCCGGGCCGGAGCGCCTGCAGAGCGGCGTGCTTCGCCGCTTCTGGTTCACCGGTGCCAGTGACACAGACCTCTTATCTAAGTAGGGGCCACTGCCTGCGAGTGCAGCCATTGATCGACGACGTCCCACGCTGTCTGCCAGCCGGCGTCGAGCATCATGTCGTGGCCGATCCCTTCCAGCTCGCGGATGGTGGCACCGTACCGGCGGGCGGTCGCCCGCGCGGCGCGGATCGGGACGACACGGTCATCGGTGGTCGCAACCGACAGCACCGGGATGGACGGCGACGGCAGCGGCGCCGGGGTGCGTGCCAGGAGCTGGTACTGCACCAGCGCCGATTCCGGGGTCATCCGCACCATGGCTGCTGCTGCTGACGCCGCGTCCAGTCCGGTGAAGAGCATGTCGGGGCCCAGATGGAGGGGAAGGCCTGCGACGAGGCGCAGTCCCTGGATCGGATCGTTTCGTTTCGTACCACGGATATGGCCGTTCCAATGGCGGGGTGGGCTGAGATGCTCGCGAGCAGGACCGCGGCCGCGGGCTTGATCACGGGCAGGGCGTGCTGGACGATGAGACCGCCGAGCGAATGTCCGATGAAAACGCCCTTCCCGTCCGCGATCGACGTCGCGGCGCGGACCGTGTCAGCGACATAATCGCGCAGCCGCGCCCCGGCGACGCTGCCTTCGCTACCACCGTGGCCTCGGAAGGAGAGCGCGTAGGCCTGGTGACCGGCGGCGGCTGCTGCTTCCAGCCAGTTGTGCCAGCACCATGCGCCGTGTCCGAGGCCATGCACGAAGAGCAGCGGTGAACGGTCGGCGACACCGGTCGCGGGGGCGTGCACGATTTCGAGCGCGGGTTCCGTGCCGGTCGCGGGAAGCATCATCGTCTTCATGGGCTGGTCTCTATTCGATCCGGCACTGCGGTGGTGTGTCGCACCGCGGGCGTGTGGGAGGCCGGGCGACGTGCGTCGGCCTCGATGTTGTCTGGCTCAGCCGCCGCCGAGTGCGGTCCGGGTGAGCGGGGAGGCGAACTGGCTGAGCTCAGTGTCCGGACATGCCACCGTCCACGGAGCGTGGTGCCGGTGCTGTAGGAGGAGGCGGGGCGGCAAGGAACACCACGGCGGCGTCGAGTTCATGTTGCATGCCGAGGTGGCTCGGGCCGTGTGGGCACTCGTGGCAGGAGTCGCCGTCGCGGAGGGTGCGCAATGGTGCGGGCTGTCCGGTGTGCACGGGCGAGCGGACGCGACCCGGAGTCAATGACCTGGCGACCACGCACCCGAAGGAGGCGGAGAAGTGGCCCCGAGACCGCATGCGATCCCTGTCTGCCCGCGACGTCAACGCCAGGTCTCGGTGGGTCGAGCGGTTGCTTGCGGGCGTCGAGGACTCGGATCAGGATGTCGCGGGTCAGAGGTGACGGCCTAACTGCTTGTCCCGGTGCGGGCGGAGCAGTGCTCCGAGCTCGTGTAGGCGCGCGCTTCGGGAACGGATCACCTCGACGGTGAGGGCTTCGACCAGCACCCACTGCGCACGGTGACCCAGTCGAGTTCGTGGCGCAGGTGCGCGCGGAGGTGCTCGGGGCTGCGGAACAGAGTGTCGATGGCCTCGCAGGCGCGGGGCTTGGACAGCAGGTGCAGCACCCGACTGGTCTGCGGGTAGAGCGCGAGCCGGTCGTCCACCCGTCCACCCGTCCACGAACCCGGGTCGGGCTTCGGCGGAGCGGAGACGTCTTGTCCATGAGGGTGGACCGAGGACCGTGGCCTGGTCGCGGAGGATCCGCCAGGTGGCGTCGACGAGGTGCCGGGTGAGCATGCCGGTGGTGACGGCACGCCGGTATGGGCGCTCCGCCCGCACCCACTCGCTTGGGTCGGGTATCTGCCGCTGGTGCTCGTGACCGTGGTCGGGGGCGAGCCAGCGTCCGTGCTTGAGGCAGATCGTGAACTGGTGGTGGTCGAACGTGGGCACCGAATACCCTGCGGCGCAGTGGGTGCAGGCGTGGCGGACGCCGGTGATGTGTGTGCGGTAGGTCTCGGCGAGGAGGGTGTCGGCGTCGTCCGGCCGGGTGCGGGTGGCCCGGAGATAGGAGCGCGCGAAGTGGGTGGCGTGCGGTCCGCCGAGTTCGTGGACCATCAGCGCCACTTGGTGAGGACGCCTGGTTTCGCTGCGGCGCTTGCGGATCAGCGAGTTCACCAGCCGACGATCGATCACGTTCACCGCGCACAGCCGGTCGAGGTATGAGTGCGGCGTCTCAAAGTGGTGCGGCCGCACATGCACCGGCTGGGGCTTGACGGCATTGTCACGTTAACTGAGAGGTTCTGCAGGGCATCGGATTCGGGTGCGGCATTGTCCGAGTCGGATGTTGCTGTGGGTGGTTCAGGCGGCGATCGCGGTGTCGGTGATCTCACGCCAGATCGTGAACCGGTCGGCCATCACCTGCCGGTACTCACCCGCCGACAATCGGTGTCGGTGTGGCCGGAAGTGTGGTGAGATCGACGAGAACGCAGACAGAAATCGCTGCGCGTGCCGCATTGGATTTGAAGCGTTTCATCGCCCGCTCGCGCTGCCGGGTCGGCTGATGCGAGTTCTCGGCTCGATTGTTCAGGTGCTTGGATCGTCGATGCTCGACGGAGCCGAGCAGGTCGCGATGCGCGACGGTGTAACTGGCCAGCTTGTCGGTGACAAGCACCCGCGACACGTATCGCAGGCCCTTGAGCAGCTTGCGGAAGAATCGTTTGGCAGCCTTGGCATTGCGGCGGGACTGCACCAGCACGTCGAGCACGTTGCCGTGCTGGTCGACCGCCCGCCACAAGTAGCGTTGTTCGCCATCGATCCTCATAAAGACCTCGTCGAGGTGCCACTTATCGCCCGGTCGTGCCCGGCGGTGCCGCAGCTGGCTCGCCCAGTCCTGCCCGAACTTCGCGCACCAGCGCCGGATCATCTTGTAGGACACCACGACACCGCGTTCGAGCATCATCTCCTCCACATCGCGGAAGCTGAGGCTGAAGCGGAAGTACAACCACACACAGCGCCGGATGATGTCGACCGGGAAGCGGTGACGCTTGTACGACGGCGCTGCGGTGTTCACCAAGCCGATCCTGCTAGCCGGACCCCACTACCGTTAACGTGACAATGCCCTCGAAGATGGGGAGAACCCCGATCAGCAGGTCCCTGACGCGGCCTCGAGCACCTCGCCGATCGGAGTTCCCGCCGCGATCTTGGCCCGCATCTTCATGACGCCGCCCGCCATGCCGGCACCGACGACACCGGCCAGGATGCCGTCCCGTTCGTAGTAGGCGAGGAACTTGCGGCCGTCGTCCTTGATCACGTGCACCTCGTCGGTGGCCGCCACTGTGCCCAGCGCCTGGATCTTGATGTCGTACTGGTCGCTCCAGAAGTACGGCACCTGCGCGGCGGCGTTCTCGTCGCCGGTCCCGGTCACCGCCCCGGCGAGGATCTTGGCCTGCTCACCGGCGTTGCTCCAGTGCTCGACGCGTTTTCGACCGCCCACCTGCAGCTGCCACGCGGCCACGTCGCCGACCGCCCACACGTGCGGGACCGCCGTGCGTCCCACGCCGTCGCACACCACACCGTTGTCCAGTTCGACACCCGAGCCGTCGAGCCACGCGGTGACCGGCACCGAGCCGACTCCGATCGCCACGACGTCGACGTCCACCTCGCTTCCGTCGCCGAGGACGGCTCCGGTGACGCGGTCGGTGCCCACCAGCGAGGTGAGCCCGACACCGGCACGCAGGTCGACCTCCTCGCCGGTGTGCAGCCGGGCGACGAGTCCGCCGATCTTCTCGCCGAGCACGGACGCGAGCGGCGTCGGCTGCGGCTCCACCAGCACCACGTCGAGACCACCGGCCCGCATGCTCGCCGCCAGCTCGCAGCCGATGAAGCCCGCGCCGACGATCAGTGCCCGCTTGCCCGCGGCGAGGTCCGCGCGCAACGCCAGGCTTTCGTCGATGGACCGGAGAACGTGGACGCCCGCGAGGTCGGGCAGACCCGGGATCCGCCGCGGCACGAGGCCGGTGGCGATCACCAGTTCGTCGTAGCCGAGTTCGGTGCCGTCGGCGAGTCTCAGGATGCGGGATCCGGTGTCCACCGAGGCCGCCTCGACCCCCAGACGCAACTGGATGTTCTTCTCGTCGAAGAACTCACGCGGCTTGAGGGTGGTGTCGCTCTTCTCCCCGCGCATCACTTCCTTCGACAGCGGTGGGCGGTCGTAGGGAAGGTGCGGTTCCCCGCCGAGAAGAACCAGGTCACCTTCGTATCCGGCCCGTCGGAGTTCCTCGGCTGTGCGCAGACCTGCCAGGCCCGCTCCGACGATCACAATTCTCTGCACTGTCCCGTACCCGCCCAATCTGCCCGTGCGACGGGCATGATCACCATCGCGTGTGTGCACAAGTCATATCAAACGGGGTGCTGCGAGGTCCATGCGGTCGCGGTGAATACGTCTCAGCGGTAATGAAATTCCGGGGTTGCGCCCATTACGATAGATATTCCTTTTGCTGCCAAGCCGTCGGCGGCCAGGAATTGGAGGTGGACTGCTGCTCGCCGATCGTGTCGTCTACGTTGTCAATTTCCGCATGAAATCCGAGGTCCACCTTCAAGGGCAACCGTATTGTTGAAGCTTTCCACAGTGCGGACCATCAGTGAGGATACCGCGATTCCGTTGCCCGAGAGGGCGTCAGGCCGCCGTCGTATGCGTCGGCGGCCTTGACTTTCCGTGTTTTACCGCGACGTGACATATCATCAGCGGACAGTTCCAATGCCACCCGAGTGTAGTCCAATTGTCGACGAACAGATCCCCTACGGTTCCGGCAAGACGCAATCGGCACATCGGGCTGGTGTCACTCGCATGACGCGACGTTGATGCATCGTCTCAAACCTCGTCTCGCGAGCTACCCTGCAAACGGTGGGCTGGTGAAGCCCGCCGTCTAAGGCGATTCGACGCCCCTGGCCGCAACCCGTCGATCCAGATCGTGCAGGTCGTGGCGTGGTTGACCCCGGTAGCCGCGCGAGCGCCGGGCAGTTCAGGCTGCCACAAAAGCGTGCCGACTGAGGGTAAGACGCGCACGCTGCCTGCCGGGCCGGACCCCTGATGGGCAATCTGCAGCTTAGGTACTCGTCCTTGACGTCGAGTCGGAGACCGCCTATCTTTCTATTCACTATTAAATAACGAGATGCTTTTCAGCTGATCAGCGTCGGGTATTCGCTTTGTGCTCGCGGTAGCGTCTGACGGGTCTTTCATGAGGCGGACAGTAGTGTTCGGGCGGTCAACTGCGGGCCATCCCGGCTCGTCGCTGCCCGACCATAGTTGAACTAGCTGCCATAACCGCTCCATAACCAGGCAGACACAAGGAGAGTCAATGCGCCTATTCCAGAAAATAGACGAGGTCGCGGCCGCCGTCGGCGATCACCTCGGCCACAGCGACTGGCTTGAGATCACGCAGGACCGCGTGAATGCGTTCGCCGACGCCACCGATGATCACCAGTGGATCCATGTCGACCCCGAGCGGGCGGCGCAGGGTCCGTTCGGTGGCCCGATCGCGCACGGCTACCTCACGCTTTCGCTGTTACCGAGGCTCAGTGCCGACCTGATGCGCGTCGATGGCGTGAAACTTGTCATCAACTACGGGCTGAACAAGTTGCGCTTCCCACAGCCAGTGAGGGTGGGGGCCTCGATCCGGGTGGGCGGCGAGATTGCGTCGTTCGAGCACACCAGGCAGGGCTCGCGGGTGGTCGTGAAGTACACCATCGAGATCAAGGGTGAGGACAAGCCTGCGTGTGTTGCAGAGTCTGTTCGCGTCCTAGTGCCTTGAGGGGCAGAGCATCCGCAAGGGAGCACTGGTCGGCCAGGCACCCCGATCGGCCGCTTTGGCGGTGGATGACGTGATGTGTCAGCCGAGTCCCTGGCAGCCGCGTGATCAGAAGAGCACCGCCGAGTTGATGTGTGCCACGGGTCAGCAGCCTCGGCGTCGATCTTCCGATTCCATCGCAACCCGAGCGGTTGTGTATGAGCGCGCCGAGAGGTTACCTCTGCCGTCGTCACCGGGGGCATGCATATCCGTGTTTGCCGGAAAGGGCACCACGTCCCCTTCCTCCCCAGGCAGAGCCTTCAGGCAGGCCCCTATCGGGTATCGCCGCGGAAGGAGAATAATGCGGCCGCGAGCGAACCCAAAACCGCGCCTTATTGTCCCTGGGGTAGGGAAGGCCACAAGAGGTAGAAGCTAGCGTTGAGATTCTGGTCGACGGTCTCGGACAACGAACACGAGACAGATCCGAGATGAACTGAATCGGAACCCGCGGCCCGGTGACCGAGACCAGGCTGGCGGACAAGCCTGCCGCCTGTGTGGCCAGATCTAGACGACCAAACGCGATCACGATCCATCATCGCGAGCACGGGATGTGGACGAGTCGGTCGCACACGACGCCTCTGCACCGCAAAGCGGCTGCAGCGGCCAGTCGACGCTTCTGCTCCCGAACGATTCGGGCCGAGCGGACGACACCCCCCGCAACTCCGCTAGTGCCCTACCCGGGAACCTGTGACTGTTCGGGTCGGCACGCCGCCCGGTTGCGGTGTAACGGGCACGGCACCGGTCAATTTGGTCGGGTGACAGAGTACGAGTGCACTCGCTCGACGATAACGAGGGGCAATCGACTGGTGCAGACAATCTGTCGCGGCCTCCGGTCGGTATGACCTGGCAGCGCAGCCAGATACCCTACTGCCCATGCAGGGCATGCCGGTTCCGAGGATCGCCAAGTCCACCTCCACCGAGCACGATCTGCCGTATCGACCTGGAGCCTGACCAAGCTCGCCGAGTTCTTGGTCGCCGAGGTGGTCTGTCTCGACGAGTTCGAGCTGCTGAATCTGCAATCTGCAGCTGCATCCGGGCCGGCAGCGGGCCGAACGCGGCGGCGAGCACGCTGCACTCGGGCGGGAGTCGCGAGGACGTCGCGCGCTACCTACACCCGACTACATGGGGCGCGGCACCTGTTCGCCGCGTAACGGCTTGGGCGAGGACAAGTGTAGTTGTGCACGATCGACAGTCGAACGTCCGTCGGATACAGGCTGCGCAGGTACCGGAAGAACGAGAGACTTCGAGCGGTTCTCGGCGGCTTGAGGTGCCCGTCGAGGGCGAAGGCCCGCAGTGCCGGGAACTGCGCCTCGATCGGCATCGGTCACAAGGAGCAGAGCAGCATGATTCGCCGCTACATCAGCTGGCGTAACGACGATGCGGCAGATAAAAAGCCATGCGAGATCGCGAACAAGGAAGCACTGTCTGAGGCGGCCGTAGCCGCTCCCTTCTGTCCACTTCCCGCAGCTTTCCGAGGGCTACATGGCGGGCCGTAGTGAGGACGATCCTTCTGCCGTGTTCGCGCGGTTCGATGGTCCCGGGTGCGCGGCCACCTTCCCTCATCTGATGTGAGCGTTGACACATAGTAGAATCTATTCTAAATTATGTTCGTTCGTCCGTGGCTCATATGCGATTTCGATTCGAGCATGGGGCGGCGACTATTTCACGAGGTAGATCACTCTGATCGTGGCGTATCGCCGACCTCCGACGCGTATGTAGGCGCCCGAGCGTGCCCGCAAAGTGGACCGGGTCCAAGGCCCGGGTGTTTTACACGGTGACCTAAGGGCGCCGGTGCGACCGTAGTCAGAAGCCGAGGAAGGTAGTCCGATGAGAGACGCCGTCATTGCTGGTTCAGTAAGGAGCCCTGTAAGGACATGCGACAGTGCTGTGGCCGCGTCCATCCGGTCGACGTGTCCGCGTTGGTGCTCGGGGATGTCTGAAAAGATACGGAGGTAATGGTGGGTGTCGAGGTATCCGTCGAGGGACTGACCAAGTCGTTCGGCTCGCAGAGGATCTGGCAGGACGTGACGTTGACCCTTCCGGCCGGTGAGGTCAGCGCGTTGCTGGGCCCGTCGGGTACGGGTAAGTCGGTGTTTTTGAAGTCGCTGATCGGTTTGCTCCGCCCGGAGCAGGGTTCGATCGTGATCGATGGCACCAACATTCTGGAGTGCTCGTCCAAGGAGCTGTACGAGATCCGGAAGTTGTTCGGGGTGTTGTTCCAGGACGGTGCGTTGTTCGGGTCGATGAACCTGTTCGACAATGTGGCGTTCCCCTTGCGCGAGCACACGAAGAAGTCCGAGTCCGAGATCCGCAAGCTCGTGATGGAGAAGATGGAGCTGGTCGGTCTGCTCGGGGCCGAGGACAAGCTCCCGGGTGAGATCTCCGGTGGTATGCGCAAGCGTGCGGGCCTGGCCCGCGCCTTGGTGTTGGATCCGCAGATCATTCTGGTGGACGAGCCGGACTCGGGTCTGGATCCGGTGCGTACGACCTACATTTCGCAGACGTTGATCGATATCAATGCGGAGATCGATGCGACGATTCTGATCGTGTCGCACAACATCAATCTGGCGCGGACGGTGCCGGACAACATCGGGATGTTGTTCCGTCGGCATCTGGTGATGTTCGGTCCGCGGGAGGTGTTGCTGACCAGTGAGGAGCCGGTGGTCAAGCAGTTCCTGAACGGCACGATGATCGGTCCGATCGGGATGTCGGAGGAGAAGGACGAGGCGCAGATGGCGCAGGAGCAGGCGATGGTCGATGCCGGGCCATCATGCCGGTGGTGTCGACGACGTCGAGGGCATCGTTCCGCAGATGAAGGCGACGCCGGGGATGCCGTTCCGGCAGGCCGTGGCCCGCCGTCAGGAACGCGTCCGGCACATCATGCACACCCTGCCGGAGAACGCGCAGATCGCGATTCAGCAAAGCTTCGACGAAACACTGTTTCCTGCCGATGATTTCAATACTGAGGTCATTCCTCCTCCGTGGGGGCCAGCTGAGGAGTCGCGACGGGTACTGAAGCCGTGACCCGGCTAGTCCAAAGCCTCTCCGGCGCGTGACTGCTCGTAGGAGCGTGGGGACGTTGTTCGGTCACAGTTCGCAAATCCTCTCTCCCCTAACGATTTGCAGCGTTGCCGGAGACTAAAAGTACGAAATGCGATCTATTGCTCGGTTTCGCTTGCTAGAAGTGGGCACCTCTGACTAGCATGATACGCAGAACGTTGCGTGTATCACAGTATCAACCGAAAGTGATGCTCGGCACTCAGGCCTGACTCGGCGAACGAAATCTTTGAGCCTGCCGGAGGCGGCAACAGCCTGCGCCGGCTCTTCCAGAAGTGCCGATGATGGGTCGAACCATAGGCGGGAAACAAGAGCCAAATTCGCCGATTCGAGGGCGACGGAATTGTCGTGCGCTTACACGCGAGGAGAGGATCGATGGGGACGCTGGCAACCACCGAGGTTCCGCTGGAGCATGATCAGCGAGGTTCGGCAAACGGGACATTCAAGGGCGGTCACAGAGGTGCGAACGCTCGGCCTTCCCGGACGCAGCGGGCGGCCGGGTACCTTAACAAAAGTGCGCCAGTCCGGAGCCTGGAGACGTTGGGCAGGCTGGTACATCTGGTTACCGAAGTACTGCGGTATACCGTTGTTGACACGATCAAGCTGCGTCTGCCCGTGCATGAGATCGCGGATCAGATGTGGCTGCTGTTCAAGGTGACGGCGCTGCCCGCGTTGCTGATGGCTATCCCGATCGGCGCCGAGGTGTCGGTCCAGGTCGGTGGCATCATGAATCAGGTCGGTGCCAGTTCGCTCGCGGGCGCGGCAAGCGGACTCGGTGTCGTCGGCCAGGGTGCACCGATGGCGGCGGGTCTGCTCATGAGTGGCGCGGCCGCCTCGGCAATCTCATCCGACTTGGGTGCACGGTCAATCCGCGAGGAAATCGACGCGATGCGTGTGATGGGCGTGGACCCGGTAGAACGTCTGGTAATGCCGCGATTTTTGGCGATGCTCCTAATCTCTCCCATCCTTTGCATCATCATCATCTCGACCGGTGTCGCTGCCGGCCTCATCATCGCTGTGAATGTCGCCGACGTCGTACCGGGCAGTTTCTGGCAGTCGTTCGGCGCATTTACCTCTCCCACCGATCTAGCGTTCTCGGTGTTGAAAGCGTTTCTGTTCGCCGCAATCGTCGTCTCCATAGCCAGTCTGCGAGGACTCGAGGCGAAAGGCGGGCCCAAGGGGGTGGCGAACGCCGTCAACGCGTCTGTGGTGCTTAGTGTGTTCAGCATCTTTATCACAAATCTGTTGGTCAGCCAGCTGCAGCTGATGTTCTATCCGACCCGATTGGCCTGATGAAATGAATGCTTCCTCAAAATACAGTCCGGTTTCGCCGGTCATGTTGCGGCCCTTCAGGGTGGTGGGGCGCGGCATATCAGGCATGGCCGGTGAGATCGGCCAGCTGGCGGTGTTCGTGTGGAAAGTCGTCATCTCCCTTCCCCGAACCGTCAAACACTACCGTCAGGCCACCTGGAAGACCATGAACGACATGGCGTGGGGCAGTGGTTCATTGGTCGTCGACGGCGGCGTAATCAGCCTAATGTTCTTTCTCGGTGTCGCGGTCGGCGCTGTGGTCGCCATCGAGGCGTTCCTAGCGCTCGACCTGCTCGGTTTCGGTCCCCTCACAGGCATCATCGGATCGTTCGGCAATATTCGCGTTATCGCACCGATTATCACCGGAATCGGGTTTGCCGCACAGGCCGGCTGCCGCATGACAGCAGAAATTGGCGCCATGAGAATTTCGGAGGAGATCGACGCCACGGAAGCTATGGGCCTGCAATCAATTCCATTCGTCGTAGGCACCCGACTCATTGGAGGTCTGTTGGTGGTCTTGCCCGGATACCTGATGGCGCTGGTGGTGAGCTTCTTCGTCGGCGGTGTAATCGTGAAGACTTTCGAAGGACAACCACACGGAACGTACGACCACTACTTCGCGCAATTCCTAAATTGGCCGGATCTGGGAGCATCGGTTCTCAAGACAATCACGTTCTGCGTCGTCGTTACAATCATCCATTGCTACTACGGATACTTTGCCAGCGGCGGGCCGGCCGGGGTCGGATTGGCATCAGGCAGGGCGATTCGGGCCAGCCTCGTCTTAATCGTGGTACTGAACTTCTGCATGACGGTGGCGCTCTGGGGTCTGAGCCCGGTGTTGACCTTCAAAGGATAAGACAATGAGCAAACCGAGGAATCAGGATTTCATCCGTGGGTCCGACGAGCACCAAACCCGAATGGTCAACACTGCTGCCGGTCTCACCATCGTGCTGGTGGCGATCGTGCTTGTCACGGCTATCTGGATTCGTCCGCTTCTGACAAAACCCGACGGATTGCGCCTCACAGTCGAAACTCTTCAGGTCGGGCCTGGCGTGGCCGAAGGCACCAGGGTGATTTTGCGAGGTGCCGAAGTCGGTGAGGTGACGTCCGTCGAGAAGACAGATCAAGACATGGTACGCATCCACTTGTCTCTGAAGCCTGATGAGGTCGAGGGGTTGACAGACTCGATGGACTTGGACTTCCGTCCGCTCAACTATTTTGGGGTCGCGGCCGTCGATTTGGTGGCCAAGGAGGGGGGTAACAACCTGGTCTCCGGGGCGGAACTCCAGCGCACAACGGTCGGTGACTACACGATGTCGACACTGCTCGAACAGGGGTCACACACTATCGATGGCACCCTTACAACGAGCATGATCACTACCTTGAACAAGGTCATCCGGTACAGCGACGGAGTGACGCCGCTGATCCAGACCGGCATTGTCCTGGCTGACGAAGTGGCGAAAACGCAGCAGGAGATACCGAGCGCGTTGCTGTCTCGGGTAAACGACATCCTGGACGTGATGCCGGCCTTCAGCGACCAGACCATCCAGGCGTTCTACATCCTGTTCGACACCAAGTTCAACAAGAGGCCGGATGGCTCGTTTGGTGTCAATGATCTGATGATGGACCGGGGTGGCGCAGGACTTGACCTGGCCTCGAAAAAGCTGTTTGGTTCGGCCGGCATTCTGCTGGCTTCACACGCGACAGAGTTGACACCGCTGACGGAGATCGCACGGGCGTTCGCCACCGCACTGCCGAACCTTCTCGACAATGGCACGGCGCTGGGCAAACTCGCGAGCCTGATCGATCGGTACAACAACGTTTTTTCGACGAACGGCGACAAAAGGGTCCTCAACCTTCGCGTCGCGCTCGACGACCTCCCGTCCTTGGCAGCGCCACTCAGTGCGATGGCGGGGGCGACGGCGGCGCAGCAAGGAGAGGTACCTCGATGAAGCCGCATATGAAACTCGGGCTTACGGCGCTCAAATTGGGTGTGGTGGCGGTGGTCGCTGCACTGTTGTTCGTCATTGTGGTCAACGCGATGAAGAGCCCTGTCGAGGGTGATACCCAGGCTTACACAGCGCAATTCACCGACGTATCCGGACTTCACGAGAATGGTGACGTCAGAACCAGAGGCGTGCAGATCGGCAAGGTGACTTCGGTTGAGCTCACAAGCCAGGACGGTCACACCCTCGCCCAGGTAGCGTTCACACTGAAAGAACCGTACGAACTCACGAACACAACGGAGCTCGCGGTCAAGTATCAGAATCTCACCGGTGCCAGGTACGTCGAGCTGACGGTGCCTGAGAATCCGGGAACGCCGGTCGGTCATCTCACCACAGCCAATACGAAGCCGTCCTTCGACATCACGCAGCTGTTCAACGGCTTGCAGCCCGTCTTGACCACGATGAGCACCGACGAGATCAACGACTTCACTGAGAATGCGATTTCGCTATTGCAGGGTGACGGCGGGGGGCTCGCTCCGATGCTCGAAAGCGCGGACAAACTCGCCGCGATGGCACGCGACCGTCAACAAGTCCTCTCGACGCTGACCGCGAACATGGCGCGGATCGCCGACACAATGGGCAGCCGTTCGCCGCAGGTGATGGATTTCCTGGATTCGCTCAACTATTCGATTGAAGAGGCGATGACAGTGCTCGACAAGTTCCAGAAGACATCCGTGTTTGGGCCTCAGTTCATGCGGCCGCTATTCCGATTGATCGAGCAACTCGGTCTGACGCATGACATGGATGTCGACCAGATGCTGACAAACGCGTTCGAATCTCTACCGGCTGCGGCCGATGCACTGCGCTTGCTCCCCGCGTCGATCGCGGGCCTGCAGTTACCGCAGGTGTCGGCGACCTCGGCCAACGTATCTTGCACCAACGGAGTCGCCACATTGCCGACGACAGTCCAGGTGCTTCTCAATGGCAGCGAGGTAGTTGTATGCAACGCACGATGACCGTTGCGGTCAGGGGATTGAGGCGGATCACCCAGGGGTATCGCAGTGAGCTGACACTCGGCGTCGCGGTCGTGGTCGTGGTTGTCATCGCGTTGACGATCACAGTAATGGTGTACGTACAACCGCCAGGCCGCAAACAAATTTCGTTCGAAACGACAGACGCTGCAGCAATTGAAATCGGTGACGACGTCCGTGTTGCCGGCATCAGCGTCGGTAAGGTCACTGCCCTGTCCATCGGGGATTCGTTCGTCCGGGTGACCGCCGAGATCAAAAGAGAGGTCTTCATCGGTTCCGACTCCCGAATTGACGTGCGAATGTTGACTCCGGTCGGCGGGTATGCGGTCTCGGTGCTTCCGTTGGGCAACAACGACCTTGGTTCGGCTGTTATACCAGTCGACCGCGTGAACGTCCCGTACTCTATCGCTGATGTGCTTCAGGCCGCGCCGACCGTCACCGACAGCGTGGATGGCGGCACGATCGACGCAAACATCGATCAGACAGCAGATGCCCTGCAACGAAATCCGGGTTCGATCGCCACGATCATCTCGGGAATGGACAGCATCGGGACTGTGATGGACCACCAGCGTGAGCAGATTCGTGACATTGTGAATATGGCGGCACAATATCTACAGCAATTTAATCAACGGCGTGACTTCGTATTCGAGTTGATCCGCCGAATCGAGTTGGTACTGTCCACCTATCACAATACGCACGCCGGCTTCAACGAGGCCTATACGCTCCTCGGTGAGGTATTATACCGTGTCATTCCGCTCGAAAAATTCTATCTTGCCCACGAACCTGAAATGCGCCCGAAGATCGAGCAACTGCGCGATTCGATCGGTGCCTTCCAGCAGGACATGGGTCCCGCCATCGATCAACTCCAACAGCTCCGCGATCGGCTGGCTGCATGGCTGACGCCGGCGGGAATCGCCCAGATCAGCGGAGGAACCATATTGGCCTCGACGGTCTGTGTTCCTGTTCCAGGAGGGACGTGCTGACATGTCACACATCAATCGGAAGCTCGTCGTAGCCGTGACCGGCGCTGTAGCGATTGCGCTTGTAGTAGCTGGAAGCCTGTACGTGGTAGGCGGTGACTCGCACGACAGCACGTCGGCATTCTGCGCAGAAATGCCAGACTCCCTCGGGTTGTACCCAGGCAATCCGGTGACCCAGATGGGCTATCGCGTGGGAAGAGTTGACAACGTCGAACCTGCGGGTGATCGCGTGATCGTGAGCTTCTCGCTAGACCCAGGGCGCGAATATCGTGCAGACGTGCAGGTTGTGACACGGTCGAAATCCTTGCTGGCTGACCGTAGCCTCGAACTAGTCGGCAACTACGATTCCGGCCCGCATCTCGAACCAGGGGAGTGTATCCCAATGAATCGCAGTTTCACGCCGAAGAGCATCTCCGAAATTGTCGGGTCGGCAGCAGACTTCGTAGATGCAATGACTCCGGCAGAGGGGGACAAGAGCCTGGCTCACGCGATCGGAAGTCTCGATACGGAGTTACAGGGGCAGGGTGAAAACGCACGCGCGATGTTGGAGCACGCATCGGCTGCCGCAGAGAGTCCAGACCAACTGGTCTCCGATATCGGTTCGAGCGTTCTCAACATGGCGCCCTTGACAGAGGAAGCGCTGCACAACTGGTCGACTGTCAGCTCGCTCCTGAATGAATTGCCGGATGTGGTTGCCGAGGGAATTGACCTGTGGCCAGGCGTCACGAAGCTGGTCGATGGCACCGGATACCTAATCGCGGTGTTGTACAGCATTCAAGATCATTACGGTGATCTGCTGTGGCCGACGATGCATGGGCCGGTCAGCGACGCGATCCACCTTGCCGCGACCCGGTCCAAAGATCTTGCAAGTCTGCTTGATTCCCTCCCTTCGGTGACGACCGTGCTACAGCAACAGTTCGGCCGTCCGGGTGGACCGACGATGAACTATCAGCCGATGACTGTCGACAATGGATCCGGTGAACCGGTTGTCCTGACTGGAAATCTCGACAGACTCTTAGTTGAGGGCGTTCGATGAGCCACGCCAAACGATGGAAGCTCGGTCTCAGCGCCATTTCAATGTGTTTCGTGGTCGCGTTGACCACATCGTGTTCCCTGGGGCCGAAGGACCTGCCATCGGTGCAAGGCAGTGTCCGAGACGGCTACGCCATCACGATTCAGTTCGCGAGTGCGCTCAACCTTCCCGACGGCGCGCATGTAACCCTCAACGGGCTGAGAGTCGGACAGGTCACGGCCGTGGATGTGCAGGGGGCGGTGGTTGCGGTGACCGTTAACGTGGCAGGTGACGCCCGCATCCCCACCGACATACACGGGGTCATCCGCCAAGACACGCTGCTCGGCGATACGTATATCGCACTCGAAACAAATCAGAATTTGGCGCAGGCGGAGTATTTGAAGCCAGGCATGCTGATTACTGCCGCACAGACCACATCGCCGCCGCAATTGGAGGACACGATGGCGGTGCTCGCCTACTTCGTTAACGGCGGCAGCATCCAGAAGGTTCAAGACACAATGAAACGCCTCAACAACGTGATGCCGCAGGTCCAGGATGTGAGGGCGATCGCATCGACAGTCGCAGTCGATTTGCGCGACCTCTCGGACCACGTCAGCGAGATCGATCGGATGCTGGACGGCATGAATTCGACAGCCGTCGCGGTGGATAACCGGTCCGATGCGCTCTCCATCATGTTCGAAGGCGACGAGAATCACACAGGCACGTACTACTGGCGGAGCTTGAACCAGAATTTCATCGGTCATCTGAGCGTCGTACTGCCCAACATTGGCAGTGTCTTCGAGGGCGGAATGTGGCTGGTTCCGATGCTGAATTCTGTTGCCGATGCGGGACAGTCTATTCGGTATATGTGGGACGAGGGGCCGACTTCGGGCGAGAAATTGGACAATTTCATTCGCACAACACTTCTTCCATTCGCAAAGAATCCTCAGGTTGATATCAAGTCGATCCAGGCAGCGAACGGAGATCAAGTTCTGGTTGATGTCGAGAACATTCTGCGCATGTTCGGAGCAGTGAAATGATCTTCACAAAGACGCGCATCTCCGTCGTGGGGATGCTTGCGATGGCGGTGGCATCGTTTGCCTACCTGGGGAATCTCGGGCTGAACGTCTCGCCGTTGCAGAAGGTTAACGAGGCCAGCCTGACGGTGACCGACACGAATGGTTTGGTCGTCGGTTCCAGAGTGCTGCTACGCGGAGTGCAAATCGGACATGTGACCGCATTGAACGCGTCTGCAAACGGTGTTGAACTCAAGTGGAACTATGACCGGAACTACAAAATTCCGATCGAAAGCACATTTCGCGTTGACAACATGTCAGCGCTCGGCGAAGGGTACATGGCTATCCAGAGCAGTTCTTCGGGAGGCCCCTTCCTCGAGAATCGTTCGGTAGTGGATTCTTCACGGGTAAGTCAGCCAACTTCGCTCCAGGATTTCTCAAAGCGACTCACCCTGATGTTGGAGCAAGTCGACCCCGACCGGGTACGGGAAATCTTCGCCAGTGTTGATGTCGCGTTGCCCGAAGATGCCAGGGTGCTCAACAATTTAAATAGAGTCGGTGAACTTCTGGCAAACGAGATCATCACTCGGAGAGGCGATCTCAACGAGCTGTTGCAGGTAATACAACCGCTACTCCAACAAAGTGCGCCGGTGCCATACGCGCTCAACGGAGCAACGCCCAACATCGTAGAGTTCGGCCAAGGGTTCGCGAACGTCATCAACCGCTATTTCGACGCTGTCGGCCTGGCGTCCCTCCCGGATTCCGTTACCTACGGAGTGGAGCCCTTTCTCGCTGAATCGCAAGAGTTTCTCGACAAGAACGCGATGGATCTGCACGTGATCGGTGGCGATCTGCTTCCGAGCATGACTGCTGCAGCAGCGTCGCTTCGGACAATCCCGGTGTCAGATCTGCTTACGAATGCGCTCGCTGCGGCAGATGCGGGCGATGCGCTCACGCTGCACCTCCGTGGGTTGGAAGGAGGCTGAGTTTCATCCACCGAGTTACTACTTGGAACGCCATCAAGAGAACCGATACATTCAAAGGCATTGGGAACATGATCAGTAGAACTGAAGCTAGAACAACTAAACAGCAGGCAAGTGAAGAGTCGGCGGTCGTCGAGAGCTGCGAGGGTGATGTCCAGTACAAGCCCGGGGCCGTTGCAGGCCGCTTGCGAAACGGCGACCGAGTCATCCGGGTCCGCTCGTTCATCGTCGCCCTCGCACTCCTTGCAATGATCGGATCGATCGGAATCCTCGGGTGGCAACTCCATGGGAAAACGGACGACCTGAACAGCGTGCGTGACAATGCGGACGCCCGTTCGCATGCAGAGCAGGTGGCTCTCGACTACTCGACCGGCGCCGCGCAGATGGATTTTCGCGATCTCGCGTCCTGGCGTTCGCGCTTAACCAGTGGCACAAGCGATGAATTGGCGGATCGGCTGACACACGCAGCATCGTCGATGGAGCAGATCATCACGCCGTTGCAATGGGTGGCTACAGCGAAACCGGTTGCAGCAAAAGTAGTTTCCGAGAATAACGGTTCGTATACCGTGACTGCCTTCGTAGAGGTATTGACAACGAACAGTCAGGCGCCCGACGGAATCGATTCGACTGCCTCTTATCAGTTGACGGTCGACGGCCGCGACAATTGGAAGATTTCGGACATTGGGGGAGATGATGCGTCGCTCGGCGGTGCTGGCAATCCGCCGTCCTCTTCCTCGTCGACTGCCCCGCCAACTGTGGAGTCGCCGCCGGCGCCGGCAGTGCCTCCGCGGTAATCCGGTTCCAGTACTGCATGGCAGATCGGCTGCATATTCATTGCACGGTATTCAGATCGACGGTCAACCGGCAAGCGGGGGCCCCGTTTTTGGTCGTGTCCACGCCTGCGGTGTGGTGTGTCGAGACTGAGATAGAACGTTCTCGGCCCCAAGGGATTCGATGCGCTATCCGAGGGCGGAAGCCTGAAATCGTTCAGCCGGACCGAACGCCGCGTGATCGAAGAGAAGGTCGCACATCCGGACCGAACACGATCTGACATTCTCGGGCCCCGATCCTGACCAAAGTTGCCGATTCCCTTGGCCGACGACGGGTGGTCGACATCAGTCATGTGGGACTTCGGATGTTGTCCCGTGAGATTCAGTGCGCTGATACTCGCGTTCGAGGACGACAATTCCTCTCGTCGCGAGGAGTCCAGCGTGTGCTCTGCCAGTGCATCATCTGGGAACAAGAAGGCCGCCAGGGAGCAACTGCACGTCATCAAGGTGCACGTTGCCTGATTCGGCAATGGTATTCCACTGAAATCACTGAAAGTAGTGAACCGGACGGACGCATCGTCATGCGCCGAAGCGGCACGGCTGACCGCATAACGTCAGGTGCCCACTGAGCCATCCAGATGCACAGACCTGGCCGGGGACAGCCGAATTGTTACTATGATACAAAGCGTGTCAGGTGTATTGTTTACGTGGGTCGCGGTTCAGATAGCGCAGATCCGCAGTCAGCAACGGAGCGGGACTTGAGGAGACATTCATGAGCCAAGTTGTACTGAGCGGCAAAGTCGCCGTGGTCACCGGCGGAGGGCGAGGAATTGGAAGGGCGACGTGCGAGGCACTCGCACGCGAGGGGGTACGAGTCGTCGTCGCCGACCTCGACGGAGCTGCTGCTGCGGCCGTCGCTACCGCCATCGGCAAGAACGCCATTAGTCGGTCACTCGATGTTTCCAACCGCGAGCAGTTCCGCTCGGTTCTCGATGCCGCCGAACAGCACTTCGGTCCGCTCGACATCCTCGTCAACAACGCTGGCATCATGCCGGTGGGCTACTTTATTGACGAAACCGACGAGATGACAGACCGCTTGGTCGACGTCAACTACCGCGGCACCCTCATCGGGATGAAGGAAGGCCTACGACGCATGAAGCCGCGAGGCGCCGGCCATATTGTCAACCTGGCATCGACCGGTGGGTGGTTGCCCGCTCCCGGCGTCGCCACATACGTTGGCACAAAGCACGCGATCGTTGGTCTCACCGATAGCGTGCGTCTCGAACTGACGGGCAGTGGTATTAATCTGTCGTCGGTGGGCCCCGGCATCGTCAAGACGGAACTGGCGGCGGGACTACAGGAGATGCGCGGGATGCGCGGCGTTACACCAGAAGAAGTCGCCGATGCAATCATCGAAGGCCTGAGGCGAAAGCGCCACGCAATCTTCTCGCCTGGTGTAGTCGGAATAGCCGCCCACGTCTACGGAGCGTTGCCGTACACACTCCGTTCGTTGCTGTTTCGGGTTACGAAGATCGACCGTCTAGGCCCCCAGATCGATGAAGGGACCCGGAAAGATTACGAGGCGCGCGTCGTGGCCAGCATCTCCCGCGCTACAGACGCCGAATCTTAACAACCGGGTGTCTGAGAGTTTTCGCGCCGCAGGATTCGGCCTGTCCATCGAAACGATTGCTTGAGCCAATGGTCCGTCTGTGAAGTAGCAAGCGATTTCATGCTGCGTTCATGGTTGCCGTGACGTTGATGGTCAGTGGCGAACAACGGGCAGAGCTCGGGTGGATTGCTGGATCGACGCGCCGCCGCACCGACAGGTAGTCCAGGCGCGGGCATTGCTGCGGGCGGACGACGGGGTAGACGGTGCCGAGATCTCCCGGTACTGTATCGAATTCGGATACACTGCGGCGCTGGTGGTATCGCTCTTGATGTCGAGGTCCATTCCAGGGGGCGTGGTAGTCGCGAAGTGGCGCCGCAAACTGAGTCTTGCCGTCCGGCCCCGGAAGTGCCGCAGTTGGCATCAGAAGCATCCGACGTGGCTCGAGGGCCGGGTGATGCGGGCCCGGAGGCATGCAGCGGCTGCTGAACTTCTACTCCTGGGACTGTGAGGGGCTCCGCGACGACGTGCGTGTGGTCGTGGTCGAGACGATCGGCGACGCCGACAAGGGCGTATGACGTCGTCGTGGCGTATCGAGGCAATCGCGCGGGCGCCGACGAGACGGCGAAGCTCGTCCGTTCGAGTGGTCGAGGGGTCATGATCGAGCCGGTTGATTACGAAAGCGGGGTCCGGGCGCATGTTGGCTGAGACGCCGCTGGTGGTCCTTCGGCTCTACGAGTTCGCCCAAGTCCTGGGCACGGTGTTCGGTGGATACCTGGTGTTCCGGTTTGGTCGAACCCGATTTCTCGCCGGCCTCTACGCTGGATGTATATCGATTTTCTTCTGGGACTGGATCTTCACTGATCATTGGTTCCTCAATCTCACCTACGATGCTCGGTCGATCAACCTTTTCACGCTCGCCGGTCGGCCCGAGCCGCTGTGGTCGCCGTGCTCGTACGCGACGTTCTTCGGGATCACCACCCTGCTGATCCTGCGTTACCGTGACTGGCTCGACCGAAAACTGGGTCGCTGGCAGTACGTCGTGCTGCCGGTCTTCTTCGCGGTGCTCGATGTGAGTGTCGAGGGTCTGACGATTTACGCGTTGGACATCTACCGCTATGGCTACCGGGAGGAGTGGACGGTTCTCGGCGTCCCTTACACCAACCTGGTGTGGGTCAACATCATTCTGATGCTGATGGCCTGGACCGGCCGAGGGATCGTGCGGATGCAGCACGAGCGCGGGACGATGGCGGTGAACGGTCCTCCGGCGGTCGTCGATGCGGACCAGCGGGTCATCACTCCGGTTGGTGCCGGGTCGCGCCCGTCCGCCGCCGTGACCGAGGACAGCCCTCGCCTGCCCGGCCGGTCCTCAGCCGAGCCCTGGACGTTGTTCGCAATCGGCTTCGCAATCTGCCCGACCGCCTTCTACATCAGCATCGGCGTGATGGCCTTCGTGCTTGACCTAGTCCAACCCTGGAGCTGACCCCGCGCGGAGGAGTCCCCCACCGGGCCGTCTGCTGGGGACTTGTGGCCGATCAACCGGATTGGTTACGGAGACGGGAAACATATCTGTCAGCGTGGTGTGTTCTGGCCGATGGCGTTCGAGGCGACGGTCCCCGAATGCCAGGTGATCGGCGGAGATCCCCAAGGACGTGTTCGGTGGCTTCTACCGGAAACGGACCTGCCCAGCGGCCCCGCGCCAGGGCGTGGAGAGCGTGTTCACCACCGACGGGATGGTTCAGGTTGATGGCCATCGGCATCGATGAGTTCGAACTGGGCGGCCGTCTAGGCGCCGGAGTGGTCGAGACCCAGAAGCCAGCGCGCCCAACGGCTACAAGCGCCGGCTGGGTTCGGGCGACTCCGGATGTGGCGAACGGGGTCGCGGTCACCGGCTGCTGGCCCGCCGGTCGATCACTGACCCCGACGAGATGGCCTACTACATCTGTTAAGGCCACGCCGAGACCGAACCCGCCGAGCTGGTCCGGGTGGCCGGCAGTCGCTGGGCGATCGGGGAGTGCTTTCAGACCACCAAGAACGAGACCGGACTCGACCACTACCAGGTGCGCGGGTACCCCGGCCTGGTACTTGCACATCACCTTGTCGATGGCCGCGGCCGCCTTCCTGACGATCCTGCGCCGCGGCGCTCAAAAACGGGATCTCCAGCCGGTGCCCGAGATCTAATACCTCTGACAATCAACGAGATCCGGCGATTGTTCAACCGCGTCGCCTGTCCGGTCGAACACGCCCTTGTGCATGTCTGGCACTGGTCGAACTGGCGCCCGCGCCAGCCACTACAAACGTCGACATCGCAAACTGTCGTTGCAGTACTTTGTGGCGGTCATCGACTGTTTCTCCCGCAAGGTGGTCGGGTGGTCGATCGTCCGATCACATGCGCACTGACTTGATCGCAGCCGAGCTGGCGAACGCGGCCTCGACGGCCCTGATCGAGCCGGGGCGGTCTTTCACTCCGGTCGTGGCCGCCCAGTACACCTCTGGCGCATTTCGGTGGCTCGTGGCCGGATTGGGAATTCGATCCTCGATGGGGCGTACCGGGGTGTGCTGGGACAACAGTATGGCCGAAAGTTTCTTCGCAGCGCTAAAGAACGAATGTGTCTACCGCACGTTCTATGCAACGAAACAGCGGGCGCGACAGGACATCGTCAGGTGCATCGAAGGGTTCACAACTCGTGGCGCCGGGATTCTGCGCTCAGCTGCCGGTACCCGGACGACGTCCACTGCAGTTGCCAGCAGCCGACGATCGCGGCCTGAATCAATCCCCTTCAACGTCCGAAATTCTCGCGGTAGACCAAACTATCAGTGACTACCACATTGTAGTATGAATCTACATTAAAAAGCGGTGTGGGCATAAAACTTCCGTGTGCACTTGGCAGCCAACGGACCGGGCAGTGTCTCAGCATGGGTCTGGGGTGCACGGCATACCGTGGGTAGGAATGTCCTGCGGACCAATACTGGGCCCGGGTAGTGCGAATGACGGCGTAGCAGTGCTTGGGTGTCACCGCTCTGTGTCCATACACTCGTTGGTCCTGGCGATCCGCACGGCAATCCCCCTTGACCCTGCTAGATTTAATCTAGTATAAAATCTATGTGAGCGGATCGGTGCACGACGATCGCTCTCGCCGACCGCGACGCGGCACGGGGTGGCTGAACTGCTGCCGCCAGTGGTCGCACCTACATGTTTGGTGAGGGAGTTATGGATATCAACGGCAAGTCCACTCTGGTGACGGGCGGAGCCTCCGGACTGGGGCTCGCAACAGCTCGCCGACTGATCGACCTGGGTGCGTCGGTCGTCATCGCTGATCTTCCGTCCTCGCAGGGAAAGGAAGTCGCGGCATCGCTCGGTGAACGCGCACGATTCGTTCCTGCCGATGTGACTGACATCGGCGAAGTCGAGAATGCCGTTGCGGAGGCATCGCTCGGATCACCGCTCCGAGCGCTCGTGCACACAGCCGGCCGTGGAGGCTCGGTCCGGCTTGTGAACAAGGACGGCTCGCGGGGTGACGGTGACTTGTTTGCCACTATCGTGCGCACCAACCTCCTCGGGACTTTCAACGTGTCAAGTGTTGCCGCCGCAAGCATGGCCGGAAACGAGCTTATCGCCGGCGAGCGTGGCGTGATGGTGTGGACCGCGTCCATCGCTGCCTTCGAGGGGCAGATCGGACAAGCCGGATACGCCGCATCCAAGGCAGGTGTCGCAGGCCTGACGATCTGCGCAGCACGCGACCTTGCTACAAAGAACATCAGAGTGTGCACGATCGCGCCGGGCCTAATGGATACCCCGATGCTTGCAGGATTGCGTGACGACGTGCGCCAGTCCCTTACAAGTGGGGTTCCCCACCCGGCGCGACTCGGTGAACCGGACGAGTACGCCAAGCTGGCGTGCTCGATCATCGACAACGGCTACCTGAACGGTGAGACCCTCCGGCTCGACGGCGCCAACCGCATGGCACCGCGATAACTGAGGCTGGACCACCACGGCCACGACTACCCCTTCACTGATCAGGAAGTCGAGATGAAACGCAAGGTTTTCACGGACGAACACGACGCATTCCGGCGGATGGTACGAGGGTTCCTCGACAAGAATGTCGTACCCAACTTCGAGAAGTGGGAAGAGCAGGGCGCTCCGCCGCGCGAATTCTACAACGAGGTTGGCGAGCTCGGCATTCTCGGAATCCAGATCCCGCAGGAGTACGGAGGAAGTGGCGAGCAGACGTACAAGTACAGCGCCGTCCTCACCGAGGAGACCCTGCGCGCGAAGCTCGGCCTGGGGTCGCTGCGAGTTCACATGGACATCGTGCTGCCGTACCTGCTGAAGTACGCCACTGCGGAACAAAAGCAACGATGGCTTCCCGGCGCCGCCAGCGGCGACCTGATCACCGCAATCGCAATGACCGAACCGGGGACCGGATCGGACCTCGCAGGCATCAGCAGTACCGCCACCCGCGATGGTGACACCTACGTGCTGAACGGGTCGAAAACCTTCATCACCGGTGGTGTCAACGCAGACTTGATGCTCATCGTCGCACGGACGGCACCGGTCGACCTGGAAAACCGGCGCGCGGGCCTGAGCATCCTCGTCGTAGAAACCTCGAGCCCCGGATTCGGTGTGGTCCGCACCCTGTCCAAGCTGGGGATGAAGGCGCAGGACACCGTCGAACTGTACTTCGACAACGTGCGGGTGCCGGCTGCGAACCTGTTGGGTGAAGAAGGTCGTGCGTTCGACTACCTCGGCCACAATCTCGCCCAGGAACGGCTGTCGATCGCAGTGGGATCACAGGCTGCCGCAGTCGCCGCCTTAAACGAAACCACCACCTACGTCAAGGACCGCAACGTCTTCGGCAGGCCGCTGTCGAGCATGCAGAACACGAAATTCATTCTCGCCGAATGCGCGACGGAGATAGAGGCGGGGCAGATGCTCGTCGACAGGGCGCTCGACGACCACGACCAAGGCGAACTGAGCGCCGTCGACGCGGCCAAGGTCAAACTCTTCTGCACAGAGCTGCAGGGCAGAGTGGTCGATAAGTGCCTGCAACTGTTCGGCGGATACGGGTACATGCTCGAGTACCCCATCGCCCGTCTCTACGCCGACGCCCGGGTGACCCGAATCTACGGCGGAACCAGCGAAATCATGAAAACGATCATCAGCAAGTCGCTGGGCTTGTAAATGGCACTGCCACAGGAGGACGCGATGACAGCAGTTGAGTTAAAGACGCATGCCCCAGTCGTGCTCACCGAAGTCACAGACGGCGCACTGGTGATTACCATCAATCGGCCCAGCGCACGGAACGCGGTCGATCTGGAAGTCGCGGAGCGAATCGAGTCGGCGCTCGCGGAACTGGACCGGCGGGACGATCTGGTCGTCGGCATCATCACCGGAGCCGGCGGCACTTTCAGCGCAGGAATGGACCTCAAGGCGTTCGTACAAGGAGTCCGCCCGGCCACACCCCAGGGCGGCTTCGCCGGTTTCGTCGAGAACCCCCCACAGAAGCCCCTGATCGCCGCAGTCGAGGGCTATGCCCTGGCAGGCGGCTTCGAAATCACACTGGCCTGCGATCTGGTCGTGGCCTCATCGGCCGCTGTCTTCGGCCTGCCAGAAACCAAACGGGGTCTGGTTGCCGCCGCCGGGGGACTGCTCCGGTTTCCCAGGCTGATCCCCGAACGAGTCGCACTCGAGTACGCCTTGACCGGTGAGCACCTCACCGCCGACCGCGCCCTCGAACTCGGACTGATCAATCGGGTAACCGAACCGGGCGGGGCGCTGGCCGGAGCGTTCGAGTTGGCCGGACGGATCGTGGCCAACGGTCCGCTCGCCGTGCGCGCCACCAAGCAAGTGGTCGCGCAGGCGCGTGACTGGTCCACCACCGAGCAGTTCGATCGCCAACGAGACATCACCGGTCCTGTCTTCGCGTCCTCCGACGCACAAGAAGGTGCCCGGGCGTTCGCGGAGAAGCGGACGCCGAAGTGGACCGGATCCTGAAGACCCACACATCGATCGACCCCCCACGACGGCCAGAGGGTGCCGTCGCGACCGTAGCCAGAATCCGAGAAAGGTAGTCCGATGAGAGACGCCGTCATTGTCGATGCAGTACGAAGCCCCGTAGGGAAGCGCAACGGCGCCTTGGCCGGCATCCACCCGGTTGACCTGTCCGCCATGGTGCTCGAGGCACTCGCGGCCCGCAACGACCTCGATCCCACCCTGGTCGAGGACGTGATCTGGGGCTGCGTGTCGCAGGTGGGTGAACAGAGCGGTAACCTCGGCCGCTTCGCCGTGCTCGGAGCCGGCTGGCCGGAGGACATCCCCGCGGTGACCATCGACCGTCAGTGTGGTTCGTCGCAGCAGGCAGTCCACTTCGCCGCCGCAGGTGTCATGTCGGGTCAGTACGACATCGCGGTCGCCGGCGGTGTCGAGCTGATGAGTCGCGTGCCGATGGGTTCACCGCGGCGGGCAGGATTCGGGGAACCGTACGGACCCAAAGCTCTTGCTCGCTACGACGGAATCGAGTTCAACCAGGGAGTGAGCGCGGAGACCATCGCCCGCCGCTGGGGTTTCAGCCGCACCGATCTCGACCAGCATGCACTCGAGTCGCACGCCAAGACCGCCGAGGCGATCGATGCAGGCCGTTTCAAGAACGAAATCGCTCCCATCGAGGTGACGGGTGAGGACGGAACGTCATCGGTCGTCGACACCGATGAGGGTGTGCGGCGCGGCGGTTCGCTCGAGTCGTTGGCAAAGCTCAAGCCGGCATTCTCCGAGGACGGAGTCATCACGGCCGCGAACTCCTCGCAGATTTCCGACGGCGCTTCCGCACTGCTCATCACGACCAGTGAACGTGCACGTCAGCTGGGATGGAAGCCGCTCGCACGACTGCACAGCTTCGCGCTGGCCGGTGTCGACCCAGTGCTCATGCTGACCGGTCCGATTCCGGCGACGGAGAAGGTCCTCGGTAAGGCCGGGCTGGGCATCGCCGACATCGGCGCATTCGAGGTCAACGAGGCGTTCGCGAGCGTATCGATGGCCTGGCTGGCCGAGACCGGGGCCGACCCGACCCGTCTGAACCCGAATGGTGGCGCCATCGCCCTGGGCCATCCGCTCGGCGCCTCTGGTGGCCGCTTGATGACCACGCTCGTCCACCACATGAAGGCGAACGGAATCCGGTACGGGCTCCAAACGATGTGCGAGGGCGGCGGCATGGCCAACGCCACGATCCTCGAACTCCTCAACCACTGAACAAGCCGGAAAAGGACCACAGACCGTGCCCGACATCCTCTACGAGGTCTCCGACAACGTCGCATTCGTGACACTCAATCGCCCCGAGAACCTCAACGCAGTGACCACCGCCATGTGCGACGCACTCATCGACGCCTTCGACGCCGCCGACGCCGACGACTCGGTGCGCGCCGTCGTGGTGACAGGATCCGGGCGTGCGTTCTGCGCTGGGGCGGACCTCTCCTCCGGTGGGGACTCGTTCACCCGGACAAACGGCGAATCAGGTCCGCCACGTGATACCGGTGGGCGAGTAAACCTGCGCATCTTCCGCTCCCTCAAGCCCGTCATCGCTGCGATCAACGGGCCGGCAGTGGGATTCGGTGCGTCACTGACCCTTCCAATGGACATCCGGGTCGCCGCGGACTCGGCGAAGATTGGGTTCCCATTCACAGCTCGTGGCATCGTTCCTGACGGCGCGGCAAGCTGGTTCCTCCCTCGCGTCGTCGGACCGAACCGTGCCCTGGACTGGGCGATGACCGGGCGAGTGTTCCTGGCCCAGGAAGCTCTCGAAGCCGGGCTGGTGCGCAGCCTCCATCCCGCCGAAGAAGTCCTCGCCGTCGCCACCGAGATTGCGCAGGAAATCGCACGAAGCGCCGCCCCGGTATCCGTCGCGCTGACGCGCCAACTGCTGTGGCAGATGATGGGCGCCGACCACCCGATGGTCGCGCATGAGATCGAGTCCGCGGCGATCGCGTACACCGGATCGGCACCGGACGCCGCAGAGGGAGTCAAGGCGTTCCTGGACAAGCGTACCCCGGTGTGGACCCTCAACCCGGGCAACGACATGCCGGAATGGTACCCCTGGCGTCCCGAACCCCCCTACGAAGGAATTAAGCGTCAACACACGTCCGATACCTCCCCACACAACTCGATTCAGTAGGCCAGAATTCGAGTCATCGACCAAGACGGATTCGCCCAGATAGCAAGGGTAAAAAGGGTAAGCGCATTCACACGCAAGTAGATTGGCTTCGCCGCGCAGCAGGGGATGCCGACGCTGTCCCGAGTAGATCCATTGCGTGTCTCTGTTCGGTGTGCCCGTCTCGAGGAGTACAGCGGGCAAGGTTTGAAAATGAAAGAATGTAGAGCTTGCAGTGGAATTCGGCGACACTTAGCCTTCCAGTCCTTGTTCCGGACGAACCGCGGCATCGCGGACCGGAGGCACGAAGGCCCTCGGGTAGATTCGGACGCCCCCGACCGAGCGGTTCTATCGCGATCTCCATATGTAACGCATCTACGAACCAACCATGAAGTGCAGCGAGTAATAATCGGCAGAGCATGCTATGAGAAAAGGGTTTGACGAATGTCTGAAATCGCATTGGCTCCGGAATTGCTTGTCACAGAGCCGGGCTTGGTAGCAGGAAAGGTGGCCGTCGTCACCGGAGCTGCTCAGGGAATTGGTTACGAGATCGCCGCGGCGTTGTCCAAGCACGGGGCGAAGGTCATCATTGCCGATCTCGACCAGGCCAAGGCCGAGATCGCCGCGGAATCGCTTGGTGGCGGGGATGTGGTGGCTCTTGCATGCAATGTGACCGACGAAGACGCGGTTTCACGGGTAGCCGACAGCGCTGTGTCACAGTTCGGATCGCTCGACATCTGGGTCAACAATGCCGGTATCACCCGCGACAATCGGATGGCGAAGATGTCGCTCAGCGACTTCGAACTGGTCGTCAACGTCCACATGACCGGCACCTGGCTCGGTGTGAAGACCGCCGGCGCGATCATGCGCGAGCAGGGGCGCGGCTCGATCATCAATATGTCTTCCCTGTCGGGTAAGGGCGGCAACTTCGGCCAGACCAACTACAGCGCGGCAAAGGCCGGCATCGTGGGTATGACGAAAGCATCCGCGAAGGAACTCGCGAGCAGGGCTGTTCGTGTCAATGCGATCGCGCCCGGACTCATCCGCACACCCATGACCGCAGCGATGTCTGCAGAAGCGTTCGCGAACCTCGAATCGACGATTCCGATGAAGCGCGCGGGGGAACCGCAT
Organism: Rhodococcus sp. WS4; assembly: GCA_006543605.1. Lineage (GTDB taxonomy): Bacteria > Actinomycetota > Actinomycetes > Mycobacteriales > Mycobacteriaceae > Rhodococcus_F. The sequence continues at coordinate 29,978 of RRBB01000077.1, forward strand.
GAGGTCGCGGGTACGGCACTGTTCCTCGCCTCGGATCTGTCGAGCTTCATGACGGGCGCAGTCCTCGAGGTCGGCGGCGGACGGCTGATGTAGGAAGGTCGGAGCTCCAAATCTGTCATCAGGCGGTCGAACCTCGGACATCTGGGGAGTGGGATGGCCGCGAACCGACGTCTTGAACGACATTACGAATCCGACGGCGTAATTCATCAACTGAAGAATCACGATACCGGCGCCTGGTCGAACGAGTCTCGCATCATCCGCTCACGACCGACCGGGCAGCCGGTGTCTTTGGGAGAATGGAAGACATAATGTCGGCAGGGATCGGCGCCCCGCTTCGGCAGGCTCACTGGACCCGAGACGAGAGCATCGATTTGCTCGACCACACCTCGGCCACCCTGCTGACAGCACAGGCAGGCCAGTTCGGGGACCGTCTGGCTCTGATCGGTAACGATCATCGCGGAGAGAATCAGCGCTTGACATATCACCAGGTCCTGGAAAAGGCGCGGGCGGTCGCCGCTGCTCTCCTCGAACACTCCCGTCCTGGGGAACATGTCGCGTTGCTGGCGCCCAATGTCGTCGAATGGCCGCTCATCGAGTACGCGGCCGCGATGACCGGCCGGGTCCTGGTCGCCCTCAACCCGCAAGCGGGAGTCGACGAGCTGCGATACACAGTTGCAAACTCCGAAGCGACGATGCTTCTTTTCGCGACGTCCTACCGTGACCGTGACCTAGGCGCAATCATCGAGGCGATATTGCCCGATTGCCCACTTGTGCGAACAACTTACTCCCTGGATACCGTCGCCCGTTGGGCAACGGAATCGCTCGATCCCGCGTTCGCGTGGCCGTCCGTTGATCCCCACACTGCCGCCATGCTGCAATACACCTCGGGCACCACAGGGCAGCAAAAGGGCGTTCTGCTCGCACACCGATCCATGGTCAACGTTGCACGCATCACGCTGCTGACCGCTGGTGTCGAGCCTGGCTCGGTCATCCTCTCGCCTTTCCCGCAGTTTCACACCGCCGGATGCGTTACCTCGACCCTCGGGGCGCTCGCGGTCGGCTGCACCCTCGTCATCGTGGATCGCTGGAATCCGACGGAGATACTGGCTGTCGTCGAACGTGAGAGGGTCTCGGCGATTCTCTTGGTACCCGCGATGTTGCATGGCCTCGTGCAGACAGCGGAGGCGGGTCATAGTGCACCCCAAACCATTCCCACCATCCTGGTCGGCGCCGCAAGCGTACCCCCCTCGATGATCGAGAAGGCTCGGGACTTGTTCGGCGGCACGGTGCTCAACGTCTATGGTCAAACGGAGCTATCGGCCCCATTGACCGCGACGCGACGCGACGACAGCGCGACGGACATCACCACAACAGTCGGCCGCCCGCTTCCACAGGTCGAATGCCGCATCGCCGATCCGGTCACGGGGCACACAAAAGAGGTCGGCGTCCCCGGAGAAATATGCGCGCGTGGTTACCAGCAGATGCTGGGGTACTTTCGAGATCCCGAGGCCACTGCCCGCACCGTAGACCTCGATGGATGGCTCCACACCGGAGACCTCGGATCGATGGATGAGCGTGGGATGATCACGATCACCGGCCGGCTCAAAGAGTTGATCATCCGGGGAGGGGAGAACATCTCTCCGAACGAAGTGTCCGACTGCTTGAGCGGTCACCCCGCTGTCGCTCAGGTGGCAGTCGTCGGAATACCTGATCAGCGACTCGGTGAGATCGTCGCAGCGGCGGTGGTGTGCAACACGGCGACCGTCCATCAGGCACTTCGAGAGGATCTGGAACGGCACTGTGCAGCGCATCTGGCGGAGTACAAGGTGCCACAGCGGTGGTACTTCACCGACATGCTTCCCACCACTGCTTCGGGCAAGGTTCGCGCCCTCGAAGTTCGCCGGATGATCTCCGACGGCGCCCTACGTTGCGAAACGGCCGCAGAAGTCTCTCTGGCTGATCGTCACCCACCGTCGATTTCGACTTGAGAGGTAGCGACATGTTTCCTGGTGTGCATGCTGTGACATCACCTGACCGGCCAGCTGTAGTCATGAGCGAGTCGGGGCGCACTCTGACCTATCGAGAACTTAACGAGAACTCGGCGAGGTTCGCGCGGGTCCTCCACGACCTAGGCCTTCGCAAGGGTGACGCGCTCGCGTTTGTGTCGGACAACGCACCGGAGTGCTTCGAATTATATTGGGCGGCCCTCCGATCCGGTCTGTACGTGACACCTGTCGATCGCAATCTCTCACCCGTCGACGCTGCCTTCATCATTCACGACAGTGATTCGAAGGTTCTCGTCGTTTCGGCGGGTGTTTGGGCACTTGCCGAGGCGTTGGTCTCGCTCACTCCGCAGATCACGGACCGCTTCTGTTTCGGCGGTCAGATCGAGGGGTATCGGTCCTACGAAGACATGCGGGCGGACGCAGGTGTGCCGCTTGTCCAGTGTCCCCGCGGCTCCGACCTGCTCTACTCCTCTGGAACTACGGGCCGCCCAATAGGGATGAAATCGCCGCTGCTGCAGATCGAGGTCGATCAGCCGGGTGATCCCACCACGAGCGCCATCGGCTCTGCATATGAATTGACCTTTTCGGATGTGTATCTCTCGCCGGTCCCGATCTTTCACGCTGCGCCTCTTCGTTGGTGCGGTGCCGTCCACGCGTACGGCGGCACAGTGGTAATGATGGAGAAATTCGACGCGGAGCAGGTTTTGCAGGTGATTGAGAAGTATTTCGTTACCGTCGTTCAGATGGTGCCGACTATGTTCGTGCGCATGCTGCAGCTGCCCGAAGCAATTCGCGCGAAATACGACCTCTCCAGTCTGCGCAGTGTCGTGCACGCTGCAGCACCATGTCCTCCCGCCGTCAAGAAGTCCATGATCGACTGGCTAGGACCGATTGTGAACGAGTACTACTCGCCCACCGAGGGAAACGGCTTTACCACCATCTCGTCGGACGAATGGCTCACCAAACCCAATTCGGTAGGTCGCAGTGCGCTCGGAACACTGCATATCTGTGACGACGGGGGGGCAGAGCTACCCGCCGGCGAGGTTGGCATCGTCTATTTCGAACGTGAAGGCCAGCCGTTCGAGTATCACAAGGCTCCCGAGAAAACTGCTGCTGTTCGACATCCCGATCATCCCACCTGGACGGCAGTGGGTGACCATGGATTCCTTGATACGGATGGCTACTTGTTCCTGGCCGATCGCACAGCATCATGATCACCTCCAGCAGAGTCGACCTCTGCCCGGAGGAGGTCGAAGACGTCTTGATGTTGCACCCGGCAATCTACGACGTTGCGGTGATCAGCGTCCACGATCTGAAGCGGGGACAGCAGTTCGAAGCAATTGTGAGAGTTAAGCCGGAAGTCCGCGAATGTTCCGACCTAGCTGACGATATCATCGACTACGCCCGCGACCGAGTTGCGCCCGAGAAGGCGCCTCAGAGGGTTGACTTCGTCAACGACATACCACGCACTGGCCGGAAACTTCGATAGGAGTGGACGGGATCGGGCGGTTGCATGCGCTGATCGGGAAAGCAGCTCGCCGAAATGGCGATCAGGAGCGAGACCGCTGGCCGCGGCGGATGGGACGTGCTGACCACTCCGGCATCTTTTGATTTTCACGCGAGCGTCGGCAACGCCGAGACGGGCGACTGATACAGCAGCGGTCGGTGGGACTTGCCGAACTTTGAATCGGACCGTGGACACGTCGACCTGCGCGCAGTGACCCGTGATGGTCAATCCGCATCCAGGGCACCCCCTAGAAGGTCGACGCGAGGGCGTCTGCCGCGTCGCAACACGAGCAAAGCCTGAGGTCGCGAAAGGCTCAGGAATGCCGTCACCATCGCGCGGGAGTCGTCACGGCTTCTTCTCGAAGACTATGCGACGCACCGTCATTCTTCGACGCGTTTTCGGAATCGTTGAGGGCGGTTCGAGGCCGTGACGCGCCTCCACTTTTCATGTAGTATACAGTTTTGAATCAATCTTCAAAAGCATGCGCTCGTGTCGAGTGTATGAGGACGGGAGAATGCTGTGGATTTCACCCTCAGTGCGCAACAGCTGGAACTGCAGGAGCGTGCGAAGGCCGCTGGAGCCGCCCTTCGTGGCAGGTCGGCGGAGTGGGATCGGTCAAACAAGGTGCCGTACTCCGAGGTCGTGGAGCATGTCAGGGCGCACGGGCTCCTTGGCCTGACGATGCCTACCGAGTACGGCGGCCAGGGACTGACCGCGATGGACTATCTGATCACCGTCGAGGCGATGTTCAGGAACTCGCAGTTCTGGGCGATCGGGGAGCCGCTGTTCGCCACAGCCGGACCGGGACCGTGCATGGTGATGATGGCCGAGTCGCAGACGACCCGGGACAAGTTTCTTCCGGACCTCGTCACCGGAGCAAAGCAGTGCGCCATTGCGCTCACCGAGCCGGATTTTGGGTCGGACTTGACCTCCCTCGTCACCACTGCAGAGCGAAGAGGCGACGATTGGGTCCTCAACGGCAAGAAGAACTTTGTGACCGGAGCAACGGTAAACCAGCTCTATGCCGTGTTCGTTCGGTTCGATGACATTCCGGGGCACCGAGGAATCGGCGCGGTCATCGTCGAAGAGGACATGCCTGGTGTGACGATCGAGGCCGGCCCCGAATTCCTTGGGTGCCGAGGTATCCCTCACGGGGACCTGACGCTGGAGAACGTCGTGATTCCTGTCGAGAACATCATTCGGGGGCCGGGCAGCTTCGGTGACCTGATGACTGCCTTCAACATGGAGCGATTGCACAACTGTGCGTTCAACCTCGGCATGGCTGGTGCCGCATACGACGAGGCGGAGAGGTTCGTCCGCGAACGAGTCGCATTTGGACGGCCATTGGCCGAGTTCCAGGCCGTCTACCACGCCCTGGTCGACATGTGGACGGACCTCGAGGCGCTGCGGCTGATGGCGCGAAATGCCGCGGCCTCGGCAATCGACGGTAACTACCCGCGGGCGTTGGAGACAACGGCCGCCAAGCTCTACGGCGCGAGAGTGGCCTCGCAGATCACGCTGAAGGCGCTGGAGCTCCATGGCGGCTACGGGGCGACCACGAATTACGCCATCGAGCGCATCCATCGGGACGTCGTGGCAACAATTGTGGCCGGCGGCAGCCCGCCAGTGTTGAGGAACGCGATCGCCGCGATGATCCTTCCTGGCGTCAGCGTGTCACAGCGTTCTGCGGGTACCCCCCAGATGGCTCCGGTCTCATGAGCAGCGCGATCTACGAGGACGTGCACGAGCAGTACCGCGACACGGTAAGGACTTTCATCAAACGGGAGGTCACGCCTCACTACGCCCGTTGGGAGGAGGAGGGTGGAATCGACCTGTCAGCGTTCACCGCCGCGATCAACGCTGGAATCTACGGACTGGGGATCCCGGAGAAGTTCGGGGGACCGGGCGAGACCGATGTGCGCTTCCGGATGGTGGTCAGCGAGGAGATGGCGCTGGCGAGAGCGACCACCTTCTCGATCGGCCTGGCGAACCAGGACGACATGGTTCTGGTCTACCTGCTGGACCTCGGTACGGACGAGCAGCTCGATCGCTGGATGCCTGGTCTTGCGGCGGGCGAGATTGTCGGAGCCGTCGCTATGACCGAACCGGAAGCGGGCAGCGATTTGCGGGGGATGTCAACGATGGCGCGCCGAGACGGTGACGAGTGGGTCTTATCAGGTCGCAAAACCTTTATTACGAACGGCACGATTGCCGGGATCGTCATCGTTGCTGCGCGCACGGTGAAAGACGATGGTTCTCTGGGCTTCAGTTTGTTCGTGGTCGAGGACGGCATGCCTGGATTCGAGCGCGGTCGGCCCTTGCAGAAGGTGGGTCTGCACTCGCAGGACACCGGCGAGCTCTTTTTCAACGATGTGCGTCTACCACTGGAGAACCTGCTCGGCACGTACGGGACCGGGTTGTCACAGCTCAAGAGACACCTCCCACGCGAGAGGCTGAGCACGACACTTGGCGCGGTCGCGGATGCTCGCGCCATCTTCGACCTGACCGCTGCGTACTGTTTCGAGCGAAAGGCATTCGGTCAGCCGATCGGTGAGTTCCAGAACACACGGTTCGCGCTCGCCGAAATGGCGACCGAACTGGACATCGCGGAAACCTATGTCGACAGCCTCGCCGTCCGCCAGAACGCTGGGACCCTGACGGCCACGGATGCGGCGAAGGGTAAGTGGTGGACCACTGAGCTCCAGAAACGGATCGTTGACCGATGCGTCCAGCTGCATGGCGGCTATGGGTACATGATCGAGTATCCCGTTGCCCGTGCCTTCATCGACTCGCGCGTGCAGACGATTTACGGCGGTACGACCGAGATCATGAAAGAGATCATCGGGCGTGACATCGCCTCGTCATTCAGCGTGCACAAACCCTAGGTGCCACCATCCAGACCAAGGAGGTGCCTTATGACGACGTTGACATCCGGCCCACTGCTGGTTGACCAGACGGACGGCATCTGTCGAATCACCTTCAACCGCCACAGATATCCTCAACGCGCAGATACCCGAGATGCTCGAGCCGCTGGGCGCGGACGAGCGAGTCGCAGCGGGTTCTCGGGGAGCGGGTGGCACGACTCGCGGTGGGCGGATCAGCGGTCAAGGGGCGCTAGTCGTTCGCTCCTGATTCGAAGCCGGCCGCCAACCTTGCCCGTCTCTGTAAGCATGAGCCGTTCCGCGAGGACTTCGCGGACAGGCGGGCTGCGATTTGAGGCGCCACCCCAACGGGTGCTGTCTCGGCAGGTCTTCGGAGTGCAATACGTGCATTCGAGCGGTACCCGATGCTTGGTCTGACTATCCTCCGTCTGGCATGAGGTTGTCTCAACGGCGCATGTGAGAGGTGAAAGCAGCCAGCTCGGGTCCGATGCCTGGCCGTTCAAGGAGGAAAGGGCCCCTCCTACTCTCGTTGATCCGATTGCACGGGGGCCGGAGGCTCGAATTCAATGGCATAGCCGATGACGGACCTCAAAGCCTCTTCTCCAGCGCCCCATCGCTGAGAGGAATCCGCCGGCATGGCGCTTCTGCAGCCACCTGACAATCAGATTCGGCCGTCTGTGCCGACCATACCCCGCCGACTCCGGTGTCTTGGACCGTCTTGGCGGCATCCAGAGGCTGAAGTCCTCGCCCCTCGTCGCCGACAGAGCCGTTCGGCGAGGCGCGATCGATGATGGCGCTGAATTGCTCGCTAACGACCTAGCTCGCGGAGGCCACCTTACAAGCGCGAAATGCCCCGAGCGGCCGATATGTCGGAGGTCATGCTCCTCTCATTCTGAACTGGTCGTGTTGACACGTGATCCCAGCCAGGAGCATAATTAAATCTAGATTCAAAAAGTAGATTCATGACTGAGGAGCGATGAGCATGCAGCAACGGGGAGTGTTCTGGCCCATGGCCTTCGAGGCCACTGTTCCGGAATGTCGAGTCATTGAGGGTCAGATCCCCCAGGACATCTACGGTGGGCTGTACCATAACGGCCCGACCGTTCGACGCCCTGCGCGTCAGGGGGTCGAGAGTGTGTTTACCACTGATGGCATGGTTCAGGGCTTGGTTCTCGAGAACGGCAAGGCGTCCTTCCGCAACCGGTGGGTAAGGACGCCCAAGTTTCTGGCCGAGGAGAAGGCCGGAGAAGCCCTCTTCGAGTGGGAGGACTGCGCGATCAGCCAAGACTGGCGTGCGATGGGTCTCGGTGACATCATCCGCAATGAGCAGACGCGTCTGCTTTCTCACAACACGGCGCTGGTGAATGCTTTCCCCTTCGCTGGCGACATCTTCGCGGTTGGTGAGCAGGCCGGGGCTCCGCTTCGCATCGATCCAATAACTCTCGAGACCAAGGGTTTCCCCTCCTGGGGCAAGGACCTCTCACGGGGTATCCGTGAGCCCATCGACGAGAATGACGGCAATATGGCGCCGCACCCGAAGTGGGATGCGGACACGGGGATGCTGTATGCGTGGGGTTACAGCGACGTGCCCCCGTTCGTCACCCTTCACTGGATCAAGCCCAACGGCGATGTCCAGTCGCGTCCTATCCTCGATGCCCCGTACAACACCGTCGCCCACGACGCGTGGTTGTCCGAGAACTACTTCATTCTGCCGTTCCAACCGTTCACGCTCTCGAGCGAAAAGGCGAATAAGGGCCTTGGTGGGTACGGATGGGAAGTCGCCAAGCCGATCATGCTGGCGCTGATCAACCGCTTCGACATCAACTCGGAGATCATCTGGATCACTGCAGACTTGCCGCCGCAGTACATGATGCACATGCTGTCGGCTAACGAGATCGGTGACACGATCCAGCTCGACGCACCGTTGTTCGGGCGTCCGCCGTTCCAAACCGACGAGATGTCAGCACCAGGTGACCCTTTCATTCCATTCTTCCAGGTTGCGCCGAGTGTGCTTGGCAGATGGACGATCAACCTCGAGACACGAACAGTCACGAGTGAGGTGCTCGACGATGTCATGTGCGAGCTCCCGAAGATCGATGAACGGCACTTCGGCCGACCCTACGACTGGGGTGTTCTCGTGGGAGGCTCGCCCAGCGATAGCAGGCCAGGCGCGATGCGAATGGACACGCTAATTCGACGCAACATGCGCAGTGGGTCGGACAAGCGAGTTAAGTTGACCGCAAATCGCCACGAGTCCCCGTTCGAGCCGGCGTTTATCCCTCGGACTGTAGACGCGCCCGAAGGCGATGGTTACCTCATCGTTCCTGTGTCCAAGTTCAAGGAGCACCTCGGCGAGTTCCAGATCTTCGATACGGATGACATCAGCACTGGGCCGATCTGTCGCATCGAGCTCCCGTTCCACATGGGATGGACTCCTCACGGGCACTGGATGGACTTTCGCGGCGTTCCGTCACCGCACATGCTTTCCGTCGAGCTGGGGAGCTGAACCCCCGGCATCGCTGGCGACGAGGCGGACGGCCACATCGAAGAGCGTGAGCGCCGACGCCCGAGGGAGCGGAGGGCGCGGTCCGTGGAGGCGGGTAGCTGGAAACCGGGGATCTCGTGGGCTGTCATCGGCCCGTGAGATCCCCGGCTTGTCATCGGGGGCTCAGTCGACCTCGTTATCGACCTCTTTGAGGAATCCTCCGTTGAGCATGCGCTTGGCGTTCTGGACCAAGGTGTCGACAGACTCTCCGCGTGGCTGCCACCATTCGGTGGACCAATTGAGCGAACCGAGGATGAGCATGCGCGCGAGCCGCTCGTCGACGCCCGGCCGAAGTTGCCCGGCCGTTCGCACGTCCCTGAACAGCTTCCTCCACAGCACCGCGTATTTCTGCTGCTCGGCGAGTTGCCGATCGCGCAGCTCGATGGGCATTTGGGCGGCATTGCGAATCGCGGCCATTGTGTAGTCGGACTCGGTCAGAATGAAGCGTAGGTGCTGCTCCAGTGCGATGTTCAGGCGTTCCGCGGGTGACACGCTGCTCGCAGCTTTGAGGGCCTTGCGCACATGGTCGTGCAGGTGTGCCATTCCCTGCCAGATGACCTCTTCGATCAGGTCCTCGCGCGATTCGAAGTAGTAGTAAATTGCCGGTGCTTGACACTCGGCGCGGTCGGCGATATCGCTCAGGCGAGTTCCGGAGAAACCTTTGCGGCACAAAATGTGCGCCGTGGCATCCAAGATCCGGGCTCGGGTCTTGGCGGACTTGGTAGTCGCTGAGGGAGCGCTGCTGGCATTGTTCGTCGCTAGGCGTGGCACAAACCCGATTCTAACTGCCTTTCTACGGTCGTGACTGCGACACCCTGGTTTTGTTGACGATCCCGGTCACATGCACCTATTATTTTATCTAGATTAGATACTTCCGGGAATGTTGGTCCCCGTTCAGCTGGCCCGTAGCGCGCCGTGAAGTCGTGATGACGCGCGATGTGTTTCCTGTGCCGGACGATCGTTGAGTTTGGAGTGAGAAGAGAAGATGGTGGAATCGATGAGCTGGACGGTTGTCGGCGGGGCGTCGGGTGGTTTGGGTCGGGCCATCGCTCGTAGCCTGGCGGAGGATGGCCATAACGTCGTCGTGGCGTATCGAGGCAATCGTGCGGGCGCCGACGAGACGGCGGAGCTCGTCCGTTCGAGTGGTCGAAAGGCCATGATTGAGCAGGTTGATCTTGCGATTCCCGACGAGGCTCGGGCCTTTGCGGGCCGAGTCGCGGATGCCGGCGCCGTGCGAGGTGTCGTCTACGCGGCGGGCCCGGTGATTCCGATGTCGTTCATCGCCAAGACTGAGCTCGAGACCTTCTCACGCGTGATCGACAACGACCTCAAGAGCTGCTTCAACTTGGTGCAGCCTTTCCTGCCGATGCTCCGTGCTTCGTCGGGTGCAGTAACCGCCATCGTCACACCGGTGATCGAGCGGTATAGCAAGATGGACCTGATGTCGTCGGCCCCCAAGGCGGGGGTTCAGGCATTGATCAGGGGCATCGCCGGCGAAGAGGGGCGATTCGGCGTTCGCGCGAATGCTGTCGGCGCCGGCGTCATCGAGGGGGAGGGCATGTTCGACAAGTTGGTGAAATCGGGGGTCTTCACGGAACAAGGCCTGGCCTTGGCGAAGTCGGAGACGACCCTTGGTCGGTTCGGGGACGTGACTGACGTGGCCGAGGCAGTCCGATTCCTCATGTCAGATCGTGCCGGCTGGATTACCGGCCAGACTCTCAACGTCGATGGAGGGTACGGAGTCTGATCGCGATTCGCGTCGTGAGCGTCCTCTGGTGCGCGATGCGTTCGAGTGTCACCGGTAAATCCCCGGCCGCGTCACACCGGACTCGGGTGGCTCGCGGTCGGGGGTGCGAAGACATGGCCCTCTTTTCCGGCAACACCGCGCCGACCCAAAGTGAGCGGCCAAGGTCCTCCGGCGGCGACCGTGCGGGCATCGCTGGTCCTGATCGGGCGCGTCGAAGATGTGGTTCAGATCATTGACCACGCGATATTGATCGCGTGGGGGGTTCGAACGAAAGCTTCTGTTCGCCCAAAGTTTAATGTACAGTAAAATGTCGCGGGAGCTTCCCCGGTTCGCCGGAGCCCCCCGCGCGAGGAAAGGCTGGCTATGTCGGAGGAACTGCACGTGTCGGTGGATGAGCACGTCGCCGTGCTTACGGTCGATCGTCCGCTCGCCAATAACTCACTCGGAGGGTCTCTGCTGAGGGAACTCTTGGACGTCTCCGCCGAGCTCGAACGTGACGACAGCGTTCGCGTCATCGTCACGACCGCGAACGTCTCGGACGGCGCGACGGCGTGGAGCCCCGGCGTCGACTTTGCCCAGCTGGACGGCAAGCTCGGTCCCGGCGCGGACGCGGATGTCATGTTTTACGGCGGAGTGATGCAGGGTGATCACGCCTCGCTCGGTGTCTCGGCTCAAGCTCGACGTTTCGACCCGTTGGGGCCGGGCCGATGGATCCTTCAGATGCTTAACAACTTTCAGAAGCCCACCATCGCGGCCATCAATGGAGCCGTGGCTGGCGGAGGCATCGGATGGGCTGGCCTGCACACCTACCGCATTGCGGGCGAGTCGGTGAAGTTCAAAGCTGCGTTCGGCACACTTGGATTCGGCCCCGACATGGGAGCCAGTTATTTCGTCACCAAGCTGATGGGACAATCGGCGGCGACGGACTTCTTGCTGCGGGACCAGCCGATGTCGGCGGAAGATGCGCACCGTGCAGGCTTCGTCAACCAGGTGGTCCCTGACGGCCAGGTGCTGGAGCACGCGCTGAAGGTTGCCAAGGATCTAGCGCAGCTGCCGCCACTCGGGTTGCGGGCGACGGTCCGTGCCTTGCGAGGTGCTGAGACGAATACCCTGGCCGAGCAGCTTGACCTGGAGTGGGACAACCAGCGCATTACCTTTGCCACCGAGGACGCTGCCGCGGCCTTCGAGGCATTTAAAACACGCACGAAGGGGACGTACGTCGGCCGTTGACCGGAGGTGATCCGGTCTTCATCCACGATTCGAAGGAACACCATGCAGGGCATTGAAGACATGGACGCCATCGTCGTACGATCGATCCGCGAGCGGCGCGCCGAGCCGTCCCGCGACGAAGTGCCGACGGCGCCGAGCATGCGCATCCCCAAGTTCGGCGCTGCTGCAGGCGCCGGCATACGGGATGCGGGATGCGGAACTCTCCGGTATTTGTTTGACCCGTCGAGGCCTCAACCGGGTAGATTCCAGGAGTCCTCGCGTGAATGAGGGATTCGTAAAGTCGCCATCTGAAAGGGTCGGCCGAGGGGCAAGGGACGGCGAGGACCTGGAGGGAATCGGCCCGGTACCAACGATCGCCTGGGGACCCTTGCTCGGTCAAGCGACAACTGTGGCAGAGCAGGACGTCCCGGGCGATCTCGTCGATAGACGACGCGCGGTCCGTGATCTCGGTCGGGCGCTCCGCGCCCTCGGGACCGCCTCGGTCATGTCGGAGGTGCCTACCAAGATCCTCTGCCAGGCGAGGCTTCTGGTCGCCGAGGCCACCTCGATCCTAGGCGCGACGAGCCGGCAGGCCGGTGTGCCCTCCTCGGTTGACGACCCGTACAACGGCGTACGAATGTTCTCACCAATGACCGGGGAGGGGAGTCCATTCGTTGCTCCGTTATCGTTCGAGACTGTCGACGGCGTGGCCAGCGCCACCTGTACGTTCGGTGAGGCATTCGAAGGCCCGCCGCACCACGTACATGGCGGGATCTCGGCAATGCTGATGGATCACGCGCTGGGGCATGTCGTGGCAGACTCAGGCAAACCGGGCCTGACCCGGAAGCTCGTCGTCCAATACTTGCGCCCCGTCCCCTCCGGGGTGGAGCTGCTCGTGCGCGGGCGAGTGGTCGCCAGCGGGGACGGCGATGTCTTCGCTCAGGCGTGGATAGCCGCCGCTGCTGAGCCGGGGACGCGACTGGTGGCGGCGGACGGGCACTTCCGCCTGCTGCGCCCGGAGCAGGCGGCGAAGCTTATGAAGCAGTTCGCCTGACTGGAATCGACTGGCTTCTGCTTCTTGCGAGCAGAATGACCCGGGACCTCCGCAGGATGCCCGCACAACTGGCCTTCGGCGTCGGAGCATTACCGGAAATCCGGTGGCACGCCTCGCCGTGCCACCGGTCCTCGGGGCCACGAGACGATCTCGAAGATTGCAGACGTCGTCTCGCTCAGGGAAAGCCAGGCCTGGCTCTATCGACTGCTCGAAGAGTCTGCGCCGAACCGGCCAATCCGGTGGCGGTCGGCACGGGTTGCCTCGATCGCCTCCGTGAGGCCGGTGCGCCCCTCACTGCGGGGATCCACACGTCTCCGGACGCCGGCGTCCTGCACGAAGGTCAACATAGCTACGAATGCACGGTGTGGCCGACATCGCGATCGGAAACCGGCTGAGTCGCCTCGTGCTGCGGGATGTGGCGCTTCTGCGTCTGACCACCGACTGCGATCCGGGCGTACCTTCGCCGAGCAGATAGACGGTGTGATGTGCACGGCGCACCCCCAGATGCTGAAGGGAAGCCTCGAAAGAATTTGGCTGACGGTTGCCGGCCGCTCCGGAACCCAGCGACAGAACTGTCGGGACACAGCACCCAGCTACGACTTGTCCGTGCGCTTCCAGACGGGGCCTCGGCCGGTGAAGGTCCTCGGAGTCGACTTATCCCGACCACGGAATTATCCCGACATGGGTATCGGGGTGGTGACCGGATGTGTTGTTCGGGTGGGGTTCTGGGGTGTGTGGACGTGACGTGTCGTCGGGATAATTACAGGCTTTCGAGGAATGCGAGCAGGTTGTCGGGTGGATGGTAGCGGCCCGGTTTGGAGGTGTGCGGGGTGGTTCGTGCGAGGGCACGTTCCTTGATGCTCATGTCCGCGTGGAGGTATGCGTTGGTGGAGCGGATGTCCGCGTGTCCCATCCAGAGGGCGATGACCGCGACATCGACGCCTGCCCGAAGCAGGGTCATGGCGCAGGTGTGACGGAGCACGTGGGGGGTGAGTCGTTTGGCCATCAGGGAGGGGCAACGCCGGGCGGCGGTCGTCTTGTGGAGGGCGAGACGCGCTTCGACCGCGTCGTCACTGAGCCGGCGACCGGTCCGAGT
>RRBB01000780.1:0-702 GCA_006543605.1 Rhodococcus sp. WS4
GTGAGCGGCCACCGAAGGGCATGCCGGACGAGGCGCTGGGTGACTGCCGGAACGCGTTGCTGCTCGCCGCGACCGGTCCGACCGCGAACACCGATGCGGTGCGTGCGGTGATCGCCCGACTCGAGCGTGTCTTCGAATCCGATGATCCGCCGCCGAGCGAGGACACCGAACGCAACGAGTTCCACGCCTCGAAGACCCTGAACGGGCGCGTCGCGGTGAAGGGTGACCTGGACGGGGTGACCGGTGAAATGCTGCTCTCGGCGCTGTCCGGGCTGTCGAAGCCGCGGCCGGCGCAGGACGGAACGAAGGACGAGCGCACCCCGGGGCAGCGGCGCGCCGACGGGTTCACCGAACTCCTCCGCCGCTACCTCGACTCGGGGGTCGCCGGCGAGGAGGGCGGCGAACGGCCGCACGTCTCACTCCATGTCAACGTAAAGGATCTCGCCGACCATGAAGACTGCGGGGTGCGGGAACCGCACGGCGCCCAAGCAACAGACCAGGGCCTTTTCGCGGTCGATGGGGTGGCGTGGACGGAGTGGATGGGGCCGCTGAGCATCAAAGCGGCGCGGCTCCTGAGTTGCGATTCGATCGTCACGCCGATCGTGCTCGACGCGAACGGGGTGCCGCTCGATCTCGGGATGTCCACCCGAACGGTCACGAAGAGGCAGCGCAAGGCGTTGGTGGCGAGGGATCGGGGGTGCG
>RRBB01000781.1:0-699 GCA_006543605.1 Rhodococcus sp. WS4
AACTCTCACAGTGCCAAATCGAAACCACCACCCCCGTCTGCACCGAAATATCCGACCTGCGCCGGGAACTGCGCCGAGCCCGAACACTCGCCGCCGCCGCAGCCACCAGGTCCGGAACGGGGCTGCTCGCCACCGGTGTCCCCATGCTCGGCCCCCTCCCCCGGGCGATCACCGACACACCCCGATACCGGCACATGGCCGACCGGTTCGGCGCACTGGCCGAACAGGTGATCTGCGGCTGCCACGTCCACACGGCATCCCCGACCGAGACACCGCCACCCAGGTCAGCAATCACCTACGCCCCTGGCTACCCACACTGCTCGCCCTGACCGCGAACTCCCCCATCACCGAGGGCACCGACACCCGATACGCCAGCTGGCGACACATCCTCTGGACCCGATGGCCCAGCGCCGGACCCCCACCACATTTCCGGTCCGCCCGACACTACGACACCCTGGTCGCGGCGATGCTCGACAGCGGAACCATCCTCGACCCCGCGATGGTCTACTGGGACATCCGACTGTCCGACCATCTGCCCACCCTCGAGATCCGCATCAGCGACGTCCCCGCCACCGCGGACGACACCGCGCTGCTCGCCGCCCTGGTCCGGGCCCTGGTCACCACCGCCCTGTCCGCACTCGACCACGGCCAACCCGCCCACCCCATCGGCGACGACCTGCTGCGGGCGGCCTGCTGGCG
>RRBB01000782.1:0-696 GCA_006543605.1 Rhodococcus sp. WS4
CGGGGGCGGCTGTGTGATGTTGGCCCTCGAAGGGGGCGACCAAACAGGGCCGTCACCCCGACTCCAACCTCCTCCCTACCACGGACCGCGTCTCGCCGTCCGTAACAAGAAGGGTGCACGAGTGACCAAGCAGGGCAGCAAACTGGTGCGCTGGGCGGCGGTCGAGGCCATCCAACGGCATCCCGCGGGCACGAAGATCGCCGTCGACCCACGGGGGTTCCCCCCGAGATGTGGACACCAATTCTTATGCGGCGGTGGCCAGCGTAGCCGATCGCTGCTCGAAGTCGATCGGACAGATCTGACCGAGCGTGGAGTGCCTCCTTCGTGTGTTGTAGCGCGTGATCCAGCGGAAGACTGCGGCGCGGGCCTCACCTGCCCCGTTCCAGCGCTTTTTGCCCTGCAGCGTCTCCCGTTTCAACGACGCGTTCAACGACTCCGCAGCCGCGTTGTCCGCCGACGTTCCGACCGCACCCCGAGACCGGGTCACCCCCAGTTCGCGGCACACATCCGCGAAGTCCTGCGAGACGTATTGGGCGCCGTTGTCGCTGTGAAAAATTGCCCCATCGAGGCCGGCGGCACCGCGTGCGGCGGCCGCCGCACGCAGCGCGTCGGTGACCAGCTCGGTGCGCATGTGTGGGGCGATCGACCACCCCGCCAAACGTTTCGAGTTCAGGTCCAACACCGTTGCCAGATACA
>RRBB01000783.1:0-694 GCA_006543605.1 Rhodococcus sp. WS4
TCCGGCGCTCACCTGACGCGACAGCCGGGCATCGGCCATGCCCACACCCCGACGGGTCATGATGAAACAAGATCGAAACCACTCGGCACTCGCCAGATCAAGACCGTGAGCCATCAAGGTATATATGGGAGGCGATCGCTGCATGGATGGGCGAGCCGACGCTGATTGGGAGCCTTCGCGTGCGGTTCGTCAGCAACGCGCTCGCTGGTGATCGACTCGTGGTGGGCGGCGAAGTGATCAGCCACGATCCAGAGAAGCGGCGCGTGACCTGCTCGGTGTGGGTTCACCATGCGGACGGGCAACCGGTGCTGACCGGCACCGCAGCCATTGACACGGGAGTTTGCGATGACATTGCGTGACTCGGGCGGGCATCTGCATGGGTTGTTGGAGTTGGCGTCGGCGGAGAATCCGGATGCCCCGGTCGTTACCTTTGTCGGTGACCGCACGTACACCGGCAACGAACTGCTCGACAGCGTGCTCCGGGTGGCGGGCGGTCTGCGGGCGGCCGGCGTCCAAGTGGGTGACCGGGTCGCCATGATGGTGGGCAACCGGGTCGAGTTCCTGACCACGGGGGTTCCCCCCTGAGTGAGGACATCCTGAACACTGGGTCGTGAAGGGTCCAGAGGAAGTGATGTCACAAATGGTGATGAAGGCGTACTCGGCGGAGTTCAAGGCCGATGCCGTCGCGTTGTAC
>RRBB01000784.1:0-693 GCA_006543605.1 Rhodococcus sp. WS4
GCTCATCCGAGCCGAAATTCCTCGTTTCCTTGGCGGGGGAGGCAATCGCTACGCCGCCCGCCGAGTCATATCGCCACGCGAGCCCACCCTCGGCGACCGAGGTGCCGACACCGGTTCGGGTGTAGAACGCGGCGATGCCGGAACCCCCGGCACGCAACCGCTCGGCGAGAGTGCCCTGCGGCGTAAGCTCGACTTCGAGTTCGCCGGCGAGGTACTGGCGCGCGAACTCCTTGTTCTCCCCGACGTAGGACGAGGTCATCCGGCGGATGCGGTGTTCGCGCAGCAGCAGGCCGAGACCCCAGTCGTCCACACCGCAGTTGTTGGAGACCACCTCGAGGTCGGTCACCCCTCGCCGCAGCAGCGCCGCGATCAACACGCTCGGGATGCCGCACAGTCCGAAGCCGCCCACCGCGAGGGACGCTCCATCGCCGACATCGCGAACGGCCTCCTCGGCCGAATCGACAACTTTGTCCACAGTAGTTCAATCCTTCTTGTTCGGGCGGGGCACGACGGGAAGCACGATTCGGGAGGGGTGCCGGCTGTCGTGCAGGACGGTTTGCTCGGCCATGCGCAAGGTGGTGTCGGTGCCGATCGGGGCGCCGGTACCGGCATTGCGGTCCCACCGGGGGAAGTCGCTGGAGGTGATGTGGAGCCGGATGCGATGGCCGGCATGGAATACGTGGCTGATGTTCC
>RRBB01000785.1:0-692 GCA_006543605.1 Rhodococcus sp. WS4
CAACGCGGCCCTGATCTGCCTCGCCCGACGCCGCTGCGACGTCCTCTACGCCATGCTCAAGAACAAGGAACTCTACCGGAATCCAACCCCCTCAGCGGCTTGACGAAAACCATAGGGACACCCCCCCGCTTGATACTGCGCCTTCTCGGGTGGAGACTGTCCTCCTCCACCCGGTACCGCCGCTCGGGCGATCACTCAGCTGCGAGTAGAGCCGTCACGAGCTAGGCGCTGCACCACCCGGGTGCCCGGCGCGCTCGTCACCGCCCTTCGGGCGCTTCCGAAGATCTGAACCAAGGGTACTCACCCCGTCGACACCCGCTAGAGATCGCACACCGTAGGTTTGCCGGGCGGCCGCGGTCGAGCGTACGCATCCCTGCCGACCCGGCGCGCAATACGCATGACGGCGAACCCAGTTGCACAGCAATAGCTTTCGAGCTCGACAAGATTTCTCCCGGTACGTGCCCTCACGGCACAATCGGCACTGCGTCGACTGTGCGACCGCCATACCGAACGCCCCCCATGTTTGGTTTTTCGCCCAAACCCATCAGTGACCCCTTGTGCTGCACGTCACGATTCTGCTTTACTGACCGTGCGTACGGTCACTAGTTGAGCCGGGCGGAACGGACTGAACAATCCCCTCGAGATGTGCCTGATGGCTTCACCCATCCACCATGTCTTCGACCCGATCACAT
>RRBB01000786.1:0-688 GCA_006543605.1 Rhodococcus sp. WS4
CGTACCTCGTTGCTGCACGATGGCCTTGACACCTACCTGAGCTTCGGCATCCGCCATCCCGAGCAGATCGAGACGCTGTCGGTGGAACTGACCTGCACCAACCAGAACCTGCCCCAACGGCTGCGCCTGGGCGATATCTGCGTCGCCTGCGAAGGCACGCCGGAGTTCCTCGGTTTCCGCAATATCACCCCGGCGACGCCGAGCTACGCGCCGCCGCTGAACCGCGATTTCCTCTGGAAACTGATCAGCAACATGTCGCTCAACTACCTGTCGCTGGCCAACGTCGACGCGCTCAAGGTGATCCTCGAAACCTACGACCTGCCGCGCTACTACGACCAGCATGCGGCGAAGGTCAGCAAGCGCCTGCTGGGCGGGCTCAAGGCGGTCCGCCACGAGCATGTCGACCGCCTGCATCGGGGCCTGCCGCTGCGCGGCTTGCGTACCGAGCTGACGATCGATCCGGAAGGCTACATCGGCGAGGGCGACCTGTTCGTGTTCGCTTCGGTTCTGAACGAATTTTTCGCGCTTTACGCCAGCATCAACTCCTACCACGAGTTGCGGGTGAGGAGCACACAGGGAGACGTGTACCAATGGAAACCGCGCATGGGTTTGCAGCCCCTGCTGTAAGCGCGCTGGCCCGGGGCATTCGCGAGTACTCGCTGTTCCAGGCGGTCCTGCTGGTCATGGA
>RRBB01000787.1:0-688 GCA_006543605.1 Rhodococcus sp. WS4
CTCGGTGATGAAGTCGGACCGGATAGGGGGAGGAACCGACTTCATCACCGAAGCACCATTGACCGAACAAACCCGTACGAGCTTCCGACCATCGGCCCACCCAGGGGTTGGTCGGATCCGGTGGCACTGTCCGCCATCGAACACACAGAAGGCAAGATCATGACTGCAGTACACGAGAACGTGAGTGCCACAGGACTTCCTGATGAAACCGCTACGCAGCTGTTCATTGGCGGGCAGTGGCGCGCGGCGTCGGACGGCGGGTCGTTCACGGATCTGAACCCGGCCACCGGTCGCCCCCTCGCCCAGATCGCGTCCGGCACCGCCCAGGACATCGACGACGCCGTCCGGGCCGCCCGCTCGCAGCTGAACGGTGAATGGGGTTCACTGCCCGGCGCCGCCCGCGGACGAATCCTGAACAAGATCGCCGACCTGATCGAACGCGACGGCGAACTCCTCGCCCGGCTCGAGGCCCTCGACGTCGGCAAGCCCGTCGGCCAGCCCACCATGCTCGATGTCCCGATGGCCGCGGGCACGTTCCGTCACTTCGCCGGCTGGGCCGATAAGATCACCGGCCAGTCCATCCCGACCGCCGGCTACTTCGGCCAGCCCACCCACTCGTACACCGTCCGCGAACCGGTCGGCGTGATCGGCGCGATCGTCCCGTGGAACACCCCGCTGATGATCTCGG
>RRBB01000788.1:0-688 GCA_006543605.1 Rhodococcus sp. WS4
GGGCCACTGATGGTGATCGCCGGGTTGCCGTGCCATCTGGAGGTTTCCGGTATGGCCTTGGCCAAAACGAACCCAGGTGACCGCAGAACGGCGCTCAGCCCCTTTCGCCTCCTGGACCGGCCTCGGTAACAGCTGACGAAGCGAATGTCCGCGACCGTCAGCTACTGCTCGTCCTAGAAATGGGTAGACGCAGGCATAGTCGACGAAACGTACGGACGTCGTCGTCGTGGCAAGCGTTAGGCCGTCCGCACATTTGCGCGGACGGCCTAACGCTTGCCAACAAGCATCTCGGCATTGGGCTGTCACCGTGGTGGACAGCCCAAGACGTATTCCGAATCAGCGTCGATCGGTGAGTGCCTGGATCAGGGTTCGCAATCCGTCGGCATCGAGGTAGTCGGCGAGCGTGGCTGGGTCGGCTTCCAAGCGACGGAAGGTGCGGGTGACCTTCGCCGCGGTGACGGGAGTTCTTGTTGGCATACGGTTTTCAGGATCAGGTGTGGGATCCGGCTCGGGCTTCTTGTGTTCTCGCTGTTGTTCGGCTGCCCAGGCTTGGACTTGGGCCTCAGGTCGGTACACAAGCGGGTGGCTGATGGACGTAGTCGGAAACAAGGGCGCGCACAGCGAGGTTCAGGCGATCAAGATCGCAACACCGACAACGGTGCAGTGGATCCTCGACAAGGCGATTCAA
>RRBB01000789.1:0-686 GCA_006543605.1 Rhodococcus sp. WS4
TGGCCGACGCCCCGTTCGGGTTGTCCTCCCGACGCACCACGTGCAGATGCGCCCGCGCGACCTCGCACCCCAACCGGCGCGAATCCACCAGCAGGTGCACATCACTGCGACGCAGCCCGCACACCTCACCGCGACGCAACCCGGCCCTGGCCATCAGCAACACGATCAGCCGATCCCGCGCCGAACGGCACGCCCGCAGCAGCGCGACGATCTGTTCGTCGCTGGCGCGGTCCACCGTCGTCTCCGGCTCCCGCAACCGATGCCGCGCCCGCATCCGCCACGCCATCCGACCCTCCTCGCCCCGAGCCTCCGCAGGCAGGTCGCGGTCGTCGGCCACCTCGTACAGCATCGACACCAACCCCGCCGGGCCATTCCCGGCCGCAACCGCATGCACCACCATCCCCCGCACCGCAGTCAGCACACCGTTGATCCGCGACGGGCAGCGCACCGCACCGGCACCCGGGCCCGCCACCACCACTCCCGACCCGGCGGCGTCGGTGCCGCCGGCCAGCGGTCCGGCGTGGGCCAGCCACGTCATGAACAACGCGAACTGCTCGGCCCCGGCCTGCCAGGACCGGCCCGTCCCGGCGCACCAGCGCAGGAACAACGCGATCGCGTGCGCATACGCCTTCGTCGTGGACTCCGCCCCGTCGCGGCCGAACCGTTGATGCCGCAGAAACCCATCG
>RRBB01000078.1:0-43926 GCA_006543605.1 Rhodococcus sp. WS4
CGCCTCACAGAACCCGATCGTGGACCGGAACAGATCCGCCTGCGTCGGCGTCAGCCCCAACGTCACGACTCACCCCAAGATCGATGCCCTTGCGCCATAAGGACATTCTCCCGGAAAGATCAACATCGCCTGGGACCGCCACGCCGCGAAAAACACCAGCCACCTAGACTGGGTTCGTGGTCGACAAACTGCCCGTCTCACCCAGTCCACTTCTCACGGCCCCGGGCGCGGTTCCTGCGCCCGACGGCTCTCCCGACTCCGGCGTCGCCTGGCATCACGGCGATCCACTCGGCGAACAACGCAGTGCCGAACGTTCCGCGGTGGTCGTCGACCGTTCCCACCGGTTCGTCATCGCGATCAGCGGACCCGAACGACTCACCTGGCTGCACACCATCTCGAGCCAGCACGTCGCCGCGCTCCCCGACGGCGCGAGTGCCGAGAACCTCAGCCTCGACGTCAACGGCCGCGTCGAGCATCACTTCGTCCAGACCGATCTGGACGGCGTCACCTGGATCGACACCGAGGCCGACCGCGGACCCGACCTCCTGTCGTTCCTCACCAAGATGGTGTTCTGGTCCAAGGCCGAGCCCCGCGAAGGCAACGAGCTCGCGGTCCTCAGCGTGATCGGCCCCGACGCCGTGACGGTCCTCGACGCAGCCGGTGTCGTGGCACCCGCCGAGCCGTATGCCGCCGCCGCGGTGCCCGGGGGCGGGTTCGTCCGCCGCATGCCGTGGCCGACCGCCGAGTCCTTCGACCTGCTGATCCCGCGGGAAGGACTCGCGACGTGGTGGGGCCGGCTCACCGCCGCCGGCGCCGCTCCCGCGGGAACGTGGGCGTTCGAGGCACTCCGGGTGGCCGCCGCACGGCCCCGGATCGGACTCGACACCGACGACCGCACCATCCCGCACGAGGTCCGCTGGATCGGCGGTCCCGCCGAGCACGGCGCCGTCCACCTGGAGAAGGGCTGCTACCGCGGCCAGGAGACGGTGGCCCGCGTCCACAATCTCGGCAAACCGCCCCGCCACCTCGTCCTGCTGCACCTCGACGGCAGCGCCGAGGGCAGGCCCGAACCGGGCGACCCGGTGACGGCGGGAGGCCGTGCGGTCGGACGGATCGGCACCGTGATCGACCATCACGAGCTCGGACCCATCGCGCTGGCCCTCGTCAAACGGTCCATCCCCACCGACACCGAATTGGTGGTCGGCTCGTGCGCCGCGTCGATCGACCCCGACTCCGTGCCCGCGGACGACACGGTCCAGGCGGGCCGCGCCGCCATCGACCGGCTCCGGGGCCGATGAGCGAGGCGACCGCGACGGCAGGCGAGGTGCTGGCCGTCTGCGTGCTGCACACCGAGCGGGACAGCGGCACCCGGCGGGTCACCCGGACGGCGATCGACAAGCGGCCCGTCGACGGCCCCGTGCGCGTCACGACCGCCGGACTGATCGGCGACCACGTCTGCGACACCGAATACCACGGCGGCCCGTTCAAGGCCGTCTATGCCTACCAGGAGGACGAGGCGCAGCGCTGGGCGTCGGAGCTCGGCCGCGAACTGCCCCCGGGATGGTTCGGCGAGAACCTCCGCCTCGACGGGATCGCCGCGACCGACGCCGTGATCGGCGAGCGGTGGCGGATCGGCACCACCGAACTGGAGGTGACCAGCCCGCGGACGCCGTGCGGAACGTTCGGCGTCTGGGCCGCCGAGCCCCGGTGGGTCAAGCGGTTCTCCGAACGCGCCGACACGGGCGCGTACCTGCGAGTGGTCACGGAAGGGTCGATCACCGCCGGCGACACCGTCCAGCGCCTCCACGTGCCCGGCCACGGCGTCACCGTGCGCGATCTGTTCACCGGCCGCGACCCGGAACGGTTCGTGGCGCTGCTCGAACAGCAGGAGAACCTCTCTCCGACCGTCGCCGAGAAGGCCCGCCGACGGATCGCCGGACTGGAAGTGCAGGTCACGTATTGAGCATCGAACTGGTCGAGGTCGTCCGTTCCGGTTTCCGTGAGTGCGTCCACCGCGGTTCCGCGGTGATCCTCCGCGCGGACGGCGAGATCGCCCTCACCCTCGGGGAGGTGCACACGCCGATCTACCCGCGGTCGTCGAACAAGCCGTGGCAGGCCGTGACCATGCTGCGGAACGGCTTCGAACCGTCCAGTTCCGAGGAGCTCGCGATCGCGACGGCCTCCCACGAGGGTGAGTCGGACCACATCGAACTGGTCGAGCGGCTCCTGGCCCGGTACGGCCTCGACGAGGACCTGCTCCGCTGTCCCGCGGACCTGCCGTCCAACGAACTCGCCCGGGCCGAACTGCTGGCCGCCGGTGAGCTCCCCCGGCCGGTGTACATGAATTGCTCGGGGAAGCACGCGGCGATGCTCGCCACGTGCCTGGCCAACGACTGGCCGCTGGACAGCTACCTCGAGCCGACGCATCCGCTGCAACTCGCGGTCGTCGAGACCCTCGGGTCGATCAGCGGCGACGTCGACGCCGAACTCGGCATCGACGGATGCGGGCTGCCGATCGTCCCGCTGTCGCTGACGCATCTGGCGCGGGCCTTTGCGCGGCTCGTGACCGCCGAGCCCGACTCCCCCGAGCTCGCCGTCGCAGACGCCGTCCGCGAACACCCGTACCTCGTCTCGGGCACCGGGAAGGACGACGCGCGGCTGATGCCGGTCGTGCCCGGGCTGCTGTCGAAGGCCGGCGCCGACGGCGTCTACGCAGGCGCGCTTCCGGACGGCTCGGCGTTCGCGCTGAAGATCGACGACGGCCACGAACGGGCCCGGTTACCCCTCGCCGCAGCACTTCTCCACAGGATGGGCGCCGAATGGACCGAGGATCTCGCGGCCCTCGCGTCGCAGCCCGTGCTCGGCGGCGGTGTCCGGGTGGGAACGGTCCGGGCAATTCCGGGAGTCTTCTGAAGGCGAAATTCCGGCATCGGGGCAGTTCGCGAGCCCGGTGAGACTAAACCGACACTGCTTCGGGGTGTGGATGGAAGCGCGAGGGACTTTTCCACGCTAGAGTGTGGGGCAGGAACTTACACACTCAAACGGGGCCGCCAAATTCCCCAGGCCGCCCCGCGAAAGCGCGAGGGGGTCAGCCATGGGCCGCGGCCGGGCTAAGGCAAAGCAGACCAAGGTTGCACGCGAGCTGAAGTACAGCGTACCGACCACGGATTTTGACAGCCTGCAAAGAGAGCTCTCAGGTGGGTCGTCCAACTCGCATCGGGACGAGGTCTTCGCTGACCAGCGTGCCGACAGGGAGGGTCACTCCCGGGAGGATGACGACGACTGGCGGCGCTGAGATCTGAAGACAACGAAATGAGGGGGAGCCGATACCGGCTCCCCCTCATTTCCACATCTTCAGCCGGTCGGGGCCACTAGCTCGCCCCGTTCCGACAGACTGCGTCCGACCCTAGAAGTCCGACCCTAGAACCTCGGGTGATCGCCCGCGAGAACCGCGCGATCCGCCGACACGTCGTGCGACTTCTTGATGCTGCCCAGCGTCCAGCAGTCGATGTGCCGTGCCGTCAGGACGGCCAGCGCACGGTCGACGTCCTCGGGCGCCACGATCGCGACCATGCCGACGCCCATGTTGAACGTCTGCTCCATCTCCGCGCGCTCCACGCGTCCGCGCTGCGCGATCATCGCGAAGATCGGAGCCGGGCTCCACGTACCGCGGTCGAGTTCGGCGACCAGGCCCTTGGGCATGACCCGCGCGAGGTTGTTGGCAAGTCCACCGCCGGTGACGTGGCAGAACGTGCGCACATCCGTCTCGGCGGCGAGCGCCAGGCAGTCCTTGGCGTAGATCTTGGTGGGCTCGAGCATCTCCTCGCCCAGCGTGCGGCCGAACTCGTCGACGTGCGCGGTCAGGCTCATGTGGTCGATCTCGAGCAAGACCTTGCGGGCCAGCGAGTAACCGTTGGAATGCAGTCCGGACGAACCCATGGCGATCACGACGTCGCCGGGACGGACCCGGTCCGGCCCCAGCACCTGATCGGCCTCGACCACACCGACACCGGTCGCGGACAGGTCGTAGTCGCCGTCCGCCATCACACCGGGATGCTCCGCGGTCTCGCCACCGAGCAGCGCGCAACCGGCCTGGATGCAGCCCTCGGCGATGCCGCTGACGAGTTCGGCGACCCGCTCGGGAACGACGCGCCCGACGGCGATGTAGTCCTGCAGGAACAGCGGCTCGGCGCCGCAGACGACGAGGTCGTCGACGACCATCGCGACCAGGTCGAGGCCCACGGTGTCGTGCTTGTCGAGAGCCTGGGCGACGGCGAGTTTGGTGCCGACACCGTCGGTGGAGGCCGCGAGGAGCGGCTCCTTGTAGTCACCCTTGAGCGAGAACAGTCCCGCGAATCCACCGAGACCACCGAGAACCTCGGGACGGCTGGCGCGCTTGGCCAAGGGAGCGAAGAGTTCCACCGCCCGATCGCCTGCGGCGATGTCCACTCCTGCGGCGGCGTAGGACGCGCCAGGGCGACTTGTCGGATCCTCGGTCATGTGGTTGTTACTCCAGCCTTCTGTTGCTCGTCAAAATCGTGTCGGTCGGGCAATCGAGTGCTGTGATTGCGTCCTTACGGTACCGGAGTACGTTCTCCGGCCGGACCCCGATGTACTGGCCTACGGCCGACTGAGGGCGTTCGCGTTGTCGTTCTCCCGGGTCGCGGGACCGCCTGCCGCGCTCTCGAGCATTCCCTCGAGAACGTTCTTTCCGATCGACGTCTCCGTGGGGAGCGCGATGGGGTACGTGCCGTCGAAGCAGGCCGCGCACAGCCGCGATGCCGGCTGCTCGGTAGCGGCGATCATGCCTTCGGTGGAGATGTAGCCGAGGGTGTCGGCGCCGATGGAACGGCGCACCCCTTCGAGCATCTCGTCGAAGCTGCCGGGTTCCCCGTTGCCGCCCGCGCCGTTGGCGATCAGCTCGGCCGGGGAGGCGAAGTCGATGCCGTAGAAGCATGGCCACTTGACCGGCGGCGACGCGATGCGGACGTGGATCTCCAGTGCGCCGGCCTCGCGGAGCATCCGGATGAGCGCGCGCTGGGTGTTGCCGCGGACGATCGAATCGTCCACCACCACGAGACGCTTGCCGCGGATGACTTCCTTGAGCGGGTTCAGCTTGAGACGGATACCGAGCTGGCGGATCGTCTGCGACGGCTGGATGAAGGTGCGGCCCACGTAGGCGTTCTTCATCAGACCCTGGCCGTACGGAATGCCCGACCCCTGCGCGTACCCGACCGCGGCCGGGGTTCCCGATTCGGGCACCGGGATGACGAGGTCGCCCTCGGCGGGGTGCTCGGTGGCGAGGCGGCGGCCGATCTCGACGCGGGTCGAGTGCACCGAGCGTCCGCCGATCACGCTGTCCGGGCGGGCGAGGTACACGTACTCGAACACGCAGCCCTTGGGCTCGGGGTTCGCGAAGCGGGAGGAGCGGACACCGTCGGCGTCGATGGCGAGCAGTTCGCCCGGCTCGATGTCGCGGACGAAGGACGCGCCGACGATGTCGAGTGCGGCCGTCTCGCTGGCGACGACCCAGCCGCGGTCCAGGCGTCCGAGGCACAGCGGGCGGATGCCGTGCGGGTCACGTGCCGCGTAGAGCGTGTGCTCGTCCATGAAGGTGAGGCAGAACGCGCCGCGCAGTGTCGGCAGGAGCTTCATGGCCGCCTGCTCGATGGTGCTGTCGGCGGCGGCGT
This sequence comes from Rhodococcus sp. WS4, assembly GCA_006543605.1. Classification (GTDB taxonomy): domain Bacteria; phylum Actinomycetota; class Actinomycetes; order Mycobacteriales; family Mycobacteriaceae; genus Rhodococcus_F. The sequence goes on from RRBB01000078.1 coordinate 5,691, forward strand.
GGGCCAGCAGGGCGCCGACGACGTCGGAGTCGGAGGTGGCGCCGCCGGGACGCTTGTCGTTGACCAGTCCGGCCTCACGCGCGCGTTGCGCCAGCTCCGCCGTGTTGACGAGGTTGCCGTTGTGCCCGAGGGCGATGCCGCTGCCCGCGGCGGTGGTGCGGAAGATCGGCTGCGCGTTCTCCCACGTGGTCGATCCCGTCGTGGAGTAGCGACAGTGTCCGACGGCGACGTGGCCCGGCATTGCCGCCAGGGTCTGCTCGTCGAACACCTGGCTGACCAACCCGAGGTCCTTGAAGACCAGCACCTGCGAACCGTCGGCGACGGCGATGCCCGCCGCCTCCTGGCCGCGGTGCTGCAGAGCATAAAGTCCGTAGTAGGTGAGTTTCGCCACATCCTCTCCCGGCGCCCAGACGCCGAAGACTCCGCATTCTTCGCGGGGCTCGTTCTCGTCCTCATCGGACGGGTTCGAGGAGAGGAGATTAGGACTGTGGACCGACAGATCGGCTCTGGTCACCGGGGTGCTCCCTGGGGATGGGCGTGTGAGGGGCAAGGTCAGTCTACGTGCCCGGCGCGGGCGGTTCGCCCACGGTGCCGCTCGAACCGGCCCGACTCCCGGACGAACGGGCCAAAATAGATTAGTTTCGGTACCGATCAGTATCCTCGAACCACCGAGCGGGGGCTTTTCCGATGAACATCCGCACCACGGCTCCGACCGCCGCAGAACGTCTCCTGTGTGCCTTCGAGGGTGCGATGGGTATCCCGCTTCCCGTGCACGTCCGCTGCTGGGACGGTTCGGAGGCGGGACCCGAGTCCGATGTCACCATCGTCTTCCGGTACCGCAGAGCGATCCGGCGGGTGCTGTGGTCACCGAACGAGCTCGGACTCGTCCGGGCCTACGTGTCCGGCGACCTCGAGATCGAGGGCGACGTCTTTCGGCTGCTCGCCCTCCCCGACCTCGTGGAACGGCTGGGATCCCTGAGCGTCCACGGTTCCGATCGTCGCAACGTCCTGAAGTCGCTGACGACGTTCGTCCGGCTCGGGGGTGTCGGGCTGCGACCGCAGCCACCGTCGGTGGAGGTGCCACGGCGCCGCGGCACCAAACACAGCAAGGCGCGCGACGCCTCGTCGGTCTCGCATCACTACGACGTGGGCAACGACTTCTACCGCCTGTTCCTCGGGCCGACGATGGTCTACTCCTGCGGGTGTACTGGGACCAGCGGTCCGGCAGCAGCGAGGCGACCGGGACCCTCGAAGAGGCGCAGGAGGACAAGCTGGACCTGATCTGCCGCAAGCTCGGCCTCCGGTCGGGTATGCGACTGCTCGACGTGGGCTGCGGCTGGGGTTCGATGGCGATCCACGCCGCCGAGAAGTACGACGTGTCCGTCGTCGGGGTGACCCTCAGCCACGAACAGGCCGAGTGGGCGCGGGCCCGGGTCTCCGAGGCCGGACTGTCGGATCGGATCGAGATCCGGGTTCAGGACTACCGCGACGTCGCCGACGGTCCCAACGACGCGATCTCCAGCATCGGCATGTCCGAGCACGTCGGCGACTCCGCCCTGCCGGGGTACGCCGAGCACCTGCTCGACCTTCTGCGCCCCGAGGGGCGCCGGCTCAACCACGCCATCGCGTCGGTCCGGTCGCTCACCGGCACGGAGAATTCGCCGGGGTTGATCGAGAACTACATCTTCCCGGACGGCGAGGTGCTGCCGCTGAGCCGCACGCTCGACGCGTTCGAACACGCCGGACTCGAGGTGCGCGACGTCGAGGCCCTCCGTGAGCACTACGCACTCACGCTCCGGGCCTGGGTGAGCAGGCTGCGCGACTCCTGGGACGACGCTGTCCGGCTCGCCGGCGCGGAGCGGGCCCGCACCTGGGTGCTGTACCTCGCGGCCAGCGCGCTGGGATTCGGGGAGAAGGGACGCCTGACGATCCACCAGGTCCTCGCCGTGCGACCGTCCGACGACGGGTCGAGCGGCCTGCCGCGCACCCGCGCTCTGTGGCTCAGATGACTACACGCGCAGCAAGGGCAGCCAGTGGGCGATCTCCCCGGCCCGGCTCCCCGACACCGAGACTCCGCCGTCGGCGGTCGCGCCGTCGAAGTCCAGCAGCCCCGTCACCATCAGCAGCCACGTCCGCGGATCGGTCTCCACGACATTCGGCGGGGTGCCGCGGGTGTGCCGGGGACCCTCGATGCACTGGACGGCGACGAACGGGGGCACCCGCACCTCCACGCTCGAACCCGGCGCCACCTGCTCGAGCGTCCGGGCACTGAGCCGGACCGCCGCGGCCAGCTGGGTGCGGGACGGCTTCTCCGTGGAGTCGCCGCGCAGCCACGGACCGACCTCGAGGACGGCGGCTCTCAGTTCGGCGGGATCTACGGCACGACGGGACGGCATACGGTCAATCTACTGCGCGGGCCCGCGCCACCTCGGCGGCCACCGCCCCACCGACGTTCACCGAAAGGTGCAGCAGTGCAGGGGCTACGACGCTGCCGCTGCGCCGGCGCACCCACTCGAACAGCCACGTCGACGCGCCGGTGAGCAGCACGGCCGTCCTCACGTCGCCGCCGGCGGTCCGCGCGGCCCGCACATGCCACAGACCGAACGTCGCGGCGTGCAGGACGTCAGCCGTCGTGGGTGCCCACCCTCGGTGGAGCATGGCCGACAGGACGCTGCGGAACACCAGTTCCTCGTGCATCACCGTTCCCACCGGTATCCGGAACCCCACCCACCCGGCGAGATCGGTCGCGGTGTCCCCCGGCGGCACACGTTTCCGCAGTGCAGGCACGCTCAGGATGAGCACGTATCCCGCCAGCGGCGCGACGGACGCCAGGGCGCCGTACCGCAGCCCGGCGCGCACCCGAGACGCGGACAGTCCCAGTTCGTCGACGCCGTACCCCGCGGCACGCGCGGCTCCCACAGCCGACAGTCCGAGCGCACCGCCCGCGCCGGCCCGCCCGTACGGGCCGAGTCCCGACCGGGGCAGCACCACGTTGTTCCACACCAGCGCCGCCGTCGCAGCCGCAAAGGAGGCGAGCCTGCTCACTTCTCCGGACCCCCGCTCACTTCTCCGGACCCTCTGTCCCGGCGAGCGATTCGAGGGTGGAGCGGACGCGTTCGGTGTCGACGGCAGTCCACCCCTCGGGCTGGGCCACCGTGATCCAGCCGTCGAGGACGAGCGTCCCGTAGTTGTGGCCGTGCCCGTCGGGCACACCGGCGGCGTTCGTGAGGTCGGCCGACACCTGCCAGAACGTCACGAACGGAAACCATTTCATCGACGGCGACCGGTCGTCGCCCGGCGGTTCCTTCAGCCAGTCGGGCCGGGTGAACGCAAGGTCGGGTGACCACCACACGACGGGATCGGACGGGTGCTGGACGTACAGGATGCGCGGCGACAGCCACTCTCCGGTGTCCTCGACCATGTCGGCGGAGTCGTCGGCGAACCGCACCACCAGCCCCGCCGAGTATTCGGGGTCCACCTCGGGTGTTCCCGGGTCGCGGCGCTGGATCAGCTGTCCCCACAGGCGGTTCGCGTTGGGCGGCCCGACCCACAGCACACCGTCGACGGTCTGCCGGATGTCGCTGAGTGTGTCGAAGGCCCCCTCCCCTGCCTGGGTGCCGAGGCTTTCGCCGTAGACGAGCAGTGTGGGCCGGGTCGCCTCGGGTTCCTGCAACCACCGCTCATGGATGCGGTCGATCAGTTCCTTACCCGCCTCCGCGGCCTTCTCCCGGTCGGCGAGGAACGAGATCCAGCTCGGCAGGAACGAGTACTGACTCGCCACCAACGCCGTGTCGCCGTTGTGGACCAGCTCGATCGCCTGCGCCGCAGTCGGATTGACCCACCCGGTGCCGGTGGTGGGGATGACGACGAGAACCTTCCGCGAGAAGGCGCCGGTCCGCTCGAGTTCACCGATGACGACATCCATGCGCGCGTCGGTGTCCTCGGCGGTCTCGAGTCCCGCATAGACGCGGATCGGGTCCTTGGCCGGTGTGCCGTTGGCGGCGGTGAGCTCGTCGGCGTCGAGACCGCGGGACACGAAGTTCCGGCCCTCGTAGCCCAGACTGTCCCACGACGCGAGAGACTCCGGGCTGCCGGACTTCTCGGGGTCGAGGGGCTGCTCGGAGCCGTCCCGGGTGGTCGAATTCTGCAGGCTGAAGGCGGCATTCGTGGCGGCGTAGACGCCGCGCATCAGCACACCGTCGACGAGGAGGAAGAACAGCACCGTCACGATGAGGATGCCGACGGTGGTGGCGGTCGGGATCGCGAGGTGCCACCGCCGGATGAGGCGTCCTGCGATCCATCGCACCAGCTCGCGCAACAGCCGGTACGCCGAGATGATCGCGGCACCCACGATCACGCTCAGGCCACCCGTGCGGATGTAGCCGGTGGTGGTGGTTCCCTCCGCCCCCATCAGCGCGGCGAGTTCCCGCTGCCAGGCGGCGGAGTACGCGAGCATCACGAGACTGACGACCACGCACGTCACCGTGACGAGCACGCGCAGGCCGGTAGACCACGGTTCCGGCAGCGGCCACCAGGACCGGTGCCTCAGGAAGTAGCGGCGCACCGCCCAGCCGATCGCCGTTCCCACCGTGTAGCCGATAACGGCGTTGATGCCGCCGATCAGCCCCTGGAACAACCAGTCGCGGGGCAGCAGCGACGGCGTCAGCGACCAGCAGAAGAACAGCGTCGCGAACGCGATGCCGGTGAAGTCGAGACGAAGGAAACGCCAGGTCCGGTCGAGCCGGGGGCCGTGGAGAAGTGCAGGATCAACCAGCCGCGAGAGTTCCCGCGGCCCCCTGTCAACCCTCTCCAATGCCCCCGATTCGACCATTCATCACCCGAACAATGCCGGCAGAGTTCCCTCGAACGTCGTGCGCAGCTCGGCCAACGAGACCGAGAACTGGCCCTGGACCTCGACAGAATCGGACCCCTCGTCCACCACACCGATGCGCACCCACGGGAGATTACGGGCCGTGCACATACCCGTAAAGCGAGTTTCCTCGGTGCGCGGGACCGCGACGAGCACGCGACCCGAAGACTCGGAGAACAGGGTGACGAACGGGTCGGCGTCGTCGGGAAGCAGGATGCGGCACCCGGTCTCGCCTGCGAGCGCGGCCTCGACAACGGTCTGCGCGAGACCACCTTCGGAGAGGTCGTGGGCGGCGGACACCAGACCGTCGCGGGACGCCGCGAGGAGGATGTCGGCCAGCAACTGCTCCCGCTCGAGGTCGACCTTCGGCGGCACACCACCGAGGTGGCCGTGCTCGACCTGCGACCAGATGGACCCGTCGAACTCGTCGCGGGTGTCGCCGAGCAGGATCAGCGTTTCGCCCGGCTCCAGTCCGAGACCGGTGGGGATGCGACGGTGCACGTCGTCGATGACGCCGAGCACGGCCACCACCGGGGTGGGCAGAATCGCGGTCGAACCGGTCTGGTTGTAGAAGCTGACGTTGCCGCCGGTGACGGGGATGCCGAGCTTCGCGCAGCCGTCCGCCAGACCGCGCACGGCCTGCTGGAACTGCCACATGACTCCCGGGTCCTCGGGGGAACCGAAGTTCAGGCAGTTGCTGACGGCCTTCGGGGTGGCACCGGTGACGGCGACGTTGCGGAAGGCCTCGGCGAGCGCCAGCTGCGCACCGGCGTACGGGTCGAGTGCGGTGTAGCGGCCGGATGCGTCGGTAGCGAGCGCGATGCCGCGACCCGTCTTCTCGTCGACGCGGATCACACCGGAGTCGGCGTTCTCGGCGAGCACGGTGTTGCCGCGCACGTAGCGGTCGTACTGCTCGGTGATCCACTTGCGGCTGCACAACGCCGGGGACGCGAGCATCTTCAGGAGAGTCGCCTTCAGTTCCTCGGCCGACTCGGGACGCTTCAGGCCCGCGGTGGTGTTCGCGATCAGGGCGTCCTGGGTGACGGGACGCTGTACCGGGCGCTCGTACACCGGGCCCTCGTGGGCGACGGTGCGCGGCGGCACGTCGACGACGGTCTCGCCGTGCCAGGAGATGGTGAGCCGCTCGCCGTCGGTGACCTCACCGATGACGGTGGCGAGGACGTCCCACTTCTTGCAGACCTCCATGAACGCGTCGACGTTCTCAGGGGTGACGACGGCGCACATGCGCTCCTGCGATTCGCTGGACAGCACCTCCGCCGCGGTCATGCCGGTGGCACGCATCGGCACCTGCTCGAGGTTGATGTGCATGCCGCCGTCGCCGGCCGCGGCCAGCTCCGACGTCGCGCAGGACAGCCCGGCGCCGCCGAGGTCCTGGATGCCGACCACGAGCTTGCCCGCGTACAGCTCCAGACAGCACTCGATGAGCACCTTCTCGGTGAACGGGTCACCCACCTGCACCGCCGGCAGCTTCTTCCGGCTTTTCGATGCTCCAGCTCCGCCTTCGGCTTCGTGTTCGTCCCCGGACTCGTCGCCGTCGAAGGTCTCCGACGCCAGCACGGAGACGCCGCCGATGCCGTCGAGGCCGGTGCGCGCACCGAACAGGATGATCTTGTTGCCGGCGCCTGAGGCGAACGCGAGGTGCAGATCCTCGACGCGCATAGCGCCGGCGCACAGCGCGTTGACCAGCGGGTTGCCCGCGTAGGACTCGTCGAACACGGTCTCGCCACCGACGTTGGGCAGGCCGAGCGAGTTGCCGTAGCCACCGACACCGCGCACCACACCGTCGACGACGCGACGGGTGTCGGGGGCGTCGGCCGCACCGAAGCGCAGCTGGTCCATGACCGCGATCGGGCGGGCGCCCATGGCCATGATGTCGCGGACGATGCCGCCGACACCGGTGGCCGCGCCCTGGTACGGCTCCACGTAGGACGGGTGGTTGTGGCTCTCGACCTTGAAGGTGACGGCCCAGCCGTCGCCGATGTCCACGACACCGGCGTTCTCGCCGATGCCCGCGAGCATCGACGACCGCATCTCGTCGGTCGTGGTCTCACCGAAGTACTTCAGGTGCACCTTGGACGACTTGTAGGAGCAGTGTTCGCTCCACATCACCGAGTACATCGCGAGCTCGGCCTCGGTGGGGCGACGGCCCAGGATCTCCTTGATGCGGGCGTACTCGTCGTCCTTGAGGCCCAGTTCCTTGAAGGGCTGTGCGACGTCGGGGGTCGCGGTGGCGGCGGTGACGGTGTCGACCGGGTGTGCTGACACTGGAGGTGGGGTCCCTTCCCTACGGGGTCGAAAGGCAAGCCGGGAGTCACGGGCGGCGCAAGCCGAGTGGCGACGAGCCGTACGTCAGTCTATCCGGCGGCTCGTTCCGGCACCGACCTGGCGCTCCCCGCCCGCCTCCGTCACGCCGTCGGTGTGAGGAAGGCCGCAAGAGCGTCGGAATAGGCCCGCACGTCACGGGCGCCCATCAGCTCCCGTGAGGAGTGCATTCCGAGCTGCGCTGCGCCCACGTCGACGGTGCTCAGCCCGGTGCGCGACGCCGTGATGGGACCGATGGTGGAACCGCACGGCAGATCGGCCCGGTGCACGTACCGCTGCAGCGGCACGCCCGCCTGGTCGCAGGCGAGCGCGAAGGCCCCGGCTCCCGCCGCGTCGGTGGCGTAGCGCAGGTTCTGGTTGACCTTGAGCACCGGCCCCCCGTTGACGGCGATGTGGTGGGTCGGCTCGTGCCGGTCGGGGTAGTTGGGGTGCGTCGCGTGCGCCATGTCGCCCGACGCGCAGATCGAGCCGGCCATGGTCTGCAGGAATTCCTCGCGCCCGCCGCCGCGGCCGAGGACGATGCGCTCGAGCACGGTGCTCAGGAGGTCGGAGAATGCACCCCGATCCGACATGCTTCCCACCTCCTCATGGTCGAACAGTGCGAGCACGGGCACGTGGTCGCCGGGGTTCTCGGCCGCCGCCAGCAACGCCTGGGCGCCGGCGTAGCAGGTGCCCTGGTTGTCGAGCCGCGGCGCACTGACGAGGTCCTGTTCGGTTCCGACCAGCGTGCTGGGCGCGAGATCGTGGGTCATCAGTTCCCACCCGAGCACCGCGCCGGCCGCCACCTCCGCCCGGTCCGCCACGAAGTCGATGAACGGTCGGCGTTCGGGCCCGACACCCCATACCGCGTTGAGGTGGCGCTGCGGATCGAGGTGCACTCCCTTGCGGTCCTCGGACAGGTGGATCGCCAGTTGCGGCACGCGCAGGATCGGTTCGTCGACGCGGACGAGTTTCTCCTCCACCGCGTTGCCGGCCCGCACGCTCAGCCGTCCGGAGATGCCCAGGTCGCGGTCGAGCCACGAGTTGAGCCACGCGCCGCCGTAGGGTTCGAGACCTACCAGCTGCCACCCCGCCGACGACAGATCGGGGTGCTGCTTGACGCGCAGGTTCGGGCTGTCGGTGTGCCCGCCGACGATGCGGAACGGCGCCGTCCGGCCCACCCCTTCGGTACTCCAGGCGATGAGCGATCCGCCGCGCACCAGGAAGTACCGGCCGGGTTCGCCGGGCCACGAGTCGGTCTCGCGCAACTCGGTGAACCCGTTGCCGGTCAGCAACATCGACACCGTCGCGCACACATGGAACGGCGACGGTGACGCATCGACGAAGGTGCAGAGGCCCTGGGCGTCGGCCCACGTAGTGGAAGGCATGGCCTCAATCATGCAGGACCCGGTGTCACGTGTGGGGACCGGAGACGCAGAACTGGTTGCCGTCCGGGTCGGCGAGCGTGACCCAGCGGAAACCGCCCATTTCGTGCTGCGCGACCTCGGTCGCGCCGTCCGCACCCAGCCTGCCCACCTCGCCGTCGAGGTCTTCGGACGACAGGTCGAGGTGGATGCGGTTCTTCCCCGGGGTGGGATCGTCGACCTTCTGGAAGGCCAGTTTCTGCGCGGAGTCCGGCAGCGCGACGACGTAGAACCAGCCGTCGTTCTCCTGCTCGATCGTGCCCGCCGTCTGCTTCGCCCACCACGTTGCGAGAGGACCCGGATCGAGGGTGTCGAACGTGATCATGCCGAGTGTGAGTGCCATGCCCGGACAGTAGTCCGGGCCACCGACACGTTCCGGGGTGTCACAGGAATTCCTCGATCACCCGGACGGCCGCGTCCACTCCACCCGCAGAACGCAACTCGGCGGCGAGTTCGGCGCTGCGCCGCCGCACCGGCTCGGCGTCGACGCGGTCGAGCGCGTCCCGGAGTTCGGCCGTCGACACCTCCGAACTGTCCACTCGCACCGCCACTCCCGCGGCCACGAGGGCGTCGGCGTTGTCGAACTGGTCGGTGGCCTGCGGCGCGGCGATCATCGGGGTTCCCGTGAACATTCCCTCACTGGACCCGCCCATGCCGGCGTGGGTGAGGAACGCGTCGGCCTGACCCAGGATGTCGAATTGGGGCACCCAGCGGTGGACCTCGACGTTGCCGGGCACGGTTCCGAGTTCGGCGACGTCGACGTGCTGCCCGATCTGCAGGACGACGTGCCAGCCCTCGAGATTTCCGTATGCCCCCAGGCAGCGCCGGTAGAAGTCGGCGTGGTCGGTGAACGCCGTGCCGAGCGAGATGAGCAGCACCTTGGCCGCGCCCGCGGGACGCTGCCATCGGCCGTCGGCGGGACGCCGGGTGGGCAGCGCCGGCCCGACGAACGTGTAGACGTCCTCGTTCACGCGGTCGGCGCCCGGCTGCATGGATTTCGCGATCAGCACCACTGCCCGGGTGGGGCGCCCGTAGAACTCGTCCGGATCGGTCTCGACACCGTTGTCCACCAGGAGTTTCCGCTGCCGTTCGTACAGGGCCGCCCCGCGGGGGTCTGCCCGCATCGTGTCCACGAACGACTTCATGTCGTCTTCGTAGCCCTCCCAGGCCACGTACGTCGGCGACAGTTGCACGATCGGCACACCCCATTCCTCGGCGAGAACGCGGGCAGGACCTCCCGCGATGTCGTAGAGGAACAGGTCGGGGCGGTCGTCCTCGTACAGCGACCGCAGTTGCGGCAGCATCGACTCGTACTCGGCCTGGAACAGGGTGAGCTGATCGATCGTGTCTCCCTCCCAGGACTTCTCCGACTCTTCCGTCGCACCCGCGGTGTTCACGCGCGGCAACGTCGAGGTGTACTCCTTGAATTCCGCTCCGGTGCTCTCGACGACGTCCTCCACGGCGGCATCGTTGGCGTACGTCACGCGGTGCCCCCGCGCGACGAGTTCGCGGAGTATCTCCAGGCTCGGGTTGACGTGCCCCGGCGCGGGAATGCTGACCATGGCGATGTGTGATCGAGTCATCTACATCCCTCCCTAGACGGAACGGTCCGTCCCGTCTGATAGTGACACGTGACCGAAGTCGAGTCAAGACGATACGTCTCGTCTGCTCTACGATTCGTTCATGCCGTCCGCCGACAATCCCCGCCGTTCCGAGCGGTCCCGCGCCGCGATCCTGCAGGCCACGCAGGAACTGATCCGCGAACAGCCCTACGGGAAGATCAGCATCGAGGGCATCGCCGGGCGCGCCAAGGTCGGAAAGCAGACGATCTACCGGTGGTGGCGGTCCAAGGGCGCGCTCGTCGTGGACGCCCTCCACGAACAGAACGCGACCGGCGCCCAGGAGGTTATGGCGCTGCCGGACACCGGCGACCTCGCCGCCGACATGCGACTGGTGCTGCGGGCCACGGTCGACGAGTTCACGTCACCCGATTTCGAACCGCTGTTCCGGGCACTGGCCATCGAATCGCTGCAGGACCCTGACCTGCAGCAACAGATCGCCGAACGGATCTACCGGCCGCAGTTCGAGTTCGTCGCGACGCGGTTCCGGTCCGCGCAGGACGCCGGGCAGGTGCGCCCCGATGTCGACCTCGCCGTGGCGTTCGAATTGTTCATGGCACCCCTGTTCTACCGCTGGCAGAGCGGAGCGCATCCCCTCACGCACGACCATGCGGACGCCGTCGTCGACCTGGCGATGCGTGCCCTCGCACCCTGACGGCACGCATCAGCGGGAGTCCTCGACGAACCCGAATTCGCCGTGCGCCAGGTCCTCGACGTGGACAGCGCGACCGGACGCGTCGGCGAGCGGGATCTTCCAGTTCGGATACTGGGTCTCGTCGGTGCCCGGCTGATTCTGGATCCGGTACTCCCCCACGAGGTCGGCGAGTGCCACGCCCGACAGCAGGGACGGGCTCCGGCTGATCAGGCGGTACAGCGCCTTTACGGTGTCGGGGATCGACGCGTCGGCCGCCAGCAATCCGCGGTCGCGCGCCAACTGCAGCACCGCCTCACGCTGGTGCGCGTCGTGTTCCTTCTCCAGTTCGAGGTCGCGTTCGAGGAGACCGAGTTGCGAGCGCAATTCGATGTGTTCACCGGCGAGGTATCCCGCGGTCGGCGGAAGATCGTGCGTCGTAACGGAAGTCAGACACAGGGTCCGGTACTCCTCCGGCGGCGTCGGACGCTCGCCGTCGTGCTCGAACCACAGGATCGACGTTCCCAGGATCCCGCGCTCGGCGAGGTAGTCCTGAACGACGGGTTCGAACACCCCGAGGTCCTCGCCGATCACCACGGCGCCGGCCCGCTCCGCCTCGAGCACGAGGATTCCGATCAGAGCCTCGTGGTCGTAGGTGACGTACGTCCCCTCGGCCGGCGACTCCGCGTCGGCCGGTATCCACCACAACCGGAACAGACCCAGGATGTGATCGACGCGCAGGCCACCCGCGTGTTTCAGTACGGTCCGCAGCATGTCGCAGTACGGGGCGTAGCCCAGCTCGGCCAGCCGATCCGGCCGCCACGGCGGCTGATTCCACTGCTGGCCCTGCTGATTGAAGTCGTCGGGCGGAGCTCCGACGGTGATCCCCTCCGCCAGAGCGGTTCCCAGCGACCACGCATCCGCGCCGCCCTGCTGGACCCCGACCGCCAGGTCGTGCACGATCCCGATGTCCATGCCCGCCGCCTTGGCCGCGTCCTGTGCGCCGGAAAGCTGTTCGTCGCATACCCATTGGAGCCACGAGTAGAACTCGATTCGCGGCGCGAGCTTACGCCGCTGCGCCTGTACCCACTCGCTGTCGGGGGCACCGGCCTTCGTCTGCCATCGCGGGTCGCCGGGCCGCAGCTTCTCGGTGAGCGCGCACCAGGTCGCGAAGTCGCGCAGGCCGTCCCCCTCGACGCGGCGGAATTCGTCGAACGCGTGCTGCCGGCTCGGACTGCGCTCGATCCGGAACACCCGCTCGAGGACCCGGAGTTTGGCCCGGTAGGACGCATTTCGGGCGATCCGGTCGGACCGGTCGTTCGCCCGCTCGAATCGCGATGCGGCGTCGCGCATCCGCGCATGGCGTCGCGTCGAGAGATACGCCGTCTCGGGGATGTTCTCGACCCGGATGTACATCGGATTGACGTAGCGGCGGGTGGTCGGTAGATAGGGTGACGCCTCGATCGGCGGCCGGGGCTGCGCGGCGTGCAGCGGATTGACGAGCACGTAGTCGGCGCCGTGCGCGGACCCGAAGATCGACGCGAGATCCGTGAGGTCGCCGAAGTCGCCGACACCCCAGGAACGACGCGACCGGATCGAATACAGCTGCGTGAGGACGCCCCACCGCCGGCGATCGCGCAGCGCGTCGGAGGTCGACAACCGCGCCGGTGTCACCACGAGGGTGCACGACGAGGAGGCAAGCGACGTCGAGGCCCGCACCGTGTGCCACCCGCACGGAATCCCGGACGGAACGGCGAACGTCGCGCGGCCGATCAGCTCTCCGTCGACCTCGCGCGGATCGACCCACACCTGGAGTTGGTGTGCCGGGATCGTCCCGCCCGACTCCAGGTCGATCTCGACCTCCACGGGTTCGCCGTGCGGAACGTGCACCACGAACCGGGTCTCGGTTCCCTCCACGCCGACGACGACGGGCGGCAGCGTCCGCCGCCACGGCGCCACGTCGCAGTCGGACAGTGCGCGCCGCACCTCGTCGTCCGTGCCGGCGGGTACGTCGAGGGCCGCGAGGACACGACGGAGCGTGTCGTCCCCCACGTCGTGCCGCTGCTGATCCCACCCCCGGTACGACGTCGCCACCCCGTGCCGGGCCGCGAGGTCACGCAACTGCTCGGTGTACGCCACCCGTCGATCGTGCCAGCTCACGCCCGAATCTGCGCGGCTTCCGGCCCGGCGGCGCCACGGTCCGGACGCCTTCGCGTGATTGGCCCTGCGCCGAGTAGGGTAATTGAGTCGTAATCAAGACGCACGGGTCCACGGCGAGCCCCGAACGGCAGACCGTGGTCGCGACCCGATGCGCCCGGCAACCGAGGAGTCTTCGATGCTGCTACGTCTTCCCGGAGTCTATCGCCCGCAACACGATACGCAGTTGCTCGCAGACGTCCTGGCAGCGGAGCCTCTCGGACCCGACTCTCGGGTGCTCGATCTGTGCGCGGGAACGGGCGCGCTGAGTGTGCGCGCCGCCGCTGCGGGTGCCGGCCGGGTGACCGCGGTGGACGTGTCGCGGCGAGCGGCGATCAGCATCAGGCTCAATTCGCTTCTCGGAGGGCACCGGATCCGGGTGATCCACGGTGATCTCACCGACCACGTCCGCGCGGAACGGTTCGACGTCGTGGTGTCCAACCCGCCGTACGTTCCTGCCTCCGTCGACACGGTGCCCGACCGCGGCCCGGCGCGCGCATGGGACGCCGGCAAGAACGGACGTGCCCTGCTCGACCGAATCTGCTGCCAGGCCCCCGACGTTCTCGTCCCCGGCGGCGTCCTGCTGCTCGCGCAGTCGGGGCTGAGCGGAGTCGAGAAGACCCTGACGATGCTCGAGGAGCAGAACATGCGGGTCGACGTCGCCGCGTCGGCGGAGATCCCGTTCGGCCCGGTTCTCGACGCACGCAGGGAGATGCTCGAACGGAGAGGCCTCATCGAGGCCGGTCAGACCCGGGAAGAGATCGTGGTCATCCGCGCCGTCAAATAGCCCGGCCTGGCACCGCGCGCAGCAACGGCCGCGCACGGTGCCTGGTCGGATCAGGCGGAGATGACGCTGTCGAGGACGGAGTAGAACATGCCGAGCCCGTCGTCGCTGGGACCGGTGAGGGCCTCGGTGGCGTGCTCCGGGTGCGGCATGAGACCCACGACGCGGCCGTTGGCCGAGGAGATGCCGGCGATGCCACGCTGCGAACCGTTCGGGTTGTCGCCGACGTAGCGGAACACCACGCGACCTTCACCCTCGAGTTCGTCGAGGACGTTCTCCGACGCCTGGTAGCGGCCCTCGCCGGACTTGAGCGGGACGAGGATCTCGGCACCCGGCTCGTAACGGGACGTCCACGCCGTCGACGCGGCCTCGACCTTCAGCCACTCGTCGCGGCAGATGAAGTGCAGGCCCTGGTTGCGGGTGAGCGCGCCGGGCAGGAGGCCCGCCTCGCACAGCACCTGGAAACCGTTGCAGATGCCGAGGACGGGCATGCCGCCCTGCGCCGCCTGAACGACCTTGCCCATGACCGGCGCGAACCGGGCGATGGCGCCGCAGCGCAGGTAGTCGCCGTAGGAGAAGCCACCGGGAACGATGACGGCGTCGACACCCTTGAGGTCGGCGTCGCCGTGCCACAGGCTCACGGCCTCGCCGCCGGCGAGCGTCACCGCGCGGGCGGCGTCGACGTCGTCGAGGGTGCCGGGGAAAGTGATGACTCCGACGCGGGCGCTCATGCTTCGACGCGCCTCACGGTCCAGTCCTCGATCACCGTGTTGGCCAGCAGGGCCTCGGCAATCTTCTCGAGCTGAGCGTCGTCGACACTGCCGTCGACCTCGAGCTCGAACCGCTTGCCCTGACGGACATCGGACACTCCAGCGAAGCCGAGCCGCGGCAGCGCTCCGACAATGGCCTGCCCCTGGGGGTCGAGGATCTCGGCCTTGGGCATGACTTCGACGACGACACGGGCCACGTGCTGCTCCTTGTTGTAGTGCGCGAGCCCAGAGTGGAACACCGGGCACCCGGAAGTTTACCGGGCTACCTGCATGCGGTTCGCATCGGACGAACGGGACGAGCCATGCTCGCAGGCGCATACTCGAATTCATGCGATTGACTCACTTCGGCCACAGCTGCGTCCTCGTCGAGTTGAACGGTTCCACCATCCTCTTCGATCCGGGCAACTTCTCCCACGGATTCGAAGGCATCACCGGACTGGACGCCATCCTGGTCACCCACCAGCACCCCGACCACGTCGACCAGCAACGACTGCCCGCCCTCGTCGAGGCGAACCCCGGCGCGGCGCTGTACTCGGACCCGCAGACCGCGGCCCAGCTCGGCGGCGCCTGGACAGGGGTGCACGCCGGCGACGAGTTCGACATCGGCGGCGTGCACGTCACCGGCGCCGGCGGGAGGCACGCGGTGATCCACCCGGACATCCCGGTGATCGACAACACCGCATTCCTGCTCGGCGACGCCGACAACCCCGCCCGGCTGATGCACCCGGGCGACTCCCTGTTCGTCCCGGAACAGAAGGTCGACGTGCTGGCCCTCCCCGCCGCCGCGCCGTGGCTGAAGATCTCCGAGGCCATCGACTACCTGCGCGCCGTCGCACCGCGGGTCGCGGTGCCGATCCACCAGGCGATCATCGCGAACGAGGCCACCGGGATCTTCTACGGCCGCTACACGGACATGGCGCCCGAGGGCACCGAATTCCGCACCATGCCGAGTGAGTCGAGCGTCGAGGTGGCCTGACGGCCCTGTGAGTACTTCTTAACCGCGGGCGGTTAACAAGTACTCACGGGTCAGGCGGCACCGATCTGCGGGATCCGCGGCCGCCAGCGGTACACCTCCGGCTGGGCACCGTGGTAGAGCGCGAGGTCGACGGCGTCGAGCATCGCCTGCCGCGGTCCCGAGGTGCCCAGCTGCTTGGCGGTGACGGCGAGGCGCACCACTCCCCCGCGCCTGGCGGTCCGTCCGGAGCCGAGGACCAGCGCCCGGCACCACCACGGTTCGGCGCGGAAACCCTCACCGATCCCCAGCACGCGCGACCGCACCGATGTCTCGCGTTCGAGGTCATGGATGGCGGTCATCGTGGCCAGCAGGCGGAACCCGGCGGACGGCAGAGCGGCGACGGCGCCCTGCGACGCCAGCCAGCGGGGAGGAGCGAACAGTCGGGTGCGCAGCCCGGTCTGCTCCATCACCCGGTCCGCCGCCAGCAGTCGCAGTCGCGCCTCGTGCTCGGGAAGCGAGGCGAATTCGGCGCGCCGGCGTTTGGTCGCGGCCTGGTCGTATCCATGGAGGACGACGGCGTCGCCGCGGGCCCGGCGCGCGCGGACCCAGTCCTGCGTCGCGGGGTCGTTGACCAGTCGATACTTGTCTTTCAGGCGCGGGGCGACGAGCAGCGACAGCGGCACGCCGCGCGCATCCATCTCCTCGGCGAACGCGGCCGCGAAGTCGCGCGTCTCGTCCTTGATTCCTGACACCGACACGATCACCTGTCCGGTCATGGCCCCAGCGTGACAGGACAACGTGAACACGAGGCAAAGCTCGTGCGCCTTTCTGGTAGTGGGAGCTACCGGAAAGGCGCACGGGCGGCGGAGCCGCCTACTTCGGCAGGACGGCCTCGATGGCGTCGACGACCTCGGGGGCGTCCGGTTCGGTGCGGGGGCGGAACCGGTTGACGACGGTGCCGTCGGGGGCGACGAGGAACTTCTCGAAGTTCCACTGGATGTCGCCCGCCGCCCCTTCGGCGTCGGTGGCCTTGGTCAGTTCCTCGTACAGCGGGTGCCGGTTGTCACCGTTCACCTCGATCTTCTCGAGCAACGGGAACGTGACGCCGTAGGTGGTGGAGCAGAAGGTCTCGATCTCTTCGGCGGTGCCGGGCTCTTGACCCATGAACTGGTTGCAGGGGACGCCGATCACGGTCAGTCCGCGGTCTGCGTAGTCGGTGGCCAGCTTCTCGAGGCCCTTGTACTGCGGGGTGAGCCCGCACTTCGAGGCGACGTTCACCACGAGGACGGCGCGACCGTCGTACTCGCCGAGCGAGGTCGGCGTGCCGCCGAGGGTGTTGATGCCGATGTTCTGAACAGGAGTCGTCATGCGCACCAAGGTAGCCAACAAACCTCTGTGCGCCCAGGCTTCGAATCGCCCGGGCGCACAGAGGTTTACTTCGGAGAGGTTGTCAGCTCTTCACGAGCACCCGCTGCTCGTTCTCGGCGGGGGTCTCGGTGGCCTGCTCCTCGACCACCTCACCGTGGCCGTCGTCGACCATCGTCGACTCGTCGAACGGGAGCTTGCCGTCGAGAACGGTGCGAACGCGCTCGTTGTCGATCGTGTTGGTCCAGGAACCGACGAGCAGGGTGGCGACGGCGTTGCCGGAGAAGTTCGTGACCGCGCGGGCCTCGGACATGAACCGGTCGATGCCGACGATGAGGCCGACGCCGTCGAGCAGTTCGGGACGGTGGCTCTGCAGCCCACCGGCGAGGGTGGCGAGCCCGGCGCCGGAGACTCCGGCAGCACCCTTGGACGCGATGATCATGAACACCAGCAGCGACAGCTGCTCGGGGAACGACAGCGGCTGTCCCATCGCGTCGGCGATGAAGATCGAGGCCATGGTCAGGTAGATCGCCGTGCCGTCGAGGTTGAACGAGTAGCCGGTGGGGACGACGACACCGACGGTGGTGCGCTCGACGCCGACGTGCTCCATCTTCGCGATCAGTCGCGGCAGTGCGGACTCGGACGAGGACGTTGCGAAGATCAGCAGGTATTCGCGGGCCAGGTACTTCACCAGCTTGAAGATCGAGACGCCGGCGACGACGCGGAGCACGGATCCGAGGACACCGAACACGAAGATCAGGCAGGTCAGGTAGAAGCCGAGCATCAGGGTGGCGAGCTGGACGACGGCACCGAGACCGGTCTGGCCGACGACGTTCGCGATGGCGCCGAAGGCACCGATCGGCGCGAGCCACAGGATCATCGACAGGATCTTGAAAACGAGCTTCTGGACGTGGCCGACACCGCGCAGGATCGGCTCACCCTGCTTGCCGAGGGCCTGCAGTCCGAAGCCGACGAGCAGCGCGACGAACAGGGTCTGCAGCACGCTTCCCTCGGTCAGCGCCGACATCAGCGACGTCGGGATGATCGACTGCAGGAAGTCCATGGTGCCGCCGGCGCCGTGGGCCTTCTCGGCGAGCGCGGCTCCGGTTCCGGCGGTGTCGGCGCTGATGTTGAGACCGGAGCCCGGGTTGAGCAGGTTGCCGACGACAAGGCCGATGCCGAGGGCGACGGTCGACATGCCGATGAAGTAGGTGAGGGCGAGTCCGCCGACCTTGCCGACCTTCGCGGCCGCCTTCACGGATCCGATGCCGAGCACGATCGTGCAGAAGATGACCGGGCTGATCATCATCTTGATCAGGTCGACGAACATCGTGCCGAGCACGCCGAGCGACTTGCCGACCTCCGGAGCCAGCCATCCGACGAGGACGCCCGCGACGACGGCGACGATGACCCCCATGTACAACCAGTGTGTCCGGTCGCGCTTCTTGGTCTTCCCTGTCGCAGTACTCATGGGATTGTCCTCCAATTCGAGTGGCAAGCTGATCGGTGAGGCCGGGTAGTGACCGCGATCACGTCTTGGAAGAATCTTCTAAGCGATCGCTTGGCTGGAGAAGTTTGTGTTCATTACGTTCAGGAGAAGTGCATTGCCTCACCATCCGCCGAGACGGCACATGAGCGTCGCGCGGCAGCTCTTTCTCCTGCAGCTGGTCGTGTTGGTGCTGGTCATCGCCGCGGGGACCGCGCTGGCGATCCTCGATCAACGTCGCGACAGCGACGAGACCACCCGACGCGCGGTCACGGCCGTCGCCACCACGCTGGCCCTGTCGGAAGGCACCGTCGACGCATTGCGGTCCCCCGACCCGACGGCGGTGCTGCAGCCGCAGACCGAGCGGATCCGTGCCGCGACCGGCACCGATTTCATCGTCGTGATGACTCCCGCCGGTATTCGCTTCACCCACACCAACCCGGAGCTGATCGGCGGCCTGTTCTCCGGGAACATCGACCGGGCTCTCCGTGGGGAGACGTTCACGGAGACGTACGCCGGCTCGCTCGGACCGTCGATCCGCGCCGTTGCCCCGGTCTTCGACGGCGACCGGATCGCGGGTCTCGTCTCGGTCGGCGTCACGAGGGAGAAGATCGGCGACCAGTTCGCGGCGAGCCTGCCGACCATCTTCGCGGTCGCCGCGATCGGCCTGGCCGTGTCCGCGGCGGGATCGTTCCTGCTGAGCCGACGCCTGCGCCGTCAGACGCTGGGGATGGCGCCCGACGAACTGCGCCAGATGTACGAGCACCACGACGCCGTCCTGCACTCGATCGGTGAGGGCCTGGTTGTGCTCGGCCGCGACGGCGACGACACCGCGGAGGCCGAAGTGGTCAACGACGAGGCACGCCGGCTCCTCGACCTCCCCGAGGGCCCGGTGCCCCTGTCCGCGCTTCCGGAGTCGCTGCGACAGTCGCAGGAAGGCGACTC
This sequence comes from Rhodococcus sp. WS4, assembly GCA_006543605.1. Classification (GTDB taxonomy): domain Bacteria; phylum Actinomycetota; class Actinomycetes; order Mycobacteriales; family Mycobacteriaceae; genus Rhodococcus_F. The sequence goes on from RRBB01000078.1 coordinate 25,058, forward strand.
ACGCGACGAGGTGCACGTGACCTCCGACCGCGTGCTGCTCGTCAGCCGGGAACCGGTGACATGGGAGGGACAGCGGCTGGGGACGGTGCTGACGTTGCGGGATCGCACCGAATTGCAAAGCATCATGGGCGAACTCGATTCCGTGCGCGGATTCGCGGAATCGCTGCGGTCGCAGGCGCACGAATCGGCAAACCGCCTGCACACGATCATCACGATGGTCGAACTGGGCCGCTACGACGACGCGATCGCCTTCGCCACCGAGGATCTACGGTTGTCGCAGGAGCTGATCGACCGCCTGATGACGGCGGTCCACGAACCCGCCCTGGCCGCCCTGCTGCTCGGCAAGGTGGGGGTGGCCGGCGAACGGGGAGTCGACCTGACCATTACCGAAGACACCGCGCTCGGACGCGTCGCGCCGCTCAGTGCGCGTGAACTCGTCACGCTGGTGGGTAATCTCGTGGACAACGCGATCGACGCCGCCCGCGGTGCGACGGAGTCTCCCGGAGAGGATGCGTGGGTGGAAGTGACCGTCCGTCAGGAGGATTCGATGATGGTGGTGCGGGTGGCCGACAGCGGACCCGGCATTCCCGCCGACGAACTCGACAAGGCGGTCACGCGCGGCTATTCCACCAAGTCGGGTCAGCGCGGTCTGGGGCTGGCACTGGTCGCCCAGGTGGTTGCCCGGCACGGGGGGACGATCCGCACGGAGCCGTCACTCGGATCGATGATCGTCGTCGAGATCCCGATCGAGGGAGACGCCTCGTGATCCGTGTGATGATCGTCGAGGACGAACCGCTTATCGCCGAGGCGCATCGGGCGTATGTGGAACGGATACCGGGCTTTTCGGTGCACACCGTCGTGCACGACGGCAACGGGGCAATGCGCGCGGTCGCCGCCGCGAACGCCAGCGACGACCCCATCGACCTCGTCCTGCTCGACATCGGCCTGCCGGATGCCAGCGGACTCGACGTCGCCGCCGCGCTCAGCGGCGTGCGGCCGAGTCCCGACGTGATCGCGGTGACCTCGGCCCGCGACCTCGAGATGGTCCGTACCGCCGTCGCCCGCGGAATCGCACTGTATCTCCTGAAGCCGTTCACGTTCGCGGCGTTCCGCGACAAACTCGAACGCTACCAGGAGTTCCGCGACGCCCTGCCCGCCGGAAGCAACGCGCTGAGCCAGCACGACATCGACCGGGCGATGTCGGCCCTGCGCACGTCCGACGAGCGCGCGGCGTCACCGAAAGGTGTTGCACCACAAACTCTCGACCACGTTTCAGCGTGCGTGCGGGATGCCGCCGGACCGCTGACGGCGGCCGAGGTGGCCGCCAACATCGGGGTCTCCCGGGTGACGGCGTGGCGCTATCTCGAACGCCTCGCCGACGACGGCGTCCTCACCCGGCACACCGAGTACGGCCGGGCGGGACGTCCACAGATTCGGTACGCACTGCGCTGACCCCGTAACGAAGCGGCCGCGCCGCGCGAGACAGTGAGTGAGGCGAAGTAATTCCTGTCGGGGGACGACGCAGGGAGAACACATGAAGACTCGCGCAGCAGCGGCAGCGTTTCTGACGGTAGCGACGGCGACCGCACTCACCGGATGCACCGGAGGCGACACCGCGACGGCACCGCTCATCCCGGCCGCAGCGCAGAGCGGACCGTGCCTCGACCTCGATTCCGCACTGGTCGCCGACGCCTTCGGGACGCTGGGCAACGCACCGGGTGGCGACCCTTGGGTACCGGGCACCGCGACCGATGCAGCCGGCGAGAACTGCCCGCAACTGCTGTGGGCCACCGCGGAGACGCCCATGGGGACGGTGAGTTCGCCGACCCAGGTGCTGTTCTTCCACGACGGTACCTACCTCGGTACGGCGACGGCCGAATCGTATGCCTACACCCGCGTGGTCGGATCCACCGACGATGCGGTCTCGGTGGAGTACAAGTGGCTCGGCGACCAGGACTCCAACTGCTGCCCGTCGGGCGGACCTGCGGTCATCACCTTCACCTGGGACGGGTCCCAGGTGGTCATGGAGCAACCGTTGCCGCCGGAGATGCTCGACTCCTACAACTGACCGCACGCGAGTCTCAGCGAGCGTGATTGCAGCACAACAGAATCGAAAAACTACATTCTCGGGCCGGGCGGGGGCGAGAAAACCCCCCGACAGAGGTTGTGACCTGCATCACATCGGTGGACGATGAGGAGGAGTCACCTCCGGCTCGTAGTCACTCAGTCAGGACTTCACGATGTCTAGCAGAATTGCCACCACACTCGCCGCGATTGCAATGACCCTGTCACTCGGCGCTCTGGCTGCCCCCGCAGCTGTGGCCGCCCCGCTCGCTCCCGCACCGACCCCGGCAGTCGGTTCGATCTCGGTCTGCCTCAACCTGCCACTGGGATCGGCCAGCATCAGTTTCTGCGTCTGAGCCTCGCGAGGCGGAAAGTCGCCTGACCGGGCAACTTCCGCCCCACTTCGACGCACTTCACACGCCGACGTCGGACCGTCGGTGACGGTGCCGCAGTACCTACTTGCCGACCAGGTCGAGCACCCACGCGAATTCGAACGCTACTTCTTTCCACTTCTCGTAGCGTCCGCTGACGCCGCCGTGTCCGGCGCTCATCTCGGTCTTGAGGAGCAGGGGCGCGTCGCCGGTCTTGGTGGCGCGTAGTTTCGCGACCCACTTGGCCGGTTCGACGTAGAGCACCCTGGTGTCGTTGATGCTGGTGATCGCCAGGATCGCCGGGTAGTCCTTGGCCTCGACGTTCTCGTACGGACTGTACGAGCGCATGTATTCGTAGACCTCGGGGTACTCCAACGGGTTACCCCATTCGTCCCATTCGATGACGGTGAGCGGCAGGGACGGATCGAGGATCGAGGTGAGCGGGTCCACGAAGGGGACGTTGGCGAGGATGCCGGCGAACAGTTCGGGTGCCAGGTTGGCCACCGCACCCATCAGCAGGCCGCCCGCGCTGCCGCCGTCGGCGACCAGTTGCTGCGGCGTGGCGCGTCCGGTGTCGATCAAATGCCGTGCGCTCGAGACGAAGTCGGTGAAGGTGTTCTTCTTGGTGAGGGTCTTGCCGGTCTCGTACCAGTGCCGGCCCATCTCGCCGCCACCACGCACGTGCGCGACCACGAACACCACGCCGCGGTCGAGGAGGGAGAGCCGCGCGACGGAGAACGCCGGGTCCATGCTGGCCTCGTAGGAGCCGTACCCGTAGAGGAGAGTGGGGGCGGGACCGTCTGCGCCGTTCGTCTTCCGGCGGACGATCGACAGCGGGATGCGCGTCCCGTCGTCGGCGACGGCCCAGTCGCGTTGCTGCTCGTAGTTGGCGGCGTCGAAGTCGCCGAGCACGGGTTGCGACTTGCGCAGGGCGAGTTCGCCCGACGCCAGCACGTAGTCGTAGACCTGGCCGGGCGTGATGAACGAGGTGAACGCCATCCGCAGTGTCGGCTGCTGCCATTCCGGATTGGCCCCGAGCCCGACGCTGAACAGTTCCTCGTCGAACTCGATCTCCGTGAACTCGCCGTAGCCGTTCTCGCCGAGCGGCCAGATGGCCAGCCGGGTCAACGCTTCCCGGCGGTATCCGAGCACCAGGTGATCGGCGAACGCGTCGACCTCCTCCAACCGCACGTCGGACCGGTGCGGGATGAGGGTGGTCAGCGACGTCGGGTCGGACACCGGCGCCTCGGCGAGCACGAAGTTCTCGGCCTTCTCGCCGTCGACGACGTCGTTGTGCATGATCAGGAAGCGGTCTTCACCGGCGACGACGGCGTGCTCGACTCCGTACTCGACACCTTCGCGGCGCGGCAGCACCACCCGGAACTCGCCCTCGGGGTTCGCCGACTCGAGGACCCAGCCTTCGCTGGTGATCTTCGACCCCACCCAGATCATGAGGTACTTCTCGCTGCGTGTGGACCCGACCGACACCCAGAACCGCTCGTCGGGCTCGTGGAACACGGAGACGTCCTGCCCACCGTCGGTGCCGAGCTTGTGCCGCCACACCGTGTCGGGTCGCCAGGACTCGTCGACGGTGAGGTAGAAGACGTGACTGTGGTCGATGGCCCAGGTGACGCCGGGCGCGGTGCCGGTGATCTCGTCGGGCAGCAGTTCGCCGGTCTCGAGGTTCTTGAAACGCAGCGTGTAGCGCTCGTCGCCGACGACGTCCACCGAGTACGCGAGCAGCGTGCCGTCGTGGCTGAGGGAGAAGGCGCCGACGGAGAAGAAGTCGTGGCCCTCGGCCTCGGCGTTGCCGTCGAGCAGGACCTGCTCCCCGGTGAGTTCCACACCCGGGGTCAGCTCGGGCGGGGTCCAGTCGTCGGGGCCGGTGATCGGGGCCCGGCACTGCACGCCGTACTGCTTGCCTTCGATGGTCCGGGCGTAGTACCACCAGTCGCCCATCCGGGTGGGAACCGACATGTCGGTTTCCTGCGTGCGGGACTTGATCTCCTGGAAGATCTGGTCGCGCAGCGGTGCGAGGTGCGCCGTCTCCTGCTCGGTGTACGCGTTCTCGGCCTCGAGGTACGCGACGACCTCGGCATCTTCCTTGTCGCGCAGCCACTCGTACTCGTCGACGAACGTGTGACCGTGGTGGACGCGTTCGGTGGGGACGGTCTTCGCGACCGGCGGGGTGAGCTTCTGCTCTTCGGAGGTCATGGCTCAGCCCACCCACTCCGCGAACGACAGACCCGAGATCCGCTCGTACGCCTCGATGTACCGTTCACGGGTCGCCTCCACGATCTCCGCGGGCAGCGGCGGCGGCGGGGTGTCGGACGCGCGGTCCCAGCCGGATTCGGGGCCGGTGAGCCAGTTGCGGACGAACTGCTTGTCGAAGCTCGGCTGCACCTTCCCGGCCTCGTACCCGTCGGCGGGCCAGTACCGGGACGAGTCAGGGGTGAGGACCTCGTCGGCGAGAACCAGGTTGCCCTTCGGGTCCAGCCCGAACTCGAGCTTGGTGTCGGCGAGGATGATGCCGCGGTCGGCGGCGAAGTTGGACGCCCGACCGTAGATGTCGAGGGTGTCGTCCCGCAGCTTCACGGCCAGATCCTGGCCCACCTTGTCGACCACGGCCTGGAAGCTGATGTTCTCGTCGTGCTCACCCAGCTCCGCCTTGCTGGCGGGCGTGAAGATCGGGTCGGGCAGCTGGCTCGCCTCCACGAGACCCTCGGGCAGTGCGACACCGCACACCGCGCCGGTCTCGTTGTAATCGATCAGCCCCGACCCCGTGAGGTAACCGCGGGCCACACACTCGACAGGGACCATGTTCAGCTTGCGGACCACCAGCGCGCGGCCGAGGACCTCCTCGGGGATCCGGCTGTCGTCGGGCTCACCGGCCAGGTGGTTGTTGCCGCCGAGGACGCCGAAGAAGAAGACGCTCATCGCGGTGAGCACCCGCCCCTTGTCCGGGATCGGGGTGCTGAGGACGTGGTCGTAGGCGGAGATCCGGTCGCTCGCGACCAACAGGAGGTGCTCGTCGTCGATCGTGTAGAGGTCGCGGACCTTGCCACCGGCCAGATGGGCGTATGAATCGAGTGAGGGGCGCACGGTGATCCAGCCTATCGGTCGGGGCGGACACGACGGGACGGGCACCGATCAGGGCCCGGAATAGCACCGGAACCGATGTCGTTAGCCTTGAAAGAGAGTTCTGTGATCTGTACGACGACACGACGGGTGGGTAATGGCGACGGACACGACCCCGGTCGACGTCGGGTTCCGTTCGGAACGCGGACCGATTCTCGTGTCGCTGATGCTCACGACGTCACTGGTCGCGCTCGACGCGACCATCATCTCCACCGCCGTCTTCACCATCGTCGGGGATCTCGGCGGCTTCACGCAGTTCCCGTGGCTGTTCTCGATCTACCTGCTCACCCAGGCCGTGTCCGTGCCCATCTACGGCAAGCTGGCCGACATCTTCGGCCGTAAACCGGTGATGCTCCTCGGCATCGCCCTGTTCGGTGTCGGCTCGGTGCTGTGCGGGATCGCGTGGAGCATGCCCGCGCTCATCGCGTTCCGGGCGGTGCAGGGTCTCGGCGCCGGGGCCGTCCAGCCGATGAGCATGACCATCGCCGGCGACATCTACACGCTCGCCGAACGCGCCAAGGCCCAGGGCTACCTGGCCAGCGTCTGGGGCATGTCCGCGGTGGTCGGACCGACCCTCGGTGGCCTGTTCTCCGAGTACCTGTCATGGCGATGGATCTTCTTCGTCAACATTCCCCTGTGCCTGCTCGCGGCAGTGATGCTGATCCGCAACTTCGACGAGACGCGGGTGCGCACCCGGCGGTCCGTCGACTACGCCGGCGCCGGAGTGCTCGCGGTCGGTGCGACGTTGCTCATCCTCGGACTCCTCGAGGGCGGGCAGGCCTGGGCGTGGAGTTCGCCGATCAGCCTCGGGATCTTCGCGGCGGGACTCGTCTTTCTGATCGTCTTCGTCCTCGTGGAACGGCGCGCCACCGAACCGGTGTTGCCGCTGTGGGTGTTCACCCGGCGCGTTCTCGCGGCGAGCAGTCTCGTGTCGCTGCTGGTCGGGGCCATCGTCCTCGGTCTGACCACCTACGTCCCGACCTTCGCCCAGGGCGTGCTCGGGACGGGCGCACTCGTCGCCGGGTTCGCACTGGCCACGCTGACCATCGGCTGGCCGATCGCCGCATCCCAGTCGGGGCGCGTGTACCTCCGCTTCGGGTTCCGCGTCACGGCCACCGCGGGGAGTCTGCTGGTCGTCGCCGGCACCGCCCTCACGCTGAGCCTGTCCCTCGAGTCGGCCATCTGGCAGGTGGCGCTCTGCTGCTTCGTCATCGGCGGCGGCATGGGCCTGGTCGCGAGCCCGACGCTCATCGCGGCGCAGTCGAGCGTCGACTGGTCCGAGCGCGGCGTGGTCACGTCCACCAACATGTTTGCGCGGTCCATCGGCAGCGCCGTGGGTGTGGCCCTGTTCGGCGCCCTCGTCAACGCGCAACTGGGCGGGGCCGACGACCCCGCCCCGGCCGACCTCGCCGGCGCCCTGCACCTCGTGTTCGTGGCAGCCCTCGGCGCCGCCGTCGTCCTCGTACTCGCGGCGGTGGCGATGCCGAAATCCGCCTCCGCACCCGAGGTCGAGCCGAGCGCACCGACCGCGGTGGAGGAGTGACCGTGCCCGATCCGTGCGTCGACGTGCTCGTCGCGTCGTATCTCGAGCAGGACCTGGTCGAGCGGATCGCCCGCAGCGACCCTCGGGTCCGGGTGGCGTATGCACCCGAACTGCTGCCCTGCCCGCGGTGGCCCAGCGACCACGTCGGGGTGCCGCGCGAGCTGACGGCTGACGAGCACGACCGGTGGACGTCGATGCTGCACACTGCCGAAGTCATGTTCGACTTCGACTGGCGCCACCCCGACCGCACACTCGAGCAGTCGCCGAATCTGAAATGGATCCAGGCGACGTCCGCGGGCGCCGGACAACTCGTCGAGAAATTCGGGTTGTCCTCCGCTCCGCTGACGGTGACGACTGCCGCGGGAGTGCACGCCGACCCCTTGGCGGAGTTCGCGCTCGCCGGCATTCTCCATTTCGCGCGTGGACTCCCCCGACTCGTCGCGGACCGGCACACCCGCACCTGGCGCAAACAGGAATCGACCGAGCTCGCGGGGCGTCACGCGCTGATCGTCGGTGCCGGCAAGATCGGCTCGCGCACCGCGGAACTCCTCCGATGCTTCGCCGTCACCTCGACCGGGGTGGCCCGCACCCCTCGCCCCGCCTGCGAACCCTTCGACGCGACGACCACCACGGACCGGATCGCCGAGCATCTACCCACCGCAGGCATTCTCGTGATCTCGTGCGCGCTCACCGACGCCACTCGCGGACTGATCGGACCGCGAGAACTCGAAGCCCTCCCTCCCGGGGCGCTCGTCGTGAATCTCGGCCGGGGACCGATCATCGACGAAGATGCTCTCGCAGAAGCACTGTCGACGGGCCGGCTGGGCGGCGCGGTCCTGGATGTCACCTCCACCGAACCGCTCCGGGAGGACTCGCCGCTGTGGACGGCCGAGAACGTCCTCCTCAGCCCGCACAGCGCCGCCAACGTGCCGTCGGAGAACGGGAAGATCGTCGACCTGTTCGTCGAGAATCTCGGACGCTACCTGTCGGGTGAGTCTGCGCTGATCAACGAATTCGATTTCGACGCGGGATACTGACCGCACCGACGCGCCGACCCCCGTAGCGTGAGGACCCATCATGACCGACCGTGACCTCGTCGACCGGATCGACCAGCTCGTTCACGACCAACTCACGAACCACGTCGGCAGATCCGGGCGCGGTACGGACGTGGATCAGGACTCGTGCCCGCACTGCGGACGCGAGTGGCACGGGCTCGCGATCACCGAACGCCTGCAGCAGATGCGGCACGCGCGCGTCCTCGACCGGCAGTACAGCTACGCCCGCGATCACAGCAGGGTGCTGTGCGCGGGGTCGACGTTCATCGGCCCGATGCCCGAAGAAGTCCTGCTGCTCGGCGGTTTCGATGTGCATGCGGCGTGGTGCGACCTGGTGACGGCGGCCCGGCAGACACCCGGCGCAATCGCGCAGGCAGACCCTGTCGACGCGGCCCGCAGCACCGGCTCGCCACCCCCACTGGGTGTGGCCGGCGGATGCGACCTCGCGTCATGGCACTGCCCGCAGTGCGGCGACCGAGCGCAGTACGTGGATACCGGGACCGAGCCGAACGCCTTCGCGATCGCCCTGCACTCGTACGCCGCGCACATCGCCTCGGAGCACGAGCCTTTCACGGACGAGGACGGCGACGCGTGCTCCTTCGCGGCGCGGTGGGCCATCCCCGCCCACGGGGTCCTCTGGGACCGCGATCACGCCGTGATCGGACGCTTCGGCCCCGGCGGAAGCGCCTTCGACCCCGGCTTCACCGCACGCGAGCTCCGGGGCTTCGGCGATCCGCGGCCCGCTCGAGTCTGACGGGAGTCACCGACCTCGGCGACCACGTCGTCCAGATCCTTTGATCCTCAGGATTCGCCCTCGCGCGGCTCCGTGCCGGCTGCCAGTCGGCGCAGGCGAACCCAGTCCACGGGTCGGACGGGCCTGCGGACACCGGGCCGGTTCCGCGGGACCACCACCCGCAGCGCCCCGGGAGTGATGGTGCACCGCACCGGTGTCGGGACCACGAGCGCCTCGCCGTCGATGCCGGCGGGAATCTCGGGCACGTCGGCTTCGATCACGACCTCGTGACCGGAGTGTTGGACCACACCGTCCTGACGGGCACGCCGGAGCAAACCGACGGCCTGTCGTGTGCTGCTCACCGAAATCGTCACCACGCCGAGTGTGCCGTGATCGATTCGGGGTCGGCGTCCGAGACCCGCCAGATCATGGGTCTCGTACGGCCCGTTGCTCACCAGAACGGCCTGCGGCGCTTCGATCGTCCTGTCGCCGAGACGAGCGAGTAGCCGTGCCCCGTGCTGCCCCTCGATCAGGTCCGGGAGCATCCGCAGAATCGTTCCGGTCTTGTCGTCGCGGTAGGCGGGGCTCTGCACCACCTCGGCGTAGGCACCGAACGAGGCGTTGTTGACGAAGGTGCGCCCGTCGACCTGTCCGAGGTCGATCCGGAGCTCGACCCCGTCCGACAGCGCGTCGAGGCATCGGGACGGATCGTCGCGGTCCAAGCCGAGATCCAGCGCGAAGTGGTTGCGAGTCCCCGCACTGATCACCAGGAACGGGAGGTCGTGTTCGGCGGCGATGCCGGCGACCAGAGCCTGTGTGCCGTCGCCGCCGGCCACGCCGAGAAGGTCAGCCCCGCGAGCCACGGCGTCCCTGGCCAGCGCTTCGACGTCGACCGTCCCCGGACCTTCGAGCAGCGCCACCTCGGCCCCGAGTTCCTCGGCCCGCCTCTTCAGATCGAATTTCCCGACCTTCCCGCCTCCGGAATGGGGATTCATCACCAGGAAGGCACGTTTCGGCGGTACGGACGGGTGTTCGGGCATCATCCAGTCGGCGCGATCACGGCTGAGGGCGGCGCGGGCACAACCGACGGCGAGCACGGCGAGCGCCGCGGCGAGCAGCACCACCCACAACAGACTGGCGCGAACGAGAAGTGCGAGCACGACGATCGGAGTCAGAACCAGCACGACCAGCGAGATCCATCGAAGCGCACCGCGGCTCGTGAGGAACCAGAACAACGCCGCGACCTCCACCACCAGGGCGCCGACTGCCACGATCAACAGCGTCAGGGCGTGCAGCCCGGCGAATACCACCAGCACGGCAACAGAGCTGAAGATCGCCAAGTATGCGGCCCGGGCCAACCAACGCCGGCGCGTGCTCGCCGAGTCCGTAGAGCCGCTCTCGTGGAGTGTCATTGCCGCCACCTCGCCATCTCGGGCGTCCCTCTTCAGTATCCACCCGCCACGCTGCCACCCGAGGCGCTATTCAGATTCGGTGGCGCTGTATGCAGATCACTTCGCGGTGGTCTTGCGCGGCCGGCCGCGACGCGCCGCCTTGGCCGGAGGCGGAGTCGGCGTCTCGGCATCCGAGGTGCTGGACGGATCGTCGCGCCAGCTGATCTCGATTTCGATCTCGGTCTCGTCGCCGTCGACCTCGATTTCGAGTTCCCACCGGACTCGATCGGCCACGACGACGGCGATCGATTCGCCGCCCGAGCCCAGTTCCACCTCGGATCCGCTTGCCAAGGCCTGCCCGAGCGCGATCAGTCGGTCGGACACCTCTTTCCTGGAGAGCTCGGACGTCTTCTTGATCTCCAGCTTGGGCACGGCGACTCCTCACCTCGGTGCTGTGTCTCATCACCGTAGCCGCCGGGGCGCGCGTGGCCGGATCGAACCGGGAACAAACCACCTGATGGACCTGATCGGCTGCAGTGTCACACAGATCGGCCACACGCTGACGCAATTGCGGGTGAATCCGACGATTCGATGGGCAGACGTCATCGATCCTCACGGGTGTGGCTGTCGTTCAAGGGGTTTGCGCTTCCCAGGCGGTGGGTGTTCGCGCCGCGTACTTCCGTGCCTCGTCCATGAGCGTGCGCGCGGGGGGTGTGAGGTGGCCCTGACGGCAGACGGCGGCGACGTGGAGGTAGGACTCGGGGACGATGCGGTGCACGGTGGCGCCGGCCTGACGCGCCGACGGCGCCCACGACGACGGCATGACGGCCTGCCCGAATCCGCTGAGCACCATGGGCAGGATCGAGGTCCGGTGTGCGACCTCGGCGACGATGGTGGCGTCGACGCCGCTGGCGAGAACTTCGTCGACCAGGGTCCGCATCAACGATCCACGCTGCGAGACGATCAACCGAAATCCGGTCAGTTCCGATCTCCGAATCTCCGGGCGGGCCGGTGTTTCGGCGCCCGGCCCGGAGAGGAGGATCAGCGGCTGGCTCTCGAGCGCGACGACGTCGAGTTCGGGGGCACGCACCTCGGCGGGTGAACCCAGGATCCCGACCTCGCAGACGCCGGTGCGCACGGCGTGCAGAACCTCTTCGGGAGTGAATGCCGCCTCGGCATTGACCGTGACCGCGGGATAGGTGCGGCTGAAGCTGGTGAGGATCGTGGTGAGGGGTTCGATGCCGGGCGAGGGCATCGTGATCAGGTCCACGCGACCGGCGCGCAGCCCTTTCAACGCGTCGACGGACGCCTTCGCGTCCGCGAGATCGCGCAACACCACACGGGCGGGACCGACGAGGGTGTCACCGGCGTCACTGAGCACCAGCCGCCGTCCGACGCGGTGGAAGAGCGGCACCCCGAGCTCCCGTTCGAGCGCGGATATCGACTGCGAGAGCGACGGCTGCGCGATCAGCAGCGTCTCCGCCGCGCGGTTGATGCCGCCCTGATCGACCACCGCGAGGAAGTACCGCAGCTGACGCGCGTCCATCCGAACCCCTCATTCCCGTCGATGTGCGGCCGAACCCTCGAGCGTGGCTGTCGGCGACCGCTGCGTGGACCCTCACTCTACCTGCGAAAACACGCCTCGATTAGGTGAAACCTATAAGCCGGATCGACTCTTGGTCATGGACGCTGCGTGTTTGTGACGGGTTAATGAATGCATCACACACTGTGACGAGCACAACACGATGGAGGCAACGACATGGCACCGCAGACGTTCACGATTGCATCGATCCCCGCCGACGGCGTCGGCAAGGAGGTCGTCGCTGCCGGACGACGCGTGCTCGATGTCCTCGCAGCACAGTCCGGCGGGCGTCTCGCCTTCGAGTGGGAAGAATTTCCCTGGGGATGCGGATACTACGAGCAGACCGGGAAGATGATGGCCGACGACGGTCTCGACACCCTGAAGGCATTCGACGCCATCTACTTCGGAGCGGTCGGCTGGGAGAACGTCCCCGACCACATCAGCCTCTGGGGTCTGCGGCTCAACATCACCCAGAACTTCGACCAGTGGGCCAACGTGCGCCCCGTCAAGTTCCTCCCCGGTGTGCAGTCGCCGCTACGCAAGGCCGACGACACCGAACTCGACTGGGTCGTCGTCCGGGAGAACAGCGAGGGCGAGTACGCCGGCCTCGGCGGCCGCAACCTCAGCGGCCGCGGACCGGGCAACGAGGTCGCATTGCAGACCGCACTGTTCACCGAGAAGGGATGCGAGCGCATCATGCGCTTCGCGTTCGACCTGGCACGCACCCGCACGGTGAAGAAGGTGTCCAGCGTCACCAAGTCCAACGCCCAGCAGTACGGCATGGTCCTGTGGGACGAGGTCTTCAACCGCGTCGCCCTCGACTACCCCGACGTCGCAACCGAAAGCGTCCTCGTCGACGCCATGAGCGCGAAGTTCATCCTGCATCCGGAGGATCTGTCGGTGGTGGTGGCGTCGAATCTCAACGCCGACATCCTCTCCGACCTCGGTTCCGCGCTGGCGGGCAGCCTCGGTGTCGCGGCGAGCGCGAACCTCAACCCGGAGCGCCGCTTCCCGAGCATGTTCGAACCCGTCCACGGTTCCGCCCCCGACATCGCCGGGCAGGGCATCAGCAACCCGATCGGCGCGATCGCCAGTGCCGCCCTGATGCTCGACCACTTCGGGCTGCACGACGAGGCACGCCGCGTCGAAGCCGCCATCGAAGCCGCCACCGCGAGCGGAGCACTGACCCGCGACATCGGCGGATCGTCCGACACCGACGCCGTCACCGAGGCGATCGTGCACGCTCTGCAGAGCGCTCTGACCCCCGCCTGACCGCAATTCACCGCCGCACCGGCCCGACTCGGCAGGACCTGCCGGGTCGGGCCCCACCCCCTCGAACGGTCGGTAACTCTCGGCCGCCCCGTCTTCATACCTGAACACTCTCACCCGAGGTGAATGTCATGGAAACACCCAGCAGCGCAGCGAGTTACCCACCGGCGACCGTAAAGAAACCGTGGTACAGGCAACTGTACTTCTGGGTTCTCGTCGCGATCGTGCTCGGCATCCTGGTCGGGTGGCTCTGGCCGGACACCGGCGAGGCGATGGAGCCGATCGGCACCACCTTCATCACCGCGATGAAGATGCTGATCTGCCCGATCGTGTTCCTGACGATCGTCGGCGGCATCGCGAGTGTCGCGGACCTGAAGAAGGTCGGGCTGACCGGAATCAAGGCGCTCACCTACTTCCAGGTCGGGACGATCCTCGCGCTGCTCACCGGTCTCGTCGCGATCAATCTGTTCCGCCTCGGGGACGGGGTGAATGCCGACGCATCGTCCCTCGAGACCACCGAGTCCGCGAGCAAACTCATCCAGGCCGGCGAAGAGAAGCAGTGGTGGGAGTTCATCACCCACCTGGTCCCGGACAGCGTGTTCGGACCGTTCGTCGAGGGCGACATCCTCCAGGTCATCTTCCTCGCCGTCATCTTCGGTGTCGCCATCAACGCGGTGGGACAGATCGCTGCGCCGATCCGGGACGCCGTCGAACGCCTCACCGCGGTGGTCTTCAAGGTCCTCAGCTTCATCATGAAACTCGCGCCGCTCGGTGCGTTCGGTGCCATGGCCTTCGCCATCGGCAAGTACGGTGTCTCGACCCTGACCAGCCTCGGAAGCTTGATCCTGCTGTTCTATGCAACGTCCGCGTTCTTCGTGTTCGTGGTTCTCGGATCGGTCATGGCGTATCTGCGGCTCAACATCTTCCGGATGCTCGGCTTCTTCAAGGAAGAGCTTCTGCTCATCCTCGGAACGTCCACCGCCGAGCCCGCGCTGCCCGGCTTGATGCGGAAGCTGGAGTACGCGGGAGTCAAGAAGACCACGGTGGGTCTCGTCGTCCCCACCGGCTACAGTTTCAACCTCGACGGCGCCGCCATCTACCTCTCCCTCGCCGCGCTCTACATCGCGCAGGCCACCAACACCGACCTGTCCATTCCGCAGCAGCTCGGCCTGCTCGGGGTCATGTTGCTGACCTCGAAGGGCGCTGCAGGTGTGGCCGGAGGCGGATTCATAGCGCTGACGGCGACATTGAGCACCCTCGGCACCATCCCCGCGGCCGGCATCATGCTCATCTTCGGCATCGACAAGTTCATGTCCGAATGCCGAGCCCTGGTGAACTTCATCGGCAACGCCGTCGCCACCCTGTTCGTCGCCAAATGGAACCACGAACTCGACGTCGATCGAGCCCGCCGCGTGTTCTCCGGCGAAGCGCTTCCCCCGGTCGAGGGTGAGGTCGAGAACGACTTCGACCTGGAGATCCTGGAACAGGAACCGACAGCGTTACGCATCGACCACGAAAGGCTCGACGCGGTGGCGACGCCCGCACATTCCACCCGGCGATGACCTCGTCCGCATTGCGCACCGACAGAACTGCACACGAAGAGAGAGGAAGGCCGATGAGGGTTCTGGTTGCCCCGGACAAGTTCAAGGGCTCGCTCTCCGCAGCGGATGTCGCCGCACATCTCTCGGCCGGACTCGCCTCGGCGGGAATCGCCAGCAGGCAACTTCCCCTCGCCGACGGCGGCGACGGCAGCGTCGACGCGGCGGTGGCCGTCGGATTCACTCCGCACCCGGTCACGGTCGCCGGCGCAACCGGAATGCCGCAACGCGGACGCATCGCCGTCGACGGCACCACTGCCGTGGTCGAGGTCGCCAACACCTGCGGACTGTCCACCCTCCCGGGCGGCCGCCGGGCTCCGCTCGACGCCTCCAGCCTCGGAATGGGGCAGGCCGTCGGGCACGCCCTCCGCCATCGCCCCACCCGGTTGGTCCTCGCCCTCGGCGGCAGCGCCGCAACCGACGGCGGCATGGGGATGCTCGCGGCCCTGGGATTCACCTTCCACGACGCCACAGGCAGACCCCTCCGGGCGTGCGGGCGAACCCTTCCCGAGGTCGCGACGATCGACTCCTCCCGCGCAGTGAACCTGTCCGGAATCGAGATCGTGATCGCCGGCGACGTCACCAACCCGCTGACCGGCCCGAACGGTGCCGCCGCGGTGTACGGACCCCAGAAGGGCGCCGACCCCGCAGCCGTGCGCTACCTCGACGCCGGCCTCGACGCACTCGTCGAGGCGTTCACCCGCAGCGGCTACCCACAGGCTCGTGCGGTGGCCGCCTCCCCCGGCGCCGGAAGCGCCGGCGGGATCGGTTTCGCCGCCATGCTGCTCGGTGCGCGCATGGTCTCCGGCGCCGACTACTTCCTCGACCTGCTCGATTTCGACGGCTACCTCGCAGGCATGGACCTGGTGATCACCGGCGAGGGCAGCATCGACGAGCAGACCGAACACGGCAAGCTCCTCGCCGTCCTCGCCGAACGCGCCCACCCCGTGCCCGTCGTCGCGATCGCAGGCCGCAACAGCCTGCCCCGACACCGGTGGCAGCAGTCCGGTTTCAGCCGGATCTGCGCGCTCGGCGACTACACCGACCGAGACACCTCGACAGACCCCGACCTGACGTGCGAGCTCCTCACCCGCATCGGGCGGGAGATCGGCGCCCGCTCACTTCTGCACAACGAAGGACCACGATGACTCTCACCGACCTCCAATCGCCACTCGCAGCGAACGTGGATTCGTCTTCACTGTCGACGCCGCGCAGGGCGAAGATCGTCTGCACGCTCGGGCCCGCCACCGCCACCGACGACCGCATCCGCACCCTCGTCGAGACCGGGATGGACATCGCCCGACTGAATTTCAGCCACGGCGACCACGCCGACCACGAGGCCAACTACCGGCGCGTGCGCGCCGCAGCCGACAGCACCGGCCGGGCCGTGGGCATCCTCGCGGACCTGCAGGGACCGAAGATCCGCCTCGGCCGCTTCGCCGGCGGTGCGGCGGTGTGGGCCGCCGGGGAGCAGGTCCGGATCACCGTCGAGGACTGCGTCGGCTCCCACGACCGGGTCTCGACCACCTACACCCAGCTCGCCGAGGACGCCCGGCCCGGTGACCGCCTGCTGGTCGACGACGGCAAGATCGCCCTGACCGTCACCGACGTCGACGGCAACGACGTGGTGTGCCGGGTGGCCGAGGGCGGCCCGATCAGCAACAACAAGGGTGTCTCCCTGCCCGGGATGAACGTCTCCGTTCCCGCACTGTCGGACAAGGACATCGCCGACCTCGAGTTCGCCCTGCGGCTCGGGGTGGACCTCATCGCCCTGTCGTTCGTGCGGTCCCCGTCGGACATCGACCGGGTCCACGACGTGATGGACCGGGTCGGCCGGCGGGTGCCGGTGATCGCGAAGATCGAAAAACCGGAGGCCGTCGACGACATCGAGGCGATCGTGCGGGCCTTCGACGCGGTCATGGTCGCGCGCGGCGACCTCGGGGTTGAGGTCCCGCTCGAGCAGGTGCCGTTGGTGCAGAAGCGGATCGTGCAGATCGCGCGGGAGAACGCGCGACCGGTGATCGTGGCGACGCAGATGCTCGAGTCGATGATCGAGAACTCCCGGCCCACCCGGGCCGAGGCGTCGGACGTGGCCAACGCCGTCCTCGACGGCGCGGACGCGGTGATGCTCTCCGGCGAGACCTCCGTCGGCGCATACGCCGTCGAGACGGTCGCGACGATGGCCCGGATCCTCGATGCGGTCGAAAGCGAATCGACCGCGGTGCCGTCGCTGACTCACGTGCCCCGCACCAAGGCCGGGGTGATCTCGTACGCCGCCCGCGACATCGGCGAGCGACTGAACGCCACCGCGCTGGTGGCGTTCACCCAGTCCGGGGACACCGTGCGACGCCTCGCCCGCCTCCACACCCCGCTGCCGCTGCTGGCGTTCACCCCGGTACCCCAGGTGCGCAACGAACTCGCCCTCACCTGGGGCACCGAAACGTTCCTCGTCGACCCGGTCGAATCGACCGACGACATGATCCGGCAGGTCGACACCGCCCTCCTCCGGCTGGGCCGCTACCGGCGCGGCGACCTCGTCGTCATCGTCGCCGGCTCACCCCCGCACACCGTCGGATCCACCAACCTCATCCACGTCCACCGGGTCGGCGACGACGACTTCACCAGGGGCTAGACGCGTGCGGCCCCGTCGAGCAGGTGCGGACGGATGGCTCCGACGGGGTTGAGCTCCTCGTACGCCCGCGCCACGTCGAGCAGGAACAGGTCGTTGCCGGGGGCGGCGACGATCTGCACGCCGACCGGCAGACCGTCGGCGCTGAATCCGGCCGGAACGGAGATCGACGGGCACCCCAGGACCGTCACGGTCAACGCCGACGTCATCCAGTCGAGGTAGTCGTCGCAGCGGCGTCCGTCGACGGCGACCGGGTACTCGAGTTCGGCGTCGAACGGAAGTACCTGGGACACGGGCATCACCAGAACGTCGTGCCGGCTGAAGAATTCGACGGCGCGATACTGGATCTCCGCCTGCGCCACCATGGCCTTCGCGACGTCGTCGGCGGACAGTCGGTCTGCCTGCCGGATGTTGTCGAGGAGCGACGGCTTCAACATGTCGGGGGTGGCATCCGCCTGCGCGCCGAAGTCGATCTTGAACCGCCACGCCCGCAGCGTGCGGAACACCCACTCGGCGTCGGGAATCGACGGTGCATCCTCGACCACCACCGCTCCCGCCGCGGCGAAGATCGACGACTGACGGTCGTGAATCTCGCGGACCGGTGCGTCCAGGGGGAAGAGGCCGTTCAGATCCGCGGACACCGCGACACGCAGGCCCTGCAGGCCGGCGACACCGAGCCGCGGGGCGAGGGCATCGGCGCCGAGCGAGCTGCGGACGCGTGCGTCGGGTCCCGCGATCACCGACAGCAGCAGTTCGAGGTCGTCGACGTTCCGGGCCATCGGGCCTTGCGTCACGAGCGAGTCCCAGGGTGCGCTGTTGGGCCAGCACGGCACGCGTCCCGGGGTGGGGCGCAGTCCGACGACGTTGCAGAACGACGCCGGGTTGCGCAGCGAACCACCCATGTCGCTGCCGTCGGCGAGCGGTACCAGCCCGGCGGCGAGCGCGGACGCGGCGCCGCCACTCGACCCGCCCGCGCTCTTCGTCGGGTCGTACGGGTTGGTGGTGGTCCCGAACACGGTGTTGAACGTGTGCGAACCGGCGGCGAATTCGGGAACGTTGGACTTGCCGATCGTGACGGCCCCGGCCGTCGTGACGCGTTCGGCGATCAGCTCACTGGTCTCGGGCACGTTGTCGACGAGCAGCGGCGAACCGGCGACCGTGGGGAACCCCGCGACGTCGTGAGTGTCCTTGAACGCGAACGGCAGTCCGTGCAGTGGCCCCACCGAGGTTCCGGCGGCCGTCTGTGCGTCGGCGGCGGCAGCGGTGGCGTGCGCGCGGTCCAGGTCGAGGCTGACCAGCGCGTTGACCGTCGGATTCACCTGCGCGATCCGGTCCGTGTGCAGGCCGAGCAGCTCCCGCGCCGAGATCTCCTTGCTGCGGAGTGCGGCGAGCATCTCTCGCGCGGTCGAGTAGTGATCGATGGTCATGTCGTGGTCTCCAGGATCGGGGTGGCCGCCGGACGGTCGTCCGACGGCGCGGGGGTCGGGGTGCGGGGA
>RRBB01000790.1:0-685 GCA_006543605.1 Rhodococcus sp. WS4
CGGGACGGTTGCTTCATAGTGCCCCTCCTGCAAACGTGTGTCGGGATCATGTCGTGCCGTGGTGGCCTGCTGGGCCGGATCGGTTGCGGTATTGCGCCTTCCGGGTGTGAGTATGCCAGCGGGCACCGACAGGTTTCGGTGTCGTTCAGCGGCGGGTTTGAGTTGTGGTGCGGCGGGTGGCGGCGTTCAGGTGCCCGGACGCGCTGATGCGGGCGCGGCAGGCTGCCTCGATCGTCTCGTTCCAGGGGATGCACAGGCGGTTGCCGTTTCCGCGGCGCGCGTCGAGCTTGCCGGCCTTGACCCAGTCGTAGACGACGCCGGTAGCGCAGCCGAGCCGTGAGGCAACGTCGGCGACGCTGATCTCCCCGTCGCCGTAGGGGGCCGGAGCGGGGATGTGGTAGGCATGGCGGATCCACCGGACCGCCTTGAGGTTGAACGGGCGCCCGAATCCGGTGGTCAGTCCGGCGGCGTTGAGCAAGTCAGCGAGTTCGCTGGTGGGGGTGCTCGGCCCGAGCCGGGTGACCATCTGAACCGCCGGCGACGGGCTGCGCTTCGCGGTTCCGGGATGGATCGCACGCGGCACCCGCATCTCGTCGGATGCTCCTGTGTGCCAGCGGATCCCGATCCGGACCATGGCATGGTCGGGCTCCGGCAGCAGGGTGATGTCCGCGATCAGGGTACGCAG
>RRBB01000791.1:0-684 GCA_006543605.1 Rhodococcus sp. WS4
GAAGTTGGCGACGCTCGTCGGGGTCAGCCAGCCGACGATCAGCGAGATGCTACGTCGGGCGCGGGTCAACGCACCAGATGTGCGCCCCGGCACACACGGCGGCACCCCTTATGAGATCGCGGCCCGCTACGCCGCCGGCGAGCTCGACCGGGACATCGCTCTGCGTGAGCTGACCACCTGGCGCTACGAGAGGCCCGCCGAACCCAACCCGATCCCTTGGGCCAACGACGGCGCACCGGTGGTCGAGGGCGGTTTCAACAACCAGGTCGGGCGCGCATTGCGCGACGGTCTGCTCACCGATGAGGACTACGACGCCGTGCTCGACGCCCTGGCGGACGACTGACCTGTGCTGACACCCGACGAGATCGAGCAGCGCCGCGCGTTCCTCGCCTCACTGTCCACCGCGGACGGCCCGCTGCACCCGGACGCTGCGTACGCGTCGGTGAACAACCGGAGGTGGTTCCGCACGGTCGACGGGGTGCTCACCCCGACCGCTCGCCGAGCGCAGCTGCACGAGCGGATCCTCGAACAGTGGCGGGTCGCGAACCCACATGTGGTGACCGAGCTGTCCGCGATCCTGCTCGCGGGGCCACCGGGGGCCGGCAAGTCCTCCACCCACGAGCGGTTGTTCCACGGCCACGACCAGCGGCAATGGCGCGAACTCGATGCCGACGTGTTCAAGCG
>RRBB01000792.1:0-679 GCA_006543605.1 Rhodococcus sp. WS4
CATGCACACCACCGGCCGCATCGGGTCGTAGATCCGGGCGTAGACCGACAGGATGTCTTCCATGCGGGCCGCGAACTCTGCGTTGGCCTTTGGTGGGATGGTCCAGCACTTCTTCAGGTGAGGACGAAGTTTCGTTTTTTTAAGACCCGGCCGATGGTCGAGTGGTCCAGGTCGGGGATCCCCTCGGTCAACGCGACGTGCTTCTCCAGCAGTCGCAGCGACCACCGCGACCGACCCTCGGGCGGCTTCGAGCAGGCCAACGCAATCAACCTGGCCTCGATCTCCCCCGTGATCTGCGAGGGCACCGGTGGGAGGTCGCGCTGCTTGCGACCGATCGTGGCCTCCACGTCCCGACCGGTCTCAGCGAACCGCTTGGCCACCAGCCGCAACGTCTCACCTGAGACCCCCAACCGTGCTGCGATCACCTCCTTCTCATCAACCACCCCGACCGAGGTGTCCAGCGCCAGCAACACCCGGGCCCGCCGGATCATCGAGGCCGGATGCACCCCGGTCGTGGTCAACCGTTCCAAGAACTCACGATCAGCCGAGCTCAACGTCACCGGACGCTTCTTCTGCGAAGGCATTGACAACAGTCCTGACCGGCAGAGGGGAAGGGGAAGTCTGCCGCCCCAACCTTGCAACGAAAACAGGCCAGAACTAAGCAGCGACACGCTACTAG
>RRBB01000793.1:0-679 GCA_006543605.1 Rhodococcus sp. WS4
CCCGGCCGCAAGATGGGGTGTGTGGTGTCGATGCGGCCGCGGCGGCCCGTGGGTGTGCCGGTGTTGACGGCGAGGATGGCCCGGGCGGCGTTCCCGAGGGGGGCGCTGGCGATCCGGATCCGCGACGAGCTGGGCGAGCTGTTCGCCGACGAGCGGTTCGCGGCGGCGTTCGGGGTGCGTGGCAAGCCGGGCATCTCGCCGGCGCAGCTGGCGATGGTGACGGTGTTGCAGTTCGCCGAGAACCTCACCGACCGGCAGGCCGCCGAGGCGGTGCGCGCCCGCATCGACTGGAAGTACTGTCTCGCGCTGGAGTTGGACGATCCGGGGTTCGACTTCACCGTGCTCTCCCAGTTCCGGACCCGTCTTCTCGACCACGGGCTGGAGGAGTTGGCACTGGACCTGCTGCTGGCGACGCTGCAGGACAAGGGGCTGGTGGCCGCGGGTGGCAAGCAGCGCACCGACTCCACCCACGTGATCTCCGCGGTGCGGGACCTGAACCGGACCGAGCTGGCCGGGGAGACGGTGCGGGCCGCCCTGGAGGCGCTCGCGGTGGCCGCGCCGGGCTGGCTGGCCACCGCCATCGACGTCAGCGACTGGAACACCCGCTACGGGCGCCGCGTCGATTCCTGGCGGATGCCGTCCTCCAAGACCAAGCGGGAGGAACTGGCCGGCGCCTATG
>RRBB01000794.1:0-677 GCA_006543605.1 Rhodococcus sp. WS4
AGCCAGACCCGCAGGTACTTCACCTGACCGTAGGCCTCGTCCGCGGTGAGCCAGGAGAAGGGCACCTGTGCGTCGAGGGCGCGTTCGATCATGTGTTGCGCCAGTCTCGGTTTGGTCGCGAACTCCACCTCGTCACCGATCCCGGCGGCGCGGCACCGGTCCCGGTCGGAGGTCCACGATTCGGGGAGGTACAGCTCCCGGTCGATCAACGCGTGCCCGGCCGAGCTCGCGTAGGCGAGGAACACCCCGATCTGGCAATTTTCCACCCGACCGGCGGTGCCCGAGTACTGGCGTTGCACCCCGGCCGATCGGGTGCCCTTCTTCAGAAAACCGGTGTCGTCGACGATCAACACCCCGGCGCGGTCACCGAGCCGTTCGACCACATAATCACGGACATCGTCGCGGACCCCGTCGACGTCCCAGTCCGCCCGCCGCAGCAGCCGTTGCATCCCATCCGGGCTCACCTCGCCGGCCCGCTCGGCGAGGGTCCACCCGTTCTTGCGTTCCAGACCCGCAACCAGACCCGTCACATATTCACGGACCCGGGACCGCGGCTCCGACCGGGCGAACCGACCGGAGATCCGCTCATGCAACGCTTCCAACTCGGCAACAACCAGATCGAGGACCACACAACCAGTATCGTCTACCTGTCAAGCAAGTGCCGTTGCAGTACTAGG
>RRBB01000795.1:0-673 GCA_006543605.1 Rhodococcus sp. WS4
GCGCAATCCTGAGATTCCTTCGCGAGGGTGACGATGCCTGACGATTCCGCGCCGCTGCTGGCGCCCCATGGCGTTGCCGCGCTGCCCGACAAGCGCCGGGTCGCCGCGTCGTTTTCCCGCGCGGCGGCCAGCTACGACGCGGTGGCCGAACTCCAGCGCGGCGTCGGCGAGAGCCTGCTGTCGGCATTGCCGGAAGGCTTCTCGCCGCGCCGCTGGGTCGATCTCGGCTGCGGCACCGGTCATTTCAGCCGGGCCCTGGAACGCCGCTTTGGCGCGGCCGAGGGCCTGGCTGTGGACATCGCCGAAGGCATGCTGCGGCATGCCCGCGCGCGCGGCGGCGCCAGCCATTTCATCGGCGGCGACGCCGAGAGGCTGCCGTTGCGCGACGGCAGTTGCGACCTGCTGTTCTCCAGCCTGGCCATCCAGTGGTGCGCCGACCTCCCGGCGGTGCTGGCCGAGGCGCGGCGGGTCCTGCGGCCGGGCGGCGTGCTGGCGTTCAGCAGCCTGTGCGTCGGTACCCTGGGCGAGTTGCGCGACAGTTGGCGGGTGGTGGACGGCTTCGTCCACGTCAATCGCTTCCGCGCCTTCGCCGACTACCTGCAACACGCGGCCGGCAGCGGTCTGCTGCCGCTGACCCTGCGCCACGAGGACCGGGTCCTGCATTTCCCCGACC
>RRBB01000796.1:0-670 GCA_006543605.1 Rhodococcus sp. WS4
GTATTCGTCACGTGGGGCCATTCTCTGTTCGGGAAACTCGATTGGAAAACGAAGCGCGCCAATAGTATTCATCGACGTTTGAAATAGTGCGAATAACCGCTCTAGCACAGCAGTTACAGCAAGAATACGCCTCTCCGACCGACCTCGACACGGATTGACGGCATCGATATGAAGAATCGAAGAAATCGAAAGTTTGAGAAAAACACTCGGAATTGAGCACGGACCTCCCTCTCCGCAGAACCGGAGAGGGGCTCCGTCAGCAGCCTCCGGAACGGAGGCCGGCAGGGTTCAGAAGCGCGCCACCACGTTGAACAGGACCCGCGTCTCGCGCTTCCCATCGCGCTGGTCGGCTGGCTCGCCGATGACCTGGCGGGCAATCTCCGGGTTGAACGACAACTGGTCGGTGAGGTTGAAGCGCACCCCGGCACCGATCGAGCCGAGCTTCTGCTGCTCGTCATCGTCCACGTCGAGGTTGTAGGTCTTGCCCCAGTCGTAGAAAGCGTAGGCCTGGTAGCTGCGCAGCCAGCTATAGCCCACCGCCTGGCCATAGCGCGGTTCGAGCTTCAGGGCGAAGCCACGGTCACCGGTGATGTTGCCCGGGGCGAAGCCGCGACCGATCCCGCTGCCGCCGACGCCGAAGCGCTCGCTCGGCAGCAACGGGTCGAAGCTG
>RRBB01000797.1:0-669 GCA_006543605.1 Rhodococcus sp. WS4
TTGCCAGCCGCATCCTCGACGTCACCACCGCAGCCGACGTTCCCGCGTCCACGCCGGTGCGGTTGAACATCGTCGAGTCGGTCGAGGGTGAGGCGATCCCGGCGTTCGTTCTCACCACATGAGCACGGGCCCGATGGGGCGCCGCCGCGATCGCCGCGTGGTACACCTCGCCGACCTGTGCGCGAGCACGGCATTGACGGTGCGACGGATCCACGAGTGATCGGCGGCGCTTAGACTAACTCCGGATCAGGACCGCGAACGAGGTGGAGGTAGCGCGATGGCAAAGGCCGGTACCCGGCTGGCCGGGAAAGCCAACGAGATCCTCGAGGTCTTCACGCACAACGTGGCGCAGTTCGGCTACGACGGGACGAACCTGAGCGACATCGCCAACGAGTTGTCGATCTCCAAGGGCACGATCGTCCATCATTACGGCACCAAGGATCGCCTGCTCGCCGCCCTGCACACGTCCTACATGCGCCGCCGCCTCACCGAAGCGAAGCTGCTGATCGGCAAGCTCGATCATCCCGAGCAGCAACTCGCGGGACTGTTGTTCGCGTTCATCCTCTACCAAGAGCACGACCGCGATGCCACGATCGCGTTCCAGCGCGAGGTCATGCGCCTGGCAGCGCTCGACATCGACACCGAGGGGCTCGGACTACGCGCCGAATA
>RRBB01000798.1:0-665 GCA_006543605.1 Rhodococcus sp. WS4
CGGCCGGATCGTTCTGGCCGTCGATGTCAGTGCCTGGTTGCGCCCGGATGCACCGACGAGTCCGCAGCGCGGGTTCTGCCACGTCTACGGCCGCGGGAAGAATCAGGCGCAGCTGATCCCGGGGTGGCCGTACTCGTTCGTCGCCGCACTCGAGACCGGGCGTACCTCGTGGACGTCGGTGCTCGACGCGGTCCGCTTGCGCCCCGACGATGACGAAACCGCTGTGACGGCGACCCAGGTGCGTGAAGTGATCACGCGGTTGCGCGAGGCCGGGCACCACCGCGACGGCGACCCGGACATTCTGCTGGTGTTCGACGCCGGATACGAGTTGGCGCGGTTGGCGTTCGTGCTCGCCGATCTCCCGGTGCAGGTGTTGGGTCGGATGCGTTCGGACCGGGTGCTGTGCTTCCCGGCGCCGCCACCGGGCCGTACTGGGCGCCCACCCCGGCACGGCCCCGAGTTTCGATTCGCCGACCCGATTACGTGGCCTGCACCCGAGACCACCTCGAGCACCGAGACGGACCGATACGGCACAGCCTCCGCTTCGGCGTGGAATCGGTTGCACCCGCGACTCGTTCATCGTGGCTCGTGGGCTCAGCACCCGGGGCCGCCACCGATCGTGGAAGGCACGGTGATCCGGTTGACCGTCGACCACCTTCCTGGGG
>RRBB01000799.1:0-664 GCA_006543605.1 Rhodococcus sp. WS4
GAGCGCTTGCGAGCTGCTGGAGCCTTGCGAGGCCTGAGCGGCAGTCGTGCTTTCGACGCAGTCGACGATTGCACAAATAGCAAATGCTAATCATTCGCATTGTTTGCTAGAGTTGCCTGATGCATGCATCCGCCGGCGCCGCTGGGCGCCGGTCACCAGGAGACCATCGTCATGTCGCAACCCGCCTATCGTCTGTTCAATGTCGAACTCAAGCGCCGCGAGCAACTCAGCCCGGCGCTGACCCGCTTCGTCTTCGGCGGCCCGGAGGTCGCCGAGATGAAGACCCTGGCCGCCGACCAGCGGATCAAGATCTTCTTCCCCGATGCCAGCGGCCAGCCGCCCAGCCTGCCCGGTGGCAGCGAGTGGTACCAGGCCTATCGCAGCGTCGAGCCGGCTCGCCGGCCGCCGATGCGTACCTACACCATCCGTGCGCTGCGCGCCGAGCAGGAGGAGGTCGACGTGGAGTTCGTCCTCCACGGCGAGAACGGCCCGGCCTCGGCCTGGGCGACCCACGCGCGGATCGGCGACCGCCTGCAACTGGCCGCGCCCAACCGGCAATACGGCGATGACCCCGGCGGCTACGAATGGAAGCCGCCGGCTGGCGTCCGCCATATCCTGCTGATCGCCGACGAAACCGCCTTGCCCGCGGTGGCGGGAATTCTCG
>RRBB01000079.1:0-43713 GCA_006543605.1 Rhodococcus sp. WS4
GCCCAGACCACCCCCGCCGCCTCCGCCTCCGACGGACACCCTGCCGGAGTCCATGCGGGCGCCCTCGTTGAAGGTCATGTGTCGTCGCTTTCTCTTCACTTTCCGGTGCGTGCCGATCGAGCCTCGCACGTGAAGCGGGTATGCGTTTCCGCTCACGCACGGTGTCTCCGTAGGATCTCAGCCAACGAAGTAGCTTGCCCCATGTTTCGAAAGGAATCCCGTGCTGCGCACACATCTCGCCGGTTCATTGCGAGCCGAGCAGGCCCAGCAGACCGTAACCCTCACCGGTTGGGTTGCCAGGCGTCGTGATCACGGCGGGGTGATCTTCATCGATCTACGTGACGCCTCGGGCGTGTCCCAGGTGGTGTTCCGTGAGGGCGCGGCCGCCGAGCAGGCCCACCGCCTGCGCGCCGAGTACTGCGTCAAGGTCACCGGTGTCGTCGAGGTCCGTCCCGAGGGCAACCAGAACTTCGAGATCCCGACCGGCGCCATCGAGGTCAACGTCACCGAGCTCGAGGTTCTCAACGAGAGCGCTCCGCTGCCGTTCCAGCTGGACGACCAGGCCGGTGAGGAAGCGCGCCTGAAGTACCGCTACCTGGACCTGCGCCGCGAGGGCCCCGGTCACGCCATCCGGTTGCGGTCGAAGGTCAACGCCGCGGCCCGCGCCGTGCTTGCGCACCACGAGTTCGTCGAGGTCGAGACCCCCACGTTGACGCGGTCGACGCCCGAGGGTGCCCGCGACTTCCTGGTGCCCGCGCGCCTGCAGCCGGGCAGCTTCTACGCGCTGCCGCAGAGCCCGCAGCTGTTCAAGCAGCTGCTCATGGTCGGCGGCATCGAGCGCTACTACCAGATCGCGCGCTGCTACCGCGACGAGGACTTCCGCGCGGACCGTCAACCCGAGTTCACCCAGCTCGACATCGAGATGAGCTTCGTGAACCAGGACGACGTGATCCTCCTCGCCGAGGAGGTGCTGACTTCGCTGTGGAAGCTCGTCGGGCACGAGATCAAGACGCCGATCGGGCGGATGACGTACGCCGAGGCGATGCGCCGCTACGGTTCCGACAAGCCGGACCTGCGGTTCGGTGTCGAACTGGTCGAATGCGCCGAGTTCTTCAAGGACACCACGTTCCGCGTCTTCCAGCAGGAATACGTCGGCGCGGTGGTGATGCCCGGTGGTGCGAGCCAGCCGCGCAAGCAGCTCGACGCCTGGCAGGAATGGGCGAAGCAGCGCGGATCGAAGGGGCTGGCCTACGTACTCGTCGGCGAGGACGGCACCCTCGGCGGACCGGTGGCCAAGAACCTCACCGACGCCGAACGTGAGGGACTCGCCGCGCACGTCGACGCGAAGCCGGGCGACTGCATCTTCTTCGCGGCCGGTGCCACCAAGTCGTCGCGGGCGCTGCTCGGCGCCGCGCGCGGCGAGATCGCCCGCAAGCAGAACCTCATCGACCCGGACGCGTGGGCGTTCGTGTGGGTCGTCGACGCGCCGCTGTTCGAGCCGACCGCGGACGCCACCGCGAGCGGCGACGTCGCACTCGGGTACAGCGCCTGGACGGCGGTGCACCACGCGTTCACGTCGCCGAAGCCGGAGTCGATCGACACCTTCGACACCGACCCGGGTTCCGCTCTCGCGTACGCCTACGACATCGTCTGCAACGGCAACGAGATCGGCGGCGGCAGTATTCGTATTCACCGCAAGGACATTCAGGAACGGGTGTTCAAGGTGATGGGCATCTCCCACGAGGAGGCCGAGGAGAAGTTCGGGTTCCTCCTCGACGCCTTCGCCTTCGGTGCGCCGCCGCACGGCGGAATCGCGTTCGGCTGGGACCGCATCACCGCGCTGCTGGCCGGTGTCGATTCGATCCGCGAGGTCATCGCGTTCCCGAAGTCGGGTGGCGGCGTCGATCCCTTGACCAGTGCGCCGGCTCCGATCACCGCGCAGCAGCGCAAGGAATCCGGTGTCGATGCCAAGCCGGAGCCGAAGGGCGAGGCCGCGGCGGCCAAGTCGGACGCACCTGCCGCCACTTAGTCGGGCCCTCCGGCGCGCTGTGCCGGAGGTACCCGAAGAGAGGACGACGCGGAAAGCCGGGGGACACGATGCTGCACCTGAGAGTGATCTGTCCGGCCGAGCGCACCGAGGATGTCCTCGGTGTGCTCGCCGCGGAACCCGGCGCCACCCACGTGGTGGTGCTCCGCGACGCCGCGATCGACCCGGCCGGCGACGCGATCCAGGCCGACGTCGCCCGGGAGTCGGCGAACGACGTGATCGACGCGCTCGAGGCGCTCGGAATCGAGCGCACCGGAGCGATCACGGTGGAGCCCGTCGAGACGGTGCTGTCGAAGGCAGCCCGGGAAGCGGAGAAGGCGGCTCCGGGCGACCCGGCGGCAGCGTCGTCTGGGAGGAACTGGTCAGCCGGACGCGTGAGGAGTCGACGCTCAACGGCACGTTCCTCGCGTTCCTCACCATCGCCTGCCTGCTCGCCTCGGTGGGTGTGGTGACCGACTCGCCGATCACCGTCGTCGGGGCCATGGTGGTGGGTCCCGAGTTCGGTCCCCTCGCTGCGCTGGCCGTCGCCCTGATGCGGCGCAAGCTCGGTCTGGCCCGGCGGTCGCTGATCGCACTGCTCTGTGGTTTCCCGTTCGCGATGGCCGCCACCCTGATCGCGACGCTGCTGATGGAGCGGATCGGCTGGATGGAGTTCGAGAGCATCGAGGCCCTCGACCAGGTCGATTTCATCTACCGGGTCGGCCCGCTCTCCCTGGTCGTCGCGCTCCTCGCCGGCGGGGCCGGAATGCTCGCACTCGTGTCCGCGAAGTCGGCGGCCCTCGTCGGGGTGTTCATTTCCGTCACCACCGTCCCCGCGGCCGGATTCGCCGTCGTCGCGGTCACCGTCGGCGAATGGCGGGTCGCGGCGCTGGCGGCGCTGCAACTCGGGGTGAACATGACCGGCATCGTGGTCGCCGGCGTCCTCGTGCTGGCGCTCCGGCTGCGCAGGGGCAGCGATCCGCGGCGCCTGCTCGAGCAGGCGCGGAGGGAGCGCTCCGTGTCGCCGCGGAGAATCCGATGAGCGTCTCGCCGCACGACGGCGCGGGATACGACGAACTGTTCGGCCGGGACGGCGCGGTCCGGGAACCGTGGGCCGAACTGGCCGAGGACTTCGCCGGCGGCGGGCCGGACGCCGTCCGCCGCCTGCAGTCGCGCATCCGGCTCCTCGTCGACAACCACGGGATCACCTACAACCCGCTCGACGGGTCGGACGCCCCGACCGCGCCGCCGCGCTGGGAGATCGACGCGGTCCCGCTGGTGGTCGCGGCCGAGGAGTGGGAGCAACTCGAGGCGGGCTTCGTCCAGCGCTCACGGCTCCTCGACGCGGTGCTCGCGGATCTGTACGGTCCGATGACGCTCGTCCGGAGCGGCGCCGTCCCGGCTCGCACGGTGTTCGGGCACCCGGGTTACGTCCGTGCGGCGCACGACATCACGGTGCCGGGGCGGCATCAACTGTTCCTGCACGGACTCGACGTCGGCCGCGGCGCCGATGGAACGTTCCACGCGCTGCGCGACCACACGCAGTCCCCGGCCGGCGCCGGTTACGCGATGGCGGACCGCCGCGTCATCGCCCGGGCGATGCCCGGCATCTACGAGACGGTGGGTCCGCGTCCGCTGTCGTCGTTCGCCCAGTCGATGCGGCTCGCGGCGATCGACGCCGCCCCCGCGGGCACCGAGGACCCCCTGGTCGTCGTGCTCAGCCCCCGCACCCGATCCGAGGCGGCGTTCGACCAGGCGTACCTCGCGACGGTCCTCGGCTTCCCGCTCGTCGAGAGCGCCGACCTGGTGGTCCGCGACGGCCACGTGTGGATGCGCTCGCTCGGCAACCTGGAACGCGTCGACGTGATCGTCCGACGCGTCGACGCCGACCTCGCCGACCCCCTCGACCTGCGCCCCGACTCACGATCCGGTGTGGTCGGACTCGTCGAGGTGCTGCGACGGGGTGCGGTGACCGTCGTCAACACGCTCGGCAGCGGGATCCTCGAGAACCCCGCCCTCACCCGGCTGCTTCCGGACCTGTGCCGACGGCTCCTCGACGAGGACCTCCACCTTCCGTCGGTGCCGAGTTTCTGGGGTGGCGACCGGTCCGAGCTGTCCCACATCCTGGCTCACGCGTCGACGATGGTGCTGCGGGAGGTGCGCGGCGGGTCGCCGATCGTGCCCGCGGAACTCGGCGACGCGGACCGGGAGGCCATGCTGGACCGGGTGCGCGCCGAACCCGACCGCTGGGTGGGGCAGATCGTCCCGGACCCGTCGTATGCGCCCGCCGCCGACGGGTCGGGCGACATCGTCCTCGCACCGGTCGGGATGCGGCTGTTCAGCGTCGCGCAGCGGGTGGGGTTCACCCCGATGGCCGGTGGTCTCGGCACGTCCCTGGTTCCGGGCGCCGAACGCGGGGACCGGCGGCACGCCGGGGCGAAGGACGTCTGGATCCGGCTGGCCCAGCGCACCGCGTCCACCGAACCGCGGGACGGCGCGGAGCGGGACGGAGACGCGCTGCCCACGTACGCGGCGACGACGTCCGACCTGATGACGTCGCCGCGCGCGCTGACCGAACTGTTCTGGATGGGCCGGTTCGCCGAGCGCGCCGAGGGTGCGGCACGACTGATGATCGCCGTGGGGGAGAAGTACCGCGACTATCGCCTGCGACCGTGGCTGGCCGGGGGCGGCAGCCTGCCGATCCTCCTCGACACGGTCCTGCGGGTCGCCGACGCCGACAACTGTCCCGCGGACGGGTTCGGTCGGGGCCGCGAGGCCGATTTGGATCCGGTCGCCGACCAACTGCGGGTGCGGTCCGAGTTCCGTTCGCTGACGGTCGACACGGACCGGGACGGGTCGCTCGCTCACGCGGTTCGTGGTGTCGAGCAGGCTGCGCGGGCGGTCCGCGGGCAACTGTCCAACGACATCTGGGCCGTCCTCAGTTCGGTCGAACGCACGCTCGGCCGGGTCGCCGCCGACCCGGTCGACGACGGGTCCGTGCTGTTCGAGGCGCAGTCCGCGGTGCTCGGTGGGATGCTCGCGCTGTCGGGTGTCGCGGCGGAATCACTGGTCCGCGACACCGGCTGGCACGTCATGGACATCGGCAAACGGATCGAGCGGGCGTCCACCCTCATCGCGCTGGTGGACTCGACGCTCAGCCGGAGGACGGATCCCGCGACCGAACGTGCCGTCATCGAATCGCTCCTCGTCGCCACCGAGAGTTCGGTGGTCTACCGTCGCCGCAATCGGAGCATCCGCCCAGCGGCCGTCGCCGAGTTGCTGCTGTTCGACGTGAAGAACCCTCGGTCGCTGGCATTCCAGCTCGAGGGGCTGCGTGCGAATCTCGCCGCGCTGCCGGATGCCTCGGGTGCGTCCCGGGCGGAGCGGCTCGTCGAGGACATGGTCAATACGGTGAGGCGCGTCGACCCCGCTCAACTCGAATCGGTCGACGCCACCGGGTCCCGGAAGGAGCTGGGCGAGCTGACGACCACCGTGCGCGACCTGTTGCGCGAGTTGTCCGACGTGATGCTGAAGGGGCAGCTGTCCCTTCCCGGCGGCACCCAGCCGCTGTGGGGCAGCGGCACCGCATGGAGCACCTCGCAGGGCGGAGTGCCTGCATGACGGACGTGTCACCCCCGGCGGGCGAGGCAGCGGAGCGTCCGGTGCTGCGCCGATTCACGATCACCCACCGCACCACCTACACGTACTCGGCGGCGGTGTCCTCGTCGTACGGTCGCGGGTACCTCCTGCCCCGCGACACCGACGAACAGCGGTGCGTGAGTTCCGTCGTCGACATCTCGCCGGCACCCGCCGACCGCTCCACGGGTTCCGACGCGTACGGCAACCGGAATCTGTACTTCCAGGTGAGCACACCGCACGAGGAGCTGGTCGTCGCCGCCGAATCCGAGGTCGAGGTGTACGGACCGGACAAGAGAAGGCTTGCCGCCGCGCCGGCGAACTCGCCGTGGGAGCTGTCCCGCCCCGTGGGAACCGAGGGGGCGATGGCGCAGGAGTTCGTGCTGGACCTCGAACCCCCCGAGATCGGCGACGCCGTCCGCGAGTACGCGGCCCCGAGTTTCCCGCCGGAACGGCCCCTCGTCGACGCGGTGGTCGATCTCACCACCCGCATCCACCGCGACTTCCGGTACAAGTCGGGGTCGACGTCCGTGTCGACCCGGGTCGCGGAAGTCCTCGAGAAGCGGTCGGGCGTGTGCCAGGACTTCGCCCGGCTCGCCATCGCCTGCCTGCGGTCCAGGGGGCTCGCCGCCCGGTACGTGTCCGGTTATCTGGCGACGCAGCCGCCGCCCGGCAAGGAACGGATGATCGGCGTCGACGCGACCCACGCGTGGGCGGCCGTGTGGATGCCGGGGGACCGGTGGCTGGCCTTCGACCCCACCAACGACCAGCTGGTCGACGAGCGTTACACCGTGGTCGCGTGGGGCCGCGATTACGCGGACGTCCCTCCACTGCGCGGTGTCATATACACAGAGGCACGAAACAGCACCATTGCGGTGTCGGTTGATGTCGCGCCGATGGAAGTGCTCGCACCGGATCAGCCGAAATGCTGAAATTCATCGGGGCTTCCCTAGGAGGACTCGATGATCCGTGTCACTAGCAGGTAAGTTGGTCCGCGATGACTGCAACACTGGCAGACCCCGTTTCAGAGGTAGTTGCCGCAGCCGAGAAGCTGCTGACCCGTCGCACAGGCGCACCCGTGACACTGGTGGATCCCGTGGATCTCGGCGGCAGTGGCCGCACCATCGTGCTCCGCGTGCGCGTGGCGGAGAATCCGTTCTCCCTTCCGCGGACCTTGGTGATCAAGCAGCTCCGTGAGGAGTCCGGGGTGTCCGGAGCGCGGGCCGTCGATCCCGACGACCTGTCCGGGGACAGCGGCAGCGCCTTCCTTCGCGAGGCTGTGTCCTACCAGTTCGCGACCGCGTTGGCGACGGACAGCCGTCCCGGCGCCGAACTGCTCGCGTCCGACCTCGAAGCCCGCCTCCTCGTCCTCAGCGACCTCGGTGACGCGACCCCGATCAGCGCGCTACTCGAGCACTCCGACGCCGACACGGTCACCAACACGCTCATGGCCATGGCCCAGGCGCTCGGTCGCATGCACGCGGCCACCGTGGGCCGCGAAGAAGACTTCACCGCGTTGTTGCGCCGCGCCGAGGTCGCGCACTGCGACGACACCGTCGCCGAACAGGTGGAGCGGGCGGTGCCCGCCGTGCCGCGTCTGCTGGCCGAGATCCTCGGCATCGACGTCTCACCGGAGCTGACCGAGCAGGTCGCGCGCGCCGCCAAACTGTTCGAGAGCGGCCGGTTCCGGGCGTTCAGCCCCTCCGACCTGTGCCCGGACAACATCATCGTCAACGACGAGGGCGTGCGGTTCCTCGACTACGAGTGGGGCGGTTTCCGCGACGCCATGCTCGACATCGCGTATGCGCTGGTCTCGTTCCCGGGCTGCCTGTGCAGCATCGACCTGTCCGACGACCGGACGCAGGCAATGATCGAGGCCTGGCGGGCCGAGGTCGTCGGTATGTGGCCCGCCCTCGCCGACGACAACGTCCTCGCGGCCCGCATGGTGGAGGCGCAGCTGATCTGGGTGTGGCTCAGCACCTACCTGTTCCTGCCCGAGAACCACACCCGCATCGCCGCGGTCCGAGAGCATCACCTGTCCGTGCCGCGCTCCGAGGCGCTGATTCAGCGGTGGGACAGACTGGCCCGTTCGGCGGATCACGCAGGGAACACGGTGGTCGCCCACCACGCCCGGACCATCGCCGACAAGATCCGGGGACTGTCCGTCGGCTGACCCGCGGTCCGGCCGGACTGGGTCGGACGGTCCGGTTCCAGTAGCGTCGAACTTGTGAGCGATCTTTTCGGTTCGGATGTCGGCGAGGACGAGTCCGCAGGACTGTTCGAGACGGCGCGGCCGGACGAGGCAGCGGCACCGCACTCCATCCCCTCTCCCGTGTCGGTCAATCCGCACGCACCCCTGGCCGTGCGGATGCGTCCCCGCACCCTCGGCGAGGTGGTCGGGCAGCAGCATCTGCTCGGGCCAGGGGCGCCGCTGCGGCGCCTCGTGGAGGGGTCCGGGGCGGCGTCCGTGCTGCTGTACGGTCCGCCCGGCACCGGAAAGACGACGCTCGCGTCGCTGATCTCCGGCGCCACCGGCCGCCGCTTCGAGGCACTGTCCGCCCTGTCCGCCGGGGTGAAGGAGGTGCGCGGCGTCATCGAACTGGCCCGACGCCGCCTCCTCGCCGGCGAGCAGACGGTGCTGTTCATCGACGAGGTGCACCGCTTCTCGAAGACCCAGCAGGACGCGTTGCTGGCCGCGGTGGAGAACCGGATCGTGCTGCTCGTGGCCGCCACCACGGAGAACCCCTCGTTCTCCGTGGTGTCCCCGCTGCTGTCCCGCTCGCTCGTCCTGCAACTGCAGTCCCTCACGGCCGACGACATCGAGAACCTCCTCGACCGCGCCCGCACCGACGAGCGGGGTCTCGCCGGGGAGATCGAGATCGCGGGCGATGCGATGGACCACCTGGTGCGGCTCGCAGCCGGTGACGCCCGGCGGGCGCTGACCGCGCTCGAGGCGGCGGCGGGGGCGGCTCTCGACCAGGCCGGTGACGCCGACCGTCCCGTGCTGCTGGACCTCGCGACGGTCGAGGCGAGCGTCGACAAAGCGGCCGTCCGCTACGACCGCGACGGCGATCAGCACTACGACGTGATCAGCGCCTTCATCAAGTCGATCCGCGGTTCCGACGTCGACGCGGCCCTGCACTACCTGGCGCGGATGCTCACCGCGGGTGAGGACCCGCGGTTCATCGCGCGGCGGCTGGTGGTCCACGCCAGCGAGGACATCGGGATGGCCGATCCCACCGCGTTGCAGACCGCGACGGCCGCCGCGCAGGCGGTCCAGCTGATCGGCATGCCGGAGGCCCGCCTCGCGCTCGCCCAGGCCACGATCCACCTCGCCACCGCGCCGAAGTCGGGGGCCGTCATCGCGGCTCTCGGTGCGGCGATGGCGGACGTAGCGGCCGGAAACGCCGGACTCGTCCCGCCCCATCTGCGCGACGGCCATTACGCGGGAGCGGCGAAGCTCGGCAACGCCGTCGGCTACCGCTATCCCCACGACCACCCCGACGGCGTGCTGGCGCAGCAGTATCCGCCGGACGAGCTGGTCGGTGTCGACTACTACCAGCCCACCACCCACGGCGGTGAGCGTGACATCGCGGGGCGGGTGGACAAGCTGCGCGCCATCGTCCGCGGCACGAACCGTCAGGGTGGCCGGTTAAGCTGAATGTTGCCGAAGTGCCGGGTGTGCCCAGCCACCCGGCGACCGTATTTGCCCTCGAGACAGACAATAAGGATCACTGACGTGCAGACCCACGAGATTCGCCGGCGCTTCCTCGACCATTTCGTCAAGGCAGGCCACACCGAGGTACCCAGCGCCTCGCTGATTCTCGACGATCCCAACCTGCTGTTCGTGAACGCCGGAATGGTCCAGTTCGTGCCGTACTTCCTCGGCCAGCAGACCCCGCCGTACCCGAGGGCCACCAGCGTCCAGAAGTGTGTGCGCACCCTCGACATCGAGAATGTGGGCATCACCACACGGCACAACACGTTCTTCCAGATGGCCGGAAACTTCTCCTTCGGCGACTACTTCAAGCGCGACGCGATCAAGCATGCGTGGGCGCTGCTGACGTCGAGCGTCGACGACGGCGGTTACGGATTCGACCCGGAGCGGATCTGGGTCACCGTCTACCTCGACGACGACGAGGCCCGCGACATCTGGCGTGACGAGGTCGGCGTTCCCGAGACGCGCATCCAGCGTCGCGGCATGGCCGACAACTACTGGTCCATGGGCATCCCCGGCCCGTGTGGCCCGTGCTCGGAGATCTACTACGACCGCGGTCCCGAGTATGGCCAGGAAGGCGGCCCGGAGGCCGACGAGGACCGGTACATCGAGATCTGGAACCTCGTGTTCATGCAGAACGAGCGCGGGCTCGGCATCAGCAAGGACAACTTCGAGATCCTCGGTCCGCTGCCCAAGCAGAACATCGACACCGGCATGGGAGTCGAGCGCGTCGCGTTCCTGCTCCAGGGCGTCGACAACGTGTACGAGACCGACCTCGTGCGGCCGGTCATCGCGAAGGCCGAGGAACTGTCGGGCCGCAAGTATGGCGCCGTCCACGACAACGACGTGCGCTTCCGGGTGATCGCCGACCACGCGCGCACCGCCGCGATGCTCATCGCCGACGGAGTGAACCCCGGCAACGACGGACGCGGCTACGTGCTGCGCCGCCTGCTGCGGCGCATCGTCCGTTCCGCGAAGCTCCTCGGCGCTGACAAGCCCAGCATGCGTGAGTTCATCACCGTCGTCCGCGACACGATGGCTCCGTCGTACCCGGTCCTCGACACCGACTTCAGCCGCATCGAAACGGTCGCCGTCGGCGAGGAGACCGCGTTCCTGAAGACCCTGACGTCCGGGTCCAAGCTCTTCGAAGGCGCCGCCGAATCGGTGAAGGCGTCCGGCAAGTCGACGATCGGCGGCGACCAGGCGTTCGCGCTCCACGACACGTACGGTTTCCCGATCGATCTCACCCTGGAGATGGCGGCCGAAGCGGGACTGACCGTCGACGAGGACGGTTTCCGCACGCTGATGGCGGAGCAGCGGCAGCGGGCGAAGGACGACGCGCAGGCGCGCAAGCACGCCCACGCCGACCTCACCGTCTACAAGGAACTCCTCGACCGCGGCCCCACCGAGTTCACCGGATTCCACGAACTGGTCTCCGAGGCGCATGTTCTCGCGCTGATCTCCCAGGGGCAGCGGATCCCCGTCGCGACGGCGGGTCAGGACGTCGAGGTGATCCTCGACCGCAGTCCCCTCTACGCGGAGGCCGGCGGCCAGATCGCCGACCTCGGCACCCTCACCGGTCCGGGGCTGCGGGTGAAGGTCAACGACGTCCAGAAGATCGCCAAGAAGCTGTGGGTCCACAAGGTGACCGTGCAGGAAGGTCAGATCACCGAGGGCGACGTCGTCCTCGCGCAGGTCGACGCCGAGTGGCGCAAGGGCGCCACCCAGGGCCACTCCGGCACGCACATGGTGCATGCCGCGCTGCGACAGGTGCTGGGTCCCAACGCGGTTCAGGCCGGCTCGTTGAACAAGCCGGGATACCTGCGTTTCGACTTCTCCTGGCAGGGCGCGCTGACGGAAGCGCAGAAGCAGGACATCGAGGTCGTCGCCAACCAGGCCGTGGCCGCCGACTACTCGGTGAACACGTTCGTCACCGACCTCGACAAGGCGAAGTCGATGGGCGCCATGGCGTTGTTCGGCGAGAACTACGGCGACGAGGTGCGGGTCGTCGAGATCGGCGGACCGTTCTCTATGGAGCTGTGTGGTGGAACTCATGTCGGCAGCTCCGCGCAGATCGGCAACGTCACGCTGCTCGGCGAGCAGTCGGTCGGTTCCGGTGTGCGCCGCGTCGAGGCCTACGTCGGGCTCGACTCGTACCGCTACCTGGCCAAGGAACGCGCGCTCCTCGCCGGTCTGTCGTCGTCGCTGAAGGTGCCCTCGGAAGAGGTGCCCGCCCGCGTCGAGGCGCTGGTGGAGCGACTTCGGGTGGCGGAGAAGGAACTCGAGCAGACCCGCGCGCAGGCGGTTCTCGCCTCGGCGGGCGCCTACGTCGACAAGGCGCAGCGGCTCGGGCCGGTGCTGCTGGTCGCGGACTCCGCCCCGGCCGGGGTCGGGGGCAACGACCTGCGAGGGCTCGTCACGGACATCCGTGGCCGGTTCGGCACCCAGCCCGCGGTGGTGGTGCTGCTCGGTGACGTCGACGGCAAGGTTCCGTTCGTCGTCGCGGTGAGCAAGGCGGCCCAGGAACTCGGACTGTCGGCCGGCGACCTCGTCAAGGAATTCGGACCGAAGGTCGGCGGCCGCGGAGGCGGAAAGGCCGACATGGCACAGGGTTCCGGATCGGACACCACCGGAATCGCGGCCGCTCTCGACGCTGTCCGCGGACAAGTCGCGGACAAGGTGGGGAGCCAGTAGCGGTGGATCGCGCGGGACAGGGTCCGGATCGACCGGGAGTCGACGACCCTGGGCGCGGTCGGCGCATCGGCATCGATGTGGGCAGTGTCCGGATCGGGGTCGCGTCGAGCGATCCCGACGGGATCCTCGCCACCCCAGTGGAGACGGTGCCGCGGTCCAAGGAACGTGGGCCCGACGCGCCGGATATCCGGCGCATTGCCGACATTGTCGGGGAATACGAGGCGGTGGAGGTTATCGTCGGTCTGCCGCAGACCTTGCGGGGTGAACGGGGGAAGGCCGCCTCGATCGCTACTGTGTTCGCGAAGCGATTGCGAAGGAAGGTCGACCCGATCCCGGTGCGGATGGCAGACGAACGTCTGACGACCGTCACTGCCGCGCGGGCGCTTCGCGAGAGCGGTGTCAGTGCGAGAGGCCAGCGTCCGGTGATCGACCAGGCTGCGGCGGTGGCGATCTTGCAGGGATGGTTGGACGAGCGGAGCAGGTCGGTGAACGCAGGGGATTCAGGTGGGGACGTGCAGCTACCGGAGGCAGGCCAGTGAGCAATCATCGGCGACCGGTAGGCGAACGACCCGACTTCCACTACGTCCCCCGCCAACCGCGGCGGCACCGCTACCTCGACGAGGACGACGACCAGGTCGATTACGCGCCGCCTCCCGTTGACGACGACGTCGTCACCACCGGCCGGCACGCGGTGATCCACGACGACCGTGACATCGACGAGCCCGACATCGACCACGCGGAGCCGGTGTCCGAGCCGCCGGTGTCCGAGCGGCCTGTGTCCGAGCGGCCTGTGTCCGAGCGGCCTGTGTACGAGCGGCCTGTGTCCGAGCGGCCTGTGTACGAGCGGCCTGTGTACGAGCGGCCGGTTCACGAGCAGCCGTACGACCCCGAACCCGTGTACGAGGACGGCTACGGTCCCCGCTCGTACGGCGACGCCCGCGGCCACCGTGAGCCCGCCGACGACGATCACGCCTACGTCGACGAGCCGTACGAGGCCCACTCCTACCCCGACGAGGGGTACGCGCAGACTTTCGACCCCGAGCCCGAGCCCGACGTCGCGTTCGCGGAAGCCGAGACGCAGATCATCTCGGCGATCCCCGAGGAGATCCCGCCGACGCGCACCCATGCCCGCACCCAGGCGCGGCGCCGCAAACAGGCCCGCGGACGCGCCCGCCGCGGCAAGGTGTTCGGGGTCCTCGCCGCCGCGTCGGTGCTGATCGTGCTGGTCGGCATGGTGTTCGTCGGAGGCAAGATGTTCTTCGGCGGCACCGACGCCCCCGCGGACTACGCGGGCCCCGGCGGCCCCGAAGTGGTCGTACAGGTCCATCCGGGCGACACCGCGGAGCAGATCGCGTCCACGCTGGCCGACCGGGACGTCGTCGCCAGCGGATCGGCCTTCTTCAACGCCGCGGTCCAGAGCAACGCGATGAACTCGGTGCAGCCCGGCTTCTACAGTCTGTCCACCCAGATCCCGGCGGAGGACGCCGTGCAGGAACTGGTCGACCCCACCTCGCGCGTCGGGCAGATGATCATCTCCGAGGGACGGCAACTCCACGACACGACCGACGTGCAGACCGGCGCCAAGAAGAAGGGGATCTACACGCTGATCTCCGAGGCCAGTTGCCTGGGTGACGCCGGTTCGGAGAAGTGCATCAGCTACGACGATCTCAACGCCGCCGGCGCGGGCGACCTGTCCGCGCTCGGTGTGCCCGACTGGGCGAAGGACTCGGTCGCGGGCGTTCCGGACCGGGATCGCCAGCTCGAGGGGCTGATCGCCGCGGGCAGTTGGGATTTCGATCCGACCGCCGGTCCCGTCGCGATTCTGCAAAGACTGGTCACCGAGAGTTCCGCGAGCTACGAGAAGACCGGAATCCTCACCGCGGGCAACCAGGTCGGTCTCCCGCCGTACAAGATGCTGATCGCAGCGTCCTTGGTGGAACGTGAGGCGATGCCGGACGACTTCTCGAAGGTCGCTCGCGTCATCCTCAACCGGCTCGCCGTCAACCAGGCGCTGCAATTCGACTCCACGGTCAACTACGCACTCGACACCACCGAACTGGCCACCACCGACGCCGACCGCGCTCAGGTGACCCCCTGGAACACCTACGCCAGCCCCGGTCTGCCGGCCACCCCGATCTCGTCGCCGAGCATCGGGGCGCTCCAGGCGGTCGAACAACCGGCGCCGGGTGATTGGATCTACTTCGTGACAGTCGATTCCAAGGGGACGACGCTGTTCACGAAGAGCTACGACGAACACCTGGCCAACATCGACCAGGCTCTGAACAATGGGATTCTCAACAGTGGACGATGAGTTGGTGACCGTACGCAAGGCTGCGGTGCTGGGCAGCCCGATCGCGCATTCGCGGTCGCCGCAACTGCACCTGGCGGCGTACCGGGCCCTGGGTCTGACCGGGTGGACGTACGACCGCATCGAGTGCGACGGCGAACGGCTCCCCGGCCTGGTGTCCGGGCTCGGCCCGGAATGGGTCGGGCTGTCCGTGACGATGCCGGGCAAGATCGCGGCACTCGCGTTCGCGAACGAGCACACCGAGCGGGCCGTCGCGATCGGCTCGGCGAACACACTCGTCCGGATCGAGGGCGGTTGGCGGGCCGACTGCACCGACGTGGACGGCGTCAGCGGAGCACTCACCGCGGGCGGTGTCGGAACCATCGCCGGCGCCGACGCGGTCGTCGTCGGGGCCGGGGGAACGGCCCGGCCCGCGCTCGTGGCGCTCGCCGACATGGGCGTGAAGTCCGTGACCGTGGTGGCCCGTGATGCGGGTCGCGCCGCGGGCGCGCTGGACTGCGCGGAGTCGGTGGGTCTCGACGTCCGGTTGCTCGGATTCGACAGTCCGGAACTGGGTGCCCGCTGCGCCGCGGCCGCCGCACTCGTCAGCACGGTTCCGTCCGCCGCGATCAGCGACTACGCCGATGTTCTCGGGCGGGCCCCGTTCGTGCTCGACGCGATCTACGACCCGTGGCCGACACCGCTGGCCGTGGCCGTCGAAGCCGCCGGTGGCACGGTCGTCGGTGGCCTCTCGATGCTCCTGCACCAGGCGTTCGGGCAAGTGGAGCAGTTTACCGGTCGCCCCGCGCCGCGGGAGGCGATGGCGGCCGCTCTGGGCTAGTTGTCCACAGGCCGAGCCGCCATCCACAGGCTCATCGTTTCGCCAGGTCACCGCGACCGACATGCTGGCCGGGTCGCGCACGCTGGTCGGCATGTGGTGGCTGATCGCGACGAGTGTGGTGGCCGGTGCGGGTGCGGGATGGGGTGCGCGCCTGACAGCCGGTCGGTACGGGGGAAAGGTCCGGCCGGGCTGGTGTGAGGCCGTGTGCGCTTTCGGCGTCACCGTCACGGTCCGGGGTGGGGTCGCGGACACCGCACCGTGGTTGCAGCTGCCGTGCGCGACCGCGTTCTGGTGGTGGTGCGTCGCCCTGGCCGCCACCGACCTGTGCGTGCGGAAGTTGCCGAATCAACTCACCTTGCCGGGGTTCCTCGTGATCGCCGGTTTCGGGGCCGCGACCGGTTCCGCGGGCGCCGCCGTGCTCGGCGGGCTCCTGCTGGCTTCGGCGTATCTCGCGCTATTCCTCGGTGCGCCCGGTTCGATCGGCGCGGGTGACGTGAAACTCGCGCTCGGAGTCGGCGCGGCAACCGGCCTGGCCGGGGGAGAGGCGTGGGTGTGCGCGGCCGCGCTCGCGCCGATGCTGACCGCGCTGGCGGGCTGCGTCGTCCTCGTCGTCCGGCGGGCGCCGGCGGCACTCCCGCACGGACCGTCGATATGTGCCGCGACACTGGTCGCGCTGTTCGCCGCGCACGTCACGTGAACGAGTGCCCGCGCTCCACCCGGTTGTGAGGACCACCGTCACTACCGAGTGCGGCGACATGGAAGGATATTGGGCGTGCTGCGCTGGATAACTGCCGGAGAATCCCATGGTCCCGCCCTCGTCGCGATGCTCGAGGGGATGGTCGCGGGCGTCGAAGTGACGTCCGAGGACATCTCGACCCAACTCGCGCGTCGTCGCCTCGGCTACGGACGCGGTGCGCGGATGAAGTTCGAGGCCGACAAGGTCACCATCGTCGGTGGTGTGCGCCACGGGCGCACGCTGGGCGGTCCGATCGCCGTCGAGGTCGGCAACACCGAGTGGCCCAAGTGGGAAACCATCATGTCCGCCGACCCGGTGGACGCCGAACTGCTCGCCGATCAGGCGCGGAACGCGCCGCTCACCCGCCCGCGCCCCGGGCACGCCGACTACTCGGGCATGCTCAAGTACGGCTTCGACGACGCCCGCCCGGTCCTCGAACGCGCGAGTGCGCGCGAGACCGCGGCCCGTGTCGCTGCCGCGACGTTCGCCCGGAGTTTCCTCCGCCAGGTGTTCGGCGTCGAGGTCCTGTCGCACGTGATCTCCATCGGCGCCTCCGATCCGTATGTCGGACCCGAGCCCACCGCGTCCGATCTGGCCGCGATCGACGCCAGCCCGGTCCGTGCCTTCGACAAGGCCGCCGAGGAATCGATGATCGCCGAGATCGAGGCCGCCAAGCGGGACGGCGACACCCTCGGTGGTGTCGTCGAGGTGGTCATCCACGGCCTCCCCGTCGGTCTCGGCTCGTTCATCAGCGGCGCCGACCGCCTCGACGCGCGTCTCGCGTCCGCCCTGATG
Organism: Rhodococcus sp. WS4; assembly: GCA_006543605.1. GTDB lineage: Bacteria > Actinomycetota > Actinomycetes > Mycobacteriales > Mycobacteriaceae > Rhodococcus_F. Next base: position 16,734 of record RRBB01000079.1, read on the forward strand.
GGAATCCAGGCGATCAAGGGTGTCGAGGTCGGCGACGGTTTCGAGACCGCGCGCCGGCGTGGCAGCCAGGCGCACGACGAGATGCGTCCGGGACCGGACGGAATTCTGCGTTCGACCAACCGCGCCGGCGGCCTCGAGGGCGGCATGACCAACGGCGAGGCGCTCCGCGTTCGCGCCGCGATGAAGCCGATCTCGACGGTCCCGCGCGCGCTAGCCACCGTCGACATGTCGACAGGTGAAGAAGCCGTGGCCATCCACCAGCGTTCCGACGTGTGCGCCGTGCCCGCCGCCGGTGTGGTGGCGGAGGCGATGGTGGCGTTGGTCGTCGCCCAGGCGGCGCTGGAGAAGTTCGGGGGCGATTCGGTCGCGGAGACCGCCGCCAACTACGAGCGTTACGCGTCCGGCGTCGCCGCCCGGCTCGCGCGATGACCAGCCCGTCTGCCCGCGCAGCGGGGCGGTGACCGGTGATGGCACCGAAAGCCGTGCTCGTCGGGCCGCCGGGAGCGGGTAAGTCCACGATCGGGCGGCGCCTCGCGCAGGCGCTGGACCTTCCGTTGTTCGACACCGATGTGGCGGTCGAGGAAGAGGCGGGGCGCACGATCGCCGAGATCTTCGTCCAGGAGGGCGAACCGGCCTTCCGGGCGCTGGAGGAAGAGATCGTCCGCAAGGCCATCGAGAGCCACGAGGGCATCGTCTCGCTCGGCGGTGGGTCCATCCTGTCCGAGCGCACCCGCGAGTTGTTGAAGGGCCAGACGGTGATCTACCTCGAGATCAGCGTCGCCGAGGGGCTCAAGCGCACGGGGACCAACACGGCGCGCCCGCTCCTCGCCGGTGGCGACCCCCGCCAGAAGTACACCGAGTTGATGCGCAAGCGCCGACCGCTGTACCGGCAGGTGGCCTCCATCCGGATACGCACGGACGGGCGGAGCCCCGCCCGGGTGGTGCAGCAGCTGGTGGCGAAACTCGCCGAATGATCGGCGGCCCCGGCGTAACAGAGACATCCGAGTATCTCGGACAAGACGGAGCGGAGCAGCAGACAGTGACCGAACCGGTACGCGTACAGGTGCAGACGGCCAACCCCTACCCGGTCATCATCGGGCGCGGATTGCTCGGCGAGCTGGTGGACGAACTCACCGGCACGCGGACGGTGGCGATCTTCCACCAGCCGCCGCTCGCCGAGACGGCGGAGGCGGTGCGCGCGGCGCTCGCCGAGAAGGGCATCGATGCGCACCGCATCGAGATCCCGGACGCGGAGGACGGCAAGGATCTGGCCGTGGCCGGTTTCTGCTGGGAGGTTCTGGGCCGGATCGGACTGACCCGCAGCGACGCCGTGGTCAGCCTGGGCGGCGGCGCTGCCACCGACCTCGCCGGATTCGTCGCGGCGACGTGGATGCGCGGTGTGCGCGTGATCCACGTGCCCACGACGCTGCTCGCGATGGTCGACGCCGCGGTCGGCGGCAAGACGGGCATCAACACCGAGGCCGGCAAGAACCTGGTTGGGTCGTTCCACGAGCCGTCGGCCGTGCTGATCGATCTGGCGACGCTGGAGACGGTGCCCCGCAATGAGATCGTCGCCGGGATGGCGGAGGTCGTGAAGACCGGTTTCATCGCCGACCCCGTCATCCTCGACCTCATCGAAGCCGACCCCGAAGCGGCCCTGGATCCGACGGGAACGGTTCTGCCCGAACTGATCCGGCGGTCGGTGGAGGTCAAGGCCAAAGTCGTCGCCGCGGATCTGCGTGAGTCCGACCTCCGCGAGATCCTCAACTACGGGCACACCCTGGGGCACGCCATCGAACGGCGCGAGCGGTACCGCTGGCGTCACGGCGCGGCGGTGTCCGTCGGCCTCGTGTTCGCCGCCGAACTGGGGCGCCTGGCGGGACGACTCGACGACGAGACGGCGGACCGGCACCGCACCATCCTGGAACTGGTGGGCCTGCCCACCACGTACGACGCGGACGCATTCGGTCAGCTGGTCGAGGGCATGCAGACCGACAAGAAGAACCGGGCCGGTGTTCTGCGGTTCGTCGTGCTCGACGGACTCGCCAAGCCCGGACGGCTCGAGGGCCCGGACCCGTCTCTGCTGGTGGCCGCGTACTCCGCCGTCGCCCGCGAGGAGAAGCCGGGCAGCGGCGGCGGGGCCATCCTGCTGTGAGGTAGCGACCGGAACGCACGGACGCGGCGGTGTGAGCGAATACGCTCACACCGCCGCGTCGTCTGTCGGTGTCGTGAAACCGGGGAGCTACTCGCCGCGGCGCTGATCGTCCGACGAGCGTTTGCCGAGGTCGACCGGATCCTGCCAGCCGGTGTCCCCGCCCTCCGCGTGATCGAGATCCGACGTGTCCTCGCGGTAGTTGTGCACCGGTTCGAACACGGCCGTGTCGGCGTCGGACCCGGCGTAGCCGGTCTGCTCGTAGGCCTGGCCGGGGTAGTTCTGGCCGTAGCCCTCGTCGTCGGCGACTGCTGCGGCCGCGGTTCCCCCCGCTGCGGCTCCGGCGGCCGCTCCCGCCCCGTGCGCCGCCGGCTGCCGTTCGCTGCGGTCCTTCACGGACTTCTTGGAATCGCGGCCGACGAAGAACCGGCCGAGGAACACGGCGAGCATGGCCGGAACGAAGATGAGCAGGACCGTGAAGGCGGCCCCCGACGTGATCTCGAAGAAGAACGAGTTCTGCGTGACATTGAGGTTCGGGACGAGGTTGGCGAGCCAGCTCCCGACACCCGCGACGATTCCCCCGAGCAGCGCCGCCTTCAGCCACAACATCGTCAGGTCGGCGCCGTCCTCCGGATCCGGGTTCCGGCGACGGTCCCGGATGCCGTCGATGCCAGCCCAGATCAGCGCCACGAACACGACGATCAGCAGTGCGAGCCATCTCAGAGCGGAACCCTGGAGGGGCCACTGTGTGATCGACACACCGAGGATCACACGAACGAAAACATGTATCAGGGCCATGCCGAGGCCGCGTACCACCCACGCATTCATGGGCACAGCGTAACCAGCCGGATTTCCGGCGTGTGGTCTAACCCACAGGGCCGCGCTCTGGAACCTGTTCTCGCCGTCGACGGGGACCGTCGATCCGTGCCCTCCGGGTGGCGATTTGCCGGTACGTTTGACGGCATGCCTGCTGATCATGGTTCGCGGCGCGCGGCGTTGCGCGCGGCCCTCGCCGCCCGGGATCTCGACGCACTGCTGGTGACGAATCTGGTGAACATCCGGTACCTCACCGGGTTCACCGGGTCCAATGCCGCGCTGCTCGTGCACGCCGCCGACGCCGAGGGCGCCGAGGAGCGCACGGTCATCTGCACCGACGGCCGTTATCTCACGCAGATCGGGGAACAGGTTCCCGATCTGCGGGCCGAGATCGACCGCGCCAGCGCCGCGCATCTGATCGAGACGATCGGGCGTGGCAGCCCGTCTTCGCTGGCGTTCGAAAGTCACGTCGTCACCGTCGACGAGTTCGCCGCCTGGTCGCTGCTCGCACCGGACGCGCGCCTGGATCCCGTTCCGGGGCTCGTCGAGGAACTGCGGATGGTGAAGGACGATCACGAGGTCGAGTTGCTGCGCGTGGCGTGTGCGGCGGCCGATGCGGCGCTCGCCGAGCTGATCGGGCGTGGCGGCCTCCGGCCCGGACGTACCGAGAAGGAAGTGGGCCGGGAACTGGAGGCGCTGATGCTCGCGCACGGAGCCGACGGCATCTCGTTCGAGACCATCGTGGCGGCCGGCGCCCACTCGGCGATCCCGCATCACCGCCCGACCGAGGCGGTGCTGAGCAGCGGCGACTTCGTGAAGCTGGACTTCGGCGCCGAGGTCGGTGGTTACCACTCGGACATGACCAGAACGTACGTCCTGGAGCGGGTCGCCGACTGGCAACGCGACGTATACGAGCTGGTCGCACGGTCGCAGAAGGCCGGCCGGGACGCCCTGCGCCCCGGTGCCGAAGTGTCCGCGGTGGACGGCGCCGCGCGCCGGGTGATCGAGGACGCGGGCTACGGGGAACTGTTCCTGCACGGGCTCGGACACGGCGTCGGCCTGGAGATCCACGAAGCTCCGGGAATCGGCAAGCTCGGCACCGGTACACTTCTGGACGGTGCGGCGGTGACCGTCGAGCCGGGCGTGTACTTCTCCGGGCGCGGAGGCGTGCGGATCGAGGACACGCTCGTGGTTCGTGAGCAGGGACCGGAGCTGCTCACACTCACCACCAAAGACCTGACTGTCGTATAGACGGTTTCGACCTTATCGAGGAGACGCGAAGCAAGTGGCTTCCACTAGTGATTTCAAGAACGGCCTGGTCCTGCAGATCGAAGGCCAGCTGTGGACGATTACCGAGTTCCAGCACGTGAAGCCCGGCAAGGGTCCCGCGTTCGTGCGCACCAAGTTGAAGAACGTGCTCTCGGGCAAGGTCGTCGACAAGACGTTCAACGCCGGCGTCAAGGTGGACACCGCCACGGTCGACCGTCGCGACATGACGTACCTGTACCACGACGGCACCGACTACATCTTCATGGACGGCGACACCTACGACCAGATCTCGATCAGCGAGGCCACCGTCGGCGACGGCGCCCGCTTCATGCTCGAGAACATGGCCGTGCAGGTCGCGACCCACGAGGACGTTCCGCTGTTCGTGGAACTGCCCGTCACCGTCGAACTGGTGGTCCAGCACACCGACCCCGGTCTGCAGGGCGACCGCTCCACCGGCGGCACCAAGCCCGCGACCCTCGAGACCGGCGCCGAGATCAACGTTCCGCTGTTCATCAACACCGGTGACAAGCTGAAGGTCGACTCCCGCGACGGCAACTACCTCGGGCGTGTGAATTCCTGAGTGTCCGGTACGCATAAGAAACTCGGCGCACGGCACAAGGCCCGCAAGCGCGCCGTGGATTTCCTCTTCGAGGCCGAGGCGCGAGATCTCGATCCGGTCGATCTCGCGACCGAACGCGCGGAATTGGCCGGTAAGGACGATTCCGTGGCACCGGTCGCTCCGTACACCGTCACCGTGGTGACCGGGGTCGCGGAGAACCTGGACCGCCTCGACGAGGTGATCTCCTCCCACCTGCAGGACTGGACGCTCGAGCGGCTTCCCGCCGTCGACCGCGCCATCCTGCGCATCGCCGTGTGGGAGCTGTTCCACGCCACCGACGTGCCTCCGGTCGTGGCGGTGGACGAGGCGGTGGAGCTGGCCAAGCAGCTCTCCACCGACGAGTCGCCGGGATTCGTCAACGGCATTCTCGGTCAGGTCGTGCTGGTGGCCCCGCAGGTGCGCTCGGCTGCGGCCGCGACGTCACGGCGCGCCGAGACCGCCGCCGACGAGTCGAATGACGCCCGCCCGTAAGTTCGTGTCCCGCTGCGGGCCCGCGACTGCGGGCCCGCAGGTCAGGGGTCCGGGCCTGGCGTCGTCGACGCGCTGATAAGCTATCCGCGTCAGGCATCCTTTAACGATCCGTCCAGTGAGGCGGAGAAGGAGGTCGTTGTATGCGCGTGCCCGAAGGGTCTCGCCCCGCCGGGGAACCGGCGGAATCAACACCAGAGTCGTCCCCGTCCGCCGAGCCCGCACGGGAGCTGCTGTCCGCAGCCGATGTGGGACGGACCATTGCGCGTATCGCGCACCAGATCATCGAGAAGACCGCGATCGACGCCGCCGACGGCGAAGCGCCGCGTGTCGTCCTCATCGGAATCCCCACCCGGGGCACGACGCTCGCAGCGCGGCTCGCCGGGAAGATCGAAGAATTCTCCGGGGTGCGTCCGCCGGTCGGCTCCCTCGACATCACCCTGTACCGCGACGATCTGCGCACCAAACCGCACCGTCCCCTCGAACGCACCTCGGTGCCGGACGGCGGTGTCGACAACACGCTGGTGGTCCTCGTCGACGACGTGCTGTTCTCCGGCCGCACCGTCCGCTCGGCACTCGACGCCCTCCGCGATCTGGGGCGTCCGCGCGCCGTTCAGCTGGCCGTCCTCGTCGACCGCGGCCACCGCGAACTGCCGCTGCGGGCCGACTACGTGGGCAAGAACGTGCCCACCGCCCGCACCGAGGACGTGAAGGTGCTCCTGAGCGAACACGACGGCCGCGACGCGGTCATGATCTCCGGGGGGAAGAGCTAAGTGAAGCACCTGTTGTCGATCGCAGACCTGACACGGGAATCGGCTGTCGAACTTCTCGACGAGGCCGAACGCTTCGAACAAGCCCTCCTCGGACGTGAGGTGCGGAAGCTCCCGACGCTGCGCGGCCGGACGGTCATGACCGTGTTCTTCGAGAACTCGACCCGGACCCGCGTGTCGTTCGAGGTCGCCGGGAAGTGGATGAGCGCGGACGTGATCAACGTCAGCGCCTCGAGTTCGTCGGTGTCCAAGGGGGAATCGCTCCGCGACACCGCGATGACATTGCGCGCCGCCGGCGCCGACGCGCTGATCGTGCGCCACCCCGCTTCGGGTGCCGCCCACCAGATCGCGAGTTGGACCGGACATCAGGACGACGGCGGACCGGCCGTCATCAACGCCGGCGACGGCACCCACGAGCACCCCACCCAGGCGCTGCTCGACGCGCTCACGCTGCGTCAGCGTCTCGGCGACATCGAGGGCAAGCGGATCGCCATCGTCGGCGACATCCTGCACAGCCGGGTGGCGCGCTCGAATGCCCTGCTGCTGTCGATGCTCGGCGCCGAGGTCGTTCTCGTCGCGCCGCCCACGTTGCTCCCGGTGGGGGCGTCGTCCTGGCCGGTCTCGGTGGCGCACTCGCTGGACGCGGAACTTCCCGGACTCGACGCCGTCCTCATGCTGCGTGTGCAGGCGGAACGGATGAACGGCGGATTCTTCCCGTCCCAGCGGGAGTACTCGATCAATTACGGCCTGTCGGAGAAGCGGCTCGCGTTGCTTCCCGACCACGCGGTGGTGCTGCACCCCGGCCCGATGCTGCGCGGCATGGAAATCGCCTCGGCGGTGGCCGATTCGACGAGAACCGCCGTGCTGCAACAGGTCACCAACGGAGTGCACATGCGGATGGCCGTCCTGTTCCGGCTGCTGGTCGGAGCGGAGGAAGTTGCGGGATGAGTGACAGTGCAGTGACAGGAGAGACAGTGCTCATCAAGAACGTGCTGCTGTACGGCGAGGGCGAGCCCACCGACGTGCTGCTCGGTGACGGTGTCATCGTCGCGATCAGCGCGGACGCCGGGCGGGACAGCGGGCCGGACGCCGAGGTGATCGACGCGGCGGGGCAGATCCTGCTCCCCGGTTTCGTCGACCTGCACACCCACCTGCGGGAACCCGGCCGCGAAGACACCGAGACCATCGATTCCGGTTCGGCCGCGGCCGCGCTCGGCGGGTACACCGCGGTGTTCGCGATGGCCAACACCAGCCCCGTCGCCGACTCGGTGGTCGTCACCGATCACGTGTGGCGGCGCGGGCAGGAGGTCGGCCTCGTCGACGTGCACCCCGTCGGTGCCGTCACCGTCGGGCTCGAGGGCAAGCAACTCGCGGAGATGGCCACGATGGCGTCGGGGATCGGCCGGGTCCGGATGTTCTCGGACGACGGCCACTGCGTCTACGACCCGCTCATCATGCGCCGGGCCCTCGAGTACTCGAGCTCGCTCGGGGTGCTCATCGCGCAGCACGCGGAGGAGCCGCGACTGACCGTCGGTGCCGTCGCGCACGAAGGTCCCACCGCCGCCCGGCTCGGGCTCGCGGGCTGGCCGCGTGCCGCCGAGGAGTCGATCGTCGCCCGCGACGCGCTGCTCGCCCGAGACGCCGGGGCGCGTGTGCACATCTGTCACGCCTCCACCGCCGGCACCGTCGAGCTGATGAAGTGGGCTCGCGGACAAGGCATTTCGATCACCGCCGAGGTCACCCCGCACCACCTGCTGCTCGACGACTCGCGGCTCGAGACGTACGACGCCGTCAACAAGGTGAATCCGCCCCTGCGGGAGGCGAGCGATGTCGCCGCGCTCCGCGCCGGACTGGCCGCGGGGATCATCGACTGCGTCGCGACGGATCACGCGCCGCACGCCGAGCAGGACAAGTGCTGCGAGTTCGCGGCGGCCCGCCCCGGAATGCTCGGCCTCGAGACCGCGCTGTCGATCGTCGCGCAGACGATGGTCCGCACCGGCCTGCTCGACTGGCGCGGTGTGGCCCGCGTGATGAGTGAGCGTCCCGCGGAGATCGTCGGACTCGACGATCAGGGTCGCCCGCTCGAGGTGGGCGAACCCGCCAACCTCGTGCTGATCGACCCGGACGCCGAATGGACGGTCCACGGTCCCGACCTCGCCAGCGTCGCCCACAACACGCCGTACGAGTCGATGACCCTCCCGGCGCGGGTGACCACGACGATCCTGCGCGGGCGGATCACCGCGAGCGACGGCCAGGCCCGCGTCCCGGCGCGGAACGGCAGGGGATGACAGTGGAGAGAATCCTGTGGATAGTCGGCCTCGTCGCGTTCTGGGCGCTGGCCATCGTCCTCATGTACATCGGCTGGCGCGGTCGCGCCCGCCGTCAGACCGACCGGGTCGGGCAACTTCCCGCCGTCCCCGCGCACCTCGGTGAGCAGACGATCGCCCCGGCCACCGGACTGTACGTGGGCAGCACCCTCGCCCCGAGCTGGCAGGACCGAATTGCGGTCGGCGACCTCGGTTTCCGGGCGACGGGCGAGATCTCCCGCTACGCGTCCGGCATCCTGCTCGAACGCGACGGGGCGTCGGCGATCTGGATTCCGCAGGACGCGATCCGTGCGGTGCGCACCGAGCGCGGTCTCGCGGGCAAGGTCATGAGCAAGGACGGTGTCCTCGTGATCCGGTGGGAACTGCCGACCGGCACCGAGATCGACACCGGTTTCCGCAGCGACGACAAGTCCGTGTACCCCGCCTGGGTGAGCGCGGGGGAGCCGGCCGGCAACAAAGACAGTGAAGATTCAGCGAATGCGGCGAGCTCTGGTGAGGTCGAGCAGAACGGAGAGAACGCATGAGCGGCTACGACACCGACTCGGCAGTACTGGTCCTCGAGGACGGACGGGTATTCCGGGGCACCACGTTCGGTGCCGTCGGGCAGACGCTCGGTGAGGCAGTCTTCAGCACCGGTATGACCGGCTACCAGGAGACGCTCACCGACCCCAGCTACCACCGCCAGATCGTGGTGGCCACCGCGCCGCAGATCGGCAACACGGGCTGGAACGACGAGGACGACGAGTCCGTCGGACCTACCGGCAGCAGCGCCGAGGCCAAGATCTGGGTGGCCGGATACGTCGTCCGCGACCCCGCGCGCCGCACCTCCAGCTGGCGCGCCACCGGCTCCCTGCAGGACGAACTCGTGAAGCAGGGCGTGGTCGGGATCGCCGGCATCGACACCCGGGCCCTGGTCCGCCACCTGCGCACCCGCGGGTCCATGCGCGCCGGGGTGTTCTCCGGTGACGCGCTCGCCGACACCGACGTGCTGCTCGACCGCGTGAAGAGTCAGCCGTCGATGCTCGGCGCCGACCTCGCCGGCGAGGTCAGCACCACCAGCGGTTACGTCGTCGAACCCACCGGCGGAGACGCCCGGTTCACGGTCGCGGCGATCGACCTCGGCATCAAGACCAACACCCCGCGCATGTTCGCCGACCGCGGCATCCGGGTGCACGTCCTCCCGTCGAACGCCACGCTCGAGCAGATCCTCGACCTGAAGGCCGACGGCGTCTTCCTCTCCAACGGTCCCGGCGACCCGGCGACCGCTGACGGTGCCGTGCATCTCACGAAGGAAGTCATCGGCCAGGGCCTGCCCCTGTTCGGCATCTGCTTCGGCAACCAGATCCTCGGACGCGCTCTCGGACTGGGCACCTACAAGATGAAATTCGGTCACCGGGGCATCAACATCCCGGTCATCGAACACGAGACGGGCCGCATCGCGATCACCGCGCAGAACCACGGCTTCGCGCTCGAGGGTGAGGCCGGGCAGGAGTTCGACACCCCGTTCGGCAAGGCCGTAATCAGCCACACGTGCGCCAACGACGGTGCCGTGGAAGGGGTCCGACTGCTCGACGGATCCGCCTTCTCGGTGCAGTACCACCCCGAGGCCGCGGCGGGCCCGCACGACGCCGCCTACCTGTTCGACCGCTTCACCAGCCTGCTCGAGGGAGTCAAGAAGTAATGCCACGCCGTTCAGATCTCTCCCACATCCTGGTGATCGGCTCCGGGCCGATCGTCATCGGCCAGGCCTGCGAGTTCGACTACTCCGGAACCCAGGCCTGCCGGGTGCTGCGCGAGGAGGGCCTGCGGGTCAGCCTCGTCAACTCCAACCCGGCCACGATCATGACCGACCCCGAGTTTGCGGACGCCACGTACGTCGAGCCCATCACGGCCGAGTTCGTCGAGAAGGTCATCGCCCTCGAGGCCGAGAAGGGTCACCCCATCGACGCCGTCCTCGCGACGCTCGGCGGTCAGACGGCCCTCAACACCGCGGTGGCACTGCACGAGCAGGGCATCCTCGAGAAGTACGACGTCGAGCTGATCGGCGCCGACTTCGACGCCATCCAGCGCGGCGAGGACCGGCAGAAGTTCAAGGACATCGTCGCCAAGGTCGGCGGCGAGTCCGCGCGCTCCCGCGTCTGCTACACGATGGACGAGGTCCGCGACACGGTCGCCGAACTCGGCTTCCCCGTCGTGGTGCGCCCGTCGTTCACGATGGGCGGCCTCGGCTCCGGCATGGCGTACAACGACGAGGACCTCGCCCGGATCGCCGGCGGCGGTCTCGCGGCGTCGCCCACCGCCAACGTCCTGATCGAGGAGTCGATCCTCGGGTGGAAGGAATACGAGCTCGAGCTGATGCGCGACGGTCGCGACAACGTCGTGATCGTGTGCTCGATCGAGAACGTCGACCCGGTCGGCGTGCACACCGGCGACTCGGTGACCGTCGCCCCCGCCATGACGCTCACCGACCGTGAGTACCAGGCGATGCGCGACCTCTCGATCGACATCCTCCGCGAGGTCGGCGTCGACACCGGCGGCTGCAACATCCAGTTCGCGATGGACCCCGCCGACGGTCGCCTCGTCGTCATCGAGATGAACCCGCGCGTGTCGCGGTCCAGTGCGCTCGCGTCGAAGGCCACCGGGTTCCCGATCGCGAAGATCGCGGCGAAGCTCGCCATCGGCTACACCCTGGACGAGATCGTCAACGACATCACCAAGGAAACGCCGGCGTGCTTCGAGCCGACCCTTGACTACGTCGTAGTCAAGGCGCCCCGTTTCGCGTTCGAGAAGTTCCCCGGTGCCGACGACACCCTCACCACCACGATGAAGTCGGTCGGTGAGGCCATGTCGATCGGCCGCAACTTCACCGAGGCGTTCGGCAAGGTGCTGCGGTCGCTCGAGACCAAGCGCGCCGGCTACTGGACGGGCCCCGAGGTGGAGGCGACCGATCTCGACAGCCTGCTGGCGGAACTCAGTGTTCCCCGCGACGGCCGGGTGTACGGCATCGAGAAGGCGTTCGCCCTCGGCGCCACCGTCGAGCAGCTGTTCGACGCCACGAAGATCGACCCGTGGTTCCTCGACCAGATCCTGCAGATCCACGAGCTCGGCGAGGAGCTGCGGCAGGCGCCCGAGGTGACCGAGCGGGTGCTGCGCCGCGCCAAGCACCACGGCCTGTCGGACCGGCAGATCGCGGCCCTGCGCCCCGAGATCGGTGGCGAGGACGCGGTCCGTGCGCTGCGCGAGCAGTGGAACGTCCACCCCGTCTACAAGACCGTCGACACGTGTGCCGCCGAGTTCGAGGCGAAGACGCCGTACCACTACTCGACGTACGAACTCGACCCCGAGGCCGAGTCCGAGGTCGCCCCGCAGACCGAGCGCCCGAAGGTCCTGATCCTCGGTTCCGGACCGAACCGCATCGGTCAGGGCATCGAGTTCGACTACTCCTGCGTCCACGCCGCGCTGACGCTGTCGGAGGCCGGGTACGAGACCGTGATGGTCAACTGCAACCCGGAGACCGTCTCCACCGACTACGACACCGCGGACCGCCTGTACTTCGAGCCGCTCACGTTCGAGGACGTGCTCGAGGTGTACCGCGCGGAATCGATCTCGGGCACCGTCGCCGGGGTGATCGTGCAGCTCGGCGGTCAGACCCCGCTGGGTCTGGCGAAGCGGCTCAAGGCCGCGGGCGTGCCGATCGTGGGCACCAGCCCGGAGGCCATCGACCTCGCCGAGGATCGCGGCGAATTCGGGAAGGTGCTGGTCGAGGCCGGTCTGCCCGCGCCCAAGTTCGGCACAGCCACCACCTTCGCCGGGGCCCGCGACATCGCGGCCGGCATCGGATACCCGGTGCTGGTCCGGCCGTCGTACGTCCTCGGTGGCCGCGGGATGGAGATCGTGTACGACGAGGCGTCGCTGGAGAGCTACATCTCCCGCGCCACCGAGATCTCCGACGACCGGCCGGTCCTGGTCGACCGGTTCCTGGAGGACGCCATCGAGATCGACGTCGACGCACTCTGCGACGGCACCGAGGTCTACCTCGGCGGTGTGATGGAACACATCGAGGAGGCCGGCATCCACTCGGGCGACTCGGCGTGTGCGCTGCCGCCGATCACCCTCGGGCGCGCCGACCTCGAGAACGTCCGCCGCTCCACCGAGGCGCTGGCCAAGGGCATCGGCGTGAAGGGCCTGCTCAACGTCCAGTACGCACTCAAGGACGACATCCTGTACGTCCTCGAGGCCAACCCCCGCGCCAGCCGCACCGTGCCGTTCGTGTCGAAGGCGACGGCCGTGCAGCTCGCGAAGGCGTGTGCCCGCGTCATGCTCGGCGAGTCCATCGCCGATCTCCGGAAGAGCGGGGTGCTCCCGGCCACGGGCGACGGCGGCGAGACTCCGGCGGAGGCGCCCGTCGCCGTCAAGGAGGCCGTGCTGCCGTTCAACCGCTTCCGGCGCGCCGACGGCACCGGGGTGGACACCCTGCTGAGCCCGGAGATGAAGTCGACCGGCGAGGTCATGGGCATCGACGCCGACTTCGGTACCGCGTTCGCGAAGAGTCAGACGGCCGCGTACGGCTCGCTGCCCACGTCGGGTTCGGTGTTCGTCTCGGTCGCCAACAAGGACAAGCGGTCGCTGATCTTCCCGGTCAAGCGGCTCGCCGACCTGGGTTTCCGGATTCTGGCCACCGAGGGCACCGCGGCCGTGCTGCGCCGCAACGGCATCACCTGCGAGGAGGTGCACAAGCACTCCGGCGAGAAGTTGGAGGAGGGCGAGCGCACCATCGTCGAGACGATCCGGGACGGCGAGGTCGACATGGTGATCAACACCCCGTACGGCAACTCCGGTCCGCGCGTCGACGGCTACGAGATCCGCAGTGCCGCCGTCGCCACGAATATCCCGTGCGTCACGACCGTGCAGGGGGCATCCGCCGCGGTGCAGGGCATCGAGGCCGCGATCCGCGGCGACATCGGCGTCCAGTCGCTCCAGGCGCTGCACGCGAGGCTGCGGTCGTGAGCGGGCACCATCACCACCACTCCTGGGTGGATCGGCTGACCTCGGCGGTCGAGCACCGTGGGCGGTTGTGCGTCGGGATCGACCCGCACCCCGGGTTGCTCGAGGCGTGGGGGTTGCCGGTCTCCGCCGAGGGGCTCGAGACGTTCGCGGAGATCTGTGTGGAGGCCTTCGTCGGTGAGGTGGCCGTCGTGAAGCCTCAGGTGGCGTTCTTCGAGGCGTACGGCTCCGCCGGGTACGCGGTGCTCGAACGCACCATCACGGTCCTCAGAGAGGCAGGGACGCTCGTCGTCGCCGATGCCAAACGCGGGGACATCGGGTCGACGATGGCGGCGTACGCGCAGTCCTGGCTGGGTGAGAGCTCGGCTCTGTCGTCCGACGCGCTGACCGTGTCGCCGTATCTGGGATTCGGCGCCCTCGATCCGGCCCTGTCGCTGGCGGCGGAGCAGGGCCGCGGGCTCTTCGTGCTCGCCCGGACTTCCAATCCGGAGGGCGGCGATCTGCAGGCGGCGCGGACGTCCGGGGGAGTGTCGGTGGCCCAATCCGTGGTGGATGCGGCGGTCCGGCGCAACGACGCCAACCCCGGCCTGGTGGGCCTGGTGGTGGGTGCGACACGCGGACACGGCCTGGATTTGTCGAAATTTTCCGGAGCAATTCTCGCGCCCGGTCTCGGCGCCCAGGGCGCGACTCCCGGTGATCTCGCCGACATTTTTCCCGATTATCGAAAACTGTTGTTACCGAACAGTTCTCGTGGTGTTCTCGGGGCGGGACCGTCGGTGACGGCCCTGCGTGAGGCGGCCGTGAAGGTGCGTGACGAGATCGAGTCCGCACTCTCATAGCCCACCCGAATCCGGCTCTGACCTCTGGGGGTGGGTTCGCAATCGGCGCCGGGCGTGAGTACGGTCGCTATCGCTGCTGGTTATCCAGTGGTTTGGACTATTTGCCAACGACGAGACGGAGGAACCGTGGCCCTTCCCCAGTTGACTGATGAGCAGCGCGCTGCTGCTTTGGAGAAGGCAGCTGCTGCCCGCAAGGCCAGGGCTGAGCTCAAGGAGCGCCTGAAGCGTGGTGGCACCGACCTCAAGCAGGTTCTCAAGGACGCCGAGGACGACGAGATCCTGGGCAAGATGAAGGTGTCGGCACTGCTCGAGGCGCTGCCCAAGGTGGGCAAGGTCAAGGCGCAGGAGATCATGACCGAGCTGGAGATCGCTCCGACCCGTCGCCTCCGTGGCCTCGGCGATCGGCAGCGGAAGGCCCTGCTCGCCAGGTTCGACTTCGAGGCCTGAGCACGACAGTGGTAGCTGACGCACAAGTGTCAGAGCGCAAGACCGCAGTGCGGAGGGGTCGGCTGGTAGTACTGGCCGGCCCCTCGGCCGTCGGTAAGTCCACCGTGGTGCGACTCCTGCGTGAACGGATGCCGGAGCTCGTCTTCAGCGTGTCCGCGACGACGCGCGACCCACGCCCGGGCGAGGTGGACGGCAAGGACTACCGGTTCACCTCTCGCGACGAGTTCCAGCGGATGATCGATTCCGGTGAGCTGCTCGAATGGGCCGAGATCCACGGCGGGCTACAGCTGTCGGGGACCCCGGCCGCACCCGTCCGCCAGGCGATCGAGCAGGGCAAACCCGTGCTGGTCGAGGTCGATCTCGCCGGTGCGCGGGCCGTCCGGGCCGCGATGCCGGAGGCGCTTCTCGTCTTCATGGCGCCCCCGAGCTGGGACGTGCTGGTCGAGAGATTGACCGGCCGGGGCACCGAATCCGCCGAGGTCGTGGAGCGTCGTCTCGCCACCGCGCGGGTCGAGCTGGAGGCGCAGGACGAGTTCGACGAGGTCATCGTGAACGAGGATGTCAGCCGATCGTGCGACGAGTTGGTATCCTTGTTGGTTGGACGACCGGAACAGTCCGAGTCGACCCACTAGTTCTCACATCAACTAGCCAGAACTATTTCAGGAGATACCGAGTGAGCAGCACCCCCGCAGTAGCGTCCGCAACACCCAGCCACGGCGCCCTGCCGGCTTACGACACCCCGCTCGGCATCACCAATCCTCCGATCGACGAGCTTCTCGCTCGCACGTCGTCGAAGTATGCGCTGGTGATCTACGCGGCCAAGCGTGCGCGTCAGATCAACGATTACTACAACCAGCTCGGTGACGGGATCCTCGAGTACGTCGGCCCCCTCGTGGAGCCGGGCCTGCAGGAGAAGCCGCTGTCGATCGCGCTGCGTGAGATCCACTCCGATCTTCTCGAGCACACCGAAGGCGAGTGAGCGGAGGATCTGCGGTGCCTGAGCTGGCAGCGGGCCCGGGGTCCGGGCACGTGACGGATTCACCCGAATCGGCTCTTTCCGGGGCTGCGCGCAAGCGGATCGTCGTCGGAGTGGGCGGCGGCATCGCCGCGTACAAGAGCTGCGCCGTCGTCCGCGCCTTCACGGAGGCCGGGCACCACGTCCGGGTCATCCCGACGGAGTCCGCGCTCGAGTTCGTCGGCAAGGCGACCTTCGAGGCGCTGTCGGGCAACCCGGTGCACACCGGGGTGTTCGCCGACGTCCCGCAGGTTCCGCACGTCCGTCTCGGGCAGGAAGCGGATCTCGTGGTCATCGCGCCCGCCACCGCCGACCTCATGGCGCGGGCCGTGGCGGGGCGCGCGGACGACCTCCTCACCGCGACCCTGCTCACCGCGCGATGTCCCGTGGTGTTCGCGCCCGCGATGCACACGGAGATGTGGGAGCACCCCGCCACCGTCTCCAACGTCGCCACACTGCGGGCACGCGGTGTGACCGTCATCGAACCCGCCTCCGGACGCCTCACCGGCAAGGACACCGGCGCAGGCCGGCTGCCCGAACCCGACGAGATCGTCGGACTGGCGTCGCTGCTGCTCGAGCGTCCGGACGCGCTGCCCCGTGACCTGGAAGGCCGGCGGATCCTCGTGTCCGCGGGCGGCACCCGGGAACCACTCGACCCGGTGCGGTTCCTCGGGAACCGCAGTTCGGGCAAGCAGGGGTACGCGATCGCCCGGCTCGCCGTGCAGCGCGGTGCCGAGGTCACCCTCGTCTCCGGCTACACCGCCGGACTCGCCGACCCGGCCGCGGTCGACATGGTGCACGTCCGCACGGCGGAGGACATGCGGGTCGCGGTCGCCAAGCACGCGCCAGGATTCGACGCGGTGGTCATGGCGGCGGCGGTGGCCGATTTCCGGCCGTCGACGACGGTGGCGAGCAAGATCAAGAAGGGTGCGGGCGAGCCCGACTCGATCGCACTCACCAAGAACGAGGACATCCTCGCGGGCCTGGTCCAGTCGCGGAGAGACGGGCAGATCCCGTCGTCGACCGTGATCGTCGGGTTCGCGGCCGAGACCGGAGACGCCGACGGTGATGTCCTCACGTACGCGCGGGCCAAGCTCGCCCGCAAGGGCTGCGACCTTCTCGTCGTCAACGCGGTGGGGGAGGGCAAGGCGTTCGAGGTCGACCACAACGACGGATGGCTGCTCGGATCCGACGGCTCCGAGTCCGCGCTCGAGCACGGATCGAAGGCGTTGATGGCGAGCCGCGTGCTCGACGCCGTCGACCAGCTGTTCCGGACTCTCTGAGGCACTATTCCAGCAGAGTTTCGGTGATTCGAAGGGTGTCACTCCCGCCGGGGTGGCGCTAGGGTCGTTCGCGGTATTACGCAGCTAAGCTGTTTTCAAGTGCTGTTCAGGGACAACTGTCGAGAGGGAATTCTGTGAGCCAGTCCGGTAGTCGGCTATTCACCAGTGAGTCTGTGACCGAGGGGCACCCGGACAAGATTTGTGATGCGATCAGCGACTCCATCCTCGACGCGCTCCTCACCGACGACCCGCGCGCCCGCGTCGCCGTCGAGACAATGGTGACCACCGGACAGGTCCACGTCGCCGGCGAGGTGACGACCACCGCGTACGCCGACATCCCCAAGATCGTGCGCGACACCGTCCTCGAGATCGGCTACGACTCGTCGGCCAAGGGCTTCGACGGCAACTCCTGCGGCGTCAACGTGGCGATCGGGGCGCAGTCCCCGGAGATCGCCCAGGGTGTCGACCACTCGCACGAGGTCCGCACCGGCGAGCTGAGCGACGACGAGATCGACCGTCAGGGCGCCGGCGACCAGGGCCTGATGTTCGGGTTCGCGACCATCGACACCCCGGAACTGATGCCCCTGCCGATCGCGTTGGCGCACCGCCTGTCGCGTCGACTCACCGAGGTCCGCAAGTCGGGGGTCCTGCCGTACCTGCGCCCGGACGGCAAGACTCAAGTCACCATCGAGTACGACGGTGACAAGGCGGTCCGCCTCGACACCGTGGTCATCTCGACGCAGCACGCCGCCGACATCGACCTCGACAACCTCCTCACCCCGGATCTGCGGGAGAAGGTTCTCGGTTCGGTTCTCGCCGAAATCGACATGCCGGAACTCGACGTCTCGGACATCCGGCTGCTCGTCAACCCGACCGGCAAGTTCGTGCTCGGCGGCCCGATGGGTGACGCCGGGCTGACGGGCCGCAAGATCATCGTCGACACCTACGGCGGCATGGCCCGTCACGGTGGCGGCGCGTTCTCCGGCAAGGATCCCTCGAAGGTCGACCGGTCGGCGGCCTACGCCATGCGCTGGGTGGCCAAGAACGCGGTCGCGGCGGGTCTGGCGGACCGGATCGAGGTCCAGGTGGCGTACGCGATCGGCAAGGCGGCCCCGGTGGGTCTGTTCGTCGAGACCTTCGGTACCGAGAAGACGGATCCGGCCCGCATCCAGCAGGCAATCACCGAAACGTTCGACCTGCGCCCGGGCGCCATCATCCGTGACCTCGACCTGCTGCGCCCGATCTACGCGCAGACCGCGGCCTACGGTCACTTCGGTCGCACCGACATCGCACTCCCCTGGGAGAGCATCGACCGGGCGGAGAAGCTGCGGGCAGCCGCAGGCCTCTGATCGGTCGTCACGGCGCGGCGGGCGCCGCCCTGGTCGGGGGCGGCGCGTGAGCGCGGAAAAGGTTGCGGCAGAAAAAGATCCGGTCGCCCGGGTGCTGCCGCTGCTTCCGCTCGCCCACCTCGACCGCGAATTCGACTACCTCGTTCCGAAGGAACTCGAAGATCAGGCGCATCCCGGGGTCCGGGTCCGCATCCGGTTCGCGGGTCGCCTTGTCGACGGCTTCGTCGTCGCCCGCAACGCGACGAGCGAGCATCAGGGCAGGTTCGGCTGGCTCGAACGGGTGATCTCGCCCGAGCGGGTGCTGACCGAGGAGATCACTCGGGTGGTCGACCTTGTCGCGGGTCGGTACGCCGGAACCCGCGCCGACGTGTTGCGGCTCGCGATCCCGCCCCGGCACGCGAGGGCGGAGTCCGAGGCCGCGTCCGAACCCCCCGCGGTGTCGGGTTCGGCGATCGAGACCGACGCGTGGGACCGGTACGTCCACGGCGGCGCCTTTCTCACCGCCCTGTCGGAGCAGCGTGCGCCGCGCGCGGTCTGGCAGGCGCTCCCCGGCGAGGACTGGCCGGCGCGTCTGGCGGAACTGTCCGGTCTCGTCGCCACCACCGGGGCGAGCACCGTCATCGTCGTCCCCGATCAGCGTGATCTCGACCGTGTGGTCGCGGCGGTGGAGGCGCTGCTCGGCAAGGATGCCGTCGTCGGTCTGGCTGCCGGTCTCGGTCCCGCTCTGCGCTACCGGCGGTGGCTGGCCGCGTTGCGGGGGACGGCCAGGGTCGTCGTCGGCACCCGGAGTTCGGTGTTCGCGCCGACTCCGCGGACCGGGCTGATCGTGGTCTGGGACGACGGGGACGACAACCATTCCGAGCCCCGCGCGCCGTACCCGCACGCCCGTGAGGTGGCGCTGCTCCGCGCGTACGCCAGCGGGTGCGCGGTGGTGCTGGCCGGACACGCCCGCACCGCCGAGGCGCAGGCACTCGTCGACTCCGGGTGGGCGCACGACCTCGTGGCCTCCCGCGACGCGGTGCGCTCCGCCGCCCCGAAGATCACCGCACTCGCGGACAGCGACCACGCGCTGGCCCGCGACCCGGGCGCGCGTGCCGCCCGGTTACCCGCCATCGCGTTCGCGGCCGCCCGGGAGGCTCTCGGCGCCGGCCGCGGCGTGCTGGTCCAGGTACCCCGGCGCGGATACGTGCCGAGCCTCGCGTGCGGCAAGTGCCGGGCGCCCGCCCGGTGCCGACGCTGCAACGGTCCTCTGGCTCTGCCGTCCGCCCCGGGCCCGGACGGGGCGGGGACCCCCGCGTGCCGGTGGTGCGGTATCGCGGACGCCGCGCACCGCTGCCACGCGTGCGGCGCGCGGGCGCTGCGGGCCGTCGTCGTCGGAGCGGGACGCACCGCCGAGGAACTCGGACGCGCGTTCCCCGGCGTCGCGGTCCGGATGTCGGGCGGTACGGACGTCGTCGACGAAGTGAAGCAAGGCCCCACCCTGGTCGTGTCGACGGTCGGGGCCGAACCGGTGATGCCGGGCGGCTACGGCGCCGCGCTGCTGCTCGACGGCTGGGCCCTGCTCGGCCGCCCCGACCTGCGCGCCGCCGAGGAGACCCTGCGGCGGTGGATGACGGCGTCGTCCCTCGTGCGCCCGTTCGCGGACGGCGGTCAGGTGGTCGTGGTCGCGGATTCCGGCATCCCGACGGTGCAGGCGCTGGTCCGCTGGGATCCGGTCGGGCATGCGCGCGCACAGTACGAGGAAAGGGCGGAGGTCGGGTTTCCGCCCGCCATCCACCTGGCGGCGATCGACGGAAGCGCGAAGGCGATCGCCGACCTTCTGGATCTCGCCGAACTGCCGGGGAACGCGGAGTTGCTCGGCCCGGTCGAGCTGCCGCCGGGGGAGCGGTTGCCGTTCTCCGGCGATGCGCCGGAGCCGGCGGATGTGGAGCGCATGCTGATCCGGGTGCCGCGCGGCGAGGGCAAACCGCTGGCCAAGGCGCTGGGCGAGGCGCAGGCGGTGCGTAGTGCGCGCAAGGACTCACAGCCCGCCCGGGTTCAGATCGACCCGATTCGCATCGGGTAATTGACCACCGTCACAGAAATAGGCCTTGCCGACTCGCTATTGCCGATATATCGTTGATGCATCAGCGATACAGAAGGAGGCTGATGATGGAAGACTTCCATTTCGAACACAGAGGTTCCCGACGGGAACGATTCGGACGCGAACGGACGGGACGACCCGAGGGTCCGCACCGTCATGGACACCGGCGAGGCCGCTTCGGTCCCGAGGGTGATCCCGGCTTCGGTCCGGGCATGCACTTCGGCCGCGGCCGCGGCCGCGGCGGACGGGGACGGCGCGGCGATGTCCGCTCCGCGATCCTGCTGCTGCTCGCCGACGAGCCCATGCACGGCTACGAGCTGATCCAGCAGATCGTCGAACGCAGCGACGGGGTGTGGAAGCCCAGTCCCGGCTCGATCTACCCCGCGCTCTCGCAGCTCGAGGACGAGGGGCTCGTGCTCATCGAAAAGGTGGCCGGCCGCAAGACCGCGCGCCTGACGGACGAGGGCAAGGCCTTCGTCGAAACGAACAAGACCGAACTCGGCACCCCGTGGGACGACGTCCGTGAAAGCGTCGGCCGGCCGGCCGAGGACCTGCGGGGTCTGATCGGGCTGCTGATGGGTGCCGCCGGACAGGTTGCCGCGGTCGGCGACGACGACCAGGTGCGGCGTGCCGGCGAGATTCTCACCGAAGCGCGGCGCGCGCTGTATCGGCTTCTCGCGGAAGACGATCAGGGCGAAGCGGGCAAGGATGCGACCGACTCGTAGGGCGCCACACCCCACCGGCGGCTCGCCGTCTCGACGCGACAGCGCGTGCACATTCTGGGAAAGTTCACAGAAATGTCAGCGCGAAGTCGGGAGAGATCATGAGGTTTCGGGGTGCCGGTGCGGTCGTCGCGGGTGTCGTCCTGCTGATGTCCGGCGCAGTGTCCACCGCTCGCGCGGACGATGCCTCACCGCCCCAACCCGTCGTTCCCGCCACTGCCGGGCTTCCGCAGACCGGGCGTAGCGCCGCCGCTGCCTACGCGCACGAGCACCCGGGCAGTGCCCCGGCGGGATCGAACGACTTCTCCTGCACGCCCTCACCCGACCATCCCGAGCCGGTGGTACTCGCGCACGGCACGGACGCCAGCGCCTACGCCGACTGGGCGGCCCTGTCACCGATGCTCGCCGCGGACGGCTATTGCGTCTTCGCACTCAACTACGGCGGAGCGCCGGGTGCCGATTCGTACGGCACCGAGGACATCGTCGCGAGCGCGGAGGAGTTCGGCCGGTTCGTCGACCGGGTACGCGACGCGACCGGCGCCGCCAAGGTCGACACCGTCGGATACTCGCAGGGCGCGAACGTCACGAGGTACTACGTCAACAAACTCGGCGGCGCCCCGTTCGTCGACCACTGGGTGGGGCTGGCGTCCCCCAGCTACGGCGGAGTGATGTACGGCCTCGTTCCGATCGTGCAGGCAGTTCCCGGCGGACCGGACTTCGCCCGCACGGTGACGTCGGTCGCGGTGAGCCAGCAGATGCAGAACTCGCCGTTCATGAATGCACTCAACACGGGCGGTGACACCGTGCCCGGCGTCGCGTACACCACGATCGGTTCGCGGTACGACGAGATGATCCAGCCGTACACGAACATGGTGTTGCACGGCGCCGGGGCGGAGAACATCCTGATCCAGGATCGATGCCCCGAGGACGGCACCGGACATTTCCGGGCTCCCTACGATCCGTTCGCGCTCGATCTGGTCCGGTCGGCGCTCGATCCCGCCGCGACCCCGCTCACCCGGTGCGAGTTCGTCCCGGTCGGCGCGGGCATCCCGGAGGTGATCGTCGACAGCAACCGGTAGGTCCCACACAGAAGCGGGGAGCCGTGCACCGCACGGCTCCCCGCTTCTTCGTGTGTGGCTGCTACTCCGCCAGCTTGGCGACCGCCTGCGCCCACAGGAAGTATTTGTTGGTCCCGAGGTCTTTCACGGTCGTTATGTTGAACGCCGCGGCCAAATGTTCGGCATCGGAATCGCTCACGCCCTGCAGGGCGGCGACGGGGGCACTGGCCAGCTCTTCGATGGGCTTCGTCTCGTACGCCTTGTCGAACTTGCTCTCAATTCCTGCCATCGTTACCTCCAGAGGATCGAAAACGGGACACCGGCCCGACCGTTCGCGCCGGCCTCAGAACAGTCAATACCCGCCCGCCGTCGCTGTGGGCGGTTCGGCGGAATCGTTTCCCCGACTGTTCGCCGAGTGTTATCGCCGGAGTCCGACTCCCTAGACTGGTCGGCACAACGTCGATCAAAGGGGAGCTTTCTTCGTGAGTATCGTTTCGGCCCGCGCAGCGGTCCACCGTCCGTCGTGTGGGTCGCCGACGTGCGCATAGTCTTCGCCGGAACCCCGGAGCCCGCAGTTCCCTCACTCGAACGGCTGATCCGGTCGCCGCGGCACGAGGTCGTCGCGGTGATCACCCGCCCGGACGCCGTGGCCGGCCGTGGACGCAAGGTGGTCCGCTCGCCGATCGGTGAACTCGCCGACTCCCACGGCATCGAGGTGCTGACCCCGGAGCGGCCCTCGGAACCGGAGTTCCTGGCGCACCTGACCGATCTCGCGCCCGAGTGCGCCCCCGTCGTCGCCTACGGCGCCCTGCTACCGCAGAAGGTCCTCGACATCCCGGTCCACGGCTGGGTCAACCTGCACTTCTCGCTGCTGCCGGCCTGGCGGGGCGCCGCCCCCGTGCAGGCCGCGATCGGGGCGGGCGACGACATGACTGGCGCGAGCGCGTTCCGGCTCGAGGCAGGGATGGACACCGGGCCGGTCTACGGCGTGGTCACCGAGCGGATCCGCGACACCGACACCGCCGGCGATCTCCTCGGGCGACTGGCCGACAGCGGTGCCGTGCTGCTGGAATCGGTCCTCGACGGAATCGAGGACGGCGCGATCACCGCGGTCCCCCAATCGGCCGACGGGGTCTCGCACGCACCCAAGGTGACGGTCGAGGCGGCCCGGATCCGGTGGGACAGAACAGCTGCGGTCGTCGGCCGGCACGTCCGGTCGGTGACCCCCGCGCCGGGCGCCTGGACGACCATCGGAGATCTGCGCGTCAAGGTCGGCCCCGTCACCCCGACGGAGGAGCGGCTGGAGCCGGGCGAGATCTCCGTCACCAAGTCCGGATTCCTGATCGGCACGTCCACCGTGGCGGTGCGGCTCGACCGCATCCAGCCGCAGGGCAAGAAACAGATGGCCGCCCTCGACTGGGCGCGAGGCGCACGACTCGACGCGGAGGTACGGGCACAGTGAGCGAATCCAGAAGACCCGCACGCCGCGGCCAGTCCGGCTCGGGGGCCCGCAACAATCGTCCCCGGCAGGCGCGCCGCCCCGACGCATCCCAGTCGGGGCTGGACCAGCCGCGGCTCGCTGCCCGGGACGTGCTGCGCGCCGTCCGGGAACGGGACGCCTACGCCAACCTCGTGCTGCCCGGACTGCTGCGTGAGCGGCGCCTCGACGGCCGTGATGCCGCCCTCGCCACCGAGCTGGCCTACGGTGCGGCCCGTGCGCGCGGGCTCCTCGACGCCGTCATCGCCGACTGTGCGGGCAGGCCGATCGGCGAGATCGACGGACCGCTCCTCGACGTCCTCCAGCTGGGCGCCTATCAGCTGCTGCGCACGCGTGTGGCCCCACACGCCGCCGTCGCGACGTCGGTCGACCTCGTCCGCGCGGAGGCCGGCCCGGGCAAGGCGGGCTTCGTCAACGCCGTGCTGCGCCGGGTGTCGGAACGGTCCGAGGCGGAATGGGTGGAGCGACTGGCTCCCGCCGATCCGGTGGGGCGGCTGGCGTTCGAGCACGCCCACCCCACGTGGATCGCCCAGGTGTTCGCCGACGCGCTCGGCCCCGCCGCCGGTGAACTCGAGGACGCCCTCGTCGCCGACGACGCCCGCCCGGCGGTGCATCTCGTCGCGCGCCCGGGGGAGATCTCCTCGGAGGAGCTCGCGCTCGCGACCGGCGGCGAGATCGGCCGGTACTCGCCGTACGCGGTCTATCTGGACGGCGGCGATCCCGGTTTGCTCGACGCCGTCCGTGAGGGGCTCGCCGGGGTGCAGGACGAGGGTAGCCAGCTCGTCGCTCGCGCGCTGTCGCTGGCGCCGCTGAACGGTCCGGACACGGGCCGCTGGCTCGACCTGTGCGCGGGACCGGGCGGCAAGGCCGCTCTGCTCGGCGCTCTCGCGGGTATCGAGGGCGGTCGCCTCGACGCCGTGGAGCCGGTGGCGCACCGGGCGGACTTGATCCGCAAGACGACGAAGGAACTTCCGGTGGACGTGCACGTCGCGGACGGCCGGGATTCCGGGCTCGAGGGCGGGTACGACCGGATCCTCGTCGACGCTCCGTGCACCGGGCTGGGTGCGTTGCGTCGCCGACCGGAGGCCCGGTGGCGCCGGCGGCCGTCGGACGTGGCGGGTCTGGCGAAACTGCAGCGGGAACTCCTTGCGTCGGCGGTCGAGCTGGTGCGTCCGGGCGGGGTGATCCTGTATTCGACGTGTTCGCCGCACCTCTCGGAGACGGTGGCGGTGGTCGCGGACGCGGTGCGCCGCCACGGCCTCACCGCACTCGACACGCGTGAGCTCGTCCCCGGCGTCCCGGATCTGGGGGAGGGGCCGAGCGTCCAGCTCTGGCCGCACAGGCACGGTACCGACGCGATGTTCATGGCCGCGCTGCGTAAGCCGTAGCGCAGTCGGACCCTTCGCCGGCTTCTCGATAGAACGTGTTTCACTTTTGTTGTGAAACGTGTTCTAATTCTTCACGCGACAGCGACGTACGTCACGAAGCGAGTGGAGGACTTCAGATGAATCGGGTAGCGGGGAAAGTCGTTCTGATCACCGGAGCGGCACGGGGTCAGGGGCGTAGTCACGCAGTGCATCTCGCCGACGAGGGTGCCGACATCATCGCCTTCGACCTCTGCGAGGACATCGCATCCAACGAGTACCCGCTGGCGACCGAGGCCGACCTCGAGGAGACCGGACGGCTCGTCGAGAAGGCCGGGCGACGGGTCGTCATCGCCAAAGTGGACGTGCGCGACCGCGCCGCGCTGAAGCGTGAACTCGACGCCGCAGTCGCGACGCTGGGGCGACTTGACGTCGTGGTCGCCAACGCCGGGATCGCACCGCTCGGGAACGACGTGCCGGTCCAGGGATTCGTCGATGCGTTCGACGTCGACTTCGTCGGCGTGATCAACACGATCCACTCGGCTCTCCCACACCTGGATGCCGGCGCGTCGATCATCGCGACCGGATCGGTGGCCGGGCTGGTCCCGCAGACCGGGCTGAACGGCCAGCAGGCACTGCAGGGCCCGGGCGGCGACGGCTACGGGCTGGCCAAGAAGATGCTGTGGACGTACACCACGTCGCTCGCGCTCACCCTGGGCCCGAAGTCCATCCGCGTCAACGCGATCCACCCCACCAACTGCAACACGGACATGCTGCAGAGCCCGCCCATGTTCCGCACGTTCCGCCCTGACCTCGAGAACCCGACCGCCGAGGACGCGAAGGTCACGTTCCCGTTCATGCAGGCGATGCCCACCCCGTGGGTCGAGCCGGAGGACATCTCGCATGCCGTGGTGTTCCTGTCGTCCGACGAGTCCCGGTTCGTCACCGGTCAGCAGCTCCGGGTCGACGCCGGGGCGGGCCTCAAGCTCGGCGTCTGACACGCCGATCCGATGAGGGTCCGGGCCGGTGTGCGGGCGCCGCCCGGGCCCTCGCTTTTCGTCAGATCTGGTCGAACTGCTTGCGCAGCTTCGCCGGAGCGTCTACGTAGATCTCATACTATCTGCCACTTGCGTGGCGGGCGTGGGAGATGGACGTGTGTCACGGCTACCCGCATCACCGTGCGGCGGTGCGGGTTTGACCGTGTCCCACACCGACGCTTGTGATGCAGGAACATGCTTGTTCGGAGTCACCCCCAACCGCGGTGTCACGGTGGGCAGGCTGCGGCGGACCCGGCGGTGCCGTGGTCTGCTCGGTGTCGGACTGTTCTTGTCGCGGCACCGGCGCACCGGCGCATGTTCGGTCACTCGGACCGCCGGTAGACCTCCGCGCCGCCGGGTGGTCTTGTTTCTGCCGAGTAGTGCGCGTTTGGCCAGGTTCACCCCGGCGACGTGGTCGCGATTGCCGCCCACCCCGCAGCGTGGACACCACGCGGTGTGATACCCGCCGGGGCGGGCAAGCGGTTCGTCGCAACCCGGACACAATGCGGACGATCCCCGGGCGGGCACCGAAACCACCGTGACGCCGGCACCGACAGCGGTGTGCGCGAGGGCGGCGACCGCTTTGCGGCGGGCGGACTGCGCCGCCCGATTGTTGTTCACCCGTCCGTGCCCGCGGGTCTCGAGCGTGGCGAGATCTTCCACCGCAATCATGGCTGCGCCGGCGTCGGTGGCGTAGTCGGTGACCTGCCGGGCGAAGTCGAAGGCCAGTTCCCGGTTGATCTTCCCCCGCTTGATACCCACCGCCTCGCGATGCTCGTCGAGGACGGCGATCTTCTCCTCCAGCTGGGCGCGGACCTCGGGTGGCGCGGTGGCGGCCAGTCGTGTCAACCGGGCCGCCT